>NZ_JBITZW010000009.1:0-321119 GCF_044547105.1 Kitasatospora sp. NPDC052868 | reverse complement strand
GCCGACGTCCCCGTCCCCGGCGCCGACCGCCTCCAACTCGCCCTCACCGACCCCGCCCAGGGCGCCCGCTCCTACCACCTCCTGCGCCGCGGCGACCTCCCCGCCCTGCGCACCGAACTCGGCGACGGCCGCGCCGAGGCCCGCATGATCGCCGCCTACCGCCACCGCGTCCTGGACCGCACCGAGGAACACGCCCGCATCCTGCGCACCCTCGCCACCCCCGCCGCCCTGCCCGCCCTCGTCCACTGCTCCGCCGGCAAGGACCGCGCCGGCTGGGCGGTGGCCCTGGTCCTGCTCGCCCTCGACGTCCCCGAGGACGCCGTCATGACCGACTACCTGCGCAGCAACGACCCCGCCCAGCTCCACCGCTTCACCCGCGCCGACGGCACCGTCCCCGAACCCGGCAGCGAACTCTGGACCCTGCTGCGCCCGGTCTTCGAGGCCCGCCCCCAGTACCTGGCCGCCGCCCTGGACACCGTCCGCACCCACTGGTCGACCCCGCACCGCTACCTGCGCGAGGCACTCGGCCTGACGGACCAGCATTGTGCGGCCCTGCGCACCCTCCTGCTCACCGACTCCTGACCGGCCCGGCGCGGCCCGGCGCGACCCGGGGAAGGGCCCCGGCGGGAGATGCCGGCGGAGTCCGGCTGCGGCCCGGCTACTGCGACGCCCGCACGGCTGCCCCCGCGGAGACGACATCCAGGTCGATCACGACCTCCTCGCCCTCCCGGCGGCCGCGCTCCGAGATCACGAGGCCGATCAGTGCCAGATCGCCGGCCTGGTCCCGCAGCTCGTACTGCTCATGGGTCTCCTCGTCGAGGTCACCCGACTCGTCGCGCTCCCAGGCGTCCACCGCGGCCTCGGCCACGGCCCTGGGCAGTCGCACCGTGACACGGCCGACCTGGGCGTCGACATGCCTCCCGATCGCTGCCAGCAGCTTCGAGTCTTCCCGATACCTGGCGTACTGCTCCTGATCCACCACAGGACGAGGCTACTGGGACCGCCGGACCCGCCTCGACCGAATTGACCCGGCGGCCCCTGCGGCCCGGGCGCCAGGCTCGCGGTGTGCGCGTGCGGTCCGTGGTGTTCGACATCGGAGAGACCCTGGTCGGTGAAACCCGCTACTGGGCCGACTGGGCACGGTGGTTGGGCGTGCCGCCGCACACCATGTCGGCGCTGGTCGGCGCCGCTGCCCGCTGACGTGCGGGCCGTTCTCCCGGCCCCCGCCGTGCGGGCGGCGGGGGCCGGGCGGGCCGGGGGTGGTCAGGCCAGGGCGGGGAGCTCCTTTGCCAGGCGGGCGACGAGGGAGTCGAGCCAGCCCCGGACGGTGGGCTCGTCGAAGAGGTCGGTGTCGTACTCGGCGAGGCCCGCGAGGGCGCCCTCGTGGGGGGTGAGCATCAGCATCAGGTCGGCGCGGGCGCCGTTGCCCTCGATGTCCTCGATCCGTACGTCCAGGCCGGGCAGGTCCAGGGCGGTGGCGGGGGTGCTCTGCACGACGAGCATCAGCTGCGGGAAGGACGGGGGCAGGGCAAGTCCCAGCTCCCGCAGGTCCTCGGTGACCAGGCCGAACGGGACGTCGGCGTCGTCGAGGGTGGTGGCCAGGGCCCGGGCGGCGCGGTCGACGAGGGCGGGGAAGCCGCCGTCGGCGCGGTGCGGCAGGCGGACGGGGAGGTTGGTGCTGAGCAGGCCCACCACCCGCTCGTGCTCGCGCCGGCGGCGGTTGGCGGTGGAGAGCATCACCAGGCTCTCCTCGGCGCCGGTGAGGTCGTTCAGCAGGTCGCCCAGGGCGGCCAGCACCACGGCGGCCGGGGTGGTGGAGCGGCGGGCCGCACAGCGGTACAGGGCCGCGGTGAGGTCGGGCGCCAGGGTGAAGTGGGCGATGGCGCCCCGCCCGGAGCGCTGCTCGGGGCGGGGCCGGTCGGTGGGCAGGTGCACGGTCAGGGGCAGCCCGGCGAGGCGCTCGGCGTAGCGGGCGGTGGCCTGGCGCACCGCCTGCCTGGTCACCACCGTCCGCTCCCAGCAGGCGTGTTCGGTCATCGAGCCGGGATCGCCGAGCGGGGCATGCCGGTCCCGGTAGAGCGCGCCGAGGTCGTCCAGCAGGGTCGCCAGCGACCAGCCGTCCAGGGCGATGTGATGGACCGTCAGCAGCAGGGTGTGGTGCTCGGGGCCCTGGCGCAGCAGCCGGGCGCGCAGCAGCGGGGGCGCGGCGAGGTCGAAGGGGGTGCCGGCCTCCTCGCGGGTGGCGGCCTCCACGGCGCCCGGGTCGCCGGACGCCTCGGTCAGGGGCAGCGCCAGCGCGGCGGGGGCGGCCAGGACCTGTTGGAGCAGGCCGAGTTCGGTGGCGGTGAAGCGGGTGCGCAGGCTGGCGTGGCGGACGGTGAGGGCGGTGAGGGCCTGCTGGAGGCGCTCGGCTTCGAGCGGGCCGCGCAGGGTGAGGCGCTGGGTGATGTTCCACAGGCTCGGGTCGGCGGCGCGCCCGTGCCCGCGGTGCATCCGGGCCTGGGCGATCCCGGCCGGCGCGGACGCCTCGGCGGCCCCCGCACCGGTGAGGGCGGCGAGCAGCCGGCCCCGCGACCCCTTGACCAGGGCGAGGAGTTCGGCGTCCATCGCCCCGGGCGGGGCGAGGTACTCCAGGCGCTCGCCGCGGGTGGACAGCACGACCTCCCGCTCGTCGAGCAGCCGCAGCAGCCGCTGCCAGTGCTCCTGCGGCGCGCTCACAGCTCGCCCCGCTCGTAGGCCTCGGCCGCCGGTGCGGCGGCGGTGGCGCGCTCGGCCATGCCCCGGATGGTGGGGCGGCGGAAGAAGTCGAGGACGCCGATCTCCAGCCCGGCCTCCTCGCGGACCCGGTTGAGCAGGCGGGTGGCGGCCAGCGAGTGCCCGCCCAGATCGAAGAAGGAGCTCTCCACCCCCGGTGCGGGGACGGCCAGTTCCTGCGCCCACAGCCGCTGGAGCAGCTCCTCCAGCCCGGTTGCGGGCGCGGTGTCGGCGCCGGCGCCGAGCGGCTCGGCGGGCGGCAGCGCGCCGCGGTCCAGCTTGCCGTTGCGGGTCAGCGGCACGTGCTCCACCCGCGCCCACAGCCGGGGCACCATGTGCTCGGGCAACCGGTCGGCGAGCGCGTCGCGCACCTGCGCCAGCCCGGTGCCCTCGGCCAGGACGGCGTAGGCGGCGAGCGCGGTGCCCTGCGGGCCGCTCTGCGCGGCGACGGCCGCGCCCCGCACCCCGGGGACGGTGCGCAGCACGCTCTCCACCTCGCCGGGCTCGATCCGGTAGCCGCGGATCTTCACCTGCTCGTCGATGCGGCCGAGGTAGTCCAGGGAGCCGTCGGGCCGCAGCCGCCCGAGGTCGCCGGTGCGGTAGCGCAGGCCGTGCGGGGTGGGGGCGAACACGGCGGCGCTCTCCTCGGGGCGGCCCAGGTAGCCGAGGGCGACCTGCGCGCCGAGGATGTGGATCTCGCCCGCCGCGCCGTCCGGGACGGGCCGCCCGGCGCCGTCGAGCAGCTGGATGCGGCTGCCGGGCACCGGGCGCCCGATCGGGGCGTGGTCGGGGCCGTCGGCGGACAGCTCGGCGGCGGTCACCGCGTGGGTCTCGGTGGGCCCGTAGTGGTTGAACAGCCGGCACCGCGGGTGGCGGCGCAGGAAGTCGCGCAGGGCGGGGGTGAGCAGCAGCTGCTCGCCGCCGGAGACGATCTCGCGCAGGTCGGGCACGGGGGCCTGGGCGAGCGCGTCGAGCAGGCCGGTCAGGGTGGTGTGCGGCAGGTGGAGGCGCTCGGTGCGGGTGCGCCGGATGTACCCGGCCAGGGCGTGGGCGTCGTAGCGGGTCTCCTCGTCGACCAGGACGAGGGTGCCGCCGCCGGCGAGGGTGGTCAGCACCTCCTGGACGCAGACGTCGAACCCGCAGGAGGCGTACTGCAGGGTGCGCAGCGGCGGGTGCCGGTCGGTGTTCCAGTCGATCAGCGCGTGCAGGCCGCGGTAGGGCATCAGGACGCCCTTGGGCCGGCCGGTGGTGCCGGAGGTGTAGAGGCAGTAGGCGGGCGACTCGGGGTCGGGGTCGACCGCGGGCGGCGCGGGCGCCAGGGGGCCGTCGTCGTCGGCCAGGACGGCGGGCAGCGCGATGCCCAGCCGGTCGGTGGCGGCGCTGGTGAGCAGGACGGGCGCACCGCTGTCCGCGGCGATCAGCCGGCAGCGCTCGGCGCCGTGCACCGGGTCGATCGGCACATGGACCGCGCCCAGGTGCAGGACGGCCAGCAGCGCGGCGACCTGGTCGGCGCCGCGCGGCAGCAGGGTCGCGACGGGGGTGGCGGCGCGGACCCCGGCACCGGCCAGCCGGGCGGCCAACCGCTGCGCCCGCTCGGCCAGTTCACCGTAGGAGACGGCGACGCCGTCGGGGGTGAGGACGGCGGTGCGCTCGGGGTGCTCGGCCGCGGTGCGCGCCAGGCGCTCGCGCGTCGTGGGGGTGTCGGCCCGCGCCCCGGCGGTGATCTCGCCCGCGCCGGGCAGCAGTTCGGCCACCGGGCGGGCGGGGTCGGCGACCGCGGCGGCCAGCAGCCGCTCGAACGCGCCCAGCAGCCGCTCCACGCTCTCCTGGTCGAACAGGGCGGTGGCGTACTCGACGTGGCAGCGGATGCCCTCGGGCAGGTTGGTGAGGAACAGGGTGAGGTCGAAGCCGGCCTTGTCGACGACGTCGTCCAGCGGACGGGCCTGCACGCCCGGCAGGTCGAGCTCGAACAGCGCGTGGTTCTCGAACTCCACCATCACCTGGAACAGCGGGTTGCGGCTGGTGTCGCGCGGCGGGTTCAGCTCCTGCACGAGGACCTCGAAGGGCAGCCGCTGGTGCTCGAAGGCGTCCAGGGCGGTGGCCCGCACCCGGGCCAGCAGCCGCTCGAAGTCGGGCTCCCCGGACAGGTCCAGACGCAGGGCGAGCGTGTTGACGAAGAACCCGACCAGGTCCTCGCAGTCCTCGTCGCGGTTGGCCACCGGCGTGCCCAGGACGATCTCGTCCTGGCCGCTGAAGCGCTGTAGCACCCCGGCGAAGGCGGTGAGCAGCACCATGAACAGGGTCGAGCGCCGCGAGCGGGCCAGTTCGCGCACCCCCGCGGACAACTCCCCGTCCAGCAGCCGCACGAAGGCGCGCCCGCGCCCGTCCGGCAGGGCCGGGCGGGGTCGGTCGGTGGGCAGCGCCAGCACCGGCAGCCGCCCGCCGAGGACCTTGCGCCAGTGCTCCAGGTCCTGGTCGAGCGCGCCCTCGGCCACCAGTGCCCGCTCGCGCGCCGCGAACCGCGCGAACGTCGTCGCCGGCGGCGCGAGGTCGGCCCGGCCCCCGGCCAGGGCCGCCCGGTACAGCCCGCCCAGCTCCCGCGTGACGACCACCGCGGACAGCGTGTCGATCACGATGTGGTGCATGGACAGCACCAGGACGTGCCGCTCCTCGCCCAGGCGCAGCAGCCGGGCGCGCAGCAGCGGACCGGCCGCCAGGTCGAAGCGGTGTGCGCCCTCCTCGGCGACCAGCGCCCGCACGGCCTCCGGCCCGTCCAGCCCCGCCGGGGCGTCCTCCACGCCCGGCAGGACCGCGGCGGCGGGCAGCACCACCTGGTACGGCTCGCCGTCCTGCTCGCGGAAGACCGTGCGCAGCACCGGGTGCCGCTCGGCCAGGGCCTGCAGCGCGCCGCCCAGCGCGACCGCGTCCAGCGGGCCGTCCAGGGCGATCGCCTTGACCTCGTTGTAGCGGGAGCTGTCGGGCAGCATCCGGTGCAGGAACCACATCCGCTGCTGCGCGTAGGACAGCGGCGCGCGCCGCTCGCGCGGCTGCGCACCGGCCCGCCGCACCTCGTCCAGGTGCGGCAGCCCGGCCGCGACCAGGTCGGGGGCCAGGCCGAAGTCGACGAACGCGGCGATCTCGTCGGCGCCGGCGGCGCGCAGCGAGTCCAGCACCTCCCGGACGCTGTCGGGGGTGCCGATCAGTGCCCGCGACGCGCAGTAGCGCCCGTAGGCGCGCTCCAGCACGAACTCCAGGTCCTCCTCGGGGGTGTTCTCGTAGTCCAGGGTCAGGCCCAGGCTGTTGGCGACCTGCCCGAACAGCGACAGCGAGGAGCGCAGGTAGGAGCAGAACGGCCGGTAGGCCTGGGCGCGGGCGGCGGCGAGGTCGGCCCCGAGGTAGGTGTGCACGAGCACCACCACCCGCCCCGCCTCCGGATCCAGGCCGTGCTCGGCCCGGGTGCGCCGGTACAGGGCGATGTTGGCGGCCAGCTCCTCGACGCTCTGGGTCATCAGATTGGTGATCACCCCGAGGTCGTGGCGGGCGGCCTCGCGGAAGCTGTCCGGATTGCCGACGATCGCGGTGAACATCGGCGGCACCTCCTGCAGCGGCCGCGGGTGCAGGTGCACCTCGATCGGCTCGCCGCTGCCGCTGCGCCCCCGGTAGGGCTCGCCGCGCCACAGCGCCCGGATGGTGTCGACCTGCTGGTGCATCAGCTGCTTGTGGGTGCCGTAGCGGTCGGGGAAGAACAGGAAGTCGTTGGGGTGCCAGCCGCTGGCGCAGCCCAGGCCCACCCGCCCGCCGGACAGGTTGTCCACCACCGACCACTCCTCGGCGACCCGCACGGGGTGGTGCAGCGGCAGGACCGCGCAGCCGGCGTTGAGGCGGATGCGCGTCGTCTCGCGGGCGAGGGCGGCGGCCAGCACCGAGGGGTTGGGGAAGATGCCGCCGAAGGAGTGGAAGTGGCGCTCGGGCAGCCACAGGGAGTGGAAGCCGTTGCGGTCGGCGAAGCGGGCGCTCTCCAGGACGATCCGGTAGCGGTCCTCGGGGGCGGTCTCCAGCGGGTAGTCGCCGAAGAAGTAGAGGCTGAAGTCGACCTTGCGGTCCGGATCGCCGGGCGGCACCGGGGGAGCGGGCCGCATCGGGGCTGCGGGCCGCGGCTGCGCGGCGCCCGCCGGCCCCACCGCCGTGCCGGGCCGGGGCAGTTCGCGGCGCGGCGCGGGCACGCCGGGGACGGGTATCGCGCGGGTGGCGGGGAAGAACCCGCCGCGGCGCATCTCGCGCAGCGAGTCGCGGACGGCGTCGACCACGAACTCCACGTCGGCGTCGGAGTGCGCGGTCGACAGGAAGAAGTTGCGCCACTCCCACACGTAGACGCCCTTGACCAGCAGGTGGTGGAAGAGCAGCTCCATGTCGGCGCGCGGCTCGAAGCGGAACAGCGAGCCGAAGTGCGCCAGCGACAGCGGGAACTCCTCCTCGGCGAAGAAGCCGTTGAGGGTGGCGGCCAGCTCGCCGGTGCGGGCGTTCAGCCGCTCCTGCAGGCCGGGCCCCTGCTCCTTGAAGTGCCGCAGCACCGCGCGGCAGGCGGCCATCGACAGCGGGTGCTGGATGTAGGTGCCGCCGAAGAAGGTGGTGTCGTTGGGCGGGTAACTGGCGTCCCCGTACTGCCAGAAGCCGCCGTCGATGCCGTCCATCACGGCCGCGCGCCCCGCGATGGCGCCGATCGGGAAGCCGCCGCCGAGGACCTTGCCGTACGTCGACAGGTCCGGCTCCACGCCCCAGAAGCCGCGGGCCCCGCGCAGGTGCGGGCGGAAGCCGGTGAGCATCTCGTCGAAGACCAGCACGATGCCCCGGCGGGCGGTCAGTTCGCGCAGCTCGCGCACGAAGTCGGCCGGCTGCAGGGAGGGGTGGCGGCTCTGCACCGGCTCGACGAGCACCGCGGCGATCCGATCGCCCAGCTCGTCGATCACCCGAAGGCTCTGCGGGTCCCCGTACTTCAGGACGATCAGGTCGGCGACCGCGCTGCCGGGGATGCCGATCGACACCGGGACCGTCTCGCGGTCCGCGCCGTGGCCCACCGGGCGGCCCAGGGTGTGGTCGAAGTGCCCGTGGTACGAGCCCTCGAACATGACGATCTTGTCCCGCCCGGTGTGGGCCCGGGCCAGCCGGATCGCCCCGGCGTTGGCCTCCGTCCCGGAGTTGGCGAACGCGACCCGCTCGGTACCGGTCAGCTCCGCCAGCAGCTCGGCGGCCTCGCCGGTCTCCTGCCCGCGCGGGCCCAGCCGCAGGCCGCCGCCCAGGTGCTCGCGCACGGCCTCCTGGACGAAGGCGGGCTCGTGGCCGAAGAGCAGCACCCCGAAGCCCATGGTGATGTCGACGTAGGAGTTGCCGTCGATGTCCTCCAGGCGCGAGCCGTGCGCGCCGCGGGCCGCGATCGGGTAGAGCATCTCCTTGGTCGCCGAACGGAAGCCCACCACGGCCCGGCTGTCGGCGAGCACCCGCCGGTGGCGCTGGGTGAGGGCCTTGGACGCGGCGGTGCGCGCGGTGAACCGCCCGACCAGGTCGTCCAGGTGGCGGCGCTGCTCGCCGCTCAGACCGCCGACGGCCATCCCGGAGTCCCGCGCCACGCTCACCCGCGGGCCGTGCACCTGCGGTGCCTGCGGTGCCTGCGGTGCCTGTGCGGCGGCGGGCTGGGCGGGGACGGGCCCGGCGGTCGCCGGCTGGACGGGGGCGGCGGCGGGCTGGACGGCGGCGGGCAGGGCCGGCGCCGCGGTCAGGGCCGGGGCCGCGGCGCCCGGGGCGGCGCCGGCGAGCAGGCCGAGCTGGTGGGACATCAGCTCCGAGAACTGGCCGAGCAGGGCGAGCTGGCGGTCGATCACCGCCCCGGCCTCACCGGTCAGCGCCGCCCCGGCCGGCGCCCCCGCCGCCGGCAGCACCGGGACGGACACCGGGACCGCCGCAGCCGGGACCGCCGGAGAAGGGACCGCCTGAGAAGGGGCCGCCGCCGCCGCGGCAGTCGCCGCCGCGGGCTCCGGAACGGCCGCTGCGGCAGCCACCGGAACAGCCGCCGCCGCGGCAGCCACCGGAACGGCCGCCGCGGCCGGCTCGGGCGCCGGCACCAGCGCCGCCAGCGCCTGCGGGTCCATCCGCTCCACGATCAGCCCCGCCAGCCGCGCCGGGGTGTCCGCGTCCTCGAACAGCTCGCGCATCGAGACCCGCACCCGGAACGCCCGCTCCAGGTCACGGATCATGTTGATCATCGACAGCGAGTCGGCACCCAGGTCGAAGAACGGGTCCTGCGCACCCACCGCCTCCTCGGCCACGCCCAGTTGGCGCGCGGTCTGCTCCACGACCCGGCGAAGGACCAGGCCCGCCGCCTGCTGCGCCGGCTCCGGCGCGGGGGTGTCGGTCATGACGGTCTCCTCCAGAACGGTGCGATCGGCTTCCACGACGGACATCGGCACGGCCCCTGACCCGGGCACGGCCCCGGGCCCTTCCACGGGCACGGCCACGGGCTCGGCCCCGGCCCCGGCCTCGGGTGGCGCCTGGGGCGCCGTGAACCAGTGGTACGTGCGGTGCAGCGGCCGCCCCGGCAGCGGGACGCGCCGCGCGGGCCCCTCCGGCCGGGTACGGGCCGCCGCCACCCCGGCCCAGTCGACGGCCGCGCCGTGCGTCCACAGCGCACCGAGCGCCCCGAGCAGCTGCCGCTCGGGGCAGCGCCCGCGCCGCCCGCTCGGCACGAACACCGCCTGCGCGAGCTCCCGGCGCCCCAGGGCGCTGAGCGTGTGGTGCGGGCCGACCTCCAGGAACAGCCCGTGGCCCAGCCCGTCCAGCGTCGCCAGCACCTGGTCGAAACGCGCCGTCTCCCGCGTCTGGCGCACGAAGTGCCCCGCCTCGGGCACCGTGCCGGCCGCCAGCACCGCGCCGCCCAGGTTGGTCACCAGCGGCACCCGCAGCGGCCGGAAGGCGATCTGCTCCAACCGCCCGCGCAGCGCCTCCAACACCGGCTCCATCAGCCGCGAGTGGAACGCCCGGTCGGCGGCCAGCCGGTCGGTGGACACCCCCTCCAGCGCCAGCACCGCCTCCGCCGCGGCCACGTCCTTCGGCCGCCCGGCCAGCACGCACTGCCCGGCGCCGTTCACCACCGCCAGGTCCACCCCGGGCAGCCACCGCTCCAGCCCGGCCAGCCGCCCGGCGGACGCCGCGGCCGCCGTCATCGCCCCCGGCTCGGTCGAACGATGCATCAGCCGCCCGCGCACCCCCGCCAGGAACAGCCCGTCGGCCAGCGAGAACGCCCCGGCCGCATAGGCCGCCGCGTACTCGCCCGCACTGTGCCCCGCCACCGCGGCCGGCCGCACCCCGAACTCCTCCCACAGCGCGGTGTACGCGGCCTGCACCGCGAACAGCGCCGGCTGCACCGCCTCCGTACTCCACACCTCCCGCCCGGCCCCGCCCCCGCCCCCGGCGCCGCCCGGCTCCAGCAGCAGCTCCAGCAGCGACTCGCCCCACGCCTCGCGGTGCAGCCGCTCGCAGGCGTCCAGCACCCCGCGGAACACCGGGTACGCCTCGTACAGCCCGCCGGCCATCCCCCGGTACTGCGAGCCCTGCCCGGTGAACAGCAGCACCGGGGCCTGCACGCTGCGCCCGGCGTCGCGCGCGCTGTGCGCGGGGCCCGAGGCCCGTCCGGCGCTGAACGCCTCCAGCGCCTCGGCGAGTTCGCCCGCCCCGGTGCCGGTGGCGGCCAGCCGGTGGCGCAGCGCGCGGCGTCCGGCGCCGAGGGTGAGCAGCAGGTCGCCGGGGCCGGGCGCCGGGTCGGTGCGCAGCCGCTCGGCCACGGCGCCCGCGAGTTCGGCCAGCGCCCGGGGGCTGCGCGCGGACAGCGGCAGCAGGGCGGGCGCCGGCGGGCCGCCGGCCCCGGGCGCGCGGGGTGCGGGCGCCTCCTCCAGGACCACGTGGGCGTTGGTGCCGCCGACGCCCAGCGCGCTGACCCCGGCCCGGCGCGGGGCGGGGCCGTCCGGCCACGGCGCGCCCGCGGCGCTCAGCACGAAGGGGCTGTCGGCCAGGCCGAGCGCGGGGTTGGGCCGGGTCAGGTTGGCCAGCGGCGGGATGGCCCGGTGGCGCAGCGCCAGGACGGCCTTGATCAGGCCGGCCAGCCCCGCGCAGGTGTCCAGGTGCCCGATGTTGGGCTTGACCGAGCCCAGTGCGCAGAACCCGACCGCCCCGGTGCGGGCCCGGAAGGCGCGGGTCAGCGCCTGGACCTCGATCGGGTCGCCGAGCGGGGTCCCGGTGCCGTGCGCCTCGATGTAGCCGATGCTGTCGGCCGCGACGCCCGCCACGTCCAGGGCCCGCCCGACCACCGCGGCCTGGCCGTCCACACTGGGCGCGGTGTAGCCGACCTTGCCCGCGCCGTCGTTGTTGACGGCCGAGCCGAGGATCACCGCGTGCACCGTGTCGCCGTCGGCCAGCGCCCGGTCCAGGCGCTTGAGCAGCACGGCGGCCACGCCGTTGCCGCCCACCGTGCCGCCGGCCCGCTCGTCGAAGGCCCGGCAGACGCCGTCGGGCGCCAGGATCGAGCCCTCCTGGTAGCGGTAGCCGGCGGCCTGCGGGATGTGCAGCGCGGCGGCGCCGGCCAGGGCGAGGTCGCTGTCGCCGGTGAGCAGCGACTGCACGGCCAGGTGGACGGCGACCAGCGAGGTGGAGCAGGCGGTCTGCACGCCCACGGCGGGACCGGTCAGGCCGAGCCGGTAGGCGACCCGGGTGGCGGCGAAGTCGGCCTGGTTGCCGATCGCGACCTGCAGCGCCTCCACCGGCCGGGCCGGGTCGGCCGCCGCGCCGACGGCCTGCTGCAGGTAGGTGCGCAGCGAGTACAGCGTCATACCGGTGCCGGCGAACACCCCGATGCGGGTGTCGGGCGGGCTGTCGCCGTAGCCGCCCTCGTCCAGGGCCCGGGCGCAGGTCTCCAGCAGCAGCCGCTGCTGGGGGTCCATCAGCGCGGCTTCGGCGGCGCTGATCCCGAACGCCTCGGCGTCGAAGTGGCCGATGTCGGCGATCGGCGCCGTGACCGGGACGAAGTCGGGGTGGGTGTACTCCTCGGCCCGGATGCCGGCCGCGGCCAGCTGCCCGGGGGTGTAGCGGGTGGTGCTGACCACGCCGTCCACGATGTTCCGCCAGTACTGCTCGGGGGTGTCCGCACCCGGCAGGCGCAGCGCCAGGCCGATCACGGCCACCCGCCGGTCGGCCGGCACCCCGCGCTCGGCGTCGACGGCGCCGGCCGGGCGCACCGGCTCCGGCCCGCCGCCCGCCAGGTGGGCCGCCAGCGCGTCCACGGTCGGATGGCGAAACAGCGCGGTCTGCGCCAGCCCCGGCGCGGGACCGGCCGCCAGCGCGGCGTGCACCCGCATCAGCTGCACCGACCCCAGGCCCAGTTCGTGAAAGGCCCGACCGGGGTCGACGCTCTCGCCGAGGACGGCCTCGAAGGCCTCCAGCACGGCGCGGCGCAACTCGCCCGCCCCCGGCCCCGCCACGGCCGGCACCGGGGCCGGCGTCGCGGCCGCCCGCGACCCGCCCGCCGCCCGCTCCTCGTCGATCAGCCGCGGCTCGCCGGCCAGCAGTCGGCGCCGCGCGGCGGGCCGGGCCGCGTCAGGACCGGCGAAGTAGTGCCCCGGAGCGCCGCCCAGCAGCGCACCGGCCAGCCGCCGCCCCTGCGCCGCGTCGAACACGGCGATCCCGCGCTCGGCGGCACCCTCGTCGTGGGAGGTCTCCCGGTTCATCCCGACACCGCTCCACAGCCCCCAGGACACCGTCCAGGCGGGCACCCCGCACTCCCGGCGCAACCGCTCGGCGGCCGCCTCCAGATACCGGTTGGCCGCCGCGTACGCGGCGGAGCCGACCACCTCCTGGAAGCCGATCATCGAGGAGAAGCCGACGAACTGGGCCCCCGGGCGCACCCGGACCAGGTCGGCCAGCACATCGGTGCCCTCGGTCTTGGCCCGCACCGCCTCGCGCCACTGCTGCGCACCGAGCTCCTCCAGCAGGCCGATCCGGTAGTCGCCCGCCAGGTGCAGCACGCCCTGCAGCGGCGCGCCCCAGCCCCGTTCGGCCTCCGCGACCACCGCCGCCACGGCCTGACGGTCCGTCACGTCCGCCGTGCGGTAGTCCACCCGGCCGCCGGCCCGGGCCAGCCGCTCCAGCGCCGAGCGCCGGCGCGCCGCCCCGGGGCCGTCCCCCGAGGGGTCGCCGCGTCCGACGAGCAGCAGCCGCAGGCCGTGGCGGCGCAGCAGTTCGGGCAGCAGCTCGCCGGCGACGCCGCCCAGGGCGCCGGTGACCAGCCAGCGGGAGCCGGGGGAGAGCAGGGTGCACGACGGCCCGTCGCCCGGCGCCGGCGGCAGGCCGAGCCGCGGCACATGGGCCCGCCCCTCGCGCCACGCGGCCTCCGGCTCGCGCCGCGGATCGGCGAGGAAGGCCAGCACGGCCCCGACGGCCCGGTCGTCCGCCGCCGCCCCGGCGGGCAGGTCCAGGTGGCGGGCCGCGCCCAGCAGCTGCTCGGCCCGCACGGCCCCGGCCAGCGCGGCACTCAACGCGGCCGCCGGCCGCGGGACTTCGCCGTCCGCCAGGGCGTGCAGGCCGGCACTGACGGTGGTCAGCTCCACCCCCTGCGGCCCGGCGCCGTAGCGGCGGGCGAGCACCTGGGCCAGGCCGAGCAGCGCCTCCCCGCACAGCACCGGATCCGGCCCGCCGTCCTGCGCCCACAGGTGCAGCACCCGCCGCGGGCGCAGACCGGACTCCTCCAGGTGCTCCAGCAGCTCGGCCCAGCCCTCGGCGCGCCGCTGGTCGAGCAGGTAGCCGGACCCGGCGCGGGCGAAGGCCTCGCCCTGCCCGGCCTGCACGGCCCGCGGCAGCACCGCGGCGAGCGCGTCCGACAAGGTCCCCGGCCCGGTGGGCCCCACCAGCAGGACCGCCTCCTGCGGCACGGGCGCGGGCCCGGCCGGCGCGGGCCGCGGCTCCCACGCCGCGGTGCGCACCACGTCCGGCACGGTGCGGGCGTTGCCCTCGGCGAGGTCCAGGCGGGCGATCGACTCGTCGAACCCCCCGGCGAGCAGCCGCTCGCGCAGGGCGGTGCGCTGGATCTTGCCGCTGGTGGTGCGGGGGAAGTCGGCGGCGGGCACCGGGAGCACCAGGGCGGCCGACAGCGCGAACCGCCCGGCCAGCGCGGCGCGCACGGCACCGGCCAGCACGTGCGGCTCGCCCGCCCCCGCCGCGGGCACCAGGAACACCGCCAACTGCTCGCTGCCGCTGCGCTCGTCGGGCACCCCGCAGGCGGCGACGTGGCCGGAGAGCACCCCGTCGACGGCGGACACCACGTCCTCCAGGTCGTGGCAGAAGTGGTGGACGCCGTTGACGATGATGATCTCCTTGCGGCGGCCGGTCAGGATCACCTCCCCGTCGCGCAGGTAGGCGAGGTCCCCGGTGTCGAACCAGCCGTCGGCGGTCGCGGACTCCCGGTCCGCCTGCGGGTTGTTGAGGTAGCCGGGGGTGACCCGCCCGGAGGAGACCTGCAGGCGCCCGATGCGCAGTTCGGGCAGGACGGTGCCGTGGTCGTCGGCCACCCTCAGCCGGGCGCCGGCCGCGGGGCGGCCCATGGACAGGAAGCGGGTGACGGGCCCGGCCGCGTCCGGCGCGGCCGGGCGCAGCTCGCCGGTGAGCGAGTCGGTGGCCAGCAGCTGGACGGCGCCCGCCTCGCCGTAGCGCTTGTAGGTGATGATGGTGCAGGTCTCGGCCATGCCCCAGCCGAGCAGCAGGTGTTCGGGCCGCAGCCCGCTGGGCGCCAGCCGGGTGAGGAACTCGTCGGCGACGCCCTCGGTGCACTGCTCGCCCGCGTTGATCAGGGACTTGACGCGCGACAGGTCCCAGCGCCGCCCGGGGGCGGCGCGCAGCGCCTCGGCGACCAGCCGGTAGCCGAAGTTCGGCGACCAGGAGTGCGCGGCGCCCTGGCGCTCCAGCGTGTCCAGCCACAGCAGGGGGTCGGCCAGGACGAGTTCGGTGGGGATGTGGGTCTGGTCGCAGGCCGCGACCACGTCCCGCAGGTGGAACATCAGCAGGCCCGCGACATGGTCCAGCGGCAGCCAGTTGACGGTGGCGTCGCCGGGGTCGTAGCCGTGCTCGCGGGCGCCCGCGACGTACTCCAGGATGCCCCGGTGGCTGATCTGGATGGCCTTGGAGCGGCCGGTGGAGCCGGAGGACAGCTGCAGGATCGCCACCTCCCCGCTCGCCCCGTGCGGTGCGGCCGGCGGTGTGCGGGCGCAGCGGTCCACCGGGACCACCCGCAGCCCGGCGGCCTGCGGGTGGAGGGCGGCGATGCCCGCGAGGCCGGCCACGGCGTCCCCGGCGGCCAGCACCGGCGGGTGCTCCAGCGTCTCCCAGGCGCTGACCAGCTTGTCCAGCACCGGGTTGGGGTGGTCGTAGCCGGGCGGGCGGGCCACCGTGACCGGCAGTAGGCCGCCCAGCAGGCAGGCCCACAGGGCGGGGAAGTACTCCTCCAGGTCGGGCACCTGGAGGATCGCGCGGTCGCCCGGGCGCAGGCCCGCCTCGGTCAGGGTGGTCAGCACGCGCAGCGCCCGGTCCAGCAGTTCGGGGTAGCGCAGGGTGGCGGTGGTGCCGTCGGCGCGCACCAGGTGCAGGCCGCGCCCGGGGTGCCGGCGGGCGGCGCGCAGCAGGGCCTCGGGCAGGTCGGCGGGGCCGTCGGCGGGCACGGCCGGCGGCGGCCCGGCGGCGACGGCCGGCTCGCCCCCGGCCCCGGGCCCGGCCCCGCTCCCGCTCCCGGGCTCGGGCCGCGGTGCCGGCCCGGGCGCCGCCGCGGCGGTGAACGGGCGCCAGTGGCGGGAGAGTTCGCCCAGGTGGCGGCGCGCGGGCCGGGGCCGCTCGCGCGGGTCGAGGGCGCCGGCGAGGGCGGCGGCGTCGGGCCGGCCGTCGGCGGTGCGCGGGATGCCGTCCACCAGCCGGATCACGGCGCCGGGCGCCTCCTCCAGCAGGTGTGCGGCGGCCAGCCGGCGCAGCGCGGCCGGGTCCCGGTCGTCGGCGGGCACGAGGTAGGCGGTCAGCCCGCCGCCGCCCACACCGCCGCCCGCACCGCCGCCGTCCCCGCCGCCGGGGACGAGGGCGCAGTCGGCCAGGCCTGCGTGGCGCAGCAGCCCGCCCTCCAGCGCGTCGAGTCGGGGGCGGTCGGGGCCGTTGGCGCTCATGCGGGTCGTACCTTCCTGGGCTTCGTGGGCGGGGGCGAGGTACCGCGGGCACGGCCCCG
Source organism: Kitasatospora sp. NPDC052868 (assembly GCF_044547105.1). Classification (NCBI taxonomy): domain Bacteria; kingdom Bacillati; phylum Actinomycetota; class Actinomycetes; order Kitasatosporales; family Streptomycetaceae; genus Kitasatospora; species Kitasatospora sp. NPDC052868. The sequence goes on along the minus strand of NZ_JBITZW010000009.1, from coordinate 305,071 downwards.
CCGCGGCGCGGGTGCGCCGCCGGGGCGGGCCCGCCCCGGCCGGACGGATCCTGGCGGGGCGTCCCGGGCGGGGTGTCGTGGGCGGGGTGTCCTGGGCGGGTGCCGTCTCAGGCGGGGCGTCCCGGCCGGGGCGTCCTGGGCGGGCGTCCTAGGCGGGGTCGGACAGGGCCCGGTCGTCGGCGGGGGCGGCGGGTGCGCGCCGGCGCCCGGCGCCGACCCCCACCAGCAGCAGGAAGCCGGCTGCCAGGGCGATCGGCACGGCGTGCGAGAAGCCGACCACCGTCAGCGGGCTGAAGCGCTCCATCAGCCCGGCGCTGAGCAGCATGCCGACGCCCATGCCGAGGCTCTCGGCGCTGGCCACCAGCCCGAAGGCCTGCCCGCGCCGGTCGTCGTCGACGGCCTGGACCCGGGTGGTGTACGAGATCTCGGTGAAGCCGTCCGCGAGGCCGGCGCCGAGGGCGACGACCAGGAACAGCGGGGTCGGCAGCCCGGTGAAGGCGAGGATGAAGCAGGCCGACATCAGGGCGGTGCCCACCGCGAAGGCCCGCTCGCCCGGCTCCCTGCCCCGCTTGAGCATCAGCCGGGAGACCAGCTGGTGGGCGCCCAGGCTGCCGACCGCCCAGGTGGCCCAGAACAGTCCCAGCACCCCGGCCGGATTGCCCGGCGCGTGCTGGGTGGCGAACACCGGCAGGCCGATGTTGTGCGCGGCCGAGCCGAAGGCGTCGACCAGCCGGATGGCGACCATCGCGCCGACCACCGGCAGCGCGCGCAGCAGCACCAGCCCCGCCCACCGCCCGCCCGGGCGCACCGGAGCGGCGGCCTCGGCGCCGCCGTCGGACCGGGTGCGCAGCGGCAGCCGCAGCACCACCGCGCCGAACACCGCGAAGCTGGCCGCGTCGGTCAGCAGCGCGGCGTGGAACCCCGCCCAGGCCACCAGCACCCCCGCGGAGGCGAAACCCAGCACCATCGCGGTCGAACGCCCCGTCACCAGCACCCCGTTGGCGCGCGCCCGCAACTGCGGACCGACCATCTCGGGCACGCTGCTGCGCAGCGCGACGGCCGAGAGGGTGCCCGCCGACCCGAACAGCAGCGCCAGCGGGTACAGCACCGGGATCCGCAGGTGCTCGGGCACCAGCGCGAGCGCCACCAGCCCGGTGGCCTGGGTGAACGCGCAGCCCACCATCAGCAGCCGCCGGTCGACGCGGGCGACCACCCGCCCGGCCAGCAGGCCGGCGCCGAACCCGCCGAGCAGGCGCAGCACCAGGTACCCGGCCGTGCCGATGGCGCTGCCCGCGGCCTGGTACGCGAAGAGGCTGAGCGCGACCATGTTGAGCTGGCTGCCGTAGCTGGAGACGGCGTCGCCGACGGCGAGCCGGTAGAACGGCCTGGGCAGGGCGCTTGTGGCGGTACCCCGGCTTGGAACGGTGTGATCCCCCACGACAGCTCCGTTGCCATGTGACATTTCACTTTGATCCTAGAATGCCGCCGCCGACGGGATCAAGGGTGCCGCCCGCCCCGGCGGCTTCGACCATACGACAGTACGCCGTCAAGTCGGAGCGGAGCGATCACTTCCGGCCACCGGGCCAGCTGAAACACCCTCAGAACACCCGCGCCCCGGCCTCCTTCGCCCGCGAGCCGCCCACCGCGCACCCGCCCGCCCCCGTACCGTCACCCCATGTCCCTCGGCCTGCTGTCGGCACTCGTGGCCGCCCTCCTCACCGGCTCCGCCACCGTCCTCCAGGCACTCGGCGCCCGCCGCGCCGCACCCGCCCCCGGCCACGGCCAGACCGCCGCCCTGACCGGCGCACTCCACCAGTGGCCCTTCCTCGCCGGCGTCGCCCTCGACATGCTCGGCTTCGTCGCCGAACTCGTCGCCCTGCAGCGCCTGCCCCTCTACGTGGTCGAGGCCGCCCTGTCCTCCGCCCTCGCCGTCACCGCCGTCGGCGCCGCCCGCACCCTGCACGTGCGGCTGCGCCGCAGCGAGTGGGCCGGGGTGGCGGCCGTCTGCGCCGGGCTGGTCGTCCTGGCCCTGACCGCCGGACGCGACGGCGACGGCAAGGGCGACCAGGCCTTGCGCCTGGGCGTCCTGGCGGCGGCGATCGCCCTGACGGCGGCCGGCTGGGCCGTCGCCCGCCTCGCCCGCGCCCGCCGCGCCCCGCTGCTGGGCCTGGTGGCGGGCCTGCAGTTCGGGGTGCTCGGCGTCGCCGTGCGGGTGCTGCCCTCCCCGCGGCTGCCGCAGCTGCTGGCCGAGCCGTCCGCGTACGCGGTGGCCGTCGCCGGGATCGGCGGCTTCGCCGCGCTCACCCTGGCCATGCAGAGCGGGTCGGTGACCTCCGCCACGGCGGCCATGGTGCTGGGGGAGACCCTGGGCCCGGCCGTGGTCGGGGTGCTCCTGCTGGGCGACCGCACCCGCCACGACGCGGTGCCGCTGGCCGTCGCCGGCTTCGCCGCGGCCATCGTCGGGGCGCTGACCCTGGCCCGCTTCGGCGACGCCGAACAACCCGCCCCGGCCCCCGCCGGCTGACCCCGGCTCCGGCCCGGGCCCGGTCCAGCCCCGGCCCGGGACCCGCCGCCGGGGCCGCCCGCGGGGCGCTGTGACGGGGCCCGGAAAACCCGCCGGGGGAAAATCCGCCGCTCCGCCGCCACACCTGCTACAGTCGTTATCAGTTGCAGTTTTGGTTCCCATGAACTTTGTGTGCGCCTGTCGGTTGTGACCGCAGGCGCATTTTTGTTTCCCGGGTTTACCCGGGTGGGTGCTCATCGCGGCGACGCGGGACCTGCGAGGTGCGGGTTTCGGGATGCCCTTTGAAGGAGAATTTTTTATGGCTAATGGCACTGTGAAGTGGTTCAACGCGGAGAAGGGCTTCGGCTTCATCGAGCAGGAGGGTGGCGGCCCGGACGTCTTCGCCCACTACTCGAACATCAACGCCCAGGGCTTCCGTGAGCTGCTCGAGGGCCAGAAGGTCGAGTTCGACGTCACGCAGGGCCAGAAGGGCCCGCAGGCGGAGAACATTCGCCCCCTCTAGTACTTCCCGCTGAACGGCCCCAGGCCGGACAGCACAAGCTGATCGGCCTCGCCGAACGGCTCCAGGGGCCTGTACCACGCAATTGCGCGGTACAGGCCCTTTGGCATGTGCGGCGGCGGATCCCGCCGGCGCCGCCGGTATTCCCGCCCGCCGCCGGGTGTGCGGCCGGTGTCCGCCCGGAGGCGGGCCGGCGTCCGCAGAATTAACACCCCGTGCACCCCGCGCCCGGGCCCGCCCGGGGATTTCCGCGGCCCCGCAGCGGACGGCCCGCAGCAGACCGGCCCGCAGCGCGGAGGGCTCTCCGCGGCGGGCCGCAGACGCCCCGCGCCGCGTGCCACCACGCCGACGGCCCCCGGCGCGCCCTGCCCGTGCCGGGCCGGGCGCGTTAGCCTGGCGGCATGTCGAAACCGGATCAACTGCTCACCGACGTCGCCACCATGGTGGAGTCGACGGGAAGCAACCAGATGCCCATCACCGTGGTCGTCCCCGGGGCCGTCATCACGGGAAGGCTCGCCGCGGAGGCGGTGTGGCGCGAGCGGGTCGCCGAGGTGCTGGAGGCCTCCGAGCACCTCAAGCCGTTCGCGCCGCTGTTCACCGACCCCGCGCGCTCCCCGGCCCCCGCCGCCGGGTCGGCCACGCACCTGCACCTGCACGTCGCGAAGATCCTGCAGGGCAGCTTCGGCCTGCCGCACACCGGCGGCATGTACCGCATCGCCATCGAGGACGTCAGCAGCTGGACCCTGGGGGACCTCAGCTACTCCGACCAGTGACCGGCTGACCGGTAGCCGGTAGCCGGTAGCCGGTAGCCGGGGTCGGTAGCCGGGGACGGCCGCGGTCCCGGCCGCTGTCGCGGGGCGGTGCGCAGGCGTACGGTGGCCACACGGTGGCGCGCAGACCGGGAGCGCGCCCGTCCCCGGCCCGGTACGCGCGGCGCCACCGCCCCCGCGTTGGCACGCCCTGCCGGAGAACCGCGATGGCAGACCACCAGGTCGATCCCAAGGCCTTCCTCACCACACCCCGTCGGCCCCGCGAGCGCAGGGCCCCCCAGGAGCGGCTGGGGGACCAGCGCGAGGTCTACCGGCCGGGGGCGCTGCTGCCGCTCATCGCCGGCCAGGCCGACCGCTGCATGGACTGCGGCCTGCCCTTCTGCCACCACGCCTGCCCGCTGGGCAACGTCATCCCGGACTGGAACGCCCTGGTGGCCCGCGAGGACTGGCGGGCGGCCGCCGCGCGCCTGCTGGCCACCGACAACTTCCCCGAGTTCACCGGCCGGCTCTGCCCCGCCCCCTGCGAGAGCGCCTGCGTGCTGGCCATCGACGCCGAGGCCGTGACGATCAGGAACGTGGAGCTGGAGATCGCCGAGCGGGCGGGGGAGCGCGGCTACGACCCGCCGCAGCCGCCCGAGCGGATGACCGGCCGGCGGGTGGCCGTCGTCGGCTCGGGCCCGGCCGGACTGGCCGCCGCGCAGCAGCTGACCCGCGCCGGGCACACCACCACGGTCTACGAGCGCGCCGACCGGATCGGCGGGCTGCTGCGCTACGGCATCCCGCCGTTCCGGCTGGAGAAGCACCGCCTGGAGCGGCGGATCGCGCAGATGCAGGCGGAGGGCACCCGCTTTCGCACCGGCGTCGCGGTCGGGCGCGACCTGCCCGCGGACGAGCTGCGCGCCCGCTGCGACGCGGTGGTGGTCGCGGTCGGCGCCACCGTCTGCCGGGACCTCGCGGTGCCCGGCCACCACCTGCCCGGGGTGCACCAGGCGATCACCTACCTGACCCTGGCCAACCGGGTCGACGAGGGCGACTACCCGCTGTCCCCGCTGTCCGCCGAGGGCCGCGCCGTGGTGATCGTCGGCGGCGGCGACACCGCGGCCGACTGCCTGGGCACCGCCCTGCGCCAGCGGGCGGCGGCCGTCACCCAGCTGGACATCAACCCCCGCCCGCCCGGGCGCCGCGCGCCCGGCCAGCCCTGGCCCGTCCACCCCAAGGTGTACCGGGTGACGACCTCGCACGAGGAGGCCGGCGGACCGGCCTGCGAGCCCCGGGTGTTCGCGGCGACCACGGTGGGCTTCGAGGCGGGCGCCGGCGGGCGGCTGGCGGCGGTGCGCTTCGCCGAGGCGCGCCCGGGCGACCGCGGCCCGCTGCCCGGCACGGAGCGGACCGTCGAGGCCGAGCTGGCCCTGCTGGCCCTCGGCTTCTCGGGCCCCGAGGGCCCCGGGGGCTCCGAGGACTCCGAGGGCCCCGGGCGGGGCGGCGGGCTGGCCGCCCAACTGGGCCTCGCCCTCGACCCGCAGGGCAACCTCGCCCGCGACGAGGACTTCGCCGCCGCGGCGGACGGCGTGTTCGTCGCGGGCGACGCCGGGCGCGGCCAGTCGCTGATCGTCTGGGCGATCGCCGAGGGCCGCTCGGCGGCCGCGGCCGTGGACCGCTACCTGCGCGGCGACACCGAGCTGCCCGCCCCGGTCGCGCCCTCCGACCGCCCGCTCACCGCCTGAGCGGCCCCGCCGCCTGTCGGCCCCGTCGGCCCCGGGCTCAGACGAGTTCGAGGACGAGCTTGCCGGTGTTCTCGCCCCGGAAGAGCATCTGCAGGGTCTGCGGGAAGTCGTCCAGGGTGCCCCGCACCACGTGCTCCAGGACCGTGATCCGGCCGGCGGCGATCCAGGCGCCGAGCTCGCGGGCGGCCTCGGCGAAGCGCGGCGCGTAGTCGAACACCACGAAGCCCTCCATCCGGGCGCGGCGCACCAGCAGCGACAGGTAGTTCGACGGCCCCTGGACGCCCGTGGTGCTGTTGTACTGGCTGATGGCGCCGCAGACCACCACCCGGGCGCGCATCGCCAGGTGCGCCAGGGCCGCGTCCAGGATGTCGCCGCCGACGTTGTCGAAGTACACGTCGATGCCGTCCGGCGCGTGGGTGCGCAGGGCCTTCTTCACGTCCTCGGAGCGGTAGTCGATCGCGGCGTCGAAGCCGAGCTCGCCGGTCAGCAGGGCGCACTTCTCGGCGCCGCCGGCGATGCCGACCACCCGGCAGCCCTTCGCCTTGGCGATCTGGCCGACCAGGGTGCCCACCGCGCCCGCGGCGCCGGAGACCACCACCGTCTCGCCCTCCTGGAGGGCCCCGACGTCCAGCAGGCCGAAGTAGGCGGTCATGCCCGGCATGCCGAGCGCACCCAGGAAGGTCGACGCCGGGGCCGCGGACGGGTCGATCCGCAGCGCGCCCCGCCCGTCGGAGACCACGTGCTCCTGGACGCCGAAGCTGCCGACGACCAGGTCGCCGATCCCGAAGCCCGGGTGGTTGGACTCCGTCACCTCGACGACCGACCCGGCCCGCATCACCTCGCCGAGGCCGACCGGCGGCAGGTAGGAGGGGCGGTCGTCGAGCCAGCCGCGCATCGCCGGGTCCAGCGAGATGAACCGGGTGCGCCCCGCGAACTGCCCCTCGCCGGGCGCGGCGGCCGGCTCGCTGACGTGCTCCCAGTCCTCGGGCCCGACCTCGCCCACCGGTCGGCGGGCGAGGCGGATCTGGCGGTTCACGGCGGACATCATGGCGTCTCCCGGTGGCTGGGGTCCCAGCGCGGCCCGCGCCGCACTGCGGGCCCGATTCTAAGCAAGCGCTTAGTCACTGCGCCAGGGCGGGTGCCCGCCGGGCGCCGCCGGGGGCCGTCGGGTGCCTGCCGGGGTTCCGCCCGGGGTCCGCCTGGAGATCCCGTCACCCGGGTGTGGGAGACTCCGCCCGCGTATTCGATCTTGGGGGTGGCCGGTGGGGCGGGTCCTGATCTGGGTGGCGCGGACCTGTGCGGTCGGCGCGTGGGCGGCGCTGGCCACCGCGAGCGTACGGGCGTTCGCCCTGGGCGGCGGCGCCGTCCAGCCGCTGACCGGCCTGCTCGCCCTCGGCTGGACCGGGATCGGGCTGCTCTGGGTCCGGGCGCTCGCCCTGTGGGCGGGCAAGGCCGTCCGGGTGCGCGAGCGGGCGCGGGCGTGGAAGCGGCGGGTGTCGCTGGCCAAGGAGGACGCCCGCCCCCGGCAGCCCGCCGACCGGGTGCCGGAGGACTTCAGCGCCGCCCCCTGGGTGTTCGTGCGCCAGGCCGCCGTCTGGACCCTGCTCCCGCTCGTGATGGCCGTCCCCGGCGCACTGGACGAGATGGACGGGGGAGAGGCCGTCCGCGAGCTGAAGTCGGCCGGCGCGGCCATCGTCACCGCGACGGTGGTCGAGACGGCGGACTTCGAGGAGGCCGAGGACGCCGACGGCAACGTCACCCACTACCACGGCGACCTGGTGCTGGTGCTGCCCGACGGCCGCCGGATCACCGCCTGGGGCGCGGACACCCGCGAGGAGCCGAAGCCCGACGACCGGGTCCAGGCCCTGTGGGCGCCCTCGGCCCCGCAGCTCGGGGCCCTGGTCAAGGAGACCCTGCACCTGGAGCGCCACGTCGAGAAGGGCTGGACGGTGGGCGGCCAGCGGATCTTCCTGCTCTGCTTCTTCGCGGTGTTCTGCGCGGCCTTCGTGGTGGTCGCCGCACTGGTCACGGGCGCCGAGGGACTGCACGACCTCGCCTGGAGACCGCTCGCGCAGACCGTCCTGCCGGTCGTGGCCACCCTCCTGCTGCTGTGGATCAGACCCGCCCTGACCGGGGCTGGGATGACCGACGGGGTACTGGAGAGCGCCGCTTACGGCGGGTTCGCGATCGTGCTGCTGCTCCTGTACCTCGGCCTGACGCTGCGCGCGTTCGCCCGCTCCATCTGAACCCGCCGCCCGGGCCCGCCCGTTGGGCCCGGCTGCCGGTTCCTTCGAAGGCGTCCGGAGGCGTCAGCCGGGGCCGCCCCCGCCACCCGATCGCGTGAACGCCGCGATCGCGCCCATCCGCGGGCCGGGCCGCGCCGAATGACGGGCGTGAGCAACCACCAGAGCACCCCGGGCACCGCCGCGGACCGGCCCGGCGAGCCGGCCGCCACCCGCCGGCCCCGCCCGGTTCCGCCCCGTCCGGCCCGGGCGGCGGCGGTGCTGTGCGGGCTGGCCGCCGCGGCCGCCGCCGTGGGGGCCGGCGAGGCGGTGGCCGCCTTCGTCCGGCCCCCGGCGGCCCCGGTGACGGCGGTCGGCTCGGCCGCCATCGACCTCGCCCCGACCGCGCTCAAGGAGTACGCGGTCCGCACCTTCGGCACCGGCGACAAACCGGTCCTGCTGGCCGGGATCCACCTCACGACGGCCCTGCTCGCCGCCGCCACCGGCCTGCTGACCATCCGGCACCGGCCCGCCGGTGCCGCCGTGTTCGCCCTCTTCGGCGCGCTCGGCGCCTGGGCGGCACTGTCCCGCCCCGGCGCCGGCCCCGCCGACGCCCTGCCCGCCCTGGCCGCCGCCCTCGCCGGCGCGGTCGCCCTCGACCGGCTCACCGTCCTGCTGCGGCGCACCACCGCGCCACCGGCGCCCGCCGAACACCCCGAAGAGCCCGAAGACCCCGACGGCTTTGACGACCACGGGGCACACCCCCGCCGGCGCACCGTCCTCGCGGCCGCCGGCGCCACCATCGCCGGCGCCGCCGCCCTCGGCACGGGCGGACGGATCCTCTCCGACCGCCGCACCGACATCACCGCCGCCCGCGCCGCCGTCCGCCTGCCGCCCCCGGCCCTGCCCGCACCACCGCCCCCGCCCGCCCTGCGGATCCCCGGCCTGGCCCCCGCCACCACCCCCACCGCCGACTTCTACCGCGTCGACACCGCCCTCACCCTGCCGCGCATCGACCCCCGCCAGTGGTCCCTGCGCCTGCACGGCATGGTCGACCGCCCGCTGCTGATCGGCTTCGACGAACTCCTCGCCCTGCCCCTGGAGGAACTCGACCACACCCTCACCTGCGTCTCCAACGAGGTCGGCGGCCCCTACGCCGGCACCACCCGCTGGCTCGGCGCCTCCCTGCCCGCCCTACTGCGCCGCGCCGGGATCCGCGCCGGGGCCCAGCAGTTGGTGGGCCGCTCCCGGGACGGCATGACCATCGGCACCCCGCTGGACGCGCTCCTCGACGGGCGCCGGGCGCTGCTCGCGGTGGCGATGGGCGGCCAGGCGCTGCCCGTGGAGCACGGCTTCCCCTGCCGCACGGTGGTGCCCGGCCTCTACGGCTACACCTCGGCCACCAAGTGGCTGGTGGACCTGGAGGCGACCACCTTCGCCGCGTTCGACCCGTACTGGGTGCAGCGCGGCTGGGACCGCACCGGCGAGGTGCGCACCGCCTCGCGGATCGAGGTGCCGGCGCCCTTCGCCCGGGTGCCGGCCGGCGAGGTGGTGCTGGCCGGCACCGCCTGGGCCACCCACCGCGGGATCGCCGCGGTCGAGGTCCGCGTCGACGCCGGGCCCTGGCGCCAGGCCCGGCTCGCCGACGACGCCGGCCCCGACGTGTGGCGCCAGTGGAGCCACACCTGGAGCGCCGCCGACCCCGGCACCCACCGCATCGAGGTCCGCGCCACCGACGCCGCCGGCGCCGTGCAGCCCGAGACCCGCAGACCCCCGAGCCCCTCGGGCGCCACCGGCTGGCACAGCACCGTCGTCACCGTCACCTGACGCCGGCGCCCGCTCGGCAACCCCTCCCGCCCACCGGCGGCCCACCGGGCCGACCGGTCGCCCGACCGCGTCCGCGACCAGCGCACGCCCACCACAGGAGAACCCCATGACCACGTCCACCCTGCGCCGCAAGTCCCTCACCGCGCTGCTGGCCGCGGGCCTGCTCACCGCCGCGCTGAGCGCCTGCAGCAGCGGCGGCGCCTCCACCGCGGCGGCCGACAAGGCCCCCTCCGCGGCCCCCGCCTCCTCCTCGGCCTCCTCCGTCTCCTCCTCCGCCTCCGTCGCCTCCCCGCCGTTCGGCGCCGCCTGCGCGGCCGTGCCCAAGGACGGCGCGGGCAGCTTCGCGGGCATGGCCGCGGACCCGGTCGCCACCGCCGCCTCCCACAACCCGCTGCTCTCCACCCTGGTCGCCGCCGTCAAGCAGGCCGGCCTGGTGGACACCCTCAACTCCGCCCAGGACATCACCGTGTTCGCCCCCACCAACGACGCCTTCGCCAAGCTCCCGAAGAAGGACCTGGACGCCGTCCTCGCCGACAAGGACCTGCTCACCAGGATCCTCACCTACCACGTCGTCCCCCGCCGCCTGGCCCCCGCCGCCCTCGCCGGCGCCCACCGCACCCTGGAGGGCCACGACGCCACCGTCGCCGGCGCCGCCCCCGACTTCACCGTCAACGCCGCGGCCAAGGTCCTGTGCGGCGACGTCCGCACCGCCAACGCCACCGTCTACATCGTCGACACCGTCCTGATGCCCACCTCCTGACACCCCGCCGGCCAAGCGTCGGCCCCCTTCCAAGCAGCAAGACCACGGCCCACGACTGCACAGGCTCACCCGAGGCCCCGCCGGACCCGTCCGGCGGGGCCTCGCGCGTGCGGGGCCCGGGGGCGTGCGTCCCAGCGGCGGCGGGGGCGCGGACGCGGCGTCAACCCGGGCGCGCCCACGCCCCGGTGGCACCGGCGCCCCGCTGCGCCCGCGACGGGACGCGCCCTGCCGGGGATCCCGGCCGCGAATTTCGACGGAACGGTTGACGGTATTGAAGTGCCCATGGCAGTTTCGTGCGGTTCGGGCGTTCGCAACCGTTCGCGCGCCCGGCGATCCCCCACAAGGAGACGCATGTTCAAGGCACTTGCCGCCGCCGTCGGCACCGCCGCGGTCGTCGCGGGCACCCTCGGCGCAGCCCCCGCCGTCCAGGCCGCCCCCGCCCTCCAGGCCGGCGACCTCACCTCCACCATCGCGCTGAGCAACTGCTCCGCCGCGCTCGTGCGCTACCCCTCCTCCGTCGACGCCGACCGGGCGATGATGCTCACCAACGGGCACTGCCTGCCCACCATGCCCTCCGCCGGCCAGGTCATCCAGAACGCCTCCGCCAGCCGCAGCGGCACCCTGCTCAGCTCCTCCGGCGCCTCGCTGGGCACCGTGCAGGCCGACAAGGTCCTCTACGGCACCATGACCGGCACCGACGTCGCGCTCTACCAGCTGACCGACACCTTCGCGTCGATCACCTCCAAGTACGGCGCCACCGCCCTGACGATCAGTGACACCCACCCGGTCGACGGCTCCTCGATGTACATACCCTCCTCGTACTGGAAGCAGGTGTGGAACTGCTCGATCAACGGCTTCGTCCCCACCCTGCGCGAGGACGAGTGGAGCTGGCACGACTCGCTGCGCTACAGCGCCGGCTGCAACACCACCCACGGCACCTCCGGCTCGCCGATCGTCGACGCCGCCAGCAAGAAGATCGTCGGCATCAACAACACCGGCAACGACGACGGCCAGATGTGCACCCTCAACAACCCCTGCGAGGTGGCCGCCGACGGCACCACCACCGCCACCAAGGGCCAGAGCTACGGTGAGGAGACCTACTGGTTCACCACCTGCCTCGGCAACGGCCGCGTCATCGACCTCAACGTCGCCGGCTGCCTGCTCACCAAGCCCGCCGGCAGCGGCACCGTCTCGGTGACCAACCCGGGCGGCCAGTCCACCGCCGTGGGCGCCGCCGCCAACCTCCAGATCACCGCCGCCGGCGGCACCGCCCCCCTCACCTACTCGGCCACCGGCCTGCCCGCCGGCCTGTCGATCAACGCCTCCACCGGCCTGATCACCGGCACCCCGACCACCGCCGGCAGCTACAACGTCACCGTCACCGCCAAGGACGCCGCCAACAAGACCGGCTCCACCTCCTTCGCCTGGACGGTCACCACCACCGGCGGCACCTGCACCCCGGCGCAGCTGCTCGGCAACGCCGGCTTCGAGACCGGCACCGCCGCCCCCTGGACCACCTCCAGCGGCGTCGTCGACTCCAGCTCCTCGCAGGCCGCGCACGGCGGCACCTGGAAGGCCTGGATGAACGGCTACGGCTCCACCCACACGGACACCCTCGCCCAGACGGTGACCATCCCGGCCGGCTGCAAGGCCTCGCTGAGCTTCTACCTGCACATCGACACCGCCGAGACCGGCACCACGGTGTACGACAAGCTGGCCGTCACGGTCAACGGCACCGCGGTGAAGACCTACTCCAACGTCGACAAGGCGACCGGCTACCAGCTGCGCACCTTCGACCTCTCGGCCTACGCGGGCCAGAGCGTCACCGTGAAGTTCACCGGCACCGAGGACTCCTCGCTGCAGACGAGCTTCGTGATCGACGACACCTCGATCGCCACCAGCTGACCCTGGTCCAGGCCCGGTAGAACCGCATCCGAGGGGCCCGGCGGCACCCGCCGCCGGGCCCCTTCGCGCGAACGCACCGTAGCCGCGCACACCCGGCCGCCCCGCACGGCCAAGGCCCGCCCCGCCGGTGACACGGCCGCCGGTGACACAGCGTCCCCACCGGCCGGTGCGAAGCCGAACCGGACCGGTATTCCACGGCGGGGGCCGGTAGTTGGAACGGTGCTAGCGTGGAGGTACCACCCGCGAACCCCCCTGTGGACGTACCACTGCGCTGAGCCGGTGAGCACCGTGACGGAACAACTGACCGGGGCGAGAAGCACCGAGGGGGACCTGGTCCGGCTGGGCCGGTTAGCCGCCGCGACCGAAGGCCGCCCCGAGGTCGTCATCGGACTGATCGACGGCCCGGTGGCCTCCGCACACCCCGCCCTCGCCGCGGACCGGATCCGCGCGATCGGCCCCGCCGTCCCCACCCCCGCCCCGGCCCCCGGCGCGGCCGCCTCCCACGGCACCTTCGTCGCCGGACTGCTGCACGCGCGCCGCGGCACACCCGCCCCCGGCATCTGCCCCGGCTGCACCCTGCTGGTACGCCCGATCTTCACCGACACCGCCGCCCCGGTGGCCGAGGGCGCCGCCCTGCCCGCAGGACCCTTCGCCACGGCACAGGAGGCAGGACCCTCCACCACGGCACAGGAACTGGCCGACGCGATCATCGAGTGTGTGCGCGGCGGCGCACTGCTGCTCAACATCAGCGCCGCCCTGGTCGGACTGGCACCGGCCGGCGAGCGCCGCCTCGGCGAGGCGCTGGACTACGCCCGCGACCGCGAGGTGGTCGTCCTCGCCGCGGCCGGCAACCGCGGCCTGGTCGGCGGATCCGCGCTGACCAGGCACCCCTGGGCGATCCCGGTGGTCGCCTACGGCGGCGACGCCGTCCTCATGCCCGGATCCGACCTGGCGGCCTCCACCGGACGGCGCGGACTGGGCGCCCCCGGCCGGGACATCACCGGCCTCGCCCCCGGAGGAGGCTGCGCACGGGCGAGCGGCACCAGCGCGGCGAGCCCCTTCGTCACCGGCGCCGCCGCCCTCCTGTGGTCGCTGGTCCCGCACGCGCGCGGCGCGGCCGTCCGCTCCGCGCTGCTGCACGCGGTCGCCTGGCCGCGCCGCGGCGTGGTCCCGCCGCTGCTGGACGCCTGGCACGCCTACACCCTGCTCAGCCGCGAAGGGTGACCGGCAGCGGGAGGCGATCGACAGCGGGAGACGACCGAGACGACCGAGACCACCGACAGCAGGAAGCAGGAGGCGACCGAAGCGAAAGCCGACCGACAGCGAGAGAGGTGAGGTGACAGCGATGGCCAAGCAGAAGCGGGCGCAGCGCCCGCCGGTCCGGGTCCGCCTGCCCGGATTCGTCTCCGACGAGGACATCGGCCTGGGCGACGTCGTCAGGCGCGCGACCTCCACCCTGGGCATCAGGCCCTGCGGAGGATGCCTGCGGCGGGCCGAGGCGCTCAATCGCCGCATGGTCGTCTCCGGCCGCCGCGATTGACCGGATCCCACGAGCACGCACCACAGCGGGAACGCGGAGGGTGACCATGGAAGAGCCGAGAGAAGACCGGGAAAGCCTGCAGGTTCCGCCGAGCGGCGATCCGACCGCCACCCAGGCCCCGGCCCAAGTCCAAGCCCAGACCCGGGCGCCGGACCCCTACCCGCCCCCGGCGCCCCCGCCCCAGGACCCGGTGCAGGACCGGGCCCAGGTGGCCCCGGCTCAGGACCCGGCCCCCGCCCAGGCCATGCCGGGCCCGCAGGCCGCGGCCAACCACGTCTACGCCCTCGGGCGGATCGAACCCCGCTTCCCGACCCTGGGCGTCGAGAAGGAGTGGGCCCAGCTGGCCGGACGCTCCAAGGCCGCCGGCCTGACGGACCGCGAGGCCGTCCGCAGCCTCCTCGCCCGCCGCGAGAACCGCTACCTGGCCCGGGAGATGTGCTGGGTCCTCACGGTGGAGGGGCTGGAGACCTACCTCCTGCGCCCCCGCGACCCCGCCGACTTCAAACTGCTCATCAAGTCCCTCAGAGCGGCCGAACACCTCACCGACGCCGATGTCGACGTCGTCATCGGCACCCTCGGCCCGGTCGCACCACCGGAGATGTGCAACGGCCTGACGCTGCCGATCTGCCTCTTCGACCAGCTCTACTGCTTCGACGCGGACTCCCTCATCAGGTCGATCCCCCCGGCCGAGGGCTTCGACGCCGACCAGTTCGAGCCGGTGGCCAAGGACCTGTTCCTGCACGTCGTGCAGCTGGCCGACAACGCCGGTGCGACGGACGAGCACCGGGCGCTCAACTACCTGTCGGTGCGCTACCCGGCGATCTACCACGTCACCGCCCGCCGGCTGGCCGAGAACGCCCCGCTGAGCGCGGTGGAGGTCGACGCCTCCCGGCTGGGTGCCGGCCGCCGTCTGGTGGACGTCGTCCTCGCCTACCGCGACCGGGCCACCGACGTGGTCGACAAGTACTACGTCCGGGTCGACGTGACCGAGAAGTTCCCGTTCCTGGTCAGCAAGCTCGCACCCTACGTCACGAGATGACGCACCGAATCAGGAAGGATCGGTGACGACAACATGTCACGGCAACCCGTACTGCCGGGCTTCACCGGAGAGAAATCACTCGCGCCCGCCCGGGGCCGCTACGGCCTCGGCCGCCAGCCGATCGGGTGCGCGGTGCCCCTGAGCGTCCTGCCGCAACTGGCCCCGTTCGGCGACGGAAACGGAAAGTGCATCCCGAACTGCGTGTGCATCACGGCCGAAGGCTGTCCGTGCTGCGGCTCGCTGCCGCCCGAGATCGTCAAGTCCACGGTCAGGCGATGATCATGAACGCCCCGAAGTTCACTGCCGAGGCCGCACTGCCGCGGCCGTCCACCCCCTACGGCACCCCCGCGCAGGCCGCCGACCGCCCCACGAGCCAGAAGGTGACCCCCGCCGCCCACGGCGTCGAGGTGACCACCGGCCACTGCGGCTGCCTGGCCGACGACTGGTTCGGCGCCAGCTGCATCTGCATCACGTACTGGTGACCGCCACCCGGCTCCCGTGGACGGGCCGGCGCCGCCCCGCGGCGGCACCGGCCCGTCCGCCCGCGCCCGCCGCACCTGCGCCCACCGTGCCGGGGTAGGCCGCACCGTGACGGGCCGAAGCGGGGTGTGTCGAACCGTCGGGAAAGGTGCGCAGGATCGGTGATCATCGGCGGTCACATGATCCGCTATATTCGCCCGGCGGCCCGTCCAAGGCGGTCGCGCCCCCACGCCGTGCCCCTGAGGAACCACCCGTGCCCCACCGTGCCGACGACGCAGCCACCAGCACCGCACCCCCCGCCGACCCCTTCGCACCCCCCGCCCCCGGCACGCACCCGCAGCGCCCCGCGGCCCAGCGCCTGCCCCAGCACTGGAGCCGCCTGGGCATCACCGCGTTCGTCCTCGGCCTGCTCGGCTTCCTCGCCCCCCTGTGGCTGGTCTCCGGCACCCTTGCCCTCGTCGCGCTGCGCCGCATCTCGCGCCTGCGCCAGCGCGGGGTCGGCCTGGCGATCGCCGGACTCCTGCTCTCCTTCCTGTGGCTCGTGGCGACCGCCGTGGTGGCCGGGATCGCCCTGCTCGTCGTCCATGAACTCGAGTCCGGCCCGGAGCGCGGCGCCGACGGCCGTCCCGCGCAGGCCGGCCGGGCCGGCCCCTGGTACCTGCGCCAGGGAGACTGCCTCACCGACGACCTCCGCTTCCTGGAGGAGGAGCCGGGCCACTACGACGTCGTCCCCTGCGGGCAGCCGCACCACACGGAGATCTACGCGGTGGTCCGCATCCCGGGAGGCATCGCCTATCCCGGCGAGGCCGCCGTCGACGAGGCCGCCGAGCGCCTGTGCGCGGCCCGGGACACCGAGGCGTCCCCGAGCGGCCCGGCTCCGTCTCGCCCCGCCGTGAGCGGCTACAACTACCCGCAGGCCGTCGGCTGGTGGCTGGGCGGCGACCATGAGGCCCTGTGCTACCACACCGCGGCCGACGCCTGGCCGGGCCCCCTGCGCCCGGCCCCCGCGGGCTGACCGGGCCTCCTGACGCCCTCGCGCCCGATCCGGCGCGAGGGCGTCAGGAGGCGCCGACGGAGGCCTTGTCCTCCAGGTCTTTCAGGTCCTTCAGCGTGCACAGGACGCCGACGAGCAGGTGGTCGGGGGTGGAGATCCCCCTGATGTGGTCGAGGAGTTCGCGCAGCTCGGCGACGGCCCCCGGGGTGTCGCCGGCCTCGTGGCGGGTGTGGGCGAGGTCGTGCCGGGTGATCAGGGTGTTCGGGTGGTCCGCTCCGAGCACGCGGTGCATGTCGGGCAGCAGGGCCCGGTAGGCGGCGAGGGTCGAGTCCGACGGTGTCGTCGGGAGCTGCGCCCGCAGGCCGATGGCCTTGTGGCGGGCGGCCAGGGTGAGCGGGTGGTCGTGGCCGAGGGTGTCCGTGCGGTGGGCCAGGAGTTCGCCGAACGCGGTGGCCGCGGCCTGGAGGTCGCCGGCGAGCAGGGCGAGTTCGGTGCGGGTGCCGGCGAGGTCGGGGTGGCCGGGGCCCAGGACGCGGGCCTGGTGCCCGTACAGCTCCTCGAACGCCGCGACGGCCTCCTCGGGGGTGCCCAGGCGGCTCGTGTAGTGGGCGATGTTCTCCCGGGTGGTCAGGACGTGGGGGTGGTCGCGGCCGAACACGCGGATCTCGTCCACGAGGAGTTCCAGGTTGAGGTCGAGTGCCTCGCCCTCGTCGTCCGCCCAACTGGCAAGGAGGTTGCGGGTGGTGAACACCTGGGGGTCGTCGGGGCCCACGGCGGCCAGTTGGTCGGGGAGGAGCTCCTCCAGCAGCCGGACGGCCTCCCACACGTCTCCGGACTCGCCCAGGCAGCGGGCGTGGTTCTGGCGGGTGACCAGGGTGTTGGGGTGGTCCGCTCCGAGTGCCCGGATCCGGTCCGGCAGCAGCGCGGCGAGCTCGCGCGCCGCACCGGCGTGGTCCCCGGCCTCGCCGCGCCAGAAGGCCCGGGCGGCGCGTGCGCTCAGGGTGAAGGGGTCGTCCGCGCCCCAGTGCCGCTCGGCCGTCGACCGGAGGCCGTCGAAGTGGCGGACGGCCGCGGCGGCCTGCCCGAGCTCGCCGAGGCTCTGGCCCGCCAGGAGCAGGAAGCGGGGCTCGTGGTCGGGATCCCAGAGGTCGTCCGGGGCGGCGTCCTGCAACAGGAGCGCACTCGACAGCAGGACCGCGGCGAGGTCGGGGTCGCATCCCTGCTCCGGCCACGCGTCGAGGAGGGCGCCGCCGGCCGCGCGCGCCAGTGCGCCGCGCCGTCGTGGGGGGACGGTGTCGTAGGCGGCGCGCTGGGTGAGCGCGTGTACGGCGATCAGTCCACCGCCGCCCTCACCGGGCGTACCGGTGGGGAGCCGTCGGGGGGAGCGGTTCACGAGGCTGAGCCGGCTCAGGGTGCGCAGGGCGGCCTGGACGTCGCCATCGCCGACCATCCGCCCCGAGGCGTCCGGGTCGCCGCGGGCCACGGTGAGGTAGAACTGCGCGGGCCAGGACGTGAGGACGGTGTCGGGCACGCCGGCCGGGTCCAGGAGGCTGGTGAACTGCAGGAGCGGTGTGGCCAGGCCGCCGGTGTGCCGGTCCGCGTGCTTCAGGGACAGCGCGAGGACCGCGGCGAGGGTCGCCTCCTGGTCGTCGGGCAGGGCGCCGGGGTCGGGGGCGAGTTCGGCCAGCGGGCGCCCCCTGCTGAGGAGTTCCCGGTAGCGGGCGGCCGTCAGGCCGGTGTCGGAGAGGTCGGTGACGTAGGACGCGGCCTGCGCCAGGGCGAGCGGGAGGTGCCCGAGCTCGTCGGCCAGGGCGGCGAGTTCCGCGGGCGGCTGCGGTATGCCGTGCGTCTCGAACCGGCGGGCGAGGTACGCCGCGGACTGGTCCGCGTCGAACGGGCCCACCTCGATCAGTCGGCGGGTGGAGGTGCGCAGGGCGGGGACGCGGCTGCGGGTCGTGACGACGACCTGCCCGTTGTCGCGCCGCGGCGGCCACAGGCGGACCAGGTCGGCCGGGTCGCGGAGGTCGTCCAGGACGACCAGCCAGCGCCGGCCGGTCGTGCCCAGCCAGGCCAGGAACAGCTCGGGGTCGGCGCGGTCGGGGTCCACGGTGGCCCGTGCCGCCGCCCGGTAGGCGTTGAGGACCTCCGGGCGGCTGGTGGCGTTCACCCACACCACCAGGTCCAGGGCGCCCTCCTGCAGCATCCGGTGGGCGTGGCGGGCGGCGAGCTGGCTCTTGCCGACGCCGCCCATGCCCGCGAGCACGTGGCAGGACCCTCCGGTCGCGCCGTCTCCCGCTCCGGTAGCGGCTCCGGCTCCGGTTCCGGCTCCGGGGAAGCGTCGGAGGTCGCGCTCCTGGAAGGCGTCCGCGACCGCGGGCACCAGCCCGATCTGCAGCGGCTCCCCGCGCTCGCGCGGCCATCCGGGACCGGGCGGGCCCGGTGTGTTCAGCACGAACTGGCTGCGGACGTAGGTGTTCCCGTCGCCGGTCAGCGCCGTCTCGATGGCGCCCCCGGCCGCCACCGCCCGCTCGCCCGAGGCACGCACCTGCGGGGCGGCGGCGGGTCCTTGTCCCGGGGGCGACGGGGGCCGGGGCTGGGGCCGGGGCCGCAGCCCCCGGATCACAGGGTGTTCCCGTCGCCGGTGACCGCCTCGGTGATGCCGCCGCCGGCCGCGACGGCCCCCTCGCCGCTCGCCTCGACCGACCCGGCGCCGGGCCCGGCGGGGGCCGCGGGAGCGGGGGCCACCGGCGAGGTGAGGCGGTTGTTGCTGCCGGTGACGACGCGCTGGATGCTGCCGCCGGCGGCGACGGAGTTCCTCCCGGAGGCCTTCACCGCCGGGGCCCCGTCCGCCGGGCGGACCAGTGCGTACGCGGCGACGGCGAGCCCGACGACACCGATGACCGCCCCGATCACGCTGGCGGTGCGGTCGGCGGTGTCCAGATCCACCCAGAGCGCCACCGCGCCGAGCCCCAGCGCCACCGCGCAGCTCACCCCCGCGCCCACCCACGCCACCACACGCCTGCGCCGCACCGCCGCCACCTCTCCACCAGCCCTGCCACCGGGGCGACTTCAGACCCCGGCCCGCCTCTACGAGGCCACCACGGTAGAGCACAACGCACCGCCGCCGTTGGTCTCCGACGGCGGTCGGGCAGGCGGGGAGCCGGTACCGAGGCGGCCGCGGCCGGGCCGATCGACCTCCTTCGTTCGGCCCAAGGCTTGTTTGCACCGGCGGCAGTCCCGGGTAGCCAGAGGTTCCGATGCGCAGAATCTCTGGCTGGTCCTCCACCTCGACTTCGTCCGGCGCGATGCCATGAACACGGAGCTGGTTGTCGCCTCCCTTTCCGGTGCGGTGGCCCTGGTGAGCGTGGCCTACAGCTCCCGGGCGAACAGGAGGAATTCGTTCCTCAAGGAGGATCTGGATCGACAGGCCGCTGAACGCGATCGCATGCTGGAGCGGCAGGACACGATGAGCAGTTTTCGCGACCCCCTGCTCTGGGCCGCCTTCGATTTCCAGTCCCGCCTCTACAGCATCGCCGGCCAGGGGTTTCTGAGGGTGTACTTCGTGCATCCTGAAGACCGGCTGTACGCGGTGCGCAGCACTCTGCACGTGCTCGCCGAGTACCTGGGATGGGTTGAGATCCTCAGGCGCCGCATCAGCTTCCTCGACCTCGGCAACAAAGAGGCGAACCGGCGAATTGTGGCGCTGCTTGCGCGCATCGGTACCATTCTGAATGATGACGCCTATCCGGATCGGCACTTCCAGTTGTTCCGCAGCGATCAGAGGGCCGTCGGGGAACTCGTCATCAAGGAGGGGGAAGGCGCCGACAGCTGCATCGGGTACGCGGAGTTCTGCACACGACTGGAATCCGACCCGGGGTTCGCCGCCTGGTTCGCGCGCCTGTCCGGCAGCATCGCGGCAGTGGCTTCGCTCGAGGGGCGGCACCCGCGCCTGGTGGAGCTGCAGGTGGCCCTGATGGACTTGATCGACTTCCTGGACCCCGAGCAGGAGCGCTTCCCGCAGAAGCGCCGATTCCGGTTGAACCGCCCGTGATAGCAGACTCGCGCCCGCACTCCCGGCCGGTCGACGGCCTCACGTTGGCGAGGCGGGTGGCGGCAGGCGTGCCGGTCGCCTGCCGGATAAAATGGGGACCGCGCAATCCGTGGCCCGGTGAGGTGGTGACCGATGGAGCGAACTCCGGAACACAACGAACCGCACGAAGGCCGCCCTTCCATTCCGAGTCGAACGCGTATTGCAGGCTATGAGCTGGAGAACGAGATCGGCCGTGGAAGGACGGGGACGGTATATCGGGCGACGGACCTGAGGCTGGGCCGTACTCTGGCGGTGAAACTTCTGGCGCCGGAATTGGGGCGTGACGAGGCGTTTCGCCGGCGCTTTGTGCGCGATAGTCGAATCGCCGCCGAGATCGACCACCCGCATATCGTGCCGGTCATGGAAGCGGGAGAAGCCGATGGATTTCTGTACATAGCCATGCGCTACGTCGCCGGGCCCAGCCTGAGGGAATTACTGGCCCAGGACGGAACGCTTTCGGTGGACGGTGCGGTGCGTATCGCCGGGCAGGTCGCGTCGGCTCTGGACTCCGCGCATGCGCACGGCGTGGTCCACGGTGGCGTCAATCCCGGCAGCATCCTCGTCATCAGAACCACCGACGAGGAGCGTCCGCAGTACGCCTACCTCACGGACTTCGGAATCGACATACGGACACTGACGGAGGACTTCACTCGCGCGGTCCGTTCGCGGGCGCGCTCGGCTGTACGGCGCCGGAGCAGCTGTCCGGCCGTCCGGTGACCGGGGCCACCGACCTCTACGCCCTCGCCTGCGTTGTCTACGAAGCCGTCGCTGGCGATCCGGTCTTCCCCTGCGACGAGGACGCGGCACTCATGCGGGCGCACCAGTACGATGAGCGGCCTCCCCTGTCCCGGAGGGTTCCCGGGATCACGCCGCATGCCGATGACGTGATGCGGACTGCTCTGGCCGAGGACCCCGGCGACCGCTACGGCTCCTGCCGGGAATTCGTGGAAGAGCTGCAGGCTGCCGTCGGCGCGTGAGGTGTCGCCCTCGGTCTGCTTGAGCGTCCCGGCTTCGAAGAGGAACCTCGCCACCGCGGAGAGGTCGTCGGTCACGGTCGGCTCCCTTCGGGGCGGATCGGCCGGAGCATCGCGATCAGCGGCGGGGCCTCGGGGTTCGGCCGGACCTCGTTGACGGCCTCGTACCCCCACGCCTCGTAGAGCGCGAGGACCTTGCCGTCGCCGGCGGCCGGGTTGACCATGAGCGTCACCTGCTCCTCGCCGCGCCCGGCCAGCAGTTCGTCGTGGATGCGCCGGGCGGTGCCCGTGCCGCGCCAGGGGGTGCGCACGCCGATCTCCTTCAGCGCGAGCGTGGGCCGCGCGGCCAGCTCCTCGGGCACGGGCTTGTCCATGCGGCTCCACCAGCGGTCCCCGGGACCGATGGTGTTGCCGTAGGCGTAGCCGACGGCCTGCCCCCGGTTGCGGCCGATGACGGCCTCGAAGCCGGGCTCGCAGCCGTGCCGCTCCAGGCGTTCCGCGAACACGGCCGGGCGGTAGTTGGGCAGATGGAGCAGCGGCGCCCGGACGTCGCGGTACAGGTCGATCAGCGCCTGGCGCACCGGTGCCGTCAGCTGCAGGTGGTGGCGTAGCTCCATGCCGGTCATACGGCCGTCCTCCGGGTGTCGCGGGTGTACTGGTCCCACGCTTGCGCATGACCGCTACCGGGCGCCAGGGCGTGCAGGGCGGCGCCGAAGCGGTCGAGCATTCCGGCCACCCGGGGGTGTGCTGACAGGCCGATGGGAACGGCGGTGGCGGTGGCGACGGCCGGTTCGACATCCCCCTGGCCGAGTTGGGCGCGGGCGAGGCGGGCCTGCGTGATCGCCCGGCTCCGCTGCATGTGCGGGCGCAGGAGGGCGAGGCTCCGGTGGGCGTGCGCTTCGGCGTCCTCGTGGCGGCCCAGGGAGAGGTAGGCGGCGAGCGCGAGGGATTCGAGTTCGGCCTGGTCGTAGTGGGCGGCGAGCCAGAAGGGACGATTGGCGTCGGGGTCGGCGCGGCCGAGTGCCTCCTGGGCCCTTCCGATGCAGCGCCGTACCGCGTTGGTGTCGCCGGTGAGTCCGTGGATCGCGGCGTGCCGGGCATGGCCGAGGGAGGCGAACATCGGGTCGCGGCGGGCGATCGGCAGGCTGCGGGCGACGTCGTTGGCGGCGAGGGCGTCGCCGGGGCGCCCCATGTGCCGGTACAGGCTTCCCGCGTGGGACCAGATGCGGAACTGGATGGCTCCGTCACCGGACATGGCCGCCAGGTTCGCCGCGCGTTCGTGGTGGCATCGGGCGGCGTCGAAGCGGCGGCCGTCGATGGCCGCCCACATTGCGGAGGACGTGAAGGAGGCTGCACAGCCGAACAGGGCGGCACGGATGCGCTGGCTGGCGGAGCCCGCCTGCTGGAGGGCGAGGGCCTCGTCCGCGAGTGCGGCGGCCTGCGTCTCGATGCTGAGCCGACCGCCGTGCCGATGGTCTCTGGCGATCACCTCGGCGAAGCGGGCGTTCAGGCGCTCGATGTCGGCGGTGCCGATCCCGCGCGGCGGCGCCGCGGCGGATGAGCCGGCTGCCACGGTGGCGCCGACCACTGCGGTCATGAACCTTCGTCGCCTCACGTCGTCCTCCGGGGGTGCTGCGTGGTGGCCCCTGCCGGTTCTGGTGAACCCGAGGTCTGGACCAGTACACCCGAATACTGCCGTGAGGGCGGCCATGTGCTTCGCGGGGGGCCAACGGGTCGCGCCTGTCAACCAGTTGTAGACGGTCCGCTCTGATACCGTGCCCGGCTTTCCTGTCAGGCGGCCGATCTCGATATTCACCCGACGGGACAACTCGGCCTGGGTGAGGCCGAGATCGTCCAGGAGGCGCCTGAGCGCAACGTTCTCCCGCATGTGCTCAACGTAGCGTGACCGTCACCTTGCGTGCAGGGCCCGGGTAATGGGAAGGTCAAGTTTTCCGGTCCGTCGCAGGTTCGGATCGCCGGACTTTTCCTGACTCCATTGCCTTGCGCTGCCGTTGACTGGAACGCGGCCGCCCGGAAGGCCGCCCGGCCGTCGGGGAGGATCCGTGCGGCTGCCGCCATCCGACCCCGGCACCCCCGCTCGCGGGGACCGGGGTGGTGTCCCTGACCGTGCCGTCTGCAGGAGTTTCCGTGTGCCAGACCTCCACAGCCGTCGTCTACCTCTGCACCGACGACGACCCCACGGGTCTGCGGCTCTGTGCCGAGTGGTGCGAGGCCCGTGCCGTCGCCGAGGGCCTGGCGGTCGCCGAGGTCGTCACCGACGCGGACGTCCTGCTGCCGCGGGCCGAGCGCCCCGGCTGGCGGCGCGTCACCGAGCTGATCGCCGCCGGATCCGTCTCCGTGGTCGTCACCCTGAACCGCCGCATGGTCGCGGACGGCCCGAAGGCCTGGCGGCGGCTCGCCGCCGACCTCGACGGCCAGGGCGTCGCGCTGCTCACCCTCCGTCGGTCCGCCGTCGGGGAGCGGCGCGCGCTGGTCCACCGCGTTGCGATCAACGCGACCGGCCCCGACCCGGAGGCCCGGCTGGAGTGCCTCGGCCCCGCCAAGGACGTGCTCCGGGGCGCGGTCAAGGGCTGGGGGATCACCGGCGAGGGGTTGGACGACGTGCTGACCGTCGCATACGAGCTGGTCGTCAACGCCGTGCGGCACAGTGCGCCCGGCCGGATCGAGGCCGTTCTCCGACTCGCCCCGGACGGCGCCCGGGTGGGGATCGAGGTCCACGACCTGACCCGCCGCATGCCCCGCATGCCCGAGGGCGCGTTCGGCGACGACCGCGGCGAGAGCGGCCGGGGCCTGCTCATGGTGGACGCCCTCGCCGCGCACTGGGGCGCGGACGCCACCGAGGACGGAAAGCGGGTCTGGGCCGAGGTCGGGCTGTCCGAGCCCGTTTCCGTCCCCGAACTGTCCCGCGCCGCTCGCCGGGCCCTCGTCCTCACCGATGTGGTGGGCGTATCGCGGATGCGGGCGGTGCCGCGGCTGGGGATCTCCTAGCGCCCGGTGAAAGGGGCTGTCAGGAGCCGAAGTTGAGCGAGTAGAGGGAGCGGGCGAGGTCGGGGGTGGCGAAGTCGAGGGGGACGGTGCCCAGGACCGGGCGGGTGGGGTGGGGGAGGGCGGCGAGGTAGGAGCGCAGCTTGGGGGTGATCGCGTCCGCGGCCTGGCGCGGCCACAGGCCCCAGCCGGAGCTGGAGGTGAAGGTGAGGAACAGCCGCTGCGGGTCGCCGGCGGCGCGGGCGGCGTCCAGGTGGGCGGAGACCTCGGGCCACTTGCGGGAGTTGAGGTCGAAGATGGTGCCGATGTCGTAGTCGTCCTCGATGTCGGTGTGCGGACCGCCCCAACGCAGGCCGGGCAGGCCGCCGTTGTCGGCCAGCAGCACCACCCGTCCGCGCACCTCGCCCAGGCGCGGGATCCGGTCCTCGGTCCAGAACAGGCCCGGCCAGCGCTGCTGGTAGCCGGCGAAGAGCGAGCCGAAGTCGGTGTCGGAGACGGTCGAGTACTCCTGCTTGACCCGCATCACCACGCTCTCGCCCGGGTGGGCCGCGAGGAAGGCCAGGCAGTGGTTGAGCACGTCGCCGAAGAAGATCTGCTGGAACACCGGTCCGTGGTGGATCGCGAGCACCCCGTCGACGGCGCGGCAGCGGATGTCCAGGAACCGCACCCCGGCGGCGAACTGGTCGGGCAGGGAGAGGGTCTGGGTCTGCGTCAGCGGGCCGCCGTACAGGGCGCAGCTGTCGTGGGTGCCGGGCAGGGTGAGGCGTGACAGGTAGGCCTGGGGGTCGACGGCGCCCAGCCAGTCCGTCCCGGCCGGGACGGCGGGCGCCGCGGACCGGGCGAAGGAGTGCGGCGCGCCCGCGCCGAGGCCGGCGGCGGTGAGGGCGCCGAGCAGTGCGGCGCGGGTGAACGCCCTTCTGCTCAGGGGGGCGTGGGGTGTCGGGGAGTGCGGTGTCACGGACACGGATCGGTACCCCTGTCGGGTCTGATGGGTCAACAGTGGTGGATGGCATGCCCATTGTCGGGAGGTGGACCCGCCCTGCCTAGACGGCTGACACGAGAGGTTGCGGCCGCGGGCGGCGCCGGGGAAGGGGAGCGGACGGGTACGGGACGCGCGCGGATGTTTGAAGAGCCCTCAGCGGGCAGGCGACGGACAGCGCCGTCCCGTCCACCGGCGCCCGGCGTCGGGGCCCCGGGCTCTCCCCTCCCGGGGCCTCGACGCGTACCCGGATCCCGACCCGTGACCGGAGGAGAACCCCCCATGCCGATCTGGACCGTCCTTCGCCCGCTGCTGGTGGCGGCCGCCGTGCCGGCCGCCGTCCTCGCCGTGGACCGGGTGCTGCTGCTGGCCGTCGGCCGGCTGTCGGCCGCCCGGCCCGCCGCCCGCCGGTGGCAGCTGCTGCACCGCTGCCGGATACCCGCGCTGGTGACGGCCGTTGCGGCGCTGCTGCTCGGCTGCGAGCCGGCCGCCGGGCTGGGTGCGGGGATCCGGCCGCCGGTCCGGCACGCGCTGCTGCTGGCGGTCCTGGTCAGCGCGGGCTGGCTGGCCGCGCGGACGGTCTCGCTGTTCATCGAGTCCGCGCTGACCAGGTACGCCGCCGGGCGGCGGGACCCGGGGCGGGTGCGCCGGGCCAGGACCCAGGCCGACCTGGTCGCCCGGATCTCGGACGTGGCGATCGCGGTGCTCACGCTGGCCGCCGCGCTGATGACCTTTCCGGCGGTCCGCGCGGTCGGCGCCAGCCTGCTGGCCTCGGCGGGCCTGCTCGGCCTGGTGGCGGGCGTCGCGGCGCAGTCCTCGCTGGCCAACCTGTTCGCCGGGATCCAGCTGGCCTTCGGCGACATGGTGCGGATCGGCGACGTCGTGGTGGTGGCCGGGGAGTGGGGCACAGTGGAGGAGATCACCCTCACCGCCGTGGTGATCGCCACCTGGGACCAGCGGCGGATCGTGATGCCGGTCTCGTACTTCGCGGGCAAGCCGTTCGAGAACTGGTCCCGGCGGGACCCGGGGATCACCGGCACCGTGCTGCTGCACCTCGACCACCGCGCGCCCGTCGAGGAGCTGCGGGCCGAGTTCGAGAAGCTGCTGGCGGGCGACGAGCGGTGGGACGGCACCGGCCGGGCGCTCCAGGTGGTCGACACCACCCCCAGCACCATCGTGGTCCGGGCCCTGATGACCGCGCCCGACGCCGAGCTCGCCTTCGAGCTGCGCTGCGCGGTCCGCGAGCACCTGGTCGCCTTCCTGCGCGACCGGCACCCGTACGCGCTGCCGCGGGTCACCGTCGCCCAGGCCGAGGCGGCGGCCCAGGCGGAGGCGGCGGCCCAGGCGGAGGCGGCGGCCCAGGCGGAGGCGGCGGGCCTGGCGGAGTCGGTCCGGGCGGAGGCGGCGGAGCAGGACCGGGGCGGGCCGACGCGAGGCTAGGGCGCACCCGCTCCAGGACCCCGCTCGCTGCCGGCAGCCCCGGCGCCGGCAGCCCCGGAGCCGCCCCGCCCGCGGGCGAGTTCGGTGTCGAGCTCCAGGCCCAGCAGCACCGCCAGGTTGGTCAGCCAGAGCCAGACCAGGAACACCATCACCCCGGCCAGGGCGCCGTACATCCGCCCGTAGCCGTCCACGTACGCGGCGTAGAGCGCGAAGCCGCCCGAGGCGGCCAGCCAGAGGGCGACCGCCAGCGCGCTGCCCGGGGAGATCCAGCCCCGGCCGCGGGAGGCCGGGTCGCCGGCCGCCCGGTAGAGCACCGCGACCGTCAGGGCGGCCAGCAGCACCAGCCCCGGCCACTTCGCGACCGACCAGAGCGTCAGGCCGAAGTCCCCCACACCGAGCGCCCGGCCGGCTTGTTCGGCGATCGGACCGGTGAAGACCACGACCGTCACCCCCGCCGCCAGCAGCACCACCAGCACCGCGGTCAGCGCCAGCCGTACCGGTGCCAGCCGCCACAGCGGGCGGCGGTCGCGGACGCCGTGGACGGCGTTGGCGAAGCGGATGAACGCGCCGACGTAGCCGGAGGCCGACCAGAGCGCCCCGACCGCGCCCAGCACCGCGAACACCCCGCCCGCGCCGCTGTTCTGCTGCAGCTGCCCGACGCCCTCCCGCAGCACCTCGCCGGCCGGACCGGGCGCCAGCCGGCGCAGGCCGTCCACCACCTGCCCGCCGGGCGACGGCCCGGCGAGGCCGAGCAGACCGGTCAGCAGCAGCAGGCCGGGGAAGAGCGCCAGCACCCCGTAGTAGGTGAGGGCGGCCGCCCGGTCGAACAGCTCGTCGCCGAGCAGCACCCGGGCGGCGCGCCGCAGCGCCGCGCGCCCGGACGACCGGGGCCGCAGGGCGGACCCGCGTCGGTGGGCCCGCGGGGAACCGGGCCCCGGGTGGTGCCGGGGCCGGCGCAACGGGCTCCGCTCGCCGCGGTGTCGGTGGGTGAAGGCCGGCATGGTCCCTCCTCTGACGGCGGCTCTCATCGGTCCTGCCCCGTTCAGCGTCCGCGCCCCGTTCAGCGCCCCGCTCAGGCGGCCCGGTCGTGCTGCTCGACGTGCTGCTTGAAGTCCTGCAGGCAGCGGTGCACCTGGTGGGCGACGAACCCCAGCCGGTCGCCGATCAGGTCGACCACGCCGTGCGGGGTGTGGTCGAGCTGGAGCATGATCCGGGTGCGCCCCCCGTCCAGCGCGTGGAAGGTCGCCACCCCGCACTGGTCCGCGCCGTCCACCGAGCGCCAGGCGATCCGCTCGCCCGGGATCCGCTCGGTGACCTCGGTGACGAACTCGCGCTGGACCCCGTCCACCCGGGCCACCCAGTGCACCGTGCCCGCCGGCCCCGGCACCACCTCCTCGACGCCGCTCATGAAACGCGGGAACGCCGACACCCGGCACCACTGCTCGTACGCGGCCTCCACGGCCACCGCCACCTCGATCGACTCCTGCGTGCGCGACATGGATCCTCCTTCGCCGGGTGCGTCCCGGGTCGGACGCGTCGCCGCTCGTCTGCCCGCCCCGGGCCGCTTGACTCCCGGGCTACCCGAGACGGCACGGTTCCCTGCGCGGACAGGACGAATCTGCTGCCGATCGGGCAGTCCGCACAGGCCGGCGGCCTGCCGATCACCGCTCTGCGGCACTACGACACCTTCGCCGGGCCGGTGCGGGAGATCTACCGGCGCTGGTGCGGCTCGCCGGGCCACCCCGAGAACAGCCTGGAGATCGCCTGGCCCATCCAACCCGCCCTCAGCCCGGTGCAGCCCTGAGCCTGTTGCAGCCCTGGCCCACCCCCAGCCCGGCGCACCCCCAGCCCGGCGCACCCCCAGCCCGGCGCAGCCCGGGCCCGCCGGGGCCTGAGCCGCCGCGGTCCGGGCCGCCGCGGTCCGGACCGGGCTGCGCGGCGGCAGGTCAGCCCGCGCCCCCGCCGCCGCCGAACCGGTCGCCGCCGCCGAACCGGTCGCCGCCGTCGAACCGGTCGTCGGCGCCGGGGTGTTCGGCGGCGCGGCAGGGCAGGTGGCGGGTGAGGGCGTCGTCGCGGTTGGCCGCGGTGACGCGCTGCACCAGGGCGCGCAGCCGGGCGGCGTGCGGGCGGGCCCACACCCGCAGGGCGCAGTCGGCCCGGGCGTCGAGGCGTTCCACCCCGGCGGCCAGGGAGCGGACGGCGCGCGACACGGCGGCGGCGCACCCGCGCGACACCCGCAGCAGACGCGGCGGGCGCAGCAGGCGCAGGGAGTACAGGGGGCTCGGAACGTACCGGGTGAGGTGGCGGATTCGGATCACGGGGGTGCAACCCCGTCGCTTTCCGACGGGTCACGGTACGTGAACCAACCAGAGGTGGCCCGAAGCGCGCTGCGCGCCCCCCGTCCGCGCCCCACCCCCGTGGCGCAGCCCTGGCGGACCCTGGCGCAGTCCGACCGCCCGTCCGCCGGGATCCCCCGGACGGCCGATGTCGATCCGGCCGCTCCCCGACCGACGTAAGGGTAGGAGCGGGCACCACCCCGCCCCGGCCGGGCCCGCCGCCCGGCCCCGGGACGCACAAGGGAGCAGGCCATGCCCGAACTGAGGGTCCACAACCTCACCGTGACCCTGGACGGCTTCGCCGCCGGCACCGACCAGCGCCTGGGCGCCCCCTTCGGCGACGGCGTCGACGGACTGCACGACTGGATGTTCGCCGCGATGCGCGACCGCGACGAGGGCCGCAGCGGCATCGACGTCGACCAGATCGATCGCTCCCAGCACAACATCGGCGCCACGATCATGGGCCGCAACATGTTCGGGCCCCAGCGCGGGCCCTGGCCCGACGAGTCGTGGCAGGGCTGGTGGGGGGAGGACCCGCCGTTCCACCACGACGTGTTCGTCCACACCCACCACCTGCGCCCCGACCTGCCGATGGCGGGCGGGACGACCTTCCACTTCACCGACGAGCCGATCGAGACCGTGCTGGACCGGGCCTTCGAGGCGGCCAAGGGCCGGGACGTGCGCCTGGGCGGCGGGGTGGCCACCATCCAGCGCTACCTGCGCGCCGGGCTGGTGGACGAGCTGCACCTGGCCGTCCT
Source organism: Kitasatospora sp. NPDC052868 (assembly GCF_044547105.1). Taxonomy (NCBI): domain Bacteria; kingdom Bacillati; phylum Actinomycetota; class Actinomycetes; order Kitasatosporales; family Streptomycetaceae; genus Kitasatospora; species Kitasatospora sp. NPDC052868. Next base: position 275,204 of record NZ_JBITZW010000009.1, on the reverse strand, counting down.
CCCGCTGCTCGCCGGGCGCGGCGAGCGCCTGCTCGACAACCTGGGGGAGGGCGTCGAGGGCTACCGGGTCGCCGAGCTGACCGCCTCCCCGGCCGCCGTCCACGCCCGCCTGGTGCGCCGCTGACCGGCCGCCGACCAACCGCCGCCCGGCCGCCGACCCGCTGCGCCCCGCCCCGCCCCCGCCCGCCGTCCCGCGCCACCACCCCGCCACCGCCCCGCGGCGTTCACGGGAACGCGGTGTCGAACCGGCGATCACCGGTGATATAAACGGTCGTCGGTGTGCCGACCGGCGGGGCGCCACGGGGGGCAATCGCGCTGCGCCGAAAGGCATTTCGGCGAAATGTCCGAGTTCTCGTTCCTGATGGCCGTCCCCGCTGATGCCCTCTCAGCCGGCGGACGCGCGCACCGCGCCCGTGTGCTGCCCCCGCAGCACGTCCTTGACGCGCATCAGGAGAATCTGGATGGCCATTCCCCCCGGCCGGGCCGGCGGAGCCCCGGCGCCCGCCGACCCCCGGCGGACCGGACGGCGGGCCGCGCGGCGGTCCATACGCGGCGCCCTGGCCGGCGCGGCCGCCACCGCGGTCCTGCTCGGCCTGGCGGTCCCGGCCGCCGCCGCCTCCGCCGCACAGCCCGCCCCGCCCCTGCAGGAGCGCCGGATCGGCGCGGCGCCCACCGCGCCCGCCGACGCGCTGCCCGCGGACGGGCCGGCCGACTCGACCCCGCTCAGCCTGAGCATCACGCTGGACCCGCGCGACCCCGGCGCGCTGCAGAGCTTCGTCACCGCGGTCTCGACCCCGGGCTCGCCGCAGTACCGCCACTACCTGAAGACCGGCGAGTTCGCCAGGACCTTCGGCGCGGACCCGGCCGCCATCGCCTCCGTCACCAGGGCCCTGGCCGACGCCGGCCTGCACCCCGGCGCACCGGACGCCAACGGCCTGACCATCCCGGTCGCCACCACGGTCGGCGAGGCCAAGCGCGCCTTCGCGACCGGCTTCAGCGGCTACCGCCTGGCGGACGGCTCCACCGCCTACGCCAACACCGAGGCCCCCCGGCTGTCCGGCGCGGCCGCGAACGCGGTGGCCGGCGTCGTCGGCCTGAACAACCTGGCGCGCCCGCACACCAGCCACATCCTGACCGACCACGGCGCCGTCACGCCCGAGCAGCCGGCCACCGCGGTGGCCCCGGCCTTCAACGGCGGCCAGCCCGCACTGTGCGCGGACATCGAGAACTGGCAGGCCGCCCAGGGCAGGCACAAGTTCCAGGACTACTTCACCCCCGACACCCTGGCGGGCGTCTACCAGAAGTCCTTCGCGGGCGGCGGCGCCGGCTCCACCGTCGCGGTGTTCGCCCTGGAGGACTACAGCGACGCGGCCGTCGCCGCCTACCAGCGCTGCTTCGCCACCGCCGCCCCCGTCTCCCGGGTGAAGGTCAACGGCGGCCCCACCACCCCGGTGACCCCCGCCAACTACCAGAGCGTCGGCGTGGAGACCGCACTCGACGTCGAGACGATCATCGGCCTCGTCCCCAACGCCTCGGTGCTGGTCTACCAGGGCCCGGACTACACCAGGGCCAGCTGGGCCGACATCCTGGCGGTCTACCAGAAGATCGTCGCCGACAACCGCGCCCAGGTGGTGTCGGTCAGCTGGGGCTCCTGCGAGGACCGCACCGACCACGCCTACCAGCAGGCCGCGAACCTGGTCTACCAGCAGGCCGCCGCCCAGGGCCAGAGCGTGGTCGCCGCCTCCGGCGACCACGGCTCCACCGGCTGCTTCAGCGGCGACCCCACCCGGCCCGACACCCGGCTGTCCGCCGACGACCCGGCCGGCCAGCCCTACGTCACCGGCATCGGCGGCACCACCATCAACGGCACCCCCGCCGCCCCGCAGGAGACGGCCTGGAACAGCGGCGGCGGCGCCGGCGGCGGCGGCACCTCCTCCCGCTGGGCGCTCGACAACGCGGCCAACTTCCAGGCCGGGCGCACCGCGCCGGGCTTCAACCCCACCGGCTGCCCCGCGGTGCAGGGCCTCTCCACCTGCCGCCAGGTACCCGACGTCTCCGCGCTCGCCGACTCCGCCCGCGGCTACCTGATCTCCATCTACGCGCAGGACCGCACCGAGTACTGGGGCACCGTCGGCGGCACCAGCGGCGCCGCGCCGCTGTGGGCCGCGATCATCGCCCACGCCAACGCCGACGCCCGCTGCGCCGCCTCGGGCCCGGTCGGCTACCTCAACCCGCTGCTCTACCGGCTCGGCGCCGACGCGCTGAAGGACGTCACCACCGGCCACACCAACGTCACCGCCTCGGGCTACAGCGGCGGCCTGTACACCGCCGCCCCGGGCTACGACATGGCCACCGGCCTCGGCACCCCGAGGGTCGACGCGCTGACCCGGGAGCTGTGCGCGGCCCTGCCGCAGAGCCCGGCCGGCACCTACCGCTCCACCGGTCCCACCCGCCTGCTGGACACCCGCTCCGACGGCGGCCCGGTGGCCGCCTACGGCGAGCGGTCCCTGCTGATCTCCGGCAGCGCGGGCATCCCCGCCACGGGCGTCACCGCGGTGATCCTCAACGTCACCGCCACCGCGCCCGCCACCGACGGCCACCTGACCGTCTACCCCTCGGACGGCGCCCGCCCGGCCACCTCCAACCTCAACTGGACCGCCGGCGCGACCGTGCCCAACCTGGTCACCGTCCCCGTGGGCAGGGACGGCAGGGTCACCTTCTACAACGGCGCCTGGGGCGGGGTGCACCTGATCGCCGACGTGCAGGGCTACTACACCTCGGCCACCGACGGCGCCACGTACCGGCCCTCCGGCCCGGCCCGCGTCCTGGACACCCGCACCTCGGGCGGACCGGTCGGCGCCTACGGCGAGGTGGCGCTGAGCTCCCAGCAGCTCGGCGCCCCCGCCGGCGCCAGGGCCGTGGTCCTCAACGTGACCTCCACCGGCTCCCAGGAGGAGGGCCACCTGACCGTCTACCCCTCGGGCGACACCCTCCCGGTCACGTCCAACCTCAACTGGACCCGCGGGCAGACCGTCCCGAACCAGGTGATCGTCCCGCTCGGCGCCGACGGCGGCATCCGCCTGTACAACGGCTCCTGGGGCTCCACCCAGATGGTCGCCGACGTGTTCGGCTTCCTCACCGCCGACGGCGGCGCGGCCTTCCACACCACCGCCCCGCACCGCCTGATGGACAGCCGGCTCGGCCTCGGCACCCCGCAGGGCGCCTTCACCGGCCGCCAGGTCCGCCGGCTCGGCCTGGACGGGGGCGGACTGCTGTCCGGCGCCGGGGCCGTGGTCCTCAACGTGACCGTCACCAACCCGCTGGAGGACGGCCACCTGGCCGTCTCGCCCGCGGGCCGGGACTCCGGCAGCACCTCCAACCTCAACTGGAGGGCCGGGCAGACCGTCGCCAACATGGTGACCGTCCCGGTCGGCGCCGACGGCGCCCTGGACATCCTCAACGGCTCCTGGAACAACGCGGACGTCATCGTCGACGTCCTCGGCTACTACAGCTGACCGGGCCCGCCCGGCCGCAGGGCCCGCCACCGGAGCGATCCGGCGGCGGGCCCTGCGCCGTCCCCGCCCTCCCCGCTGCGCCACCGTCTCAGGGGTCCGGCACCTGCCCGCGGCGGGCCTCCCCGAGGGCCTCCAGGACGGCGGCGGCGCTCCAGTGCCCGGCCGCCCCGGGCCGGGTGGCGAGGTACCCGGCGACCCGCCGCCGGCCCCAGCCGTGGGCCTCGCCCAGCCCGGCGGCGAGGACCCGCAGATACCCGGCGGAGGGCGCGTTCAGCTCGGCGCCGCCGAGCCCCCAGGGGGCGGTGAAGGTCAGCACCGGGACCCCGTCCAGGGTGCCCGGGCACACCAGCGTCTCGTACCGGCCGGGCCCGAGCCGGTCGCGGCCGCCGCCGAGCACCCCGGCCAGGTCGAGGTCGGCCCCCGGCCCGCGGTGCATCTCCTGCGCGGCGATGTCGCCGAACTGCCCGGCGGTCAGCAGATAGGCCCGCGCGGGCACCCGCCCCGCCCGCGCCGGGTCGTAGAAGCCCATACCGCCGCCCCACACCGGCGACTCCAGCGCGAAGTACAGCACCCCGGGCAGCAGCACCGGCAGGGCCCGCGCCGGCGGCCGGGCGTCCCGGCAGCCCGGATAGCTGCGGGCCCCGCCCTCCGGACGCCCGCCGCGCAGGTAGCAGGCCAGCCGGTCGGCCCGCATGTTCGACCCGTAGGCCGCGTACCAGAGCGGCCCCTGCGGCCCCACCGCCGCCAGCGGCCCGGTCCACGGCCGCACCCGCCCTACCGCCGGCGGCGGCCCCATCGGCGGCGCCACCGGCCCGGCCCCCGCCTCCTGCGCCCCGTGCCCGGCGGTGCGTCGGATCTCCTCCATGCCCCACGACGCTACCCGCCCGCGGCCGCACCGCCCGCGGCCGTACCTCCTGCCGCCGACCGGGTCGCCCCGGCGGACGCGGCGGGCGAGGCGCACCCGCCGCGCGGGGCACGGCGACTACCTTCGGGCGGGGGCCGATCCGGACGACGACGCGCAGGAGAACCATGACCCCGAACCGGCCCGAGGGCGGCGTGCGGGCCCGCCAGGTGCTGCGCAACCCCAAGGTCTGGGCGGTCCCGACGGTCATCGTCGGACTGCTGTCCCTGCTGCTGTCCCTGCTCTACATGGGCGGCATCGTCAACCCGCGCGCGGACCTGCACCGGCTGCCGATCGGCCTGGTCAACTCCGACCGGGGCGCCCCCCTCGCCGGGCAGCAGCAGAACCTCGGCGCCCAGATCACCGCCGGCATCGCCGCCGCGCCCGACCCCAGGGAGCAGGTCTCCTGGCGGGTGCTCGACCGGGCCGAGGCCGACGACCAGATGGCCTCCGGAAAGCTCGCCGGCGCCCTGGAGGTCCCGGCGGGCTTCACCGCCGCGGTGGCCGCGCTGGGCGCCCCGGCCCAGCAGCCGCCGCCGCGCCCGACGATCACCGTGCTGACCAACCCCGGGGTGGGCAGCCTGGAGTCCTCGCTGGCCTCCTCGATCTCCCAGAGCGCCGCACAGCAGGCCTCCGCGCGCCTCGGCGCCGCCCTCACCGCCCAGTCCCAGGCCCAGGCGCAGGCGCAGCCCCCGGCGCAGGGCGGCACGTCGAGCAACGCGGCGCAGCTGCAGCTGGCCGACCCGGTGACCGTCGACGTCCAGGTCGGCCACCCCATCGGCCCGCACAGCGGGCTCGGCCTGACGGCGTTCTACTACACGCTGCTGCTGGTGCTCTGCGGGTTCCTGGGCGCGAACATCATCAGCAACGGCGTCGACGTCGCACTCGGCTACGCCGCCAGCGAGCTGGGGCCGATGCGCACCCAGCGGCCGCTGGTGCCCATCACCCGCACCGGGACGCTGGTCGTCACCAGCGTGATGTCCGTCGTCCTCTCGGTGCTGACGTCCAGTCTGGTGATGCTGGCGACCGTGGGGATCCTGGGGGTGGACGCCTCGCACCTGCCGCTGCTGTGGGTCTTCTCGGTCTGCGCGAGCGCGGCGGTGGGGCTCGGGGTGCAGGCGCTGGTCGCCGCGTTCGGCGGGATCGGGCAGCTGATCAGCATGTTCGTCTTCATCGCCCTGTCGCTCCCGTCCTCCGGGGCGACCGTCCCGCTGCAGGCGCTGCCGACGTTCTACCGGGGGCTGGCGGTGTTCGAACCGATGCGCCAGCTCAGCGACGGCGTCCGGTCGATCCTGTACTTCGGGGCCCGCGCCGACGCCGGGCTCGCCCGGGCCTGGACCATGATCGCGATCGGGACGGTCGCGGCCCTGGCCTTCGGCTTCGCCATGACCTCCTACTACGACCGCAAGGGCCTGCACCGCTTCCACCCCGAGCTGGACTGACGGGCCCCGCCGGCCCGCCGCTGCCCGCCGCCCTGCTCAGGGGTCGATGCGCCCCAGGCGGCGGGCCATCTGCTCGACGGTGTCGGCGGGGGGCCAGGGGAAGCCGGGGTCGGCCCGCAGGGTGACCTGGCCGTGCAGGGCCGCCCAGATGGTCACCGCGTCGGCGAAGGGGTCGGTGCTGGACGAGCGGCCGGCGCGCACGCAGGCGTCGAGGTTGTCGACGAGGATCTGGAAGGCGTCGAGCCCCTGGCGGCCGGGGACGTCGGCGGCGGGGGCCTCGGGCTTGGGCCGGGCCCAGCCGAAGAGGATGCGGTAGCGGGCGGGTTCGCGCACGCCGAAGCCGACGTAGGCGGCGCAGCCCGCGAGCAGCGCCTCGACGGGGCCTCGTGCGCCGTGACGGCGGAGGTGACGGTCTGCTGGAGCTGCGTGATCGCCTCGACGACGACCGCCTCGACGATGGCGTCCCGGTCGGGGAAGTGCGCGTAGATCGAGGGTGCGGCGATGCGTCCAGGGCCCCGAACGCGGCTGGCTGACCCCCACCACCGCGGCCGAGGCCGGCGCGGCGCTCGCGCTGCTCACGGTGTTCGCCCACTGGGAACTGCGCACCGCCCACCCGATGGTCGACGTGCGGCTGTTCGCCGACCGGACGTTCAGTGCCGCGAGCGCCATCCTCGGGATCACCTTCTTCGCCCTGTTCGGCCTGCTGTTCGGCTACACCCAGTACCTGCAACTCGTCCACGGATTCAGCCCGTTCGAGGCCGGGCTCGGCGCCCTGCCGTTCGCGCTGTCGATGGCCGCCACCGCCGGCACCAGCGACCGCAGCGCAGCCCGGTTCGGCACCCGGGCCACCGTCGCCGCCGGACTCGCCGTCATGGCCGCCGTCATGGCCGCCGGCCTGGGCGGCCTCTGGCGGGCCGCGATCAGGCGGACAAAGCGCTGGCCGTCCGCCCGGCCTCCCTGACACGATCGGGGTGTGACCACATTGTTCCTGATGGTCGGCCTCCCGGGGGCCGGGAAGACCACCAAGGCCCGGCAGCTCGCCGAGGAGCACGGCGCGCTTCGCCTGACGCCCGACGACTGGATGATCCCCCTGTTCGGTATGGCGGAGGCGGACGGGAAGCGCGACGTGCTGGAAGGGCGCATGCTCTGGCTCGCCTTGGAGGCGGTCAAGCTGGGCACGAACGTGGTGGTGGACTACGGCTGTTGGTCCCGGGACGAGCGGACCGCGATCCGGTGGCTGGTCGAAGGCGAGGGCGTGTGCTTCCGCATGGTCTATCTGCCGGTGAACGACGAGACCCAGCGCAGGCGGATCGCCCACCGCTGGGCGAACGCCCCAGCGGAGACGTTCCCGATGACCGAGGCCGACATCCTGCACGGGCGGGCCCACTTCGAGGAGCCCGACGCGGCGGAGCTGGGAGGCCGCGCCGTCACCGGCCCGCCCCCGGGCTGGGCGGACTGGCGGGAGTGGGCCGCCGACCGGTGGCCGTCGTTCGTGTGACCCGGCCCGACACGGTGTGACTCGGCGCTGGGAGCAGGGTCCTCGGTCATGGCGCAGCCCATGTCCTCGACACCGCTCCCGTCGCCGAACACGACGCCCACCAGTGGGCGCTGCCCGGCGAGCTGCCCGAGGCCGGCGGCGCGGCACGCAAGCCGGTCACCCGTTGAGGCGGGCGCGCGCGGCGGCGGGGGTGACCGCCTTCCGCCGGCTCCGCGCTGCGCCGCCGACCTAGAATGGCGATCCGAGTGGGGAGTTCGACCCGCCGCGAGCCGGCTCCGGCCGACGGCGGGGACAACACGTCCGAGAGGGGCGCGAGTTGACGCGGATTCTGGTCATCGGCGGCGGCATCGCCGGGGCGGCGGCCGCCTTGGCGCTCCACAAGGCCGGCTTCGACGTCGCCGTCCATGAGGCGCACCCCGCCACCGGGGAGGACATCGGCGCCTTCCTCACCCTGGCCGGCAACGGCATGCGCGCGCTCGCCCAGCTCGACGCGGCCGAACCCGTCGCCGCCCTCGGCTTCCCGATCACCACCATGAACGTGGTCGACCAGCACGGCGCCGAGCTGGCCACCACCCCGCTCGGCGAGCCCGACGACCCGCTGCTGCGCTACCGCTGCCTGCGGCGCGCCGAACTCGGCGCCGCCCTCCAGGGCGAGGTCCGCCGGCGCGGCATCACGATCCGGCACGGCGCCCGGCTCACCGGCGTCACCGAGACCGCCGCCGACATCAGCGCCCACTTCGCCGACGGCACCACCGCCACCGGCGACCTGCTGGTCGGCGCGGACGGGCTGCGCTCCGCCGTCCGCGCCTGGCTCGACCCCGCCGCCCCCGCTCCCGCCTACGCCGGCCAGCGCGTCTTCTACGGGTACAGCACCGCCACCCCGCCGCCGCCCGGTGGGACCGGCCGGATCACCATGGTCCGCGGCAGCGCCACCGCCTTCGGCTACCTGCTCTCCCCGGCCGGTGAGACCTACTGGTTCGCCCGGGTGCCCGGCCCGCCCGTCACCGCGGAGGAGGCCGCCGCCACCACCCCCGCCCAGTGGCGCGGCCGGCTGCATCCGCTGCTCGACCCGGACCGCACGCCCACCGCGCAGATCGTCGCCACGACCGGCGACCGGCTGATGGTCACCAACGCCCTCCACCTGGAGCAGGGCACCCGCTGGCGCACCGACCGCGCCGTCCTGGTCGGCGACGCCGCCCACGCCGCCTCGCCGGCCACCGGCCAGGGCGCCTCGATGGCGCTGGAGGACGCGGTCGTCCTCGCCAAGGCCCTGCGCGACACGCCCGCCCCCGCCGACGCGCTGGCCCGCTACGAACACCACCGCAGGCCCCGCACCGACCGGAACACGGCCACCAGCGCCCGCCTCACCGCCGCCCCCACCACCGCCGCCCCCACCCCGCCCCCGGCCCCCCGGCCCCCCGACTCCCGCCCCGACGAGGAACTCCTGCACCTCCTCACCTGGCACACCCCGCTGCCCTGACGGTCGGCCGTCGAGGGACGTGACCTCGACGCCGGGTTCCTCAGCCGTTCTGTCCAACGGCATGGGCGACGGCACCAACGGCGCGAAGAGCGCCGGCGGCTGCCTGAGCCGTGTCTTTGGACTGGTCTTCAAGAACCGTCGCCGGAAGCTGCCCGATGAGGAGTTTGCCGTGCCACAGGCTGAGCCCGGTGAGCCGGCGGATCTCCTTGAGCACGTCTATGGTGCGGGTGCCGGGATCGCCCAGCACGACGCTGTACGGCACGAAGTCACAGACCAGCGTGACGTACCCGTCGTCGTCCATGTCCCCTCCATCCGTTGCCCTTGGGGAGGTCAGCCTCACCCTATGGCAGGAGGAGGGCCGCACGCGGAGCAAGTTGCGGGGTCCTTACCCAGGCCCGTCCGGCCGGGTCCGCCTCGCTGCCCGAACCCGCGCCGACGAGGCCGTCGCGACCCGCAGCGGCGAGCCCGAGACGCTTCGCTGGACAGCTGGCGAGGGGGATGGGTGCGGCGCTCAGGCGCCCTGGGTGTCGAGCCAGTGGAGGAGGAGGGCCCGTTCGGCGGGGGTGGCGGGGTGGCTGTCGGGGTCCAGTGCCCACTGCCGGATGCGCTGCAGGGTGTCGCGGTCGAGGTCCAGGTAGAGCCGCCAGTGGGACCGGGGGTGGCATTCGGGGTCGCCCGGCTCGTCGCAGTGGTGGCAGTGGGTGAAGAAGGCGTCCACCAGCCGGTGCACGATCACGTCGTCGGACATGGAAAGGCGTCGTTCCTCACGTGGTTCGGGGGTGTACCGCCTCCCAGGGTGCGTAACGAACCCCTTTAGGGAACCGGTGCCAACGGCCCCCGCGGCCGGGACCAAGGTCCCGGCTAGGCCCTGCCCTGGGCGAGGAACGCCGCGACGGCGGCCGTGAACCGGTCGGCGTCGTCGAGCCAGGGGTAGTGGCCCGCCCCCGGCTGCACGGTGAGTGCGGCGTCGGGGAACAGCTCCGCGAACCGCGCCACCGCCTCGGGCGGGCTGTTCAGGTCGAACTCCCCGGCGAGCAGCAGGGCGGGGGCCTCCAGAGCGCCGAGCGCCGCGCGGGTGGCCTGCGGGGTGAAGGCGCCCTCGGCCCCGAAGCCGGCGACGGCCTCCTCGTTGTCCGGCCGGCCGGCCGCGTGGTGGCGCTGCGCGGCGGCGTCCCAGCGGCCGTAGAAGAAGGGGGCGACGGCCTCCCAGTCGCCGCCCCTGCCCTCGGTGATCTCCTCCAGCGCGGCGAACGCCGCCGGGAACCACGGCTCGCCCGCGCGCAGCCGGGCGACCTCGCGCCGGGTCCGCCCGGTGATCGGGATGTCGACGGCGCGGGTGCCGGGGGTGACGAGGGCGAGTCTGCGGACGCTGTCCGGGTGGCGGGCCGCGTACTGCGTGGCGAGGTTGGCGCCGGCGGAGTGCCCGAGCAGGTCGATCCGGGGCAGCCCGAGGTGGGTGCGCAGCGCCTCGACGTCCGCCACGAGACGGTCGCAGCGGTAGGAGGAGGGGTCCTCGGGGCGCGCGGAGCGCCCGGTGCCGCGCAGGTCCAGGACGATCAGCCGGCGGTGGGTGGACAGGCCGCCGAGGTCGCCGAGGTAGGAGGAGTCCGCGGGGCCTCCGGGCAGGCACAGGAGCGGGGCGCCGGTTCCGGTGGTGCGGTAGGCGAGCAGGGTGCCGTCGGGGGCGGTGAAAGTGGGCATGGCCGGGATCATGCCAGCCATAACCCGGTTATACAACCTGGTTATGGCGACTGGTGCGGTGGTGTATAACCGGGTTGTGGCAGCTGACGAGAGCGCGTACCGAAACCCCGAGGCACCGACCGAGGCGCTGACCGAGGACCAGGTCGGGCGGATGCTCGCCGACATGAACGAGGTCATCCGCGCAGGCGAGGAGATGCGGGCGCTGCGCACCGAGATGATCAAGGTGCTGGCCGGCCTCGGCTGGACCCAGGACAAGATCGCCCGGCTCACCGGGATGAGCCAGCCCGCCGTGTCCAAGCAGGTGGCCAAGTACCGCGACGACCCGCCGGCCCCGATGGCGCTCGCCCTCGACCAGCGCGACACCCCCTGGCTCGAAGGGCGCCTGTGGGGCCTGGCCGAGGAGATCGCGCAGACCCTCGGCGCCGCCGCCCGCTGCACCCGCCACGTGCGCGCCGTCGCCCGCGGACGGGTGCGCTTCACCCCCCGCAGCGTCGACGAGCTGCGCCGCCTGGTCGAGGAGGACCTCAGGGTGCACCGGGCGGACCTGCCCGCGGCCTACCGCGACACCTACGACGCGGTCGCCCGCGGCCTCGACCTGCCCGCGCACGGCGCCCCCGCCCCCGTGGAACCCGCCCCCGTGGAACCGGCCTCCGTGCGCCGCGCCCTCGCCCAGCGCGTCCAGCGCGACCGGCTGCGGGACGCCTCCTGAGACCTCGCCGGCCCGCGCGCCTGAGCACCCGCGCCCGAGCACCCGCCGCCGGGCGGACCGGAGCGCGCACGCCCTGAAGGCGGAGCCTAGGGTGGACGGATGAGCTCCCCTCGCCCCCCGGTGTCCGCGCGGACGGCCACGCCCGCAGACGTCGACGCCATCGTCGCCACGCTGACCTCGGCGTTCTTCGAGGACCCGCTGTGGGGCCCGGCGTTCCCCGACGTGGAGCGGCGCGCGGTGCAGGCGGCCGCGATGTGGCGGTACTACGCCGCCTCGGCGCTGCGCTACCCGTGGACGCTGGTGACCCCCGGCGTCGAGGCCGTCTCGGTGTGGATCCCCCCGGGCGGGACGGAGCTGACCGCCGAGGAGGGCGACGGCCTGGGGGAGTTCCTGACGCGGATCGCGGGGCCCGAGGTGTCCGGGGCGATCGTGGAGATCGGCGACCGGCTCGAGGCGGCGCACCCCGGCGTGCCGTGCTTCTACCTCACCCTGCTGGCCACCCACGGCGACCACCGCGGCCGGGGGCTGGGGATGGGCCTGCTGGCCGAGGGCCTGGCACGGATCGACGCGCTCGGCGCCCCCGCGTACCTGGAGTCCTCCAACCCCGCGAACATCCGCCGCTACGAGAGCGTCGGCTTCACCCCCCGCGACGAGGTCGCCATCGCCGGCGGCCAGACCGTCACCACGATGTGGCGCCCGGCCCGTTGAACGGCCCGCTGAACGTCTTGTCGGTCCGGCGGAGGACCCGGCGGAGGACCCGGCAGCGGACCCGGCCGGCGGCCCGGCCCGAGGCCGGTGCCGGTGACCGCGTGCGGTCCGGGCCGGTGGCTCGTTGGGCCTGGCATGGCTGATGAGGCGGGCGGCGCGGCGCGGGCCCCGATGGTGTGGGCGCTGGCGGTGCGCAGTACGGAGTCGGGGCCGCCGTACGCGGAGGTGATCGTGGAGGTCGGCCCCCGGCTGCACGGCGACCTGCTGTCGGACCTGGTGGACAGCGGCTTCACGATCGCGGCGGGGGAGCCGCCGGACACCACCGGGGTGGTGGAGACGAGCGGCAGCCGCCTGGCGCGGCTGGTACTGGTGGGCGGCCGGCAGGTGTGGGAGCCGGCCTCGCCGGTCGAGGCGTCGGAGGGCTGGCTGGCGGCGGCCGGGGACCGCGGCGGGGTGATCGTGATCGTGGTGCCGCCGGGGACGTGGCCGCCGGGCCTGATGGAGCTGGAGCCGCAGGCGCGGATCGACGTGTTCACCCGGAGCCTGGAGCTGGCACGGGCGGCGGGCCGGGTCTTCCACGGCATGACCGCGGTCGAGACCGGCTCCGCGGACCCGGAGTACGGCCCGGGGGAGTACTGAGCCGCCGCGGAGTGCTGAGCCGCCGCGGACCCGGGGCTCAGGCCCGGAACGTGCGGCGGTAGACGCCCGGCGGCACGCCGATCGCGGTGTGCAGGTGCTGGCGCAGGGAGGCGCCGGTGCCGAAGCCGACCCGTTCGGCGATCCGGTTGACCGGCAGGTCGCTGCTCTCCAGCAGGTTCCGGGCCAGGTCGACCCGCTGCTGGGTGAGCCACTGGCCCGGGCTCAGCCCCACCTCGGCCCGGAAGCGCCGGGTGAAGGTGCGCCGGCTCATGCCCGCGTGGCCGGCGAGGTCGGCCAGCTGGAGCGGCTCGTGCAGCCGGTCCAGCGCCCAGGCGCGGGTGGTGGACGTCCCGGCGTCCGGGCTCGCCGGCACCGGCCGCTCCACGTACTGCGCCTGCCCGCCCTCGCGCTGCGGGGGGACGACACAGCGCCGGGCGACCTGGTTGGCGACGGCGCTGCCGTGGTCGGAGCGGATCAGGTGCAGGATCAGGTCGATCCCGGCCGCCGCGCCGGCCGAGGTCAGGACGCGCCCGGTGTCGACGAACAGGACGTCGGGGGCGAGCTCGACCTGCGGGTACAGCCGCCGGAAGCGCTCGGAGTGGCACCAGTGGGTGGCGGCCCGGCGGCCGTCGAGCAGGCCCGCCGCGGCGAGCAGGAAGGTGGCCACGCAGATCCCCGCGATCCGGGTGTCGGGGCGCACCAGGGCGAGCGCCTCGGCGGTGCGGCGCGGCAGGGTGTCCCGGTCGACGATCGAGGCGAACTCCTCGGCCGCCGGGATGACCAGGGTGTCGGCCCGGGCGATCACGGCGCGGTCGTGCTCGACGGCGATCGAGAAGTCCGCGGCGGTACGGACCGGCCGCCCGTCCGGCGAGCAGGTGACCACCTCGTACAGCGGCCGCCCGTCGGGGTCCGTGGCGGCGCCGAAGAGCCGGGAGGGGAGGCTCAACTCGAACGGGATGACCCCGTCCAGGGCCAGAACGACGACGCGGTGCATGGCCCAATCCTTGCACACCATGACCTTCGGGCCGCTATCCGGGCAGGTCGGGCCGGGACATCCTGGATCCATGACCATGATGAAGGCAATCACCCAGCACACCTACGGCGGCAGCGACGTCCTGCGGCAGACCGAGATCGAGCGCCCGGTACCCGGCCCCTCCGAGGTGCTGGTGCGCGTCCACGCGGCGGGCATGAACCCCACCGACTGGAAGCACCGCCAGTTCGCCGGGTTCCTCGGCCGGCTGCCCCTGGTGCTCGGCTGGGACGTCTCCGGCGTCGTCGAGGCCGTCGGCCCCGGCGTCACGATCCACCGGGCGGGCGACGAGGTGTTCGGGATGCTGCCCTACCCGCACGGCGTCGGCTCGTTCGCCGAGTACGTGGTGGCCCCGGCCCGCGCGCTGGTGCGCAAGCCCGCCGGCATCGACCACGTCCAGGCCGGGGCGATCCCGCTGGCCGCCCTGACCGCCTGGCAGGTCCTGGTGGACGCCGCCGACGTGCGGCCCGGCCAGCGGGTCCTGATCCACGCCGCGGCGGGCGGCGTCGGCCACCTCGCCGTGCAGATCGCCAAGGCGCGCGGCGCCCACGTGATCGGCACGGCCAGCGCCCCCAAGCACGCGCTGCTGCGCGAGCTGGGCGCCGACGAACTGATCGACTACCGCAGCGAGGACTTCACCGCGATCGACCCGGTCGACCTGGTCTTCGACACCCTGGGCGGCGAGACGGCGATCCGCTCCCTGGAGACCCTCAAGCCCGGCGGCGAGCTGGTCACCATCGCCCTCGGCTCGCTGCCCGCCGACCTCGCCGCCCGGGCCGAGGCCCTCGGCGTGCGGGCCTACCCGCTGCTCGTCGAGGCCGACCAGGCCGGCATGCAGGCCGTCGCCGACCTGGTCGCCGACGGGCGCCTGCGGGTCGTCGTCGAGGCGGCCTTCCCGCTCGCCGAGGCCGCCAAGGGCCACGACCTGGGCGACACCGGCCGGGTCACCGGCAAGGTCGTGCTCACCGTCGCCGAATAGGCCCCCCCCGCCCGCGCCCCCGCGGCCCCGGCCCGATCCTCCCGTGCTTGTCGCGGTACCCGCCCGCACGGGAGGATCGGGCGGTGTTCGAGCTGCTGGCGGGAACGGGGGTCGCACTGCCCGGTACGGGCGGCCTGCTGCGCTTCGGCATGGACGAGCACGCCGCCGGCCGGGCCCTGGCCGCCCTCGCCGACGCGCGGCCGGCGCCGGTGCCGGTGTCGCCGGCGGCGCCCGACGCGGCGTGGGGGTACAGCGCGCGCTGGGGCGACCTCACCGTGGCCGTCCGGGCCGGCGGACCCGGCCGGGCGGCCGGGGCGCCCCGCGAGCCGCTGCTGCACACCGTCGTGCTGAGACGCGCCCGCTCCGCCTCGGACGGGCCCGGTGGCACGCCCGTCGTCCTCGACGACATCGACCTGTTCGGCTACCCGGCCGCCGAGGTCCTCCACGCGCTCGGACCCGTCCCGCCCCCCGGCCTGTGGACCGAACCCCCGCACGGGCGCGGCTACCTGACCGCCGTCGCCCTGGGCGGCGAGCCCGCGCCCCCGCCCGCGGGCCGCCGCACCTCGGCCGCGGCCGAGGCGGCCGGGGTCGAGCGCGCCCTCGCCGGCTACGCCCCGCTGTGGACCACCGAGCGCGACCGGTGGCAGCTGCAGGAGGCCGGCGGCGGCCACCTGCCCCGCCTCCGCGACGAACCGGGCACCACCCTGCTGGTGTGCGACGACGCCCTCGCCCGCAGGATCGCCGCCGCCATGCTCGCCGCCGGCGTCGAGGTCGTCCCCGAGACCCCGTGAGAAGCCGTTGCCGCACCGGCCTCGGCAAGCGCGGGTTCGATTGCGGCAGCCCGCCCGGGGCGCGGCTCCACGCCCGGCCGGCCCGTCGGCTTGACCGGCGAGAAATCAGACAAGTCGCCTGTGGGGCACCGGAGTTCGACTGAGTCGAAGGCAGAGGCCGGCGCGGGCGAGGCCGGCTCCGTGGTGGAGGGTGCGAATGCCGCCCCGCCGCATATCTATACGAACCATGGCAAACTGGGCGTAAGTGATAGTGCTCTACAGAGGAAGATCACCCATGACTCATGGAGCCCACCCCCACGCTCCTACCGTCCGCGCGAACATCGACCGGGCCCGCGGCTGCGAAGAATGCCGCAGCTGGGGCACCGTGATCACACCCGAGGGCCGCCACGAGCTGTGCCCCAGGTGTCAGCACCCTGATTAATGGCCCCGGTCCGTCAGCGGCGGGTGCGCCGCAGGGTGCGCAGGATGCCGTAGGCGGCGACGGGCAGGGCGACCAGCAGGGCGGCCCAGAACGCGCTGTGCCCCCACAGCTCGGCGACGGCCTCGAACCAGGGCCCGGCCACCGGGATCCGCACCGCCTCCAGGGGCCCCAGCGGCGGGGGCCAGGCGCCGAGCAGCAGGGTGGCGGGCAGCCAGGCGACGAAGAGCCGGCGGGCGGTCCGCGGGGTGGCGAGCGCGCTCAGCACCGACACGGTGGCCAGCAGCACCACGAACCCGGCCTGGTAGGCGGCCCCGGTCCGGCCCGTGCCCCAGGACGCCGCGGTGGGGTGGTGGCCGGTGGCGGCCAGCCGCACCTCCACCGACCCCCACAGCAGGACGACCAGGACGAGGGTGGCGCCGAGCGCGAACAGGGCCCGGTCGCGCAGGCCCCGGGGCCCCGGCCGCCACTGCCTCGGGTCCCGGGACGGTACGGTCCGCCCCGCGACGGGGGGCCTGCGCCGGGTGGCGAGGCGGCCCCAGGTGCGGACGGTGCGCTCGCGGGCGTCGTGGGCGGGCTTGAGCAGGTTGGTGGCGGAGCGCTCGACCAGGACCAGGGCCAGCACCACCGCCAGCGTCGCCGCCACCCCGGCCCAGCTGCCCATGCCGCCCTCGAACACCACCACCCGGTCGGCCAGCGCCTGCGGCGGGCGCAGCACCGTCATCGGCGGCCCCAGCCGCAGGTAGCCGATCGCGAAGGCCGCGGCGGCGGTCAGCGCCAGCGTCCCGCGCCCGACCCGGGCCGGGAACAGCGCCGCGGTGAGCGCCGCGGCCAGGGCCGCGCCCAACTGCCAGACCACCTGGTGGGCCGCGCGCTCGCCGACCGTGCGCAGCGGACCGCCGAAGGCGCCGTTCGGCAGGACCTCCAGCTTGGTCCCCGCGTCGATGGCCAGCCGCCACACCGCGCCCGACCAGAGCATCAGCGACAGGGCGATCACCATCAGCAGGGCCGCCGCCGCCCGGCGCGGCAGCCCGGTGCGGGCGTTCACCCACCAGGCGTGCGCCCAGGGCCGCCAGGCGGGCGCCTCGCCGCCGCCCCCGGGGCCCGCCGGGTCCGCCGCGCGCACGGCCCTGGTGCGCAGCACCGCGGCGGCGACCAGCGCCGCGCGCCCGGCCGCGGTGTCCGGGGCGCAGCGCACCGCGCGCCGGCGCAGGGCCGACCAGCGCCGCCGCACGGTGTCCGGATCGGTGCGGCGCACCGCGGCCCGCACGGCCAGGGCCGCCTCCACCACGGCCGCCGCCACCGCCGCCACCGTGGCGGACAGGCGCGCGGGCAGGTAGGCGGACACGGCCGCGGGCACCGGCAGCCGGTGCAGGGCGGCGGGCAGCGGGGAGAGCTCGGCCACCAGCGGGGCGTGCTCCCGGGGGTCGACCGCCAGCCGGACCGCGCGGCGGTGCGCGTCGGCCCGCTCGTCCGCGCTCAGCGCGCCGCCCGCCCCCTCGGCACCCCGCCCGGTGCCGGAGCCCCGACCGGTGCGCCGCCCGCCGCCCAGGGCCTGGGCGGCACGCTCCACCTCGGCCAGCACCTCGGGCAGCTGGGCGAGGGCGAGCAGCCGTCCGCAGTGCTCCCCGGAGCACTCCGGGTGGTCGCAGTCGTAGCGGGCGGCGATGGCCGGCGCAGAGGCGGCGACCAGCTCGTCGATGAACGCGAGGGCGTCCGGCGCGGAGGTGATCCGCACGATCCCGGCCGCGTCGACCGGCCGGTCGCCGTAGTACGGGGTGGCGCCCGGGGCGAACGCGGCGCCCAGGGCCAGCACCGCCAGCGACGCCGCGCCGGCCCGCTTGGCGCCCCTGGTGAGGTCGACGTCCCGCAGGTAGTGCAGGTCGAAGACGGTGTCCTGCACCTCGTCGCGCAGCCAGGCCAGCAGCCGCACCGCACCGCCGCCCCCGGCCAGCCAGTGCGCCGCGTCGGCGGAGCGCCCGAGCATCGCCCGGGCCAGCACGGACGGGTCGTGGTACGGGTCGCCGAGGAAGGTGATCGGGCGGTGCGCCGCAGCACCCGCGTAGCCGCCGCCCGCGTACCCGCCCGCCGGGCGCGCCACCTCGGGGGAGCCGCCGCCCAGCCAGGCCCGCACCTGCCCGGCGGTCCACCGCTGCGCCGGGTTCCTGGTGAACAGCCCCTGGAGCAGCAGCAGTTGCCGCGGGTCGGTGACGGCCCGCAGGTCGACCTCCTCGCCCATCACCAGGTCGTACTGCAGCACCTCGTCGCTGACCAGCAGGCCGTCCGCCCCCAGGTAGCGGGGCCGGCCGGTGAACAGCTCGTACAGCACGTTGCCCAGCGCCCACCACGGCCCGGCCGGGTGGTTGGTGCCGGCCAGCTGCTCGGGCGCCATGTACGGGATCGTCACCTGCATCTCGGTGGAGAAGTTCCGGCTGAGCCGGGCCACGCCGCCGAAGTCCGCGATCACGAACTCCCCGGGGCCGCCGTCCGGCCGCACCAGGATGTTGGCCGGCTTGAAGTCCACCGGGGTGCGCCGGATCCGCTGCTGCCAGAAGTCCAGCAGCGCGACGAGCTCGCCGACGATCCGCGCGATCCGCTGCTCCTCGGTGTGCCGGCCCTCCCGGCGCAGGTCGGCGATGTGGTCGGCGAGGGTGGTGGGCAGGTACTCCATCGCCACCCAGTCGCAGCCCGCCCCGGCGTGCTCGATGCGGCCGTGGCCGAGGATCTGCGGCACGTGGCGCCGGTAGTCGTCGTTGCGCAGGTGCTCCAGCAGCTCGGCGTCCATGCCCTGGCCGGGCGCCGCGACCTTCACCGCGGCCTCGCCGCCGCCGTCGGTGCGCCGCACGTGCCACACGGTGCCCTCGGTGCCCGATCCGGCGACCCCGTACGGCTCGTAGCGGTCCAGCAGGGCCGCCGGGAAGGCGCCCCCGAAGTGCCCGCCGCGCCCGGGCGCGGGGCCGCGGGTGACGGTCTGCGGGGGGTGCTGCGGCTTGACCCGGGTCGGGGCGTCCGGGTCGACCCTGGTCCGCGGCCGCGGGAGCGCCGCCGCTCCCAGCCGCGAGGACGGCGGGGGGACGGCGTCCTGCGGGCCGCGCTCGCGGCGGCCGCGCAGCCGCCAGTCCACCCGCGTGCGCGGACCGGGCCGGGGCCCCTGGTCCCCGTCCACCGGGCCCGGTTCCACCGGAATGCCGTCGGCCATGGTGCAGCTCCCCTCCCCGTCCCCCCGAGCCCCTACGGCCCCCGACCCGCCGCCCCTGCCGGGGCCCGGTCGCGGCCGGGGCCGCCCACCGGTCGGCACACCCTACGCCCCCGGGCAGCGCCCGGCCGCGTGCGTACCGACACCGCCGACATGATAGTGATCAACCGTCACCCCGCGTACCGGTAGGCCCGGTTCACACCCCTCGCCCGGACGCCGGCCGGACACCGGCCCGACGCAGGCCGGCCACCGCGGGGCCTTGTCAGGAACACGCGACGTCCCTACCGTCGGGTAACGCGGTCCGGCACCCGCCCGTCCCACCCCCGCCCCACCCGGCGCCCCGGCACCCGCCGCCCCCCTCCCGGCTCCCGCTTCCCTCAGGCAGGACATGTTGACCACCACCCGCACCCCGCGCAGGGCCGTCCTCGCCTGCGTCCTCGCCGCGCTCTGCGCCTGGCTCCCGGCCCCCGCGGACGCCGCGCCGCCACCCGGCCCGCAGAACCCCGGCCTGCAGCACCCCGCCGCCGCCGCGGACCCGGCGCCCTCCTGGACGGCGCCGCTGTCCACCCGCGGCCGCTACATCGTCGACGCCACCGGAAACCGCTTCCGGCTCAAGTCGGGCAACTGGGACGGCGCCCAGGGATCGTGGAACGGCTCGGGCGACAGCGCCGACCCCGCCACCCACCACAGCGGCCAGCAGTCCTTCGGCGTGCCCCTGGGCCTGGACCGCGCCCCGGTGTCCGCCATCCTCGCGGGCTTTCGCCAACTGAGCCTGAACAGCATCCGGCTGCCCTTCTCCAACGAACTCGTCCACGCCACGGCCCCGGTCCCCGACCGCGCCGTCGCGGCCAACCCGCAGCTGCGCGGCCGCACCCCCCTGCAGGTCCTCGACGCGGTCGTCGAGGCCCTGACCGCCGACGGCTTCGCCGTCATCCTCAACAACCACACCAACACCAGCCGTTGGTGCTGCGGCGTGGACGGCAACGAGCGCTGGAACAGCGCCCAGTCCACCCGCCAGTGGGAGGACGACTGGGTGGCCATGGCCCGCCGCTACAAGGACAACAAGCGCGTGGTCGGCGCGGACCTCTACAACGAGGTCCGCCGCGACGTCCTCGACGACCCCAACTGGGGCCTGGGCGACGCCCACGACTGGTACGCCGCCGCCCAGGAGGCGGGCGACCGCATCCTCACCGAGGCCGACCCCGACCTGCTGATCATCGTCGAGGGCATCAACTGGACCGGCGTACCGGTGGACTTCCTGCCGCACGGCCGCCCCGCCCTCACCCCCGTGCGCACCCTCTCCCACACCCTCGTGGCCTCCGACAAGCTCGTCTACTCGGCGCACTTCTACGGCTACACCGGCCCCCGCCACAGCGGCGCCACCGGACTCGGCGAGACCCACGACGCCCGCTACCAGGACCTCACCCGCGAACAGCTCGAACAGGCCCTGGACGAGGAGGCGTTCTACGTCTCCACCGAGACCGGGCAGCACTTCACCGCCCCGGTGTGGATCAGCGAGTTCGGCATCGGGGCCGGCGAGACGGGCACCGCCCCCAAGGCCTGGTTCGCCGCCTTCACCGACCGCCTCGCCGCCATGGACGCGGACTTCGCCTACTGGCCCCTGGTGGGCTGGAGCACCGACGCCCAGGGCCGGGCGGGCGGCGACGACTGGGCCCTGCTGCGCTTCGACGCCGCCGGCCGGCGCTCGGGCCTGCTGGACGGCCCCGACTGGCGCGCCCCCGTCTGGAGCCGCCTGCTGGGCGCCCCGCAGCGCACCGGACCGGTGGCCGCCGCCGACACCTGGGACATGCTGGCCGTCGACCACCGCGACGCCGTCGAGTCCCTGCGCACCCGCCGCCTGGGCGACTGGGACGCCGGCGCCCGCAAGGCCGCCTGCCCGGACGGCCAGCGGCTCCTGGGCCTGGGCCGCGGCACCGGCCGCGGCCTGTGCACCGACACCGCCACCGCGGGCGACCTGCGCGCCGTCGGCGACGACGCCACGGTGGTGCGCGACGAGCGCTACGTGCCGCCCGGCGGCGACTGGGCCGGCGGGTACACCAAACTGCAGTGCCCCCAGGGCCGGTTCCTCATCGGCTACAGCCGGCGCGGCGCCACCGTGTCGGCGGCCCTGTGCGCGCCGGCCCGGGGCCCGCTGCCCGCCGCCGGGCGCACCGTCTGGTTCGACCGGGGCGACAACCGGCCGGCCGGCGGCCCCGGAGGCGACTTCGCCGACGGCGACTACAAGGGCCAGTGCGCCTCCACCGAGTACGCCGCCGGGATCGCCTTCACCACCCGCGTCGGCTCCCGCGGCACCCCCGACGCGCTGCTCTGCCGCCCGCTCGCCTGACACCCCCCGCCCGCTCGCGACACCCCTGCCCGGGGACCGGCCGCGGCCGCTCCCCGGGCAGGCGGCAGCGCAGGCGACACGGCAGGGGGCGGGTGATGATGGAAGCCCCGGAATCGCGACCTTCGAGGCCCGGCATGGCGGTGTGGCACGTTCGGGACTTCACCCCGGACGACCTTGAGGCGGTGGTGCGCCTCGACGGCGAGAGCGCCACCACGGACCGGCCCGCCGTCTTCCGGCTCTCGGAGCTCGTCGCCGCGCTGCAGGCGCGCAACCCGAGCGTCGTCGCGGTGGCCGACGGCCACCTGGTGGGCGCCGCGGTGGGCCGGGTGGACGGGGAACGGGCCTGGGTACTGCGGATCGCCCTGCACCCCGCCTGGCGCAACCTGGGCCTGGGCACCGCGCTGCTGTCCGCCCTGGAGCACCGCCTGCAGGGCGCCGGGGCCAGGATCGTCGCGGCCCTGCTGCCCGAGGAGGAGTCCGGGGCGACGGCACTGGGCAACTCCGGGTTCCGCCCCCGCCGGGGGCTCACCTACTTCGAGAAGCCGGAGTCCGTGGGCGCCCAGGGCGCGGCGGTCCTGGCGTCGCTGGGCGCGGTGGTGCCCGAGGCCCGACTCTGGGCGCAGCTCACCGGCATGGCCGACGAGAAGCGGCTCATCGAACGGCGGCTGGTGCTGCCCCTGGCCAACCCCGAACTCGCGGACGCCCACGGGGTGGAGCCGCCCCGCGCGGTCGTGCTGTTCGGTCCGCCGGGCACCGGCAAGAGCACCTTCGCCAAGGCCGTGGCCGGCCGGCTCGGCTGGCCGTTCGTCGAGCTCTTCCCCTCCCGGCTCGCGCTGGAGGACGGGCTCGCCACGGGGCTCGGCCGCCGCTTCGAGGAGATGGCGCAGCTGGAGCACGTGCTGGTCTTCATCGACGAGGTCGAGGAGGTCGCCGGCACCCGCAGCCTCGCCGACCCCGGGTCGGTCGGCGTGGTCAACGAACTCCTCAAGTCGATCGTGCGGTTCCGCGACCGGGAGGGCCGGTTGCTCGTCTGCGCCACCAACTCGGTGGCCGCCCTGGACCCGGCGTTCCTGCGCCACGGCCGGTTCGACTACGTCCTGCCGGTGGGGCCGCCGGACCACGAGGCCCGCAACGCCCTGTGGGCGCGCTACACCGCCAAGACGGGCACGGCGGCCGACACGGCGGTGCTGGCCGACGCCAGCAGCGGCTTCACCCCCGCGGACATCCGACAGGTCGCCATGGCGGTCGCCCAGGCCGCCTTCGAACGCACCCTCGACACGGGGGAGCGGACCGAGCCCGTCACCGGGGACTACCTGGACGCCATCCACCGCACGCGGGCGACCGTGACCGAGGAGATGGCCCGGGAGTTCGCCGACCAGGCGGTCCGCTACGGACGCACCTGAGGGGGACGGCCGCCCGCCTCCCCGGGCCCCCGGCCCCGGCCCCGGTCCGGCCGTCCCGCCGACACCCGGGAGCGTCCGGCGACCCGGGTCGCCGCTGGTCGCCGGGGGTGGACCAGAATGTCCGCGTGAACGATGCGGACTACCAGGTGCTCTTGCAGGAGGCGATGGAGGCGGCCCGGCGCGCGCCCGAGCGGGGGCGGGTCGCCGACTACATCCCCGCCCTCGCCCAGGCCGACCCGGCCGCCTTCGGCATGGCGATCGCCACCGTGGACGGCCGGGTGTTCGGGGCGGGGGACTGGCGCCACCCGTTCTCGATCCAGTCGGTGTCCAAGCTGTTCACCCTGGCCCTGGCCCTGGCCCAGGGCGGCGACGGCCTCTGGCGGGGCGTGGGCCGCGAACCCTCCGGCAACCCCTTCAACTCGCTGGTGCAGCTGGAGTCGGAGCACGGCATCCCGCGCAACCCCTTCATCAACGCCGGCGCCCTGGTCGTCACCGACCGGCTGCTGAAGCTCACCGGCGACGCGGTCGGGGCGGTGCGGGAGTTCCTGCGCGCGGAGTCCGGCAACCCGGCCGTCGCGGTCGACGACTCGGTCGCCTCCTCCGAGGCCCAGCACGGGCACCGCAACGCCGCGATGGCGCACTTCATGGCCAGCTACGGCAACCTGCGCAACCCGGTGGACAGCGTCCTCGCGCACTACTACGCGCACTGTGCGATCGAGGCCAGCTGCCACGACCTCGCCCTGGCCGGCCTCTTCCTCGCCCGGCACGGGATACGGGCCGACGGCAGCCGGCTGCTGTCGCGCAGCGAGGCCAAGCGGATCAACGCCGTGCTGCTCACCTGCGGGACGTACGACGCGGCGGGGGAGTTCGCCTACCGGGTGGGCCTGCCGGGCAAGAGCGGCGTCGGCGGGGGCGTGCTGGCGGTGCTGCCGGGGCGCGGTACGGTCTGCGTCTGGAGCCCGGGCCTGGACGGCGCCGGGAACTCGGTGCTCGGCGTCGCCGCCCTGGACGCGCTGACGACGGCGACCGGCTGGTCGGTGTTCTGACCCCCGGGGAGGTGGGGCGGCGCGGCTTGCCTTGACGGTGGCGTCAATGTCTACGGTCGTCATCGCCCGCCGCCGACGGGCCGCGCCGGCGGCCTCCACCGTCGGCGGCGGGGCCGTCCTCCGCCCCCGACACCCTCCGAGGTCCTCCCATGCCTTCGCCTGCCCTCCTGCACATCGACGCGAGCATCCGAGCGAGCGGATCGGTGTCCCGGGAGCTGTCCGCCCGCTTCGCCGCCCAGTGGCGCCGCCACCACCCGGGCGCCGGCCACACCTACCGCGACCTGGCGGCCGACCCCGTCCCGCACCTCACGCACGCCGTGCGCGAGGCCATGCTCGACCCGGACGGCGACCACGGCGAGCCCCCGCAGGAGCGGGCGCTGACCGAGGCGCTGACCGCCGAGGTGCGCGCGGCGACCACGGTGGTCATCGGCGCCCCGATGTACAACTACGCGATCCCCTCGACGCTCAAGGCGTGGCTGGACCGCCTGGTCACCCCGGCCCACATGGTGGCGCCCGGCGCCGGCCCCGGCCCGCTCGGCGGCGCGTCCGTCGTGGTGGTCACCGCCCGGGGCGGCTCGTACGCCCCCGGCACCCCCCGCGAGGGCTGGGACCACCAGGAGCCGTACCTGCGGGCGGTCCTCGGCTCGATCGGCCTCGCGGGCGACCTGGCCTTCGTCCACGCCGAGCTGACGACGGCACGGACGGTGCCCGCGATGGCCGCCCTCAGGCCGCTGGCCGAGAAGTCCCTGGCGGTGGCGTACGAGGCCGTGGACCGGCTGGCCCGCTGAGGGGCCCGCCGCCCTCCCCTACGGCACCACGACGATGTCGAAGCGGGCGCTGTCGTCCGCCGGGGTCGGGTCCCCGGGCAGGTCGACCGTCACGGACCCGTCGAGCACCCCGGGGTCCATCCCGGAGGCGATGGAGAGCAGGACGTCGGCGGCGACCGTGCCGCCGGGCGCCAGGCCCGCCGGGAACGTACAGGTCACCGTGTGGCCGAACGGGCCGGTGGAGCACACGCTCGGGGCCTGCCCGACACCGACGACCCCCGGCGGCAGCTGGACCACCAGGGTGAACGGCGCGGTGGTGGCCGAGTCGCCGGTGTTGATCACCACCGGGTGCACCGTCGTCGTGCCGCCCCCGGGCGCCGGGGCCGGGTTCGCGGCCGTCACCGCGAGATCGGCGCCGCAGGGCGCCGCCGCCGTGGCCGGCCCGGCCGCGAGCACCACCACCGCGCCCGCCACCTGCACGGCCCTGCGGACCGACTTCCGGAACGACTTCTGGAACACCTGCCGGGACATCGCCCTCACCCACCTCGTCCTCGCTGCGCCGGCAGGTCCGGTCGGCCCTGCCGTGCCCAGGATCGAGGCGCGGCCCCTCCCGCCGGGCCGGGACACGGCCGGGGCCACCCGTACGGGGACCGCCGACTGCCCCGACCCGGCGAACCGCGCCCCCGGTCCGCCGGCCGCGCGCCGACGGAACCCGGCGCCTCCGGGTGTCTGTGATGGTTGTCCGCCTCAGATCGGCAGGTCCCAGCCCGGACCGTCCTCGGTGCCGAGCCACACTCGCTGGCCGGCCCCCGTGACCGTGATGCCGAAGCCCTCCTGGTGCGGCTCGCCGGCGGCCTGCCAGCGCTGTACCGAGCGTTCGACCTGGTCCCACAGGCGTACGGGACCGCGCTGTACGACGGTCCACCCGCCGTCAGGGGCGGGTGCCGTTCGGGCCTGCGATCCGGTGGACACATCCCAGAGGACCTGTTGTGTGCCCACCCCCATGCGAACGGCCGAGGGCGCGGCGAGCTGGGCCACCCATCCGCCCGTCCAGTTGTCGAGCGCTGCCGGGTCGACCCGGCTCGGGCGCTCCTCACCCGGCAGCAGGTCCAGCGCCGGGAGCGGGGGGCGGTCGTGCGGACGGGCGATCATGAAGCTGGTGAAGCCGGGCAGGAACCGGCCGGTGGCCTCCCCCGGACCGGTCACGTCGAGCAGGACGAGGGCGTTCGCATAGCTCCACCCGGACAGGGTGACCAGGATCCGACCGCCGGGCTTGACCTGGTGAAGCCACGGGGGCGGGACGTACCGGACCGCGCATGTGGCAATGAGCCGGTCGTACCAGCCCCCGCCGGGGTCGCCGCGCAGCCCGTCGCCGATGATCAGCCGGGGGGCGAACCCGGCCGCCTTGAGTGCCGCGGCAGCCGCTCCGCCCACCACCGGGTCGTACTCGATGCTGGTGAGATTGGCGTCCCCGAGGCGGTGCGCGCCGAGAGCGGTCGAGTAGCCGGTTCCGGTGCCGATTTCCAACACCCGCTGCCCGGCGCCGGTGTCGAGCCGCTGCCACATGCCGAGCACCAGTGACGGAAGCGTGGACGACGACGAAGGGGAACCGCTCACGCTCCCGTCCGCCACGTCGTCGGGCCTGGTGGCCCCGTCGAGTTGGGTGACGAGTGTCCGGTCCGTGTAGATGCCCTCCAGCCATCCGGGTTCACCCTCACGCACGGCGCGGAAACCGGTCGGGACGCTCCCGGCGACCGGCGCGAAGTAGGACCCGGCGAAGAGCTCCCGGGGAACCGCGGCGGCAGCGCTGCGCCACTCGGGCCCGGTGAGTGTGCCGTCCTCGGTGAGTCTGTCCACCAGGGCGGCGCGGAGCTGGGCCGATGTGCTCATCTGTCGAGGCCTTTCCGTAGCTGGTCGGCAAGGGCACAGGCGATTGCTTCGGCGATGTCCGCCGGCTTCCACGCCCATTGGCCATTGGGGTTGCACTCAAGGAAGCACCAGTCACCGGACGGCGTCACGGCGAAGTCGAACGCGCCGAAGGTCAACCGGAGTTCGCCGAGATAGGCAGCGACCACACGGGCGACCCGCTCGGGCACCTCGATCGGGGTACACGTCATCAGGTCCTGCCGTACGCGCCAGTCGATGTCGGGGCTGTCGATCCGAACTCCGAACAGGCGCTCACCGACGGCGGTCACCCGCACGTCGTACGCCTTGTCCACCTTGGCCTGGAACAGATGGGGACACAGGGACACGGCGTCGGTGATCTCGGACCCGCTCACCTCCCGAACCCACACACTGTGCGGCCGGCCGTCCACCCGGTAGGGCGAGTTCCACAGCGGCTTGTAGACCACCCTGCCGTGTTGGGAGGTGGCGAACTCCCGAGCCTCTACCGGATCGTTGGTGATCAGCGTGTTCGGCAGCAGGAATCCGCAGCGCTGGGCGGTGGCGAGCTGTGCAGGCTTGTACTCGGCGGCGCGGTTGTTCCACGGGTGATTGACATAGTGCGCTCCGGGGAGCGTCGCGAGGATGCCACCGGCACCCCAGAACGACTGTTCCGCGGCGAAGCGGCGGTTCTGGTCGTCCTGGTCCGGCGGTCCCGTGTAGGGCGAGGGCCGACGTACCCAGACCGACCGTACCCGGGTGATGTCGAGTTCCCTGCTTGACGTGCGGAGGGTGCCCCGCTGAACGCCCGTACGAAACGTGGCGGTCAGCGAGGCACCCGCGGGCAGGTCGGCGCCGGGGTCGAGGCGGACCACGGGCACCCGGTGCTCGGCGAGCACCCGCAGGACCAGATCCGCGGTCGCATCGTAGGGACTGGTCAGCACCAGCACCGACCTGCGCTGGTCGGACATCAGCCGCCGCTCTGGTCCTGGTCGTAGGACTCGGTGACGTCGGTGTCGGACGCCCCCGTCGAGTTTCCGTCAGGGGTCGTCTGCGTCTGGGTGACACCGCTGGTGCTGGTGCCGTGCCCGGCCAGCTCGACCGTTCGGCCCCGGTCGTCGATGAGGACGGCCATCTGGGTGTCCGGGTCGATCACGGGCGTGT
This sequence comes from Kitasatospora sp. NPDC052868, assembly GCF_044547105.1. Classification (NCBI taxonomy): domain Bacteria; kingdom Bacillati; phylum Actinomycetota; class Actinomycetes; order Kitasatosporales; family Streptomycetaceae; genus Kitasatospora; species Kitasatospora sp. NPDC052868. The sequence goes on along the minus strand of NZ_JBITZW010000009.1, from coordinate 247,589 downwards.
ACTGCGGGACCGGGACGGTGGCCGCGAACGGCCCCATCCGGGTCGTACCCCAAGGTGCGGGTGTCTGCGTCATCTGTTCTGCGCCTCCCATGGTCCGATCCCACGCGGCGGCGTCGACCATTCGACGCCACCGTCCTCGGGCCGGTTCGCCCGCCTCGGAGCGGTAGATCCTTTTCGCCGGCCAAGCCGTCCGGGCAGTCACCATCGCTCCCTTGCGTAGTCGAGCCGCTACCGAGGCGGTTCACTGTGGCCTAGAGTCCCCGATGTCTTCAACCTTTCAACCAGGAAGGAAGAGAAGCTAACGATCATGAACCGCAAGGAACTTGACCCGAACTCCTCGCCCGCTGCCGCGTTTGGTGCGCAGGTTCGCACGTTGCGAGAGGCGCGGGGCTGGACTCAGGACCACCTGGCGGCGGCCACCGAGTACTCGGCCGTCCATGTGTCTGCCGTCGAAACAGGTCGAAAGCCTCCGACTCAGCGATTTGCCAGAAGACTTGATCGTGCGTTCGAGATCTCGGGCCACCTCGAACGCGAGTGGCGCAAGGCGGGGCGCGGCGTCCTGTTCGAGGGCTTCGCCGAGTATCTGCGCAGCGAGGCTGACGCCGTGGCAATACGGCTGTTCGAGATCAACATCGTCCCCAGCCTCTTTCAGGTCCCTGCCTATGCGGAGGCGTACCAGGGGGCGCGAGTCCGCCGGGGTCGCACGAGTCAACAACAGGCCGACGAACGCCTGTCGATGCTGCTGAGTCGCCAGCAACGCCTCGACCGGCAGCCGGCGCCCCGGATCCATGCGGTGATGGATGAAGGATGCCTCCGCCGGTCGATAGGACAGCGGGTGGTCATGATCGAGCAGCTGCGGCACCTGGAGGCACTGGCACAGAGGCCGGGGGTCATCCTCCAGGTCGCACCCTTCGCGCTCGGCGAGGACAGGCCCTTCGCCCACCCGGTCACGCTGCTGACCATGCCTGACCGGGCCATGGTGGGCTACAGCGAGACGCAGCGGCGGGGGTTCCTCGAGCGAGATCCGGAGACGCTGGCCGAGTGGGCAGGTGAGTACGATCAACTACAGGTCGAAGCGCTGCCCCGAGCGGCGTCTCTGAGCTTCATCCGAGAGGCACGAAAGGGGTTCGAAGACCATGGTTGATCTGTCCGGTGCGCGCTGGCGCAGGAGTTCGCACAGCGCCCAGGAAGGGCAGTGCGTGGAGGTGGCGGAGGGACTGTCCGACCTGGTCCCCGTACGGGACAGCAAGGACCCCGGGGGGCCTGCGCTGTTCTTCCCCGCCGTCGCATTCGCAGCGTTCGTCACCGCGGTCCGAGCCGGCGAGTTCGGCGACGTGTAGAGCCCCCGCGCGGGCTGCCCTCTCGTCGCCGACGCGCGGCGCCCCCCTGGCGCCGGTTCCGGCATCCCCTGTATCGGGAGTTCTGAGGAACTCCCGATACAGGGCTCCGGGTGCCCGCTCCCGCGGATCCGGACCGGAACGACCGCGGCGTGGTGCCTCGCCGTTCGGCCGGACGGGCTCCGTGCGGCAGGTGAACCGCCTGACCCCGTCGAGGCGTCCGGTCCGCCCTGCCGCCCGTGCGCCGGCGGCCGTGAGAGGGTCGAGGGATGGAACAGCGTGTACTCGGCCGTACCGGCCGGCCCGTCTCCGTCGTGGGACTGGGCACCTGGCAGCTCGGCGCGGGCTGGGGCGACGTCCGCGAGGAGGACGCCCTCGGCGTCCTGGACGCCTCCGTCGAGGCCGGCGTGACCCTCTTCGACACCGCCGACGTCTACGGCGACGGCCGCAGCGAGCAGTTGATCGGCCGCTACCTGAAGGGCCGTCCGGACGCGGACGTCCTCGTCGCCACCAAGTTCGGCCGCCGGGTCGAGCAGCGCCCGGAGCACTACACCCTGGCGAACTTCCGGGCCTGGTCGGACCGTTCGCGGGCCAACCTGGGCGTGGAGCGCCTCGACCTGGTGCAGCTGCACTGCCCGCCGACCCCGGTGTACGGCAGCGACGAGGTGTTCGACGCCCTGGACACCCTGGTGGCCGAGGAGCGGATCGCCGCGTACGGCGTCAGCGTCGAGACCTGCGCCGAGGCGCTGACCGCGATCGCCCGCCCGGGCGTGGCCAGCGTGCAGATCATCCTGAACGCGTTCCGCCTCAAGCCGCTGGAGCAGGTCCTGCCCGCCGCGGCGGCGGCCGGAGTGGGCGTCCTGGCCAGGGTCCCGCTCGCCTCCGGGCTGCTCTCCGGCCGCTACACCGCGAGCACCTCGTTCGCGGCGGACGACCACCGCACCTTCAACCGGCACGGCGAGGCCTTCGACCAGGGCGAGACGTTCTCCGGCGTCGACTTCGCGACCGGGGTCGAGGCGGCGGCGGAGTTCGCCGGGCTCGCCCCCGAGGGAGCGAGCCCGGCCCAGACCGCGTTGCGCTGGATCGTCCAGCAGCCGGGCGTCACGACGGTGATCCCCGGCGCCCGCAACCCCGAGCAGGCCCGCGCCAACGCGGCCGCCGCCGCCCTCGCGCCGCTGCCCGGGGACACCCTCGCCGCGGTGCGCGAACTCTACGACCGCCGGATCCGCCCGCAGGTGCACGACCGCTGGTGACACCGCCGCGCGCAGGGCGCGGAGCGGGGCCGGGGTCCGGACACGGACCCTAGCGGGAGTCCCGCTCCGCCGCCTCGGCGGCGCGCTTGATGCCCGCCAGCCGCCGGTCCCAGTCGGCGGCGAGCGCGGCCATCCAGCGCGCCGTCGCGTCCAGTGCCGCGGGCCGCACCGCGTACCGCACCTCGCGCCCGACCCGGCTGCCGGCGACCAGCCCGGCGGCGTCCAGCACCGCGAGGTGCTTGACCACCGCCTGCCGCGAGACGGGCAGCCGCCCGGCGAGCGTGGTCGCGGTGGCCTCGCCCTGCGCGGCGAGCAGGTCGAGCAGCCGGCGCCGCGTCGGGTCGGCCAGCGCGGCCAGGACGTCGTCGACGGCCCCGCCCGCGCCGCGGCCCTCCTGCGTCACGCGCCCTGCTGCTCGACGCGCTTCCTGAACGCCTCGAGCACCTGCGGCCAGCCGTCGGTGTTGTCCTTCAGCGCCTTGCCGCGCAGCTCGGGGGAGCCGGCCAGCGCCGCGAACCCGCTCTCGACGACGCGCAGCCGGATCCCGCCGTCCTCCGGGGTCAGGGTGAACTCCACCAGGGTGCTGTTGTCCTCGCCCAGCTCCTGCCCGGGGAAGGCGCTGGCCCACCGGTACGCCAGGTACGTCGGCGGCTCGACCTTCTCCACGCGCACCGGGAAGTCGCCGTACTCGGCGTTCCTGGCCACCATCGACTCGCCCTCCCTGGCCACCGTGCCGGCCAGGCTCTCCGGGTCGCCCACCCAGAAACCGGGTTCGGCCACCAGCGACCACACCCGCTCCAGGGACGCCTCGATCAGGGTCTCGCGCTCGATCCGGTCCTCGCTCATGAGGGGCTCCTTCGTCTCCAGGACGGCCGTTGCGGCCGTTGCGACCCACTGACTGCAACTCCAGGGTTGCACGTCGGGCCTCCAGGTGCAACCGGAGAGTTGCACCATCTCGGCGCGGCGGCAACCGCACGGGCTGATGCCTCGTCCGAACGGGGTGGGGTAGGGTCGCGGGACCATGCCCGTCACGCCCAGGGGGAGGGTCGGCTCAGCGCCATGACCAGGGAAATCGTCAAGGCATCGCGCGTGCGGATAGCCGATCTGACGCCGGGTCCCGAGCTCTACCTCGGGGTACGGCTGACCGCGCCGGACCTGTCGTTCGACATCAGCTGCTTCGGCCTGGACGCCGAGGAGCGGCTGAGCGACGACCGCTACTTCGTCTTCTTCAACCAGCCCGCCAGCCCCGAGGGCTCGATACGCCTGCTGGGCGCGCAGTCCGGCGACACCGAGGCGTTCCGGATCGTGCTGCCGGACGTCCCGCAGGCCATCCACCGGCTGAGCCTGACCGCGACCATCGACGGCGACGGCCGGATGTCGCAGGTCGCCTCCGGGTACGTGCGGATCGTCGCGGACGGCACCGAGGTCGGCCGCTACTCCTTCACCGGCGCCGAGTTCAGCACCGAGCGCGCGGTGATGCTGGCGGACTTCTACCGGCGCGACGGGGAGTGGCGCTTCACCCCGGTCGGCCAGGGCTTCGACGGCGGCCTGCGCGCGCTGCTGGAGAACTTCGGCGGCGAGGCGATCGAGGACGACGCCCAGGACGGGCCGGATGAGTCGGACGCCCAGGACGCCCAGGACGCCCGGCAGGCGCCGGACGCCCGCGGCGGGCCGCCCGCGCCGGCGCCCACCCTCCAGGCCCCGGCCCAGCAGCAGCCCGCACCCCAGCCGCAGCCGCCCGCCTGGGACCGCCAACCGCCGCCCCCCGCCCCACCCGGCGTCCGGGTCAGCCTGGTCAAGTACGCCGAGGTCCCCGAGCAGAGCGGCTGGGCGCAACAGAACGACCACCTCGTGCGCTACACCCTCACCAAGGGCCAGGACGTCCTCGCCCTGCACGGCAGCATGGTGGCCTACCAGGGCCGCGCCGACTTCGCCCACGAGGGCTCCGGCGTGCTGCGCCGCCTGACCGGCAACCTCACCGGCCAGACGCTGAAACTGATGCGCGTCTCCGGCGAGGGCCAGGTCTTCCTCGCCGACGAGGCCAGCCACCTCCACGTCGTGCGGCTGGAGGGCGACGCGATCTGCGTCAGCTCCGACCGGATCCTGGCCTTCGACGCCGGGCTGGAGCACGAGGTCCGCCGCATCGAGGGCGAGGGCCTGCCGAACGGGGGCTTCTACACGCTCCAGTTCAGCGGCCACGGCACGGTGGTGGTGAAGACCAACGGCATCCCCGTGGTGCTGCCGGTCACCCCGGCGCCGGAGACGTACGCCGACATCCACGCCCTGGTCGCCTGGTCGCGCGGCGCACAGGTGATCACCACCGCCCCGGTGCGGATCCGGCGCTCGGCGTACGCGGGACACGCCGCGGAGTCGTACAGCCTCCAGTTCAGGGGCGGACCGGGCAACTTCATCGTGGTCCAGCCGTTCGAGGTCTGAGCGGGCGAAGTCCCGGCCGGGGTGGCCCCGGCCGGCAGTCCCCGCCGGCGGTCGGGCCGGCAACCCAGTCAACCAGTCAAGGAGGTCGGGAGATGGAGCGGCGGGTGCTCTCGGGCACGTACCTGGAGGGCTGCACGGCCTCCCCGGCCACGGCGCGGATGAGCCATCACGGCGGCGCGATGTGCAAGGTCGCCGTGACCGGCGGACAGGACGTGCTCGCCAAGGCGGGCGCGATGGTGGCCTACGACGGCTTCCTCCAGTACGAACCGGTCTCGCAGTCGCTGCGCCGCACGCTCGGCGAGTGGGCGTCGGGCGAGCGCAGCCCGCTGCTGCGCTGGTTCGGGGACGGCACGCTCTACCTGGCCGACTTCGGCGCGGACGTGCTCAACCTCCAGCTCGACGACGAGTCGCTGTCCGTCAACGGCTCGCACCTGCTGGCCCTGGACGCCTCGCTGGGCTGCGCCGTCGAGAAGGTCAAGGGGCCGGTGCTGATGGCCGGCACCGGGCTGTACAACGTGACGGTCAGCGGCAGCGGCTGGGTGTCGGTCACCTCCCGCGGGGTCCCGGTGGTGCTGGACTGCGCCGAGGCCGAGACCTACGTCGACCCGGACGCCCTGGTCGCCTGGACGACGGGCCTGGAGATCAAGGTCCGGCGCAGCCTCAAGGTCGGCTCGCTGATCGGCCGGGGCAGCGGCGAGGCGGTCCAACTGGGCTTCAGGGGCTCGGGATTCGTCGTCGTCCAGCCCAGCGAGGACACCTCCGACCGGCTCAAGATCCGCGGCTGAACAGCCCGCGGCCCCAAGGAGTAGCGAGCACCGTGCACAGTCCCCTTCTGGACCACACCGCCCTGACCGGCGAGGAGCGCTTCGCCCTGCAGAACCCGCAGCTGCTGCGGGTCGCGCTGGACGGGCGGGCCGAGGTCCTGGCCCGCAGCGGCGCGATGGTCGCCCACACCGGCCGGGTCCAGTTCACCGACTGGACCCCGCCCGGCGGCCGGCGCCGCAACCGCCAGAACCAGCAGCACCAGCAGAACCCGCAGCAGCAGCCGCCCGGCCGCCGGCCCGCCCCCGCGCTGGACCTGATGCGCTGCGCCGGCACCGGCACCGTCTATCTCGCCAACCTCGCCCAGCACCTGCACATCCTGGAGCTCAGCCGCGAGCGGCTGACGATCACCAGCAGCTACGTCCTGGCGCTGGACACCGGCATCGACTGGCAGGCGGTCGACGTCGAGGGCGGCGAGCGGATCTCCGGCGTCGGGCGCCACAGCCTGGAACTGTCCGGCAGCGGCACGCTGGTGGTGATGACCTCCGGGCGCCCGCTGGTGATGCCGGTACGGCAGGGAGAGTACGTCTACGCGGACGCCGACGCGGTGGTCGGCTGGTCCTCGGCCCTGGACGTGCAGCTGCAGGCGCAGAGCACCAACACCGAGGCGTGGCGCCGACGCGGCACCGCCACCGAGGGCTGGGAGCTGTCCTTCACCGGCGACGGCTTCGTGATCGTCCAGCCCAGCGAACTCCTCGCACCCCAGCGTGTCCCGCTGCGCTGACCCGACGCCCGCCCGTCTGTGCCCGCCCGTCTGTGCCCGCCCGGCGCCGTCAGCCGGTGCCGGCGGCCAGCTGCGGCAGGTGCGGGTCGCGGGGGTCGTAGCGCACGGTCAGAACCTCGCCGCGGCGGGGCGCGTCGTAGGCGGGGAAGGTCTCGGTGACCGACTCGGTGTGCTCCCGGCCGTCGGCGGTGGTGTAGCGGAGGGTGACGACCAGTTCGGGGCGGTCGTTGAGGTGGACGCCGGTGCCCCGGAGGCCCAGGACGGTGGCGGGCACGCTCACCCCGTGCCGTTCCAGGCGCAGCTCGCGCTCGGCCCGGCGCTGCTCCTCGGCGAGGACGCGCCGGCGCCTGCGCGCCTCCGCACGCGCCGACCACAGGGCGAGCAGCGCGACCGCGGCGGCCGGGCCGAGCAGCCAGCCGCTGGTGGTGTCGGCGCCGCGGGCGGCGCCGAGCAGCAGGCAGAGCACGCCGACCAGGGTGCCGGCGCCGATCGGCAGGTCGGAGGAGGCGGAGGCCGTGCCGTCGGCGGCCAGCACGACGGCCGTGCCCGCCAGCAGGACCAGCCCCAGGATGACGCCGCCGACGGCGGCCAGGCCGTGCCAGAGGTCGATGCTCCCGCAGACCCGCTGGCCGGTGTTGCCGCAGTCGCCGGCCCTGCCCAGTGCCGCGTAGCCCCGCCCGGTGGCCCAGCCGTCCGCGGCCAGCAGCACCGCGCAGACGATCAGCGCCAACAGCCTTCCCAGGGTGGGGCGTTGGGGTCTTTCGCGGGCTTCCGCGGCGGGTTCCATGGTCACCCGCGGATGCTACCGGCATCCCGCCCAGTGGTCTGGACCACGACGTGTCCGCCGGGTGAACAACTGCTCCGTGGCGCGCTGCGCCCGCGCCGGCCCGGGGGCCGTCCCGGAGGCGCGCGGCGGCGATTGCGGGGCCGGGTGACGCCGCGTCGGTAGGCTGCGGCTGTCCGTGTCCGGCCCGGTGGGGGCACGAGCCCCACCAGGGGCGGCCTGCCGGGCCGGACGTGCTGCGCTGATTTGGAGAGACATGACCAAGGTCCTGCTGAAGACCACCAAGGGCGACATCGAGCTCGAACTCGATGCCGAGAAGGCGCCCAAGACGGTGGCGAACTTCCTGGCATACGTGGGGAGGGGCCACTACGACGGCACGATCTTCCACCGGGTGATCGACGGCTTCATGATCCAGGGCGGCGGCATCGACCGGAACATGCGGGAGAAGCCGGCCCCCGACAGGGTCCAGAACGAGGCGAAGAACGGGCTGAAGAACGTCCACTACAGCGTGGCCATGGCCCGCACCTCCGACCCCCACTCGGCCTCGGCGCAGTTCTTCATCAACACCAAGAACAACACCTTCCTCGACTACCCCGGCCAGGACGGCTGGGGCTACGCGGTGTTCGGCAAGGTGGTCGCCGGCCAGGACGTCGTCGACGCGATCGGCAAGGTCAAGACGGGCGGCCAGGACGTGCCGGTCGAGCAGGTCGCCATCGAGTCGGCCACCGTGGTGGAGTGACCGCTCCCGGCGGCTGAGCGGGGGCCCGGACGGAGATCCGTCCGGGCCCCCGCCCGTGCCCGTGCCCGTGCCCGTGCCCGTCCCGTATCCGTGTCGGTGCCCGGGTGCGGGTGCGGGAACGGGCGCTACGCGCTGCGCCCGGCCGCCTCGATGCGCGGGGCCAGCCCGTCCAGCAGGGTGGCGAGGCCGAACTCGAACAGGCCGTCCAGGTCCAGGTCGTAGCCGTTCTCCAGGCCCGCGACCAGTCGGCTGAACACCGGGAAGCGGCCCGAGTCGGCGAGCGCGCCCAGGGCGGGGGCCTGGTGCTCCATCCACTGGTCCTCGGTGACGCCGGTGGCGGCCTGTGCCTGGGTCTCGCGCTCCAGGTTGACGGCGATGCCCTCGATGTAGCTGTAGAACAGCACATGGATGTCGAGCATGGCCGGGGCGTCCAGGCCGTGCCCGTCCAGCGCGGCCAGCGCCCACTCGGCGTGCGTCATCAGGTTGGGCAGCAGCTTGGGCCGGGTGACCGGGCTGAGGTGCGCCAGCCAGGGGTGGCGGCGGAACAGCGACCAGAGCGTGCGGGCGCCCAGCTCCAGGCGGGGGCGCCAGCCGACGGGGGGCACGTCCGGGTAGGACGCCTCGCCGAAGGCCGCGTCGGCGGTCAGCAGGACGAGGTCCTCCTTGCCGGTGACGTAGCGGTAGGGGGACATCGGGGAGACCCCGAGCCGGGCGGCGACCGCGCGCATCGAGAGCGCCGCCAGCCCCTCGGCGTCGGCCAGCTCCAGGGACGCCCGGATGATCCGCTCGCGGCTCAACTCGCCCTCCGGCGGGGCCGGCCGGCGCTGCGCGGCCGGTGCGGCGGCACCCGCGGTGGCGGGCCCGGCAGGTGTGGCGGGTGCGGCGACCACGGTGCCGACCCGGGCCCGGGCCTCGACCAGGCCCTCCAGGCGCAGCTCGGTCAGGGCCTTGGTGGCGGTGGCCAGGGCGACGCCCCAGTCCTGGGCGAGGCGGCGGGTCGAGGGCACCCGCTCACCGGGGGCGAGTTCGCCGGTGACGATGCGTCGGCGCAGCTCGGCGGCGATGCGCTGGAAGGGCGGGGGCGTGCCGGGTGCCATGGGGTCGACTCCTTGGAGAAATTTTTCGCCGCATCCGGTCCTGTACTAGCTCAGGCCCCAGCAGCGAAGACCGCTGCCGGAACCCTTCTGTACTAGGTCAGAGCGACTCTCAAGTGGCTTGCAAGGCCCTGGATTTACGTCGTACATTCACATTGCTTACAGCGTACCAACGATGAACAGGGGAGTCCCTCGTGAAGACCGTTCTGATCTCCGGCGGCGGCGTGGCCGGACCGGCGCTCGCCCACCTGCTGCACCGCCGCGGCTTCGCCCCGACCGTGGTCGAACTCGCCCCCGCCCCCCGCAGCGGCGGCCAGGCCGTCGACATCCGCGGCGCCGCCCTCGCGGTGGTCGAGCAGATGGGCCTGACCGAGCGGATCCGGGCCGTGCGCACCCGGATGCTCGGCATGTCCGTGCTCGACGGCGACGGCAACGAGGTCCACCGCTCCACCGAGGCGACCTACAGCGCCGGCCGCCTCGACAGCGAGGACGTCGAGCTGCTGCGCTCGGACCTGGTCGCGATGCTGCGCGAACGCGCAGGCGACGGCGTCGAGTTCATCCACGGGGACGCCATCACCGAACTCCGGGAGGACGAGGACGGCGTGCACGCGACCTTCGCACACGGCCGGCCCCGCACCTTCGACCTGGTGGTCGGCGCGGACGGCCTGCACTCGCGGGTCCGCAAGCTGGTCTTCGGCCCGGAGGAGCGGTTCCTGCGCCAACTGGGCAGCCACCTCGCCATCTTCAGCGCCGACAACTTCCTCGGCCTGGAGGACTGGCAGGTCTGGATGCGCGACGGCGACGCCGGCTACGGCATCTACCCGGTGCGCGGCAACAGCGAACTGCGGGTCACCTTCGGGTACGCCGGCACCGAGCCCGCCGTCCGGGACGCCGAGCAGAGCAGGCGGCTGGTCGCCGAGCGGATGTCGAAGCTGGGCTGGGAGACGCCCCGGCTGCTGGAGGCACTGCACCGCACCCCCGACTTCTACGCCGACACGATGGCCCAGGTGCACCTGGACCAGTGGTCCGCCGGCCGGGCGGTGCTGCTCGGCGACGCCGGCTACTGCCCCTCGCCGCTGTCCGGCCAGGGCACCAGCCTCGCGCTGGTCGGCGCCCACGTGCTCGCCGAGGAGCTGGGCCGGGCCCGGGACGGCGCCGAGGGCCACCGCGCGGCCTTCGAGCGCTACGAGCAGCGGCTGCGCCCCTTCGTCGCCCTCAACCAGGCGCTGGCCACCGAGAACCCCGGCGGCCCGCCCGCCGAGGAGTCCGTCGAGCGGGCCAAGAACGCCATCGAGCTCGCCCTCTGAACCGCCGCACCCCGGCCGACGGGCCCCGCCGCACCCCGGCTCCCGGGGGCCGGTACCGGTCAGTGCGTGTCGTAGCAGATCACGAAGTCGTCGAAGGCGTGCCGCCCGGGCCGGGCGGCCACCTCGTCGAGCGCGCGGCGGATGTCGTGGAGCCGGCCGACCGTCATCTGCAGCGGCGGCTCGTCGGGCTGGTAGGTGTAGCGGATCGGGTAGTCCACGCCGGGCCGGTCGGTCATCTCGATGTGGCAGCCGAGCACATGGCTGACCGGGTGGGCGGCCGCGAAGGCGATCAGCCGGTCGATCGTGGCGACGTAGGCGTCCCAGTCGGCGACGTACAGCCGGCCCGGGTAGACGGTGTCGCCGGTCAGCAGGAACCCGGTGAACGGGTCGTAGTAGGTGATCGCGGCCTCGTGGTGGCCCGGGCCCGCCAGACAGCTCAGCACCCGGCCGCCGAGGTCCAGCAGGGCCGGCCGGTCGAGGTCGCCGTCCAGGCCGAGGAACTCCCGCACGGTGTCGAGCCCCGCGTCCACCACCACCGTGTCGGGGCGCCCGGCGAACTGGGCGTCCCCGGCGACGTGGTCGCCGTGCCCGTGGCTGTGCAGCACGAGCAGCCGGTAGCCGGTGCGCGGGTGGCGCTCCAGCCACCGCGCGACCAGCCCGTCCACGACGCGGCGCAGCGGGAAGAAGTCGGGGGAGGCGGTGGCGCCGGTGTCGAGCAGCACCGCCCGCTCGTCGCCGAAGAGCAGGAACAGGAACGGCGCCTCGTAGTTGACGGCCATGTTCTGCCGCAGCAGGACGGTGTGCTCGTCGTAGTGGTGGACCTGGATCTCGGGATCGGTGTTGTGCCGCGCCGACTCCGAGCCGTGGATCCAGCGCACGTCCAGGGAGCGCCCCGCGACGTCCGTGTGCGTGAAGTCGATCGGGTCCCGTCCGGAGGCCATCCCTCTCCCCACCGCGTCGTGTCCGCCGGCCGGGTGCGGCGTCCGCCCCCGGTCCGGCGGCGGCCCCACCGTGGGCCGCCGCCGCGAACCTACCAGGTGCCCCGCGACGGGCCCGCCCGCTGCCGCGCCCGGCCCCGAGGGCCCCGAACTGCGTTGCGCGGACCGGGCCGAGGCCGGGCTACCGTGGGGGACGGCTCAGGACAGCAGCCCGTTGTAGTCGGGCAGCTTGAAGGTCCGCTCGGCGTGGCCGCCGGCCAGGTCGGTGGTGTTGTTGCCGACGTTGGCGATGATCGTGTAGCCCTGCTGCTCGACGGCGGCGCGCTCGGCGGTCTTGAAGGCCTGCACCGGGCGGAAGAGGTCGCCGAGGTCGCGCCCGTGCAGCCCGTCCACCGGGTACCCGGCGTGCTGGAGGCTGTAGCGGGTCACCGACTCGATGAAGTCCGGCCGGGCGGTGATGAAGACGACCGCGACGCCGCGCGAGCGCGCGTAGTCCGCCAGCGCCAGCGAGGACGCGATCGCCGGCTGGGTGAACGGGTGGAAGTGCGTCTGCAGCGTCGTGTTGTCGATGTCGAACACGATCGCGAGCCGCTCACCCGCCCCGGCCGCGGCGGTGCGCTGCTCGATGTACGAGCGCGCGGGGGCCACCGCCGCCTGCACGTCGGCCAGCCACTGGCCCTCGGTCACGGCCTGCGCGGCCGCCGCGGCGGGGGCCGCGGCCGCCACCGGAGCCGGCGCGGCCGTCGCGGGCACGGCCAGGCCCGAGAGGAGCATGCCGGTCAGCACCGCGGGGGCGGCGACTCTGCCAACGAACCTCATACCTGTCATCGGACCTTCCTGTCACGGTGTCGGGGAGCTCGCCGCACATGTGTTCACACCGCGGCCCGAGCAATCTCCCACACCGTCAAGTCGGGCGGCGGGAGTAATGCTTACCAACGGGTAACGATCTTCTGTGCGTCCCGTGAGCGTGGACGGCGCAGGGCGCCAGGGGGCAGGGGGCAGGGGGCAGGACACAGAGCGCAGGGCGCAGGGCGTGCCATGATCGAATGGGGTCGGCGCGCGGGGGTCCGGGCGCACCACGACGAGCAGGGGGAACAGCCACATGATCGAACTGTCGGCGGAGCCGATGACCTGGGTGGCGGCCGGGGACAGCATCACCCAGGCCGTCCTGCACACCCACGGGTCGCGGGGCTGGGTCGAGCACGTCCACGAGCGGATCCGCTGGCAGCTGGACCGGCTGACCGACATCGTCGTCAACTCCGGCGTCTCCGCCTGGCGCGCCGGCGACGTCCTCGGCTCCTACGACCACCTGATCGGCCGGTTCTCCCCGGACGTGCTGTCGATCTCGCTGGGCACCAACGACGCCCGCGCCGGCCTGGCCGGGCTCGACGCGTTCCACTCCGACCTGCGGGCGATCATCGCCCGGGCCGCCGGTGCGCAGATCGTGCTCCACACCCCCGTCCTGACCAGCGTCAGCGGCCGCACGGCCCGCCCCGAGCTGCCCGCCTACTGCCAGGCCGTCCGGGAGATCGCCCGCGACACGGGAGCCCTGCTGGTGGACCACGAGGCCCACTGGCTGGCCCGCTTCCCCGACACCGACCCGATCCCCTGGCTCGACGACCCCGCCCACCCCAACGCCGCCGGGCACCTGCAGATGGCCAACCACACCCTGCGCGCCCTGGGGCTGGGCGAGCTGACCGGCCTCTGATCCCTGCCGATCCCGCCGGCCCCCGTCGCCCTGCCGGTCCCGCCGGTCCTGTCGGGCCTGCCGGTCCTGCCCGGGGAGGGCTCAGGCCGCGCCGGGCACCCGCTCGCGCTGGCGGACCAGGCCCGGGACCGGCCGGGTCCCGCCGCCGCGGCGCTCGGGCAGCTCCAGGACGTCGGCGCCGGCCGCGTGCAGGAAGCCGGTCACGCAGTGTGCGGTGGTGGTGTCGAGCGAGAACACCCACAGTCCCGGGACCAGCACGGTGTCGATCCGGCCCCGGGCCGCCCAGGCGAGCAGCCGCTGCAGCTGGGGCCTGAAGGCGCGCGAGGAGACCCCGTTGTCCAGGAACACGTGCGCGACGGTGCGGTCGAGCGCGGCGGCGTGCTCCTCCAGGGCCCGCAGGTGCGGGCCCATCTGCCAGCTGTCGTAGGGGTAACAGCGCAGGTAGACGGCGACCGCGGGAGCGGGGCGTGGGTCGGGGGGCATGGCGCTCCTCGTTGAGCGTGGTGCGCGCGGCACCTGGGTTCATCCGCCTGGCGCCGCTCCCGGAGGCCGGGGGACCGACGGTGAGCCCGAGCGGGCTGTGCGGGTCCGGCGGGGGCTGCTGGGCCGGCGCTCGACCTGCCGTACGGCGCGGGCCGCCTGGAGGCGGCCCTTCGTACAGTGTCCCAGCTTGGCCTAGACCATCCGCGAATGTCCAGGCCTTCCACATGGTGGGCCGGCCGGAGCCGGGCGGGCCCCTCCCGCCGGGCCGCCGAGGGGGGCCGGGGGAGGGCGGGCCGGGGCGGGGGGCGATCATGGCTGTGGTTCTTGGCGGTTCACGGACACCCGGGTAAGAGGAGAGCGCTATGAAGTCGGTCGGTCGCACGATGACGGCTGCCGTGGCAGGGCTGCTGCTGGGCACCCTCACGGCCTGCGGGTCCAGCGGGTCCAGCGGGTCCGGCGGCCACGGCGCCGCGGCCGGCCAGGGCGCGTCGGCGGCCACCGCCGCCTCGGCGGCCGCGAGCGGCGCCGCCGCGGCCCCGACCGCCCCGGCCACCGGCCCGGGCGCCGCCACCGCGGCGGCCGGGGGCGCGGCAGGCGGGGCCGCCACCGGCGCCGCGGCGGGCGCGGCCACCGGCGCGCCCCCCGCGCCCGGCGCCGTGCCCCCGGGCGCCACCGCCGCGCCCGCCGGCTCCGCTCCGGCGGCCGGCCCGGCCCCCACCTGGAGCGACGCCCCGACGCCCCTGCTCGACTACAAGCTCGTCCTGCAGCTGATGCCCGACCAGTCCGCGATGCCCGGCTGGGAGCAGGAGAAGCGGCGGGTCGACCCCACCGACCACTCCTCGACCTGCCAGAACACCGAGTCCTGCAACGGCAGGCCGCTCAGCGGCGAGGCCCGGTTCACCTCCGGCGACGTCACCGCGCGCTTCCTCGTCGACACCCTGCCCGGCAAGGCGGCCGCCCAGGACAAGCTCAAGGAGGCGTACGCGGCGTTCGGCGACGCCCGCTACACCCCGGTGGAACTGCAGGTCGTCGGCACCGAGAGCCGCGCCTGGCAGGGCCGGCCCGGCGGCCGCGACGGCGTCGGCATCGTCATGCGCGCGGGCACCGTCGTCGCCAGCGTGACCACCGAGGACGGCCCGGTGGACGCCGCGATGACCCAGCGCCTCGCCGTCATGCTGGCCAAGCGCATCGAGCAGGCCCAGTCCGGCCGGACCCCGGACACCGTCCTCGCCAACTGACCGCACCGGCACCCCGGCACCCGGCCCACCGGGACAGCCGGGCAGCCGACGGCCCGGCAGTCCGGGAGGGGCTGCCGGGCGTGCGCGGGGGTCAGACCTGGATCGCCGCGGTCTCGGCCGTGGTGCTGCTGAACCCGTTGGTGGTGGTGATCCTCAGCCGGACCTGCTCCCCGGGGCGGAACCGGCTGTGGTCGATCTGGACCAGGGGGTCCTTCAGGCCCACGCCGATCGTCTGCCAGGTGTTGCCGTCGTCGGTGCTGACCTGGGCGGAGTAGGTGTAGGCGGAGTCCGGCGCGCCGGGGTCGAACTCCAGCGCCAGGCCGAACGACCCGTCGCCGGCGCCCGCGTGGCGGGCGGCGCGCAGCGCCGGGGGCGGGCCCGCGGCCCGGAAGGTGTCCACGACCTGCCCTGCGACGACCAGGTCGACGGCCTCCGTGTCGGGCCCGATCGGGACGACGGCGTCGACCAGGCCCCTGCGGTCGTCCCCCGGGGCCAGCTCGGAGGCCAGCTTGACCGCGACCGGGATCTCGCGCGGGGGTGCGCCGTTCGCCTGCCGGATGCGCAGGACGACCGGGGTCCCGCCGTCCGGGCCGTACGCGCCGTTCGCACCGTTGGCGGCGTTGGAGCCCTCCGCGTCGGGCGGTGCGGCCCGGGCGGCCAGCGGGGACACCGGGTTGACGAAGCGGATGCCGCCCTCGCGGCGGGTGAGGTTGACGGTGCCGACGACGCTGACGAGCTGCCCGGCCGACGGGTCCGCGCCGCCGGCCCCGTTCGCGGCGGACGCCGGCTGGGGGGCCACCCGCTGGACGGAGACCTGCGGGGTCCGCCGGTCGGGGGGCCCGCCGCCCGGGCCGGCCACCGCGTGGATCGCGACGGGCGTAGCGGCGACGGGGGTGGGGGCGGCCCGCGGGACGCCCGGGGGCGGCGGGGCGCCGTCGGTGGCCGTCTGCTCGGCGAGCAGGCGCCGGCGGATGCCCTCGTAGGTGTAGCTGCTCAGCCACTGGCGGGGGCAGTAGGTCATCACGTCGTGCCACTGCACTCCCGGCAGGGCCCGCATGGGCAGGTTCAGCGCGGTGTCGCCCACGTCGAATCCGACGAAGGTGTCCGCGGTGTCGGCGAGCTGCCCGTTGTCGAAGGGGTAGTTCTGCAGGTCGTCCTCGGTCTGCTGGCAGAACCCGGGGTGCTTGCGGCCGTAGGTGTGGCCCAGCTCGTGGGCCCCGTACCAGTCGCTGTAGACGCCGTCGAAGTCCCAGCCCCAGCTGTCGGCCCCGGCGGGCGCGGCCGCGACGGTGGAGGGGTCGGGCAGCGCGGGGATGCCCGCGGCGCAGCCCCGCAGGAAGAAGCCGCCGTCGGCCACCTGGGCGAGGTAGTGGGTGCGCCGGTCCCCGCCGGAGCTGACGTCCAGGGCGCGGATGGCGGCGAGCTGGGCGTTGGCGT
Organism: Kitasatospora sp. NPDC052868; assembly: GCF_044547105.1. Taxonomy (NCBI): domain Bacteria; kingdom Bacillati; phylum Actinomycetota; class Actinomycetes; order Kitasatosporales; family Streptomycetaceae; genus Kitasatospora; species Kitasatospora sp. NPDC052868. The sequence goes on along the minus strand of NZ_JBITZW010000009.1, from coordinate 231,289 downwards.
CGTCGCACAGGAAGGGCGGGGCGGCGGCCGCGTCGATGACGGTGTGCGAGCTGATGACCTCGGCCACCGGGTAGGCGCGCTTGAGCCAGCTGACCAGGGCGGTGAAGTCCAGCTCCCGGGGGGTGAAGGTGACCGGGGGGATCCCCTGGCGGTAGCGCAGCCCGAGGATGCGCACGCGCAGCGGCGCGCCGGGGTGGAACCAGACGGTCGGGCCGTTCGGCGCCCCGCCGAGGGGGAGGGCGGCGCCGGTCAGCAGGTCGGTGACGGTCACCGTGCTCACACTGAGCGCCCCTTGGGCGGTCAGCGCGGCCGGCAGGAGGAAGTTGAGGCTCAGGGTCGCGTCGGCCCGCCGGGCGGCGAGGTCGCGCGGGTCGGCCGGGTCGAGGGCGACGGTGTTGACCGAGGAGAGGGTGACGGGGGGATCGGCGGGCGAGCGGAGCAGCGTGATCGCGCCGCGTACGCTGACGGCGGGGCCGTCGGAGCAGCGTACGTACAGGCGGACCACGGTGACCTTGCCGGCGATCAGGGTGACGCTGTGGTGGAGGTCCTGCACCGACTGGGTGACCTCGGTGGCATCCAGTAAGACCTGTGTCTGAGAGGCCATGACCGGCTCCCTAGGACAAGTGGTTCGTCCTTTCAGACTATGCCCGCCCATGCCCGCCGGACAGGCCCTGTCCCGGGTGGCGGCGCTCCCAGAAGGGGTGCTGCGGCCAGCGCCGTTCCTGCTGGTAGGCCTGGGCGTGGTTCCCGCGGTAGGCGGTCTCGATGCCGTCCAGGAACCCGCGGTAGTCGGCGAGGACGGCGGCCGTGCGGTCCGGGTCGGCCAGGCACGCGGCCACGGCCCGCCCGGCGCGGGCGCCGGTGTGCAGGGCGGTGAGGATGCCCTGCGAGGAGAGCGGGTCGAAGGCGAGGGCGGCGTCCCCCGCCGCGATCCAGCCCGGTCCGGCGGCGGGGGTCAGCCGCAGGCCGTGGGCGGCCGTCCAGCGCGGGGCGGGGGTCGCGGCGGGGTCGTAGCCGTCCAGGCGCCGGCGCAGGTGGCCGGTGCGGGTGATGCCGTGCCAGAAGCCCTCGGGGGTGCGCAGGCGGGGGTCCGCGAGGTCGGGGTCGGTCAGGTGGGCGACCAGGCGCCCGGCCGGGATCAGGGTGGTGTACCACCAGCCGTGCGGGGCCGCCTCGACGAGGGTGCGCGCCTCGCGGTCCGGCGGCCCCCCGGGGCGGCGGTCGGCGAACACGGCGTACGCGGCGACGAGGCGGTCCTGGCGCCGGCGCCGGCCGTGCCGGCGGCCGATGGTGCAGCGGCGGCCGGTGGCGTCGACGCTCCAGCGGCAGTGCAGCTCCCGCACCGCGCCGCCGCGCTCGCGTACCAGCAGGCGCTCGCCGAGCCGCTCCAGCACGGTGGCCCGCAGCGGTTCGGCGCCGGCCGCCCGCGCCGCGTCCCGCAGGAGGGCGTCGAAGCGGCGCCGGTCGAGGTGCCAGCCGTGGCCGTACGGGTCGAACAGGTGGCTGCGCTCGTGCAGCGCCGCCGAGCCCCAGGCGCTGGAGGTGCCGGTGGAGGCGGGGTGCGCGGCGGCGAGGAACCCGTCCAGCAGCCCGAGGTCGCGCAGCAGCGGGCGGGCGGCGGGCGGCAGGAACTCCCCGATCTTGACCGCCCCGGGGCCGCCCCCGGCCCGGTCGCCCTCGGCACCGTCGCCCCCGCCGCGGTCGCCCCGAGCATCGTCCTCCCCGGCGCCGTCGTCCCAGGCGCGGTCGTCGACGAGCAGGACACGGTGGCCCGCGCCCGCCAGGACCAGCGCCGCCACGGCGCCCGCCGGGCCCCCGCCCGCCACGGCGGCGTCCAGCGGCCGGGGCGGGCGCGTGCGGGCGCTCACCGGCGGTGCCGGAAGCGGACGACCTTGTCGATGTAGCCCGCCGACACCTCCTCGTCGGGCTGCTCCGCCATGCTCACCGCGGTGGCCATCGCGGCCTCGCCGAGGACGGGGTCGGCGCCCAGCGGCACGTGCAGGGTGACCAGGTTGCGTCCGGCCGGGGGCGCGGGCTCGGGCGGGAAGCCCACCTCGGACTCGACCAGCATCTCGGAGGGGAGGCGCGGGTCGTCGACGGCCCCGGGGCGGCGCTCGACGAGGCCGAGCCGGCCGAAGTCCTTCACCATCGCGTTGATGGTGTTGAGGTAGCCGGAGGGCAGCCACCGCAGCCAGGGCCGGCGCCTGCCGAACGCCGCCAGCCGCTCCTCGACGGGGCGGGAGGTGTCCACGGCGACGTCGTAGTCCTCCTGGGCGAGGACGTGGTTGGGCACCCGGGCCGGCCAGAAGGTGGGCAGGTACGGGTCGTACTTGGGGCCGAAGCCCGGCGAGCCGTAGCCGTAGCCGGACAGGCAGCTCGCGGTGTCGGTCTGCCAGGGCACGGCCATCCACCGGGTCAGGTCGCCCGGCCCCTGGGCGTAGAGCGGGCCGTCGAAGGAGAGCGCGATCTGCGCGGTGAGCTTCGGGCCGTAGGAGGGCGGGGGAGGGGCGAGCGGGTCGCGGTGGCGGATCCGGAAGGGCGTGCTGTACAGGGTGGTGTGGCGCATCGGCCAGGTGAGCTCGCAGCCGGGGTGGAAGGCGTCGGCGAGGCAGAACGACAGGGCCGCCCGGTCCAGGGCGCGGGGCCGCTGGGAGAGCGGGAGCTGGTCGAGGGCGGCGGGCGGCGGGGCCTGCGGGTCGTAGTCGGGGGTGAAGTCGCCGTCGGCCCAGCGGTCGAGCAGGCGGTACTGGAGCGGGGAGAGCGCCATGTGCTGGAGCGGGGACTCGGGCGGCAGGCTCATCGCGTCGCCGTAGATCGCCGGCCACGGGACGGGTGAGATGCCGTCGCGCTCGTGGTTGCGCATGGTGGCCCAGACCTGGCGGCGCAGCTCCTTGTGGACGGGGGCGGGGTCGGCCAGCGCGGCGAGCTGCTGCGGGTCGAGGAAGTAGGCGCGCCCGCCGTACCCGAACTGGGCGGCCAGGCCGCGGTTGACCCACTGCAGGTCGCACAGCCGGCGCAGGACGGGCAGCACGTCGCGGGTGAAGGAGACCTGCGGCGGGGCGGGGAGCAGGCCGGCGGTGACGAAGGCGTCGCGCACCAGGTCGTACATGGTGCGCACCGAGGTGAGTTCGGGCGCGTAGTTGGGCGGGGTGGTCACCACCCAGCCCGGGTCGACCGGGATCGCCCGCCCGTCGATGCGGACCTCGGCGGTGACCGGGCCGTCGCTGACGTCGTCGTGCCAGCCGTCGTTGTTGGCGAAGGTGTCGGCGGGGGTGTCGGTGGCGGAGGCGGAGACGCCCCGCCCGCCGAGGAAGAGCAGCCGGCCGCTGTCGTCGGTGCGCAGCTCGCCGAGGTAGACGGGCTTGTCCAGGAAGGTGCCGGTGTCGAAGCGGTGCTCGGCCCCGCCGGAGCGGTCCCGCCCGCGGACGGACCGGGGGCCGGGGTCGATGACCAGGCGGTGGCGCTGGGCGGCGGGGACTTTGGCGTTGCGCAGCAGGCTGTCGTCGGTGTGCTCGGACTCCGGGATGTCCAGGGCCAGTTGGAACTGGTACCAGGCGGCCTTGGAGTTGGCGACGTGCACGGTCCAGCGCAGGTCCGCGTTGTCGGCGGTGAGTTCGGCGACCGGTTCGCCGGCGGCGTTGTAGCCGTAGACGCGAAAGCGCACGGCCTGGCGCTTGAGGGCGCCGGTGGCGTCCTTGTAGCCGCCGGCGGGCAGGGCGGGCTGGTCCTCGGTCTCGGGGGCGAGGAAGAACCCGTCGGCGCTGTCGCCGACCCGGGCCACCCCGATCGCGGGGTGCACCGCGGCCCGCACGATCCGGGTGTCGCGCCCGGGCGGGGAGGTGAGCTGGGGGCGGGCCGGGCCGGGTTCGGTGGCGGGGATGCCGTTCACGTCGCGGCGCCGGCGGGCCGAGGCCTGGTAGACGCTCCGGCGGACCTCGGCGATGCTGCCCACCGGGCGGTGCTCGGCGAGGCCGTGCCACGGGTTGTAGGCGAGGTTCTCGCCGTAGGCGGCCTGGCCCCGGGCGTCGACGTCCTGCTGGTGGAGGGTCAGCCGGGCCACCCGCACGGGGGCGCTGTCGTCCTCCTCCCAGCGCACGGTGGCCTGGTCGAGCGGCATGCGCTGCGGGTCGGTCCGGAACTGGAGCATCAGGTCGAAGGCCGCCGTTCCCGCGGCGAGCCGGTGGCGCAGGTCGGCGCCCAGGTAGGCGGGGTCCTCGTCGGGCGGCACCGCGGACGGGTCGCCGCCCGTGCAGCCGGCCGGTACCAGCTTGTACTTGACGAAGCGCTCGGGCCCGAAGGCGTAGGGCAGGACGCCCCAGTAGACGGTCGTCAGGACGCTGTCCTCGGCCTTGGCCATCGCGTCCAGGATCTCCCGGGTGCGCGGGTGCGCGCGCAGGTACGACTCGTAGTCGCCGTCGACGACGCCGGCCCGGGTGAACTCGCACATGTCCTGGGCGGTGTCGACGAAGAAGACGTCGTGGTTCTGCAGCAGCAGGTCCTGGGTGGCCGCCTCCCGCTCGTCCTCCAGCAGCTTCGGGCCGGTCACCCCGAACAGCTTGACGCCCACGCCCAGGGTGGTGCGCAGGTCCGGCCGGGAGGGCACGGTGTCGCTGGAGAAGCGCACCCAGGCGGGCAGCCCCCCGCTCTGCTCGAAGGCGCTCCGCAGGAAGCCGACCCGCAGCTCGGCCGGGAGGTCGGGGGCGACGGTGAGCACGCCGCGGGCCACCCCGTGCGGCTTGAGGAACACCGGCCGCTGCACGGGCTCCTGCCCGCGGGCCATCCGCGCGCCCTGGGTCATGTCCACGAACATCTGCTGCAGCGCGCCCGCCGCGTCGTCGGCGCAGCCGGGCAGCCCCGCCGGCCCGGCGGGCCCGTCGGCGGGTTCAGGGGTCCCGATCATGTGTGCTCCCTAGGTGCGGCGCTCCGGTCACACGGCGGACACCGCCGCGCCCGCCCGCTCTGGCTCCAGCCTGCAAAGGCCGCCCCCGAAAAGCGCGCCCGGTACCGCCATGCAAGTCACCCGACAGGTCTTTTCGAGCGCACTCCGCACTCCATCCGGACGCCACCTCCGCCCTGCCGGGGCTGACGCATGGCCACCGACCGGACGCTGACACGGCGGTGCACCCGACGACGCCCGGGTCGGCTCTGGGGAGGGGTGGTCCGGCTGCGGCGGACGGTGAGGGCAGGAGGAAAACCCACTCCTTGCCACTCTGAATCTATAGCGCACCAGGGGGCTTGCGGCAAGGCCCCGGTGATGCCGCAGAATCCCTGACTAAGGCCGTAACCTGCAGAAACGGGAGATCCACCAAGTGCGTGTGCTGTTGTCGGTCCACAGGTCGTGCGGTGCCACCGAGCCGGTGGCGGGGTCCGCGGCGCGGTTGCGCACCCCCGTCGCCGGGGGGCGGGCGGGCGCGCGGCCGGACCTCGCGGGCGCGACCCAGGATCGGAGCCGCTGACATGAGCCCCCTGACCACCAGTGCGTTCGACCTCCCCGACCGTCTTTCCCCCAAGGCCGACCCGGTGCTGATCGCCGAGGACGAGCGGCACTTCGCGGCGATCACGGAGAGCCTCGAGCAGGCGATCGCCGAGCTGTCCGACCGCCTCGACGCCGAGCGCCGGGCGCCCGGCGGCATCGGGCGGGAGGCGATGGACCGGGACATCGAGATCCACCGGCTGACCGCCCGCCTGCGCACCCTGCGCCGCTTCGGCCTGGACCTGTGCCTGGGGCGCATCGTCGCCGCGGACAGCCCCGAGCCCGTGTACATCGGGCGGCTCGGCCTCACCGACAGCGAGGGCCGCCGGCTGCTGCTCGACTGGCGCGCCCCCGCCGCCGAGCCGTTCTTCGCGGCCACCCACGCCAACCCGGCGGGCCTGGCCAGCCGCCGCAGGTACCGCTGGACCCGCGGCCGGATCGGCGACTACTGGGACGAGGTGTTCACCGCCGACGCGCTCGAAGGGCACGCCGCGCTCGACGACCAGTCCGCCTTCATCGCCAGCCTGGGCGGCAACCGCTCGGCCCGGATGCGCGACGTCCTCGCCACCATCCAGTCCGACCAGGACGCCGTCATCCGGGCCGGGTCCCGCGGCGCCCTGGTCGTCGACGGCGGCCCGGGCACGGGCAAGACCGTCGTCGCCCTGCACCGCTCCGCCTACCTCCTCTACTCCGACCCCCGCCTGGGCCACCGGCGCGGCGGCGTGCTGTTCGTCGGCCCGCACCAGCCCTACCTGGCCTACGTCGCCGACGTCCTGCCCAGCCTCGGGGAGGAGGGCGTGCAGACCTGCACCCTGCGCGACCTCGTCGCCGAGGGCGCCGCGGCAGGGGTCGAGGCCGACCCGCAGGTGGCGCTCCTGAAGGCGTCCGCCGACCTGGTGAGGGCGATCGAGCCGGCCGTCGGCATCTACGAGGAGCCGCCCACCGAGGGGATGACGGTCGAGACCCACTGGTCCGACATCTGGCTGGGCCCCGACGACTGGGCCGCCGCGTTCGAGGCGCCGGAGCCGGGCACCCCGCACAACGAGGCGCGCGAGCAGATCCGCGAGGAGCTGCTGACGATCCTGATGGACAAGCACCCCGGCGACGCCCCGCCCGAGCAGCTGCGCAGGTCGCTCCTGCAGAACCGGGAGCTGAACCGGGCCCTCAACCGCGCGTGGCCGATGCTGGAGGCGACCGACCTGGTCGGGGACCTGTGGACGGTACCCGCCTACCTGCGCAAGTGCGCCCCCGGCCTCGCCGTCGAGGACGTGCGCAGGCTGCAGCGCAAGGACGCCCAGGCCTGGACGGTGTCCGACCTGCCGCTGCTGGACGCGGCCCGCCAGCGGCTCGGCGACGCGCAGGCGTCGCTGCGCAAGCGCCGCCACGAGGCCTCCGTCGCCGCCGAACGCGCGCAGATGTCCAACGTCATCGACCGCCTGATCGAGGCCGACGACGACGGCGAGGGCGCGCTGACGATGCTGCGCGGACAGGACCTGCGCGACACCCTGGTCGACGGCGGCGCACCGCCCGCCGCCGACCCGGAGCCCCTGGCCGGACCGTTCGCGCACATCGTGGTCGACGAGGCCCAGGAACTGACCGACGCCGAGTGGCAGATGCTGCTGCTGCGCTGCCCGTCCCGCAGCTTCACCATCGTCGGGGACCGCGCCCAGGCCAGGCACGGGTTCACCGAGTCGTGGCGGGAGCGGCTGGAGCGGGTCGGGTTCGACCGGATCGACGTGGCCTCCCTGAGCATCAACTACCGGACGCCGGAGGAGGTCATGGCGCACGCCGAGCCGGCCATCCGGGCCGCGCTCCCGGACGCCAACGTGCCGACCTCCGTGCGCAGCAGCGGCATCCCCGTCGTCCACGGGTCCGTCGCGGACCTGGACGCGGTCCTCGACGGCTGGCTCGCCGAGAACGACGAGGGGATCGCCTGCGTGATCGGCGACCCGGGGTTCCGGGCGACGGCCCGCGTGCGGTCGCTGACCCCGGAGCTGTCGAAGGGTCTGGAGTTCGACCTGGTCGTCCTCGTCGACCCGCAGGCGTTCGGCACGGGGGTCGAGGGGGCGGTCGACCGCTACGTCGCGATGACCCGGGCGACCCGTCAACTCGTCGTCCTCACCAGCCCCTGACACCGGCCGGCCCCTGACACCGACCCGCCGCGCCCGCCGCGCCCGCCGACCCGCCCCCGGCCCGTCCGGCGGGCGCGGCGGGTCGGCGGGCGCCTACCGGTCGGCGGGCGGCTGCGGGCGCAGGCCGTCCATCAGCACCGTGAGGTAGTCCGCCGAGAGGCCGGGCCCGTGCGCCCGCGACCTGGCGATCGCGTACGTGCACTCGCCGATCAGGATGGTGGCGACGGCCGGGTCGAGGTCGGCGCGGATCACGCCGGCCTCGCGCGCCCGGACGACCAGGTCCAGGAGGGCCTGTTCCAGCGCGGCCTCCTGCGCCTGCGTGGCCGGCAGGTTCAGCGCCTCGATCTGGGCGTTCATGGTGTGGTGCGCGGCCTGGAACACCAGCATCTCGCCGAGGAAGGTCCGCAGCGCCTCCTCGGGGGGCAGCCCGCCGAGCAGCTCCCGCGCCCGCCGGACGAGCGGCTCCAGCAGGTCGGAGGCGGCCGCGTCGATGAGCGCCTCCTTGCCGCCGAAGGTGCGGACCACGGTGGCCGCACTGACCTCCGCCTGCCGGGCGATGGCCTCGACGGTGACGACGGCACGGGGGTCGGCCAGCAGCGCCCTGGTCGCCTCCAGCGTCCGCAGGCGGTTGCGGGCCGCGTCCGCGCGCAGCTGCGGATGGGGTGTTGACATCGTGATCGGCCTCTCTCTACGGTCTAACTGAAATGAGTATTTCACTTAAGCCCGGGGGACGCCATGCCGACGAACGACCGGATCCTGATCTCGGGGGCGGGCATCGCCGGCCTGACCCTGGCGCACTGGCTGGCACGGTCCGGCTTCCGGCCCACCCTGGTCGAGCGCGCACCCGGGCTGCGCGCCGGCGGCAACGGCGTCGACCTGCGCGGCCAGGCGATCGAGGTGGCCGAGCGGGTGGGCATCATGGACCGGGTCCGGGCGGCGGCGACGGACGTCGTCGGGATCAGGTTCGTGGACGCCGCCGACCGTGACGTGGCGCGGATCGACACCCGGGTGGACGACGGGGTGGAGGTCATGCGCGGGGACCTGGTCGCGCTTCTCCACGAGGCGGCGGGAAGCGGCGTCGAGTACCTCTTCGGCGACTCCGTCACCTCCCTGCGGCAGGACGACGGCGGCGTCGACGTCACCTTCGAGCACGGCCCCGCCCGCCGGTTCGCCCTGGTGGTCGGCGCCGACGGCATGCACTCCACCGTCCGGCGGCTGGCGTTCGGCCCCGAATCGCGGTTCCTGCGGTACAAGGGCCACTACTTCGCCTTCGCCGATGCCGACGCGGCCCTGGGGGAGGACCGCTGGGTGACGATGTACAACCTGCCGGGCAGGATGGCCGGGATCTACCGATCGGGCAACCACGCCCAGGCCAAGGCGTACTTCATCTTCCGCAGCGAGGAGCCGATCGCCTACGACCACCGCGACGTCGAGCGGCAGAAGCGCCTGGTCGGCGCCGCCTTCGCCGCCGACGCGTCCTGGCGCACCGGCGACCTGCTGGCCGGGGCGCTCGCCGATCCGGAGTTCTACTTCGACGCGCTCAGCCAGGTGCGGATGGACTCGTGGTCGACGGGCCGGGTGGCACTCGTGGGCGACGCCGCCCACTGCGCCTCGCCGGCGTCCGGTGCGGGCGCGGAACTCGCCCTGGTCGGCGCCTACCGGCTGGCCGGCGAGCTCGCGGCGGCCGGCGGCGACCACGGGAGCGCGTTCCGGCGCTACCGGCAGGGCCACCGCGCGCGGGTGGAGGAGAAGCAGCGGATCGGCGCCAACATCCGCCTGATGGTGCCCGGGACCAGCTCCGCCCGATGGGTGCGCGACACCCTGGTCCGGCTGCCGCTGATGCGGGTCATGGCGGCGGCGGAGCGCCGCCTCGCCCCCGGCGGCTCCCGCCGGCCCCTGCCCGACTACCCGGCCCCCCGCGCCCGGGCCCGCTGACCCCACGGGGCACCGGCACCTGGGCCCGGAGCCGCCGGCCGCCCCGGCGGCGTCGGCGTCAGCGCGGGCGCCGCGGCTCCATCCGGAAGTCGAAGGCGGAGGTCCCCGGGTCGAGCGCGGTGACCCCGCCGTCGACGGTGAGGACCGCGCCGTTCACATAGCTCGCCGCCGGCGACAGCAGCCAGCCGATCGCCTCGGCCACCTCCGCGGGCTCCCCGGGCCGGCCCGCCGGGCTCAGCGCGGTCGCCTCCCGGTACGCCTGCTCGGCGCCGCCGGCCAGGCCCTCCTCCGCGGCGAAGCGCGCCATCCGGCGGTCGGCCATCTCCGTGCGCACCCAGCTCGGGCAGACGGTGTTGGCCCGCAGCCCGAGGTGGCCGTAGTCCACGGCCAGCGAGCGGCAGAGCTGGAGCAGCGCGGCCTTCGAGGTGGCGTAGGCCGCGCTGGAGCCCCCGTTGCGCAGGGCGGCCACGGAGGAGACCGCGACGACGGCCCCCCGCGCGCGCAGCAGGTGCGGCAGCGCGGCCCGCAGCAGCAGGAAGGGGCCGGTGAGGTTCGTGCGCATCACCAGCTCCCAGTCCTCCAGGGTGACGTCGCCCACCGAACCGCCCCGGCCGACACCGGCGTTGAGCACCACCCCGTCGAGCCGCCCGAACGCCGACACGGCCGCCTCCACGAGCGCCTGGACGTCCTCCGGGTCGGTGGCGTCCGACACGTGGGCGAGGGCGCCGCACTCCTCGGCGATGCGCTCCAGCGGCTCGGGGCGCCGCCCGGAGACCACCACCTGGCAGCCCTCGGCGCGCAGCAGCCGGGCGGTGGCCGCACCGATACCGGTACCGCCGCCGGTGACGAGGACAACGCGCTGGTCGGACATGGGTGGGCGCCTCCGCCGGGGAATCGGTGCTCTGCGTACCATCCGATCCTACGACGCGTCAGGGCGACGGCCCTCCGCGCCTGTTCGCCCGCCCCGGCCCCGGCCCCGCCCCCGCCCCGCCCCGGCCCCGGCCCCGCCCCGGCCCCGGCCCGGGCTCACAGGGTGGCGAGGGCGTAGCGGACGACCTCCTCCACCCCCATGGCGGCGCCGCTCCTGAGCGCGTGCGCGTGGTCCGCTTCGCCCACCTGCCCGCGCAGGCGCTCGTGGAGCGCCCGCAGCAGCGGGAGCTCCACGGGCGCGGGGTGGCGCCCGGTCCGCTCGCGCAGCGCCTGCGCCCCGGCCAGCACCACCACGGCCCGCTCCGGCCGCCCGGCCCCGGCCTCCTGGCGCGCCGCCGTGGTCAGCGCGTCCACCACGGGCATCCACAGCCCCGCCTCCAGGCAGCCGCGCAGGGACGCCGCCAGCCACCGGGCGGCCGTGCGCGGATCGCCGGCCGCGTGCAGGTTCCGGGCGTGCTGGGCCCGGTGGCACACGGCGGCGAACAGGTCGCCGGCCACGGCGGTGTCCCGCAGCGCGGCCCCCGACAGGGCCGCGGCACGCGCCGGATCCCCGCCGTAGTAGGCCGTCTCGGCCCGCGCCCAGCGGACTGCGGCCAGCGGAGTGCGGGCCCCGCAGGCCGCCAGGACCTCCTCGGCGCGGGCGAGTTCGGCACCGGCTGCGGCCGTGTCGCCCAGCGCGCAGTGGGTGATCGCCACCGCGGTGCGCAGCTGCGCGACGGCCTGCCGCGTGCCGTGCCGCAGCACGGGCGCCAGCACGCCCGCCGCGATCGCGGCGCCCTCCGCCGCACGGCCCTGCAGGCAGCGCACGACCGAGAGTTGGGCCAGCGCCTCCAGCCACAGCGGGACGTCGCCGCAGCCCTCGGCGAGCCGGGCGGCCTCGGCCAGCATGCTCGCCGAATGGTTCAGGTCGATGCTGAAGGAGATCATGCCCGCCGCGTACAGCACCTGCCGGCGCGCCTCGGGCGGTGCGGGCGGATCCAGCCGCTCCAGGGCCCGCCGCACCCAGTACAGCCCCTCGCGCGGCAGGTCGGCCCACAGCCAGGCCATGGCGCCGACGAGGTCCGCCCCCAGCGCCGGATCGCCCGGTGCGCGGGCGCCGGAGCCCAGCGCCCACTCCAGGGCGGCCCGCAGGTTCGGCAACTCCCGCCGCAGCTCCGTGCGCAGCCCGACATCGCTGCCGTCGCCCGCGCCCTGCCCGACCCGGACGCACAGCTCGCAGTAGTGGGCGGCGTGCCGGCGCAGCGCCTGCGCCCGCGCACCCCCGTCCGCCGCCCGGTGCTCGGCCGTCCGCTCCGCGGCCAGCTGCTCCGCCGCGAACTCCCGTACGGCCCCCAGCAGCCGGTAGCGCACCGCGTCACCGTCGTGCTCCGCCACGACCAGCGAGCGCTCGACGAGGTCGCGCAGCACCGCGCCCACCCCCGGCCCGCCGCCGCTGTCGCCGCCACAGGCCACCGCCAGCGCGGCCTGCTCGGTGAACCCGCCGGCGAACACCGACAGCCGGGCGAAGACGTACTGCTCCTCCTCGGTCAGCAGCCGGTGGCTCCACCCGATCGCGGAGCGCAGCGAGTTGTGCCGGGCCGGCCGGGCCCGCCGCCGGGCCAGCACCTGCAACTGCCGGTCCAGCCGGGCGGCGACCGTGGCCGAGGGCAGCGTCCGCAGCTGCGCCGCGGCGAGCTCCAGAGCCAGCGGCAGCCCCTCGGTGGCCCGGCAGATCCGGGCCGCCGACGGCGCCGTGCGCGCCGTCACGGCGAACGACGGCACCTGGGCGACGGCCCGGTCGACCAGCATCCGGCCCGCCGCCGACCGCAGGACCTCCTCGGGCGAGTCGCGCGCCGGTACCTCCAGCGGACCGACCGTGCGCACGCTCTCGCCGGGGATCGCCAGCGGCTCCCTGCTGGTGGCCAGGATGCGCAGGCCGCGGCAGCGCGACAGCAGGGCGTCGGCCAGGTCGGCGCACGCCTCCAGCACGTGCTCGCAGTTGTCGAGCACCAGCAGGGCGTCGTGGGCGGCCAGCCCCGCGGACAGGGCGTCGAGGATCGGACGGCCCGGCCCGGCGGGCAGTCCCAGCGCGGCGGCGACGGCGGCGGGCACGAGCTCGGGTTCGTCCACGGCGTCCAGCTCCACCGGCCGGGCGCCGCCGCCGATCCCGCACCCGTGCCCGCCGCCGCACCCGCCCCCGCTCGCCCGCGCGCTCCCGCCCCCGTCCCCGCTGCCCCCGTCCCCGCCGCTCCCGCACCCGCTCTCGTCGCCGGCCCGCTGCGCGACGGCCAGCGCCAGGCTGGTCTTGCCGACCCCGGGCGGGCCCACCAGGGTCACCAGCCGCCGGGTGGCGAGCAGCGCCGCCAGTTCGGCCACCTCCGCGTCCCGCCCGAACAGCGGAGCCCGCACAGGCGCGGACCGGACGACGGCGGACCGCACCGGCGCCGGGCCCGGAGCAGGGTCCGGCGCCGGTCCGGGCGCGCGGACGGCGGCCGCGGCAGGCGGCAGGCCCGGGTCCTCCGTCAGGATCAGCCGGTGCAGCTCCTGCAGCGCGGCCCCCGGCTCCACGCCCAGCTCGGCGGACAGCACCCGCCGGGCGTCCTGGAACGCGGACAGCGCCTCGGCGGCCCGCCCGGCCCGGTACAGGGCGAGCATCAGCAGCCGGTACGCAGACTCCCGCAGCGGGTGGGCGCGCACCACGGCCCGCACCTCGGCGACCAGGTCCGGCCGTGGACCGAGGGCCAGTTCGAGGTCCAGGCACTCCTCCAGGACCTCCACCCGCCCCTCCGCCAGCCGTGCGGCCTCCGCCTGGAGCGGCTCCGAGGCCAACCCGTCGAACGCGGGCCCGCGCCACAGGGCGAGGGCCGCCCGCAGTCGCTGGACCGCCTCGGCCGGGCGCCGCCCGGCCGCCGCCGCCCGCCCGTCGAGGACCAGCCGCTCGAAGCGGCCCAGATCGGTGTCCACGGCGTCCGCGGACAGCCGGTAGCCGGCCTCCCGGGTCTCGATCGCCGCCGCCCGCCCGGGGCCGCCCGCACCGAGGGCGCGCCGCAGCGCCGACACCATGGCCTGCACCTGGGCGCGGGCGGTGGCCGGCGGCTCGGGTCCCCACGCGGCGGCGGTCAGCTGCTCCACCGACACCGACCGCCCGAGCTGCACGGCGAGCACCGCGAGCAGGATCCGGGCGCGACCGCCCGGCAGGGCCACAGGGCGGTCGCCGACCGCCGCCTCCAGCGGCCCGAGCACCCTCAACTCCACACCAGGCCCCCGCCCTTGGCCGCCGCGTCCGCCCACCGGACCGTCCGTATGCCACCCTGACAGACGGCCGCGGCCCCACCAAGAGGGCGGGGCGTGTACAGGCCATAGCGGAACCGGGGCGGATCCGTGGCGCCCGGCGGCACAGTCCTCCACAGGACCGAAAGCGCCGCCCGGACCACGGGCGGGCCGACCGATGGGAATCCGCCATGCGATCGAAGTTCCTTGCTGCAACGCTGAGTTCACTGGCCCTGCTGGGAGCGGGGATGGCCGTCCCGGCGCAGGCCTCCGCCGCGCCCGTCCCGCTGATGAGCGGGACAAGGAGCTGCGACAACGAGGTCGGATCGAACGACTCCAGCTGCAAGATGTACTTCAACGCCTCCAAGTGGTACCAGGGCGACTGGGTGGCCGTGCACGTCAGCAGGGACGGCTACGCCTGGGCCAACGGCTACTCCGACAAGACCAACAAGAGCTACCAGGTGCGGGTCCGGGCCGCGAACGGCGAGCAGCTGTACTCGGAGTGGAAGGTGGGCGGCACCGGCGTGGGCGTCTCCGCCGGCCCGGTGAACAAGTGGTCGGGCTACCCCGCCGCCACGCTCTTCTTCTACGGGGGCGGCTCCCTGTCCATCACGGCCGACCGCCTCTGACCCGCCCCGCATCCGCGGCGCCGCGCCCGGCGCCGCACACGTGACACCGGCCGGCCCGAACAGCAACGGGGGACCGGGCCGGCCGGACCCGGGGCGCCGCGCCCGACGGGCCGTCAGGACCGCCCGCCAGAGCGGCCTCTTGGGCTGGATGACCGCATTCCTCACCCGGTCGGGGCATCCGTTCACCCGTCCGCGCCGGGCGGATTGCGGACGGCAGGAGTTTGTGTGCAAACGTCTCTTCGGCGGCTCCCCTGCGGGAGCTCCATGCCCGGCCCGCCCGGGGTGCTTCGCCCTGCGGGCCGGTGGAAGACCAGAGACGACCGGAAGGACATTGAAATGTCGGTGCGTGGAACGCTCCCCAAGCTTGTCGTGATCGCCACCCTGGCCGCCGCCGCCGCGGTCGCCGCCCCGACCGCCGCCCTGGCGTACGGCGGCCAGCACCAGCCGCAGCTGCCCTCCTCCCTGAGCAAGCTGGAGGCCGGGAACGCCGCGGTCGGCCTCGTCGGCCCGCGGATCAACTGGCTGGTCGCGTCCGAGGAGACCCACGGCTGATCGGCCCGGCCGACCCGCGGCCGACGGCCGCACCAGGGGTTCGACGGCCGGCGGCCCCGGGGCGACACCACCCCGGGCCCGCCGGCCGTCCGCCGCGGGGCACCCGCTCCCGGCCCAGGCCCGGCCGCGCGGGCTCGAAAATAGGAGGCGCCGCACCGCATGGCGGCCCTATCCTCCCCATCATGATCGACTGGAGCGGGATCGAAGCCGCCGACTGCGCCATACCCGCCGACCGACCCCTGGAGGAGCTCGTACAAGGCCTCTCCCGGGCCCTGGCGGACCCCGACCCGCTGATCCGGGACGGAGCGGCCTACGAGGTCCTGTCGACCTGGATCGAGCGCGGGGTGATCGACGCCCCCCGGCGACTGGCGCTGGGCGACGAGATGGCCGCCCGCTTCCTCGACCGGGAGATCCAGGCCCGCACGTTCGCCCCCCTCGTCCTCGACATGCTGGTGGGCGCGGGGGACTTCAGCGCCCCCTGGGTGACGGCCTTCGAGCAGTGGTACCCGCAGGAGCAGGACCTGCGCGGCCACGACGGGGAACTCGGCTGGCTCCACGCGGTCGCCCACGGCGCCGACCTGCTGGGCCGGTTCGGCTGCCACCCCGAGGTCGCTCCGACACGCATGCTCGACCTCGCCGCCGCCCGGCTGACGGCCCCCACCGACCACGTCTTCGACCAGCTGGAGGACGACCGCCTGGCACGGGCGGTCGCCCGCATCCTCACCCGGCCCGACCTGGAGCGGCACGACGCGACGGCCTGGCTGGACCAGGTCGCCGCCCGCTTCGGCGCCCCCGTCATCGGCGTCCCCGTCCCCGCCGACCGCAGCAACTGCCTGCGCACGCTGCGCATGCTCTACGTCCTCGCCGACCGGGGCGTGCGCTGGGACGGCGCCTCGCCGCCGCAGCCCCTGCCGCACGGCGAGGCGGTCAAGGCCCGCCTCGCCGAGGTCCTCGACCTGATCGTCAAGCGCTGACGGCGGCGCACCCCCCGGCCCCGCCGCCCGCCCGCTGCACCCCGCTCCCGGGGCGCCGGGGGGCGGGGCGGCGCCCGCCCCGCCCCCCGGACGCGCTCACCCGGCCCGCTCAGGAGCGGTGCGCGGCGTTCCAGTGCGCGGTCGGGTCGTCGAAGGCCTCCTGGTAGCCGGGGTTGGCGATCGGGCGCCCGGCGAGGACCTGCTCCGGGATGTCGAAGGCGTCGACCAGCGCTGCCGCGTGGCCGGCGAGCCGGGCGATGCCCTGCTCCGCCAGGTCGGCGAGCGCGTCGATCCGGTCGGCCGCCAGGTACCCACCGGCGTGGAGCACGGCGGCGTGCGCCTGGATGCGCCGCACGGTGAAGAGCTGGTGCAGGTCGAGGAGCACGGCGCGGGCCGTCGGGTCGGCGGCGTGCCCGGCCATGGCGAGCAGGGCGGCCGCGGCGCGGTGCTCGGCGTGGGCGGTGACGGCGGCCAGGGCGGCGGGGGCGGCGGCGTTCCACCGGCGCAGGCCGTCGCCGGGCGGCGCCTGGCGCAGGCGGGTGCGGGCGCGGGCCAGCAGCAGGTGCTCGGCGGCCTGGAGGAGCTGCTGGCGTACGGCCGGGTCGGTCGGCTCGCCCTCGGGGGCGGCGGCCGGCGGGGTGTCGTGGCCGAGCAGCAGTTCGGCGCCGGCCTTGGCCCAGAGGGCGAGGTTGTCGCCCTCGGCGGTGATCGTCCCCTCGATGTCCATGGTGAGGGAGACGATCCCGTTGACGGGCAGCAGCCCCTGGGCGCCGCAGCGCTCGCGGCACTCGATCAGCAGCGCACGGGCCTGCCAGGTGATCCAGCCCTTGGCGAGGGCGACCCGGCGTTCGGCGAGGGCCCTGGCGGCCGGGTCGGTGCGCTCGTGCCCGGCCCACAGGGCGGTCGTGGCGCGGTGCAGCGCCGTCATGGCGTAGGCGGTGGCGAGCCCTTCCAGCAGCGGGCCGTGGTGGGTGCGGTGCGCCCACAGGGGCACCCTGCGGTCCGGGCGGGCGCCGGTGACGTGGCGGTGGTGCGCGTAGCGGACGGCGGTGGCCAGGGCGACCCGGGCGCCGCCGATGGCGCTGGCGCTCATGCAGAGCTTGCCGAGGGCGACCCGGCCGATGCTGGTGAGGAACCGTTTCCGCTTGCTGCCCAGTGCGCTGGTGAAGGTGCCGTCGTCGCCGAGCCGGCCGTGCTCGCCGGTCAGCAGTGCCTCGTGGGGCAGCAGGACCTGGTCGAAGGAGGTCAGGCAGTGGTCCACCGGGCTGCCGGGACGCAGCGGGAGCGGGCGGACGGTGACCCCGGGCAGGGTGCCGTCCTGGTCGGTGAGCGGGGTGAGGAAGAGGAAGATCCCGTGGTCGCGGCCCTCGGCCAGGAGCCTGGCGGCGACCACGGCGGACTTGGGGCCGCCGGCCGGACCGGTGTTCGGCATGAACTTCTGCGCGCCGGCGTGCGGGGTGTGCAGGGTGAACGTGCGGTCGGCCGGGTCGTAGACCGCGGTCGTCTCCAGGGCGGCGGCATCGTTGCCGTGGCCCAGTTCGGTGCACAGGAAGGTGCCGACCCGCTCCATGGCGAGGTACTCGTCCAACGGCCGCTTGTCGTGGGGGTCGTGGTCGAGCAGGCTGCCGAGGAAGAGGTTGTAGTGGATGCCGGCCAGGACCGTGAGCCCGCCGTCCAGCAGGGCGGTCCACTCGTGAAGGGCGGTCAGCAGGTAGGGGTCGCAGGCCAGTCGGGCGGGGTCGGCCGCCTGGTTCACCCGGCGCAGCCGCCGGTAGGACGCGGTGAGCTGGTCGGCGGGGTTCGTCTCGGGCTGCCGGTGCATCCACGGGTCGGTGGTTAACTCCCGCCACGGCCCGTGGACCCGTTCGCGGTCCGCCCCGAAGAGGAGGCCGCTCAACTCGGCGGTGGCCGGGTCGGCCGGCGTGTCGGGTGCGCCGGTACCGACCGCGCGCATGCCAGGAATGGGGATCATGCTCTGACTAATTGCGCACGGTGCCCGGATGACACGCCTCTGTGATCAAACTCACCGCCCGCAGGCCCGACCGGGGCCCGGTCCCGGGCCCCCCGAAGGGCACGGCTCGGCCGGACAGGGCCTAAGCGCCGCGGACCGCCGGCCGCGGGAGGTCCCGTACCCGTGT
Source organism: Kitasatospora sp. NPDC052868 (assembly GCF_044547105.1). NCBI lineage: Bacteria > Bacillati > Actinomycetota > Actinomycetes > Kitasatosporales > Streptomycetaceae > Kitasatospora > Kitasatospora sp. NPDC052868. The sequence goes on along the minus strand of NZ_JBITZW010000009.1, from coordinate 213,277 downwards.
CGACGGGCCGTCAGACGGAGCGGGTTCACCGCGGCGCACCCGCCGGCCCGCGATCCGGCGCCGCAGCCGGCCCGGGACTGACAGACTGGTGATCATGACCGCCGACCAGCGCCCCTCGTGGCGCCCCTTCTCCGAAGCCGCCGCCGACCTGCCCGCCCAGCAGGAGCGCCCCCGCCTGCTGCCCGTGGAGCGGTCCCCCTTCCTGGAGCCCGCCGGCCCGGCCGACCCGCAGCAGTGGCAGGACGCCTGGCCGGACCCGTTCGGCGGCGAGCTGCCCGAGGCGGCGGCCCGGCGCTGACCGGGTCCGGCGGCGGGCGCGGCCGGTGGCGGGCGATCCCGCCGCCCGCCGGCTTCGACCACCGACGTCGACCCGCCGGCAGCCGCGGACCCCTTCCCCGCGGCGGCCTGTCACATCCCCGCTCCGGGATCCGTCAGTGGGGTGTAGGCACGAGAGACCGCTGAAGGGGAGCCCGCCATGAACACCACCGCCGCCGAGACCGAGGCCACCGAGACCGAGGCCACCGAGACCGAGCCCGTCACCGAGACCGCCGCCGCCGGGACAGCCGCCGAGGCCGAGGCCACCGAGGCCGCCGCGGGGCTGACCTCGCGGATGTCGGACCCGTCCGAGCTGGTCCCGGAGCTGAAGGAGCTGGGCGGCTGGCTCTACCGGGCCACCGGCAACCACTCCGTCGCCCGCACCACGATAGGCCTGGTCCAGCTGCGCGCCGGGCAGATCGTCGGCTCCACCTACCTGACCGCGATGCACACCGGACTGCTGCGCAAGGCCGGCGAGAGCGACCAGCGCATCGACGCCGTGGCGACCTGGCCCACCGCCCCGTACTTCACCGACGCCGAGCGCGCCGCCCTCGCCCTCGTCGAGGCCGTCCTCACCCCCAACCCCCACGGCGAGCGCGTCCCCGACGCCCTCTACGCCGAGGCCGCCCGCCACTACGACCCCAGGGCGCTGGCCACCCTCACCATCGCCATCGGCCAGGTCAACTTCTTCGTGCCGCTCGCCCTCATCGGCAAGCCCGTCCCCGGCGTGGCCCCCGCCCGGCAGTGGACCTGACGCACCCCCGGCCGACGGCGCCCCGCACCGCCCGCCGGCCCGGGCGTGCCCGGGAACATCCCTGGAACATGGGATGTCGCCGCACCGATCGCCGCTGAGAGGATCCGGCGTACGGCGCCGGACGCCGGTCAGGTGCCGGGCGCCGCAAGCCGCCGCGGGGGCCCGGACATCGGGGGAGTGCGCACGCGCCGTACCGCGGGTGCGCACTGCCGCCGGGCCACCCGCCCGCCTCGAAGGAGAGTGCACACCCATGAGAATCCGCCGAATGATCACCGCAGCGGCCGCCGTGGCCGTGCTGGCCCCCGTGCTGGTCATGACCGCCGGGGCCCAGGCGAACGCCGCGGCGCCGACCTCCAAGCCGACGGTCGTCGACCTGCCGCTCGACATCACCGTCGACCAGCCGGTCGGGGTGCTGCAGCTGTCGAAGTACGACCAGTGCGTGGCGGCGTACAACGTCAACTACTGGGCCGGGGGCGCCGCCTTCGCGCGCGGCCAGTGGTACGCCTGCATGGCCTGAGCCCGAACGCTCCGTCTCCCGCCCCGGGCTGCGACCGATGCCGCCCGGGGCCGGTGCGTGCGGCGGGCCGCCGGGTGGCGCCGGGCCGGTGTTCAACGGCCGTGGTCCTCAACGCCCGCCGTCCTCAACGCCCCTGGCCGCGGGTGGCCGGGCGGGTGGTGCGGGCTGCGCCCGGGCACGACGGGCACCGTCAGCAGGGGGCCTTCGGACATGACATGGTGTCCCGTGAAGCCGTCTACCGGCACCACCCACCCAGGAGGTCCTGCATGAGCAGCGACGTAGCGCCATCCAACACCCCCGAGACGCCCGACGAATCCGAGACGGCCGAGGCCGCCCAGGCTCCGGCGCCCGGCTCCCAGGACGACGTGAAGGCCCGCTTCCTCGCCGCGCTGGAGCGCAAGCACGGCGCCAAGACCGGCGGCAGGAGCGGCGGTCCGGACGGGGACTCGAAGATCCACGGCGCCCACAGCGCAGCGGGCGGCAAGCGCAACTTCCGCCGCAAGAGCGGTGGCTGAGCACTCCGGCTGACGCCGGGGCCGCCGGGCCGGCTCCCGGCCGAGCGGCCTGAGCACCCGGCCGGTCCGCGAGCGGCCCCCGCTCCCCGGCCGGGTCCGCCCGCGGGATTCGGCCGGGTGTGCGGCCGGGCCCGGGGAGCGGGGCCCACGCCCAGGCAGGACCGCAAGTCCGGCGCCGCCACCGGGTACCGCGGGTTCGACGACCGCGGCCCCCGCCCGATCGTCGACAGCGGCCGGCCGGACGTCGCCGAGGCCGCGCCCGGCCGGCTCCGGGAGAGGAGCCTCGCCTGAGCGCGCCCGCCCCCGCGGCCCGGGGCCCGGGCTGGAAACGGCTTTGGGGCCCACGGCGGTGCGCCGGGGTCCCGGGAACTGTCAGAGGAAGTTGTTGGGCCAGATCATGGTGCGCCACATATGGGCCACGGGTGAGCCGTCGAACCCCAGCCCTTCACGGGGCTGGCGGAAGCACCGGCCGAGCGTGTCCTCGAACTCGCTGATCTCGATTTCCTCAGCCGGGTCGAAGTCGAACGTGTAGAGGTCGTTGAGGGTGACCAGTCTGGCCGTCATGTACCACCGGTGGGCGCGGATCTCTTGGTAGGCGCGGAGCACGTGCGCCGGCGGGCGGTAGTCGGGGCCGAAGAAGGCGTTGTAGGCCTGCGGGTAGTCGTAGCCCACCGTGGCGTCGGGGAAGAAGCGCAGGATCTCGTGCTGGCGGATCGCCCAGGCGACCTCTTCGCTGACGTAGGGGGCGACCAACTGGGCGCCCCAGTGGCCGTGGTGGCTGCGCAGGAGCCCGCCGACGGCGATGTCGTGGAGCAGGCACGCGGTGACAACCGTGTCGCCCAGGTCAAGGGCACGGGCCCGGCGTGCGCTGTGGATCAGGTGCAGGCCGGTGAAACGGTCCTGGGAGAGGCGCAGGCGGAAGAAGTCGGCGAGGGTCGGTTGGTCGGGCATCGGCGGCAGGGCCGGGTTGTCGCCCATCATGTAGACGCGGCCCGTGCCGAGCCTGGCGAGCCACTGGGCGCCGTCGAGGTGCTGGCTGGTGCCCATCGTCGCGACGGCGGGCAGTGCGGTCATCCGCTCCAGCCCCTCCTGCCCCGACTCTCCAGGGCCGGGGTTCTCGGAGGGTGCCGGCGCAGTCTCCTGGCGTTTGGTACGGCCGTCGGGCGTCTGGTGGTACGACTCTTTGACTAAGGTCATGATCCACTCAACGAAACCCCTGCCGGCAGGTCACCCGCACGGCGACAGCCGGCGCGCGGGCGCGATGAGGCGGCCAGTGATGCGCCCGAGGGGCCGCCGGCCTTCGACCGCAACGCCTACAAGCAGCGCAACACGGTCGAACGGCCGGCAGCCGCCTGAAGAACCGGCGCAGCCTGGCCACCCGCTACGAGAGGACCGCCACCGTCTACCAGGCCGGACTCCACATCGCAGGCATCCTCGTCCGGTCCGCCCGCTGGTCCGGAAGAAAGACCCTAGTTGACGGCGTCGGGGTGCGGGCCGGTGCGCAGGTCGCGGTCGAGCGCGGCGATGGCGGTCATCTCCTCGTCCGAGAGCGTGAAGTCGAAGACGTCGATGTTCTCGCGGATCCGGGCCGGCGTCGCGGACTTGGGGATCACGACGTTGCCGAGCTGCAGGTGCCAGCGGATGACGACCTGGGCGGGCGACTTGCCGTGCCGGGCGGCCGCGGCGACGATCGCCTCGTCGCCGAGCACCGCGCCCTTGGCCAGCGGGCTCCAGGCCTCGGTGACGGTGCCCTGCTCGGCGTGCAGGGCGCGCAGCTCGGCCTGCTGCAGGCCGGGGTGCAGCTCGATCTGGTTGACGGCCGGGACGAGGGAGCCGTGCTCGGCCAGGCGGCGCAGGTGCGCGGGCAGGAAGTTGGAGACGCCCGCGGCGCGGATGCGCCCCTCGGCGGCCAGCTTCTCCAGGGCGCGCCAGGTGTCGAGGTAGAGGTCCAGGGCGGGGGCGGGCCAGTGGACGAGGTACAGGTCGGCGTAGTCCGTGCCGAGCTTGGCGAGGCTGGCGTCGAAGGCCCTGAGGGTGGCGTCGTAGCCCTGGTCGGCGTTCCACACCTTCGTGGTGATGAACAGGTCCTCGCGGGCCAGCCCGGAGGCGGCGACGGCGCGGCCCACACCGGCCTCGTTGCCGTAGACCGCGGCGGTGTCGATGGAGCGGTAGCCGGCTTCCAGGGCGGAGCCCACCGCGGCGGCGGTCTCGTCGTCGGGGATCCGGAAGACGCCGAAGCCGAGCTGGGGGATCTCGACGCCGTTGTTGAGCTTGACGGTGGGGGCGGATGCCATGGGAGACGTTCCTTGTCGTGAGGATGTGTACAGGTGGGGGAGCGGACGGTCGGTCAGGGCCGCGCCGCGCCCGTCATGCCGGGGCGCCGGCCGCCCTGACGGTCGCGACCAGGGGCCGCAGCCGGGGGTCGAGGTCCGCCGCCTCCAGCGCCTCGCGCAGCGCGGCCTCGTTGGTGGGGCGGGCCTCCTCCAGCAGCTTCAGGCCGTCCGCGGAGACGTTGGTGTAGATGCCCCGGCGGTCGGTGGGGCACAGGTAGCGCGCCAGGAGCCCGCGGTCCTCGAGGCGGGTGACCAGACGGGTGGTGGCGCTGTGGCTGAGCACGACGGCGTCGGCGACCTGCTTCATCTGCAGGTGGCCGCCCTCGCCGTCGTGCTGGCGGCTGAGGACGTCGAGCAGCGAGTACTCGCGCACGCTCAGGTCGTGCCCGGCCTGCAGGGCCCGCTCGACACGGGTCTCGATCCTGTCGTGCAGCAGCGAGAGCGCGCACCAGCCCTGGGCGAGGGCGGTGAGGGCGGGGTCCGTAGCGGTCATGGGGTGGTTCCTCCGTCCCGGGCGACTACGACTCCAGGATAGCTCACATGTGCAATTAACCGCGAATACAGGTAGTCGGCGCAAGCAAGTATCTCGGAGTCCGGCCGAGGGCCGCCGAGCCCCCTCCCACCCCCCTGCGGCCGCCGGGAGGACACGCGCCCACCCGCCGGGCCCGGCCACCCGGGGAGCCGCCCACCACCGGGTTACGCTCGCAGCCCGCCCCGCTGCGCCTCATCCCGGCGCGCCCCGCCCCGCCGCCCGGCCCGAGCCCGGCGAGGCCACCGCCCCCACCACCCGGCGACCCGAAGAAGCCCACCCACCATGACAGGACACCGCCCCACCGACCCCCGCACGGCGGACGACCCCGGACCGGGACACCAGCCGGTCCCCGGCGAGGCCCGCTGGCCGATGGCCACCGCGGTCGGCACCGCGATGGTGCTGACCGTGCTGCTGCCCGACGACCTGCGACTGGCACCCCGCTGGGTGGTCCCCCTCGTCGAGGGACTGCTCCTGGTGGCGCTGATCGCCGGCGACCCGGGACGCATCGACCGCCGCTCGACCGCCCTGCGCGCCCTGTCGATCGCCCTGGTCGGCGTACTCGTCCTCAGCGCCGCCTGGTCGACCGCCCAACTGGTCGACGACCTCGTCCACGGCGGGAGTGAGACCGCCTCGGCCGCCGCACTGCTGCGCGCCGGCGGCGGCGTCTGGGGCAACACGGTGCTGGCCTTCTCCCTGCTCTACTTCGAACTCGACAGCGGGGGACCGGCCGTCCGCGCCCACCGGATGCCCGCCGCCCCCGCCCTCGCCTTCCCCCAGCAGCTCACCCCCGAGCTGAGCCCCCCGCACTGGCGGCCCCGGTACATCGACTACCTCTACCTCGGGCTCACCAACTCCACCGCCTTCAGCCCCACCGACGTCATGCCGCTGGCACCCTGGGCCAAGATCGCGATGGCCGCCCAGTCCATCATCTCCCTGCTCATCCTGGGCCTGGTCGTCGCCCGGGCCGTCAACGTGCTGGCCTGACCCGGCCCGGCGCCACCACCGCACCGCGCTGATCCGCCAAGATCGACCGGACAGGGCCTAGGCTCACCTCATGGTTCGCCCCGACGAGCGCGCCGAAGGCGCCGGACCGTTCACCACCCGCCTCACCTGGCGGCTGGCCGAGGGCGGCTCGGCCGTCTGGGAGTCCCGGCTGGCCCGCAAGCGCGGCGCGCTCAGGGTCCGCGCCGAGACGGGGGCGGAGGGCCCGCCGCGCAGCGCCGACGACCGGGCACTGCACCGCCTGCGCGTCCTCAACACCGTCGCCGCCGTCGCCTTCACGATCGGCGGCGCCCTGTTCGCCCTCGGCTCCGCCCTCGCCGAGGCCGGCTCGGCGGGCCCCACCGCGATCGCCTCGGTCTACTTCGCCGGCGGCCTGTTCTTCAACACCGGCGGCTACGCCTCGCTGCTCCAGGCGGTCAACGCCCCGCGCCGCTCCGGCACGGCGGACTCGCTGGTCACGGGCGGCTGGCGGTGGTGGAGCTACGAGCCCGGGCGGATCGACTGGCTGAGCACCTTCGTCCTGTTCGCCGGGACGCTCGTGTTCGGTGTCAACCTGTTCGACTCGTTCCTCCAGGGGCTCTCGGCCCAGCAGGTCGACCGGCTGATCTGGGCCCCCGACATGGTGGGCTGCGCGCTGTTCCTGGTCTCGGGGCACCTCGCGCTGGTCGAGGTCTGCCACGGCCGCCCGTGCTGGCGCTCGCGCAGCCTCGGCTGGTGGGTCGTCGCGGTCAACCAGTTCGGGTCCGTGCTGTTCCTGGTCTCCGCGCTGGCCGCCTTCACCCGCCCGAAGACCGGCGACCTGGTCAGCACCGGCATCGCCAACTGGGGGACCTTCGCCGGCGCGCTGTGCTTCTCGGTCGGCGGCGTCCTGCAGTACTTCGAGCGGCCGTAGGGCCCGCCCTCAGGCCCCCGCCTGCGGTGTGGCGGTCGACTGCGGGCCCGGGGGCAGTTGCCACACCCGTAGGGCGCCCTCGCTGCCGCCGCTGGTGACGAGGGTCCTCCCGTCGGGGCTGAGTGCCATCGAGCCGTTCTCGGCGTTGGCGGCGGGGGAGAGCGCGTGGGTGGCACCCCGGGTGGCGGTGTCCCACACCTGGACCTCGCCGTTGCCGAGGAGGCCGGCAACGGTGCCGCCGTCCCGGCTGAACGCCACCTCGAACACGTTGCCGCCGCCGTTCTCCAGGGTGCCGGCGGCGGTCCGGGTCGCGACGTCCCACAGCCGGACCGAGTTGTCCCAGCCGGCGCCGGCCAGGGTCTTCCCGTCGGGGCTGAACGCCACCGCGTTCACGATGTCGGTGCACCTCAGGGTGGCGGTGGCGGTCCGGGTGGGGATGTCCCACAGCCGGACCGTCGTGTCGCCGCTGCCGCTGGCCAGGGTCTTCCCGTCGGGGCTGAACGCCACCGAGCTCACGTAGTCGGTGTGGCCGGTGAAGACGGCGGTGACGGATCCGCTCGCGAGGTCCCAGAGCCGGACCGCCCGGTCGCCGCTGGCGACGCTCCTCCCGTCCGGGCTGAACGCCACCGCGGACACGGCCGATTCGTGCTGGCCGAGCAGCGTGCCGGTACCGGCCCCGGAGGCGAGGTCCCACAGCCGGACGGCGCTCTCGGAGGCGCAGCTGACCAGGCTCCTCCCGTCGGGGCTGAACGCCACCGAGGCCACCGAGCCGATGCTGCCGCTGAGGACGGTGGTGGTGGTCCGGGTGGTGAGGTCCCACACCCGGATGGCGCCGTCGTGGCAGCCGCCGGCGACGGTCCTGCCGTCGGGGCCGAACGCCAGCGCGTCCACCCGGGTGCCGGATCCCGGGTCGAGGACGAACCCCACCCGGGGGCCCTTGGCGGCGCCGCCGGATCCGCCGGAGCCACCGGTGGGCCGCAGCGCCAGGAAGGTCCCGCCCGAGGCCGCCAGCGCGGTGAGGCCGCCGAGGAGCAGGGCGCGCCGGCTCGGGCCGCGCCGGGCGGCCGACGGGTCGGCCGCCGGGTCGGTCGGTGCGGCGCCCGGCGCGAACGCGGTGGCGGCCGCGGTCGGCGCGCGGTCGATCGGCACCACGGCCGCCGCAGCCGGTGCGGGCGCCGGGGCGGTGCCCAGGTCGAGGGTGGGGGCGGCCGGGTGGGCGGCGGGCTGCCGGAGCCCGCGCAGCCGGCGCACCACGTCCGGGGTGTCCGGCCGCTCGGCCGGGTCCTTGGCCAGCAACGAGGCCACCAGCCGGTCGAGTTCGACCGGGACGTCGGCGCGCACCGAGCGCAGCGGTGCCGGCACCTCGTCCAGGTGGCGGCGCATCAGCGCCCAGGCCTGCTCGGTGGCGGGGAAGGGCGGGGCGCCGGTCAGCAGCGCGTACAGCACGCACCCCAGCGCGTACAGGTCGCACCGCCCGTCGACCTGCTCGCCGCGCCACTGCTCGGGCGCCATGTAGGGCGGGGTGCCGAACGGACGGCCGGTGATGGTCAGCCCGGTCGTGGCCTCCGCGGTGCGGGCGATCCCGAAGTCGCAGATCTTCAACCGGCCGTCGTCCAGCAGGAACAGGTTGCCCGGCTTCAGGTCGCGGTGGACCACCTGGCGGGCGTGCGCGGCGGCCAGCGCCTCGGCGGCCTGGAGCGCGAGGGGGACCGCCTCGGCGACGGGCAGGCCGCCCGGCGCCCCGGCCAGGACCGCCGCGAGGTCCCGCCCCTCCAGCAGCTCCATGACGATGAACAGCCGGTCCTCGTGGCGTCCGAAGTCGTGCACCACCGTGATCCCCGGATGCTGGAGCCCCGCACCGATCGAGGCCTCCCGCCGGAACCGCTGGAGCAGTTCGTCCCCCGCGTCGAACTCCAGCAGCACCTTCACCGCGACGCCGCGCTCCAGCCCGACGTCGTGGCCCTTCCACACCTCGCCCATGCCGCCCCGGCCGAGCCGTGCGTCGAGCCGGTACCTCCCGAGGATCTGGTCCCCCGCCTGCACGATTCCCCCTGCGCCCGATCAACCCCGGTCATGACAAGGGCCATTGTGCAGGACGTATGCGCACCCGCCGGGCCGCGGTCGGATCACGCCAGGGCCCGGACCGGCCCCGGACGGCGGCTTGTCCCGCTTTCGGCGGGGGCGGGGCCTCTGCGGGTGGATCAATAGATCAGCCATCGACATACTCTCATCATTGACCTATGCTCGCGGTCGTGGCCGCCCGTCAACTGCGGCAGCCGGACCGGTCCGTGCCCGCCGCGCCCGGCCGGCCTCCCGCGGCCCGGCGCGGGCGCGTCCCCGCAGGCCCCCCGGCCGCGGGCCGCCGCGGCGGGCGGGCGCCATGTCGAAAGAGACGGCGAGGTGCGCCTCGCCCCCGACCGCACGGAGTACCCCTTGACTGCCAGGCACCTCCAGACCGTTGTCGCACTGTCCGCCGCCGCGCTGCTGCTGGCGCTCACCGCCGCCGTCGCCCTGTTCGCCCTCCGGCTCGGCCAGGCCGTGGAGTGCTCCCGCTCCCTGGCCTGCCCGAGCCGCACGGCCGACAGCGCGGTCACGGGAGTCGCCCGGGCGGCCGCGGACCTCGGCGCACGGACCGAGGCCGGCCGGCTCGACCGCTAGGGGCCCCGACCTCGAACTCCCGCCTGTGGCAAGGGCGGACGCCGGGCATCCCAGAAAGCTGGGATACCGAATCCTGGCAGGACGCGGACAAACTAGCGAGTGATCGCCCGCCGCGAGTGGCTGCCCCAAGCGGCGGGCGGTCCTCCCCTTGTGCCGACACCTCCTGGAGCAGTCTTGCGTTCATCCCTCAGGCGCCTCGTCCTCGCGATCGCGCTCGCCCTGACCGGTCTGGCCCTGGTGCCGGGCGCCGCGTCCGCCGACACCCCGGAGACGATCCTGTTCAACCAGTACTCCGACCGCTGCCCGGACGGGAGGTCGGGGCTCCAGGAGATGCGCGTCTGCGCCCCGTCCGACACCCCGGGCAAGTGGGTGATCAGGAACGTCCCGGGCTACCCCGAGCGGTACACGATCACCACCCGCACTGCCGACGGGGACATCTGCCTGACGTCCGACGACCTGCCGAAGACCAGCTCGTGTCTGGCGGGTCTGACCACCCAGCAGTGGGAGGTCACCCCCTTCCAGGCGGAGGCGCCGTTGTACGGCCTGGTCGGGCTGCGGCTGAAGAACGTGTCGAGCTCGAACTGCCTGGACAACTCGCGGAGGACCTTCGGCGGTTGGAAGCTGGTCATGCGCGGCTGCGACAACGGCCCGTACCAGCAGTGGAACGTCTACCCGGACACCTACCAGGCCCTGTTCGGCGCGCCGGGCCGGCACAACGGCATGACCTGGGCCACCCTGGAGCAGCGCGCCGACAACGTGGTGCACGTCGGCTACGACAACGCCACCAACAGCAACCCGTACAGCGGTGACACCCCGTCGAGCGCCGTGCTGCCGCTGCTGTGCCTCAGGCAGGACGGCCGCCCCGCCCCCGCCGGCGTCCCCACCAGCGGCTTCCACAGCTGGGCCGGCGGCGAGGTGAAGGCCACCGCGCCGCTGCCCGGATCCCAGCTCACCAGCCGCGCGGTTGCCGACCAGAAGTGCGCCGACTCCTTCGGCGCCGGCTTCCGGATGGCCGAGTTCCACGACGGCTCCGGCTGGGGCCTGTGGGCCAACGGCACGCTGCCCGCCAACACCCGCTTCTGGACCGCCATCAGCGACCAGCCCGCCAACCCCTGGAGCTGACCCCCTTGCGGGACCCGGGGCGGGCGCCGCGACCGGCGCCCGCCCTCACCCGTGCCCGCCCCGCCCGCCCCGCCGCCTGGCCGAACAGACCCTCCTCGCGCGCCTTCCAGGCCAGGGCCACCGCGAACCGGACCGTGCCCAGCAGCCCGGCCAGCGCGGCGGCGATCCACAGCGGGATCGCGAGGACGCTCGGCCTGCCCGTGATCATCCGCCCGCTCTCGAGCCACACCCTGGTCTCGTGCCCGTCCGGATACACCTTCTCGACCGGCCGCTCCTCGCTGAACTCGCGGCCGTCGGCGCTCCAGTGGTAGACGCAGCCGTAGGTGGCGTGGCCGCCGCCCTCGGCGTTCACCGTGCGCCCCGTCGTGCGGCAGTTCGTCACGGTGGCCGTCACACCGGGCGGTTCGTGCTGCCGGTCCCGGATGGCGTGGTCGGCCTGGGCCGTCGCGAACACCGTGCCCAGGGCGAGGACCAGGAGCACCCCGAGTGCCAGGCAGGAGACGGCGTAGCCGGCGCCGGAGACCTCCCGGCGCAGCGGGAGCGAGGCGCCGACGGCCGCCAGCAGCGCGATCCCGCAGACCTCCGGCCACCAGCCCCGGTCACCCGGCGCGTCCTGCGAACCCGCCCACACCACCGGCGCGGCCGCGACCGCCAGGACCGCCACCGCCACCACCACGCCCGCGGCACAGCGCCGCTGGAACGCCGTCCACCGCACGGAAGGCCCGAACGCCACCTCGCCCCCCTCTCCCCGTACACCCGTACACCCGTACGTCCGCACATCCGACCCGTCCGATTCTCCGGTGGGCCGCCCCCGGGGCACACTCCTGCGCCGACTCTCCAGCGAACCGGTGACAGGGCCGCGACATCGTCACAGCCGGGGGCGCCGCCCCGCCCGGGGCCCGGCGGTCACAGCCAGCCGCGCTCCTTGGCGCGCAGGGCGGCCTGGAAGCGGGTCGCGGCGTTCAGGCGGGTCAGCAGATCGGCCACATGGGAGCGGTACTTGCGCACCGAGATGTTCAGCTCGCGGGCCGCCGTCTCGTCCTTGCCGTGCTCGCTGAGCGTGCGCAGCACCTCGGCCTCGACGGCGCTGAGGTCGAGCCGGTCGATGTCCGTGGCACGCGCCCACTGCCGCTCGAACAGGTCGACCAGCGCGGCCACGATCCCGGGCTGGGCGATCTGCAGGGTGTCGGAATCCGGCCGGTCCGGATCGATCCGCACGAAGGCCACCCGCCGGTCGACGATGAGCAGTTGGCCGAACGGCTCGGCCGTCACCCGGTGCACGTCGCCCAGGGCGTGCCAGTACCGGGCGTAGGCCATCTGCTCGGGCCGGTCGAGGGCCGCGGTGCTGATGAGGGTCCGGTTGGCCAGCCCGTCCGCGAGCTGGCGCCGGAAGCGGTCGGCCTCCACGCCCTGGCACGGGGTCCTGCCGCGCGGCAGGCGCTTGGCGTTCATCATCTCGAAGCGGCCGGGCATCGTACGGATCCGGTGGGTGACCTCGGCGGGGTCCAGGATGCGTTCGACGAGTTCGACGGGCCGGCCCTGGCGCGACTCCTCCGCCAGCTCCCGCACCACGTCGAAGGCCGCGTCCAACCGGGCCAGTTCACGGGAGGTGTGCTCCACCCGGCGGCGCACCAGCAGGTCCACCGCGGCCGCGGGCGCCAGCGCGGTCATCCGCGCGTCGACCACCCCCAGGGCCTGCAGCTCGGCGAGGACCGCACGCAGGCCCGGCAGGCCCAGCTCCGCCCCGGCGGTGTCGGGATCGGTGTGCCGGGTACGCAGCAGGTAGCGGTAGACGCGCTCCTGGTCGTACGTCAGCCCCAGGCTCTGAAGACTCATCGCCGCCCCCCTCACCACCGTGCAGTTTCCTGCAAGGAGTGTTGCACCATCTCCCGGTTCCGCCTGCACACGGGCGCTCGGCATGCTGGCAACGACGCGCCGGGCGGAGGGACCGCCCGCGGCGCCGACCGACGCGGACCCGCGCCGGCACAGGTCGCCGCCGACCGACGCGGACCGCACCAGCACAGGGGGAACCATCGCCATGGGCCACATCCGCAGCTTCGTCCCGTGGATCGCCGTCGCCCTGCTCACCGGCACCGTCGACATCCGCTGGGCCGCGCTCACCGGCCTCCTGCTGGCCGTCGCCCTCGTCGCGACCCAGCGCCGCGCGGGCCGCGCCTGGGACGCCCAGGTGATCGAGGCCAGCGCCGTCCTGTTCCTCGCCGGCTACACCGCCGCCGCGTTCGCCGCCCCCCACTCCAGCACCGTCGCCCACTACGGCCCGCCGCTCTCCTCGCTCTGGCTGGCGGCCACCGCCTGGGGCTCCCTCGCACTCGGCCGCCCCTTCACCCTCGGCATCGCCCGCACCCAGGCGCCCGAACACCTCTGGAACAGCCCGCTGTTCCTGCGGATCAACCGCGTCATCACCACCGTGTGGGCCACCGCGTTCACCCTCTCCGGCATCGGCGGCGCACTGCTGCGCCACTACGAGCCGGACGCGGGCGACGCCCGGACCCTGCTCACCGTCGCCGCGTTCGCCCTCCCCGTCCTCTTCACGGTCCGCTACCCCCCGATCGCCCGCGCCCGCCACGCCGCCTCGGCCGGGGCGTAGCCCGCACAGCCCGCCCGGCCCCCGCCCCCGGCTTCGGGGGCGGGGGTTTCGTAGAGTGGCGCCATGATGCGCCCCAACCCTGTGACCGCCGACGGTGAGCGGATGCTGCGGCGGCTGATCGGCGAGGCCGGACTCGCGCCGTGGCAGGCGGAGTTGACGGGGGTGGCCGAGCACGGGATCGCGCTGGGGCCGCGGCCGGCCGGCTTCGAGGGGCCGGAGCCGTTCTCCCGGTGCGGCGGCGTGCCGGACGTCCCGCCCGGCTTCGCGTGGCCGAGCACGGGCGCCGACCCGGACGCGCCGGCGGACTGCTTCGTCGCCCAGATCGACCTGGCGGAGGTCCGCGGCGAGGACGCCAACGGGCTGCTGCCGCCGCGCGGACTGCTCTACTTCTTCTTCCTCGGCGACGAGGGCTTCGGCGGCCGCGACCCGGTGCACGTCCTCTACTTCCCGGACCACTCGGCCGCCGACACCGCGCCCCACCCGGTGGCCTCGGACCCGCTGTTCGCCGACCCCGACGCCGGCTGGGGCGCCCCGCCATGGGAGTTCACCGGCCCGCCGGCCCCGCTGTACGCCGCCGGCAAGGCCATGGTGGCGCAGGTCGGGCGGTTCCACGACGATCCGCTCGTCGAGCTCCCGCAGGAGGCCGCGGACCGGCTGGCCGCGCTGGACCGGGCCGCGTTGGACACCGCCCCGCAGCACCGCGCGTACATGGTGCTGCTGGGCCCCGACCGGGAGACGGACCAGTACGTGGTGGCGCCGGGCGGCCGCGGCCCGGAGCGGATCCTGCTCGACGCGGGCCGCCCGGACTTCACCGGCTGCCCGCTCTACTACGTGATCCGCGACGAGGACCTGGCCGCCGCCGACTTCAGCAGGGTCGAGGCCGTCACCGTCCAGCGCTGACCCGCCGGATTCCGTCCCGCCGGATTCCCGAACCGGCCACGGACCGGCCGCAGGTGAGACATGATCTGTGCGTGCAGAGTGAGAACCCGCGACCGTCACCTCCGTCGGCGTCGACCGTTTTCTGGGCCGGCCGCTGCGACCGGCACGCCCGCGCCGTCGAGTACGAACTGACCTGGTGGGGGCATGAGTTCCCCGACGGCCCGCCGGACGCCGAGGACGCGTTGATCCTCCTGCGGCGCACCATCGGGGAGACCCGCTCCAGCGGCCTCGGCGAGCGCACCGCGGACCTCCTCGAAGAGGCCACCGCCCCGCTCGACGCCGCGAGACGCCACACCGCCCGCGCGATCGCCCCGAGCCTGCTGCCGCTGATCGCCCACCACCTGCGCACCGCCGCCGCCGCCCTCGCCGCCACCCGCACCCACCTCGCCGCGAACGCCCCGGCCGGCCCGTACCCGCCCCCGCCGGCCGCAGCCCCCCACCCCGGCGGCTGACCCCGGTCCCGGGCGGTCGGGTCGAGTGGCTACGATCTGCTCATGGTCGATCACGAGACGGCGTTTCAGTCCCTGGACGGTACCGCGCTGTTCGGTACGGTCTGCTCGGCGGAGGCGCCGGTCGGGACGGCGGTGCTGGTCCACGGGTCGGGGGTGACCCGGGAGGAGGGCGGCTTCTTCACGCGCCTGGCCGCCGCGCTGGCAGCCTCCGGGGTGACCAGTCTGCGATTCGACCTGCGGGCGCACGGGGCCAGTGGCGGGCGCGAGTCGGAGCTGACGATCGCGTCGGTGACCAACGACATCCGCGCGGCCGGCGACCACCTGCGCGCACATACCGGCAGGCCCGGTCCGGTGCACGTGATCGCCGCCTCGTTCTCGGGCGGCGCCGCCGCGCTGCACGCCGCCCACCGGCCGGGCGACGTCGACAGGCTGGTGCTGCTGAACCCTCGGCTGGACTACAAGGAGCGGTACGTCACCTCCCGGCCGGGCTGGTCGGACGACTACCTGTCCAAGGACATGGCGGTGCGGCTGAACGCGCAGGGCTTCACCGAGAAGTCGCCGTTCGAGCTGAACCGGTCCCTGCTGAACGAGGTCTTCCACCTGGACACTCCGGCGATCCTGGCCGGGGTGCGGGCGCCGGTGCTGATGGTGCACGGCACCGCGGACACCTTCGTGCCGGTCGAGTCGTCCCGCCGGCACCGGCCGATGTTCGGCGGTCCGGTGGAACTGCTGGAGCTCGCCGGCGCTCAGCACGGCTTCGCCGTCCACGACGACCCGCAGTACCTGCACCCGAAGTCGCAGGCGTGGCAGCGCGAGGTCATCGCGAAGGTGAGCGCCTTCCTCGGTTAGGCCACCACCGGTTCGCCGAGGCGCTGCCGGAACTCCCGCACGCCCGGACGCCCGGCGTACGGCACGAGATCGTCGGCGGTGCGACGAAGCTCGGCGAGCACCTGCCCGAAGCGGGCGCCCGCGGCGAGCGCCAGGGCCTCCAGCGCGGTCGAGGCGGCCTCGTCCGGCTCACCGGCCGCCACCAGGGCACCGGAGTACTGGGCGGTGAAGTACGCCCGGTCGCGGGGCGGTGGTGCTTCCACGAAGTTCCTTGTGTTCTAACGAAGTTGGCCACCCGGGTGAGGGGCGGGCGGTAGGAATGGGGGCGTTCGGCCCGCCCGGGCCGGGCGCGGGGGGACGCCGGGGGCGGGGATGGCCGCGCCCGGACACCGCGGGGGACGTCGCCCCTCGACTCCATCACCCGACTGTCACCTCTCCGATCAAGGGACACGATGCGTTCGTTCACCAAGACCCTGCCCGCACTCCTGGCCGGCGCGGCGCTGGCCGCCACCGCGGTGGCGGCCCCCGGCGGCGGTGCCGCGGCGGCCGCCGAAAGACCGCGGGGCCTGGAGGTCGCCGTCCCGGCCTACGTGCTGCCCGGCGACCCCATGCTGGCCGCCCTGCCGACCACCCGCCCCGCGCCCTCGATCGTCATCCTCAACCCCTACAACGGCTACGCCCCGTTCGACGCCGCCTGGCAGGCGCAGGCCGACGCCCTGCGCACCGGCACCACCGCGCACGGCGGCCGCACCCGGGTGCTGGGCTACGTCGACACCGCCCACGGCACGCTGCCGCAGGCCGTGGTCCGGGCCACCGTGGACAACTACCTGAAGACCGCCGACCACCGCCTGCACGTCGACGGCATCTTCTTCGACCAGTCCGAACGGGACTGCGGGGCGGCCAACGCCACCCGGGACTACTACGCGGCGCTGCGCGCCTACGTCCAGGAGACCGTCTACGCGATATCGCCGCAGGCTCAGGACCTGGTCGTGGACAACCCGGGCACCGCCGTCGCGGACTGCTACCTGGAGCCCGGCCACCGCACGGCCGACGTCTTCGTGACCTTCGAGGGCCCCTACGCCGACTACGCCGCGGGCTGGCTGGGCGGCAACGTCTTCAACCCCGCCGCCGGCTACTACTCCGGCGCCGCCCTGGACCCGAGCGGCACGGCGTTCTGGCACCTGGTGTACGACACCCCGGACGCGGCCGCCATGCGCACCGCCCTGGACACCGCCTTCACCCGCGGCGCCGGCTACGTCTACGCCACCGACGACGCCATGGACATCCCCTGGGACGCCGCCCCCGGCTGGGGCTTCGCCACCGAGGCCGCCTACGCGGCCACCAAGGGCTGACCGGGCCTGGCCAGACCTGACGAGACCTGACCAGGCCTGACGGGGCGCCGGGCCGGGCGGGCGGGAGGGTACGGGGCCCCGCCCGGCCGTCCCGGAGCCCGCCTCCGCGACGGTCAGCGCTGTGCGGCGGGCGGGGCGGCCGGCGCGATGCCGGGAGCGGTCCCGGTCGCGGTCCCGGTGGGGCCCGGGTCGGGCGCGGGCGCCGGGTCGGGGATGTCGGCCATCTTCAGGGGCTGCTTGGGCGCGCCGCGCAGGGCCCGGTTCATGGCGGCCTGCCAGATCGGGCCGGGGCCGTCGGCGCCGAACACCTCGGTGCGGTACTTCCCGTTGATGGTGATGTTGCGCATCTCGACGCCGCCGTTCGGGCCGCCGAGCCAGACGGCGGTGGCGAGCTGGGGGGTGTAGCCGTTGAACCAGGCGGCCTTCTTCTGGTCCGAGGTCCCGGTCTTGCCGGCGATCTGCCGGTTGCCCTCCAGGTTGAGCGCCATGCCGGTGCCGTCCGCGGTCACCCCGTTCAGGATGGTGTTGATCGCCTGCGCCGTCGTGTCGGAGAACACCTGGTCGCACCGGCCGGCCGGGGCGGGGACGTCCTTGCCGTCCACCGTGGTGATCCTGGTGATGGCGACCGGGTCGCAGTGCTTGCCCTCGGCGGCGAAGGTCGCGTACACGTCGGCCATGGTCAGCGGGCTCACCTCCTCGACGCCCAGGGCCATCGCCGGGACCTCCTCCAGGGGCTTGCCGCTGGCCCGGGCGGTGATGCCGAGCTTGTTGGCCATCTGCTTGACCGGGCAGAGCCCGATCTCCTGCTCCATCTGCACGAAGTAGGTGTTGACCGAGAGCGCCATCGCCTTCTTCAGCTGGTAGGGGCCCTTCTCGCTCGCGGATTCGTTCGGCACCACGGCCTTGGGCCGGGAGTCGTTCTTCCACGTCCCCGCGCAGGTCTTCATCGTCGGGTACTCGAGCCTGTTCGGGGAGGAGTACTCCTGGGTCGGCAACAGGCCCGCCTCCAGCGCCGCGGCCGCGACGACCGGCTTGAACGTCGACCCGGGCTGGAAGCCGTTGCCGCCGCCCATCGCCGCGTCGACGTTGAGGTTGACGACGGTCTGGTTCCTGTCCTTGTCCAGGCCGTACGGGCGGGTCTGGGCCATCGCCAGGATCTTGCCGCTGCCCGGCTCGACCATGCTCGCGGCGGCCGAGACGCTGTCGGTGACGCGCACGTTGTCGCTCACGGCGCTCTGGGCGGCGGCCTGCTTGTCCGGGTCGAGGGTGGTGTAGATGTTCAGGCCGCCCTGGTCCCAGAAGCTCTTGCGCTCGGCGGCGGTCTTGCCGAACACCGGGTCCTGCTTGACCACGTGGCGCACGTAGTCGCAGAAGAAGCCCATCCCGGCGCCGGCGGTGATGCAGCCGTTCTGCGGCTCCTTGAACCTCAGGCCCAGCGGGGCGGCCTTCGCCTCCCTCGCCTGCTCCGCGGTGATGTGCCGGTTCTCCAGCATCTTGTCGACCACCACGTCGCGGCGGTTCTGCGCGGCCTGCGGGTGCAGCCGCGGGTCGTAGGCCGACGGGTTCTGCACCAGCCCGGCCAGGGTCGCCGCCTCGGCGACCGTCAGGTCCCTGTTGCTCTTGCCGAAGTAGCGCTGCGAGGCGGCCTCCACGCCGTAGGCGCCGTTCCCGTAGTACGTGATGTTCAGGTAGTTGGTGAGGATCTGGTCCTTGGTCAGCTCCTCCTCCAGCTTGATCGCGACCTTCAGCTCCTGGATCTTGCGGCCCAGGGTCTTGCGCTGCGCCTCGTGGACGGCGGCCTGGTCGTCGCCGGCCTTCTCGACGTTGACGTTCTTCACGTACTGCTGGGTCAGCGTCGAGGCGCCCTGGGAGGCGGTGCCGCTCTCGGCGTTCTTGCTCAGCGCGCGGAGGACGCCCTTGAGGTCGACGGCGCCGTGCTCGTAGAAGCGCGCGTCCTCGATGTCCACCTGCGCCTGGCGCATCAGGGGGGACATCTGGTCGGCGGTGACCACCGTGCGGTCGCGCTCGTACACCTTGGCGATCAGTCCGCCCCTGGCGTCGAAGATCTGGGTGGCCTGGGTGAGCGGCGGGGTCTTGAAGTCGTCGGGGATGTCGTCGAAGCCCTCCGCCGTGTTCTTCGCGGTCAGCCCGAGCGCCCCGGCGGCGGGCAGGGCCATACCGGCGAGCAGCGCACCCGACACCACGCTCACCCCCAGGAACGTCGCACCGTAGCGGGCCAGCCGAAGCGGCGAATTGCGCGGCGGAGGAAGGGGAGCGCTATCGGATGAATTCCATATCGGGGGGAGGTTCGATGCCATGCCGGAACACTAGCCGCCCACCTCCCGCGATCGAACCACCGTGCTCCGCAAGGGTGTCACAAACCTGTGACAAAAGCAGCGGGATTTCCGGGACATCCATTCGCATGCGTACCGAATCATCGCGGGGAAGGAATTCGACGGCCGCCCGCAAGGAATTCGACAGCCACTCGCAAGGAATTCGGTACGCTCCTCCCGCCCCACCGCCCCGACACCATGGAGACGTGCCGGGCGGGGCGAAACGTTGCACACGAACCCGGACCCCGGCGGACCGCTGCCCCGACGGCCGCACCGGATCTGCCCTTTCGGCACACACTTCGCACAGGTCCCTTCCCCCACGGGCACCACTTCTGACAGCATCGTCCGCTATCCCGTGACGGAACGTCGGTGACCGCCGTCCCACCCGACGGAGGACCATGTGACCGCCCCCGCCCGCCGCCGCACCCGCCCGACCCGCCCCGCCGGCACGGCCCCCGCCGCGACCACCGGCGACCACCGCCCCGCTCCCTGGGTGCGCACCAGGCTGCGCACGGCACCCTCGGCCGCGCTGCTCACCGCCGCCCTCGCCTTCGTCCTGGTGTTCCTCGCCGCCGCCTTCCCACTGGCCCTGGACCGCGGCGCCGACGCCGCGCTCCGCGACTTCCTCCACGACCGCGGCCCGCTGGAGACCAGCCTGCTCAGCACCGCCGCCCCCCTCGACGGCGGCGCCGAAACCGTCGCCGACCTGGAGAAGGTGGCCGGCCAACTCCTCGCCCGCACCGGCGAGGGCTTCTCCGTGGTCCCCTCCGGACCGGTGTTCGGCGCCCGGGGCGTCCAACTGCGCGCCCTCACCACCCCCGGCCTGGACCGCCCGGACGGCAAGAGCGCACCCACCCTGCAACTGCTCTACCTGCACGGCCTCACCGACCACACCACCCTGGCCGCCGGCAGCTGGCCGAGCGGTACCACCGCCCCCGGCGACCCGATCCCCATCGCCGTCAGCCTCGCCGCGGCCGAGGCCATGGGCATCCGCCTCGACGCCGTCCTCGACGACGACTCCGCCCCGCCGAAGAAGGTCCGGGTGACGGGCTTCTACACCGTCACCGACCAGGCCGACCCGTACTGGTCCGACCTGCCCTGCACCGGCCGGGCCTGCCTGGTGCGTTCCCCCAGCGAGCCGAACGCCCGGCACTGGCACACCGCCGGGGTCGTCGGCGGCGACAACCTGCCCGCCCTCGCCACCTGGGGCCGCCAGGTGCGCGACTTCTGGCGGCTGCCCGTCGACACCGGCGCCCTGCGCACCGACCGGCTGCCCGCGGCCCAACGGGACCTCGCCTCCTACCTCACCGGCCCCACCGCAACCCGGCTGATGGCCGCCATCGACCGCCCCAGCCTGTCGACCACCTCCCGGCTGCCCGGCCACCTGCGCCAGGCCGCCCAGCGCCAGGCCGCCGTCGCCCCACTGGCCCTGATCGGACCGGCGGCCGTCGCCGGGATCGCCGGCGTCGTCCTCGCCCTGGCCACCGCCCTCACCATCGAACGACGCGGCGCCGAACTGCGCCTGCTGCGCGCCCGCGGCGGCTCCGGCCCCGGCCTCCTGCTGCGCCTGCTCGGCGAAGGCGCGGCGGGCGTGCTCCCCGCCGCCGCGGCCGCCACCGCGCTGGCGCTGTGGCTGCTGCCCACCCCCCGCTGGAGCGCCGCCGCCACCGCCGCCCTGCTCACCACCCTCCTCGCGCTGCTCACCGCCCCCGTCCGGGCCGCACTGCCGCCGGCCCGACAGCACCGCGGCAAAGCCGCCCGGCGCGGCCGCCTGACCGCCGAACTCGCCGTCCTCGCCCTCACCGCCGCCGCCGTGGCCGGCGTCCGGCGCCGCGGCGCCGCACCCCCCGGCGACAACCCCGACCTGCTGCTCGTCGCCGCACCCCTGCTGATCGCCCTCACCGCGGCACTGCTGCTCGCACGAACCCTGCCCCTCCTCGCCGGCGCACTGGCCCGCACGGCCGTCCGCACCCCCGGAGTGGTGGGCTTCCTCGGCCTGGCCCGCGCCGCCCGCGGCAGCGACGGCCGCCCCCGCCCCTCCGCACTGCCCCTGCTCGCCCTGGTCCTCGCCGTCACCACCGCCGGCTTCGGCACGAGCGTGCTGGGCGGCGTCGACCTCGCCCGCCAGCGGGCCGCCCGGCTCACCGTCGGCGCGGACGCCTCCGTCGCCGCGCCCACCGGCCTCACCCTGCCCCCCGGCTTCGGCCCGGCCGCCGCCGCCCTGCCCGGAGTCACCGCCGCCACCGCCGCCCGGCTGGAGAGCGAGGCGTTCCTGCTCGAAGGCTTCCCGGGCGTCGGCACCGGAGTCGACCCGCACGCCACCCAGGTCACCCTGGTCGTCGCCGAACCGCAGGCGTACGCACGGATCGCCCGGACCGTCGGCGCGGGCGCCTTCGACCCGGCCGCGCTCGCCACCCCGCCCACCGCAACGCCCACCGTCCCCGCCCTGTTCAGCAGCGACCTCGCACGCCACCTCGGCCCCGGCGGCCACCGGCTCCGGCTGCCCAGCGGCGGCGAGGTCCTCGCCACCAGCGCCGGCGCCCTCGACGCCACCCCCGCCCTGCCCGGCGCCACCCGCCCCTTCGTCGTCCTGCCCACCCCCGCCGCCACCGCCGCGCTGCCCGAACTCGACCGGGCCACCCACTGGTTCGCCGTCGGCCACATCGACGAGCCGGCCCTCGCCGGACTCGTCCGCCAACTGCCGCCCTCGATCCTCTCCGACCCCGGCGCCCCGTCCGCCGGCCCGACCGCCTCCGTCGCCGTGGTCGGCAACGACCCCGAAGCCCTGCGCAGCGGCTACGTCACCCGCACCAGCGCCTCCGTCGCCGCCGACCTCGCCAAGGACCCGCTCCAGGACGCCGCAGGCCGCCTCTTCCGGCACGCCGTCACCGCCGCCGCGGCGCTCACCCTGCTCGCCGTCCTGCTCACCCTGCTGCGCGCCGCCCCCGACCGGGCCGCCGTCCTCGCCCGACTGCGCACCATGGGCCTGCGGCCCCGCCAGGGACTGGCGCTCATCCTCGCCGAGACACTGCCGCAGACCCTCACGGCCGCGGTCGGCGGCACCCTCGCCGCACTGGCCGCCGTCACCCTGCTCGGACCGGCCGTCGACCTGTCCACCCTGGTCGGAGCCCCCGTCCCGACCAGCCTGCGCCCCGCCCCCGCCCCGCTCCTGCTGCCGGCGGCCGTCCTCGCCGCGCTGACCACCCTCACCGTCCTCGTCGAGGCCCTCACCGGCGGCCGCCGCCAGCTCGCCACCCACCTACGGGTCGGCGACCGCCCCTGACCCCGCGCACCCGCCCCGGAACCGGGTGAAGGATCGACCGCGCGGCGGGTGCCCGTCGGCGCGGGAACACCCCGCACGGCGCTCCACCCGCTATCCAGGGTTCATGTCGCCTTCGCACCCCAGCAGCCCCCGGCCCCGCACCAGGCCCCCGACCCCGGGCGGCCCGACCCCCTGCGGCGGCACGGCATGCCGGTGAGGCCGCCCCGACCCCGCCGGCCCGGCCCCGCGACCCCCGCCGGCGCGGGCCCGGCACTGCGCCGCCTGTCCGACTACGCCTGGCGGCTGCTCGTCGTCGCGGTGGCCGCCTACCTGGTGCTGACGGTGCTCGGGCGGTTCCACCTGATCACGCTGTCCGCCTTCCTCGCCCTGGTGATCACCTCGGTGATCCGGCCCGTGGTCGACCTGGCCGCCCGCGCCGTCCCGCGCCCGCTCGCGGTGCTGATCGGCCTGGCCGTGGCGATCCTGGTACCGGCCGGGCTGCTCACCCTGATCGGCGAGAGCGTCGCGGACGACGTGGACCGCCTGACCAAGGAGTTCCAGGGCGGCCTGGACCGGCTGGAACGGGTCCTGCAGAGGCCGCCCCTGCGCCTGGACCCCTCCGTCTTCGACGACCTCCAGCACAAGATCTCCGACTTCGCCGCCAAGCACCGCTCCACCCTGATCAGCACGGCCGTCAGCGGCGCCCACCGGGTGTTCGAGGTGGCCACGGGCGCCGCGCTCGCCCTCTTCATGTCGGTGTTCTTCCTGCACTCCGGGGAGCGGATGTGGCGGTGGACCGCCGCCCAGCTGCCGCCCGCCGCCGCCGACCACCTCGACCGGGGCGGCCGGGCGGCCTGGCGGACCTTCGCCGGCTACACCCGGGGCATCTTCATCGTCGCCGCCAGCAACGCGATCATGGTCGGCATCGCCCTGTTCCTCCTCGGCGTGCCGCTCGCCCTGCCGCTGACCGTGCTGGAGTTCCTCGCCTCCTTCGTCCCCCTGGTCGGCTCACCGGTCGCGATGCTGGTCGCCTCCCTCGTGGCCCTGGCCGCCCGCGGCCCGGTGACCGCCATCGTGGTGCTGCTGCTGATCGTGGTGATCGGCCAGATCGAGGGCCACCTGCTCCACCCCCTGGTGATGAGCCGGGCCGTCAGCCTGCACCCCGTGGTGGTCGCGGTCGCCGTCCTCGCCGGCAGCATCGCGGCCGGGGTGATCGGCGCCGTGGTCGCCGTCCCCGCCGCCTCGGTCGCCTGGTCGGTCTACGCCGAACTGCGCCCGGCACGCCCGGCGCCGCCGCCACCGCGCCCGGCCCGGGCCGGCGGCTCCGCTCACTCGTAGCGGATCCGGGGGTCGAGCACGGCGTACAGCACGTCCACGACCAGGTTGGTGACCAGGTAGACCAGCACCAGCAGCGTCACCACGCCGATGATGGTCGTGCCCTGCTTCTGGTACACGGCGCGGGCCAGCAGACCGCCGATGCCATGCACGTTGAAGATGCTCTCGGTGATGACCGCGCCGCCCATCAGGCCGCCGAGGTCGGTACCGAGGAAGGTGACGATCGGGATCAGCGCGTTGCGCAGGGCGTGGCGGGCGATCACCCGACGGCGCTTCAGGCCCTTGGCGACCGCGGTGCGGACGTAGTCCGCACGCAGGGTCTCCATCAGGCTGGTCCGGGTCAGCCGCGCCGCGTAGGCCAGCGAGGCGGACGCCAGCACGAACGCGGGCAGCAGGTACGCCCGCAGCCCGTCCTCCTCGTTGAACGAGACCGGGAAGAAGTCGAAGCCGTAGTCCGTCTTCAGCTTCACGCCCAGCAGCAACTGGAGGACGAAGCCGGTGACGAAGACCGGGATCGAGATCACCATCAGGGTGCTGACCAGCAGCAGCTGGTCCAGGAACCCGCCCCTGCGCAGGGCCGCCATGACACCCGCCAGCACACCGGCCACCGTCTCGATGGCGAAGGCCACCAGGGAGAGGTTCACGGTGTAGGGGAAGGCCTCGCCGATCATGTCGCCGACCGGGCGGCCGGTCAGGCTCTCACCCAGGTCGCCCTGGAGGACACCCGAGACGTAGTACCAGTACTGCAGGAGGAACGGGTCGTTCAGGTGGTACTTCTGGCGGATCATCTCCGCCACGAGCGGATTGGCGCGCCTGTCGCCGGCCAGCGCCTGCACCGGGTCCCCGGGCAGCGCGAAGACCACGGCGTAGATCAGGAACGTCGCACCGACCAGCACCGGGAGCGCCTGCAGCAGCCGACGGATGACATAGCGGCCCATCAGGTCTCCAGACGATCGCGCAGGGGGAGGGGAGCGCGAACGGCACTCCCCCCGCACGGGATAACGGCGCGGGCGACGGGACGGGTTCATCCGTACAGGACCGGTCCCTGCACCAGGAGGCCGACCGGCGCGCGCTCCCCGCTGCCGGGGGCCGGCTCAACCGGCCCCGGGCGCCGCCCGCCGCTCCCTGGTCCGCACCCACGCCCCCGCCCCGACCAGCAGCGCCGCCCCCAGCGCGTACACCGGCAGCCACCGCGTCGTCGTCGCCGCCAGGCAGACGTCGACCACCTGGCGGCTCTGCTCCCGCTGCGTGTACGCCAACGCGACAACGTCACGACCGGCCAGATCCCCCAGCGCGGCCTGCGTCCGCAGACTCTCGTACCGGCCCGACTCCACACACCCGTGCCGGGCACCCGGCACCGGGAACAGCCAGTCCCAGCGCTGCAGCGCCGGAGCCACCGCCAGCGCCACGCACAGACCCACGACCAGCGAGTACGCCGCCAGACTCCACCCGTAGGAGGCCCGCCGGCCCGCCACCGGCACCGGCACCCGGCCGAACGACAGCACCACCACGAGCAGCGTCACCCCGAGATAGGTGGAGAACCACTGCCACGAGCCCTGCGCGAGCGAGAACGCCAGCACCACGGCCAGCGCCGTCCCCAGCACCCCCGGATCCCCGGCCGCCCGGTCCTTGCCCGCGGCCAGCGGGCCGCGGACACCTCGACTGCTGCGCCCGCCCAATGCCCGCCCTCCCTGCCGGTCCGCCTGTCGGGCACCAGCCTCCCGCCCCCGACCGCCCCCACCCCCCGCGGCCACACCGGTACACCGCCGGACCCCACCCGCCCGGCCCAGCCCCCGCAGGGACGGGCCGGGCGGGCGCCGCGGCGGTCAGCGCTGCCAGACCGGCCGACAGCAGCGCGGCCCCGGGGCAGTCCCGGGACGGCCCCGCGCAGGGCCGATCAGCAGGACCCGGCCGGGCGGCCTCGGACCACCAGGTCGTCGCGGCCGGGCGTGGAGTCCAGCCAGACCACCCGGGAGCCCTGGTCGGCGGCGGGGTGGAGCTGGCTGCCCCGGTTGCAGGAGACCCGCACCGGGGCGCCGCCGGCGACCGGGAGCTGGTACAGCTTGGGGAACGCGGCGTTCGACCAGCCGCCGCTCGGCCGGGCGCTGCGGTGCTGGAACGTCACGACCTGGTCGGAGGCGGTGAGTTCGCTGTCCGACGGGGTGTACGGCGCACCCGCGGACAGCAGCTCGCTCACACCCGAGCCGTCCACGGCGCCGGAGCGGATGGCGCTCCCGGCGCCGGGGTCGGCCGAGGCCTGCAGCCACAGCAGCCGCCCGCCCGCGAGCAGCGGCGTCGACAGGTGCGGCGCCCTGGTGCTGCTCGGGGTGCTGACCGGGTACTGCGCGGTGACCCGCCCGTCGGCGACCGAGAACACCGTCGGCGCCTGGACCGTCGCCTCCCCGGTCGTCCAGGTCTCGATCCAGCCGAGCAGGCCGTCCTTGAAGGTGAGGAAGGAGAGGGCGTACGACGGCAGGTCGTGGCCCTCGGGCAGCGGGATCTCCACCGGCGCGGCGCCGCCCCGCGAGAGCTGGATCCGGCTGCGGCCGCTCTCGCCGTCGGTCACCACGAAGGCGATGTCCCCGCCGGATATCCGCACACTGCCGGGGGACTGCTTCGAGGACTGGAAGACGCTGCGCACCGGACCGCCGGACAGCGGCCGGGTCAGGACCTCCGTCCCCCAGGTACCGGTGGCGTCCGGCCCGATCGCCAGCCAGACGGCGGCCTTCCCGTCGGTGGCGGCCCAGCCGTGGATCCGGCCGTCCTCGGGGCTGAGCCGGGTCGGGGTGCCGGGCGCGGTGGTGGAGCCGGTGTACAGGGCGACCCCGCCCTGGCCGGCCGGGTCCTCGGCGTTGCCCATCACCCAGTGGCCGCCGCCGGCGGCCGGCCCGACCGGGGTGGAGGCGCCGCGCAGCAGCGCACGGCTGTCCGCCGCGATCCGGCCCTGCCAGCCGGCCCGGATCCCGTGCGCGTCGAACGCCGCCGCCACCGCGCGCAGTTCGGAGCGCCCGAGGCCGAGCGAGCGGCCCGCGGCGAGGACGGCGTTGCGCCCGTCGACGAAGCCGTCCAGCGGGGTGAGGTACTCGGCGAGCGCGCGGTAGACCAGCCGGTCGGCGGTGAGCGGGTCCAGGGTGCGCCGGATGTCCCACAACGCCCCGCCGAAGATGGTGGAGTTGAGGTGCACCCCGCCGCTGTCGAGGTCGAGGCCGGTGCCGAGGTAGTCGTCCACCGTGGTGCGGCGGTCGTCCAGCCGGCGCCCCGCGCACTCCTCCGGGGTGCCGGTGCGGCACAGGTCCTCGCCGAGCAGCGCGGCCCTCGGGTCGGTCATCGGCACCTTGTGGGCGGTCACCTGGACGGCGTTGCCGAAGTAGTCGGCGATTGCCTCGTTCATCGCACCGGACTGCCCGGAGTACTGCAGGTCGGCGGTGTGCTGGATGACGCCGTGGGTCATCTCGTGGCCGGCCACGTCGAGCGCCACGGCGAACTGGCGGTACCTGGCGTCGCCGTTGCCGTAGATCATCTTCCGCCCGTCCCAGGTGGCGTTCGGGAACGGCTCGCCGCCGCTGCCCACGTTCACCACGGACATGATCGGGCTGCCCTTGCCGTCCAGGCCCGCCCGGCCCAGCCGGCCGAGGTAGAAGTCGTACACGGCGGCGGCGTTGAGGTGGGCGTCGGTGGCGCCGCTGGTACCGGCGGACGCGGGGAAGTCCGGGCCGGGGGAGCCGACCGGCAGGCCGCCCTCGGGCAGCGCGCCGAACTCCGTGTAGTCCCGCCCCTCCCCGTCGTAGGTGGAGATGGTGGCGGGCCGGGTGAGGTCGACGAGCCGGTAACCCCCGTCCGGCTGCCGGGCGATGTTCACCGGCACGGTACGGCCGAGGAAGTCCGGGGCGGTCCCGGTGGCGGGCTCCGCGGCGGCCCCGGACGGCCCGGCGGCGGCCGCGGCACGGGCGGCGCCGGCGCCCTCGGCCTGGAGCGGGGAGGCGGCGTCGTGGGCGAGGGCGACCACACCCCGGGTGGCGTCCACGTAGACCTCGCGGACCAGCGGGCCCCCGGTGGCCGGGTCGGCGGCCCGCACCGTGAAGTGCTGGGCGAGCCGCCCGGTACCGCCCGGCAGGACGACCGGGCCGCGGTCCTCGGCGGTGGCCCCGGAGCGGGCCCGCGGGTCCGTGAGCGAGTCGAGCGCCAGCCGCCGCAGGGCCGCGGCGGGCACGGCGGGGGCGGTCGGCGCGGTGAGCCCGGTGAAGTACTTGCCGCCGACCGACTCCACCCGCTGCCCGGCCCCCGCACCGACGAGGCGGACCAGGTACTGCCCGCCGAGCACCGGTACACCGCCGTGGTACTGCTGGAATCTGACGGCCTGCCGGCCCTCGGCCGTGCGCTCGACCGCGAGCCCGGCCAGCTTCCCCGGGTCGATCCGGTACCGGTCGGAATGGGCCGCGAGATGGGCCAGCGCCGCCTCCACCGGACTGCCGGGCGCCGCCTCGGACAGCCCGGTCACCAACTGCGGGGCGGCGGTGCCCTCCCCGGCCACCAGGCCGGGGACGGGATCGGGTTCCGCGGCCGGGCCCGGCGGCGCGGCCAGGGCGGGGGAGGAGGCCAGGGTGAGCGCCAGCGCCAGGCTCAGGGCGGCGCCCGCGCCGAGGGCCTTGGCCGCCGGACGGGAACGGTGGTGCACTGCGGTCCTCCACGGGAATCGGCAGCGCCGAAAGCGCTGCGGGAGCAGGGATGTGACGAAGTGTCACCCGATGCTCGATCGTGGACGCCCGGCCCGTCCAGGCCACCGGGCGAAAGTGCAGCGGGGGGCCGCAACCCCTGCGCACCGGCACCCGCACCCCGTGCCCGAACGGGCACCGACCGCCCCCGGCCGCGGAAACCGCCCCCACCGGTGAACCGCCCCCGGCGCCCGCCCCGTTGCACCCCCGCCGCTGCGCCGCCCACCGCCCCGCCCCACCGCCCCGCCGCGGCCCCGCCTCCTGCTGTGGCGGGCGTCCCGGCCGCCCGAGTACGGTCGAGACGTGCCCGGTTCCCCCGCAGGACGACCCCCGAACCACCGGGCGGCCGCGACCGGACCCCGATGACCGGGCCACTGCTCGCCGTCGACCCGACGAGCGGGGACTCCCTGCTCGCCGCCTTCGGAGCCCTGGCCGTCCTGGTGGTCGTCTTCGCCGAGTCGGGCCTGCTGGTGGTGGGCTTCCTGCTCCCCGGCGACACCCTGCTCCTGCCCGCCGGAGTGCTCTGCGCCGCCGGCAGCCGGACCGGACCCCACCTGTCGCTCTGGCAGGTGATGCTCTGCGCCGCCGTCGGCGCGATCGCCGGGGCACAGCTGGGCTTCCTGCTCGGCCGCCACGGCGGCCGCCCGCTCCTGGCCCGCACCCGCAGCGGACGCCTGAAAGCCGCCGCCGCCCGCGGGGAGGCGCTGCTGCGCCGCTACGGCTACCGCAAGGCCATCGTGATCGGCCGCTTCGTACCGCTGGTCCGCACGGTGCTCAGCCCGCTGGCGGGCATGCTCGACGTGCCCACCCGCACCTTCACCCTCTGGCAGATCGTCGGCGGCGTGCTCTGGTCGCAGTCCCTGGTCCTCGCGGGCTACTGGCTGGGCGCCGCCGTCCCCGGGATCGAGCACTACCTATGGCTGCTGGTGGGAGCGGTCGTGGTGCTCTCGCTCCTCCCGCTACTGCTGCACCCACGCAAGGGGCCGCGGACCCCGCCGGACGGCGGGTGAGCGCCGCCGCCCGCACCAGGGCGGGCGGGCGGCGGCCCCTGCGGCGGGGTCCCGGCAGGTCAGGCGGAGGCGGCGGCGGCCTTCGCGCAGTCCGGGTGCCCCCAGCCGTCCGGGTTCTTGGCGATCGGGTCGCCGACGGCGTAGGAGCGCCCGCAGCGGCACGCGCCGGGGAACTTGGCCTTGGTCCGGCCGCCCGCGGAGGCGCCGCCCGGCCTGCCGCCCGAGCGGGCCCGCGGCGCCTGCCCCGCGGACCCGGCCGCGGACCCGGCCGAGCCCCTGCGGGCGGGCGGCGCGGACTGCGCGAGCAGGTCGGGCGCGGCGGAGCCGAGGGAGGTGCCCGCGGGCTGCTGGGCCACCGCCGTGTCGCTCGCCGCCCGGTCGGCGAAGGCGTTCAGCGGGTCGCCGTCCACCTGGTGCGCGGGGACGTAGACGAACTCGACGTCGCGCTCGGCCAGCAGGGCGTCGATCGCCACGATCAGGTCCTTGTTGGCGACCGGCGTCCCGGCGGCGGTCTTCCAGCCCTTGCGGCGCCAGCCGGGCAGCCACTGGGTGACCGCCTTCATCGCGTACTGGGAGTCCATCCGCACCTCCAGCGGCGTGCCCGGCCCGACCGCGCCCAGCAGCTCCTTCAGCGCGGTCAGTTCGGCGACGTTGTTGGTCGCGCGGCCCAGCGGACCGGCCTCCCAGCGCTCCGGCCGGCCGTCGGCCCCGGCGATGACCCAGGCCCAGCCGGCCGGTCCCGGGTTGCCCTTCGAAGCGCCGTCACATGCGCTGATGATGCGTTCTGCCATACGGCGATCATGCCAGCGTCCCGGGCCCGGGCGCACCGCCCTCAGGCCGGGCCCGGCCCGGACCCCGTGGGTCCGGCGGGCAGGCCGGCCCCGGCGCAGAGGACCGGACGCGGGCCCGGCGGTACCCGTATCGTCGAGAGGAAGGCCGGCGTCGCCCGATCGCGCGCACGCTCTGCCGAAAGACGGGACAGGTTCCCCGGCGACTCCGGGCGGAAGGGGCAGCGGATGGACGGCACGAGCGTGTTCTGGTGGGTGGCCGCGGGCCTCGTCGCGGTCACCGCGGTGGTGGCGGTCGTCCTGGTCGTCAAGCTGATCCGGGTCCGGCGGCTGCTGGGGGCGACCGGCATCCCGATGTCGACCAAGGTCCTGTTCTGGGCGTCGATCGCCTACCTGGTCAGCCCCGTGGACCTGCTGCCCGACCCCGTCCTGCTGGACGACATCGGCTTCCTGCTGGTGGCGCTGCGGGCGCTGGGCAAGGCCGGACTCCGGGTCGGCGCTCCCGAGGGGATCCCGCAGCCCAAGCGCTGACGGGCGCCCTGCACCGGGGTCCGCGGGCCGGCCCGGCGGGCCGGTACCGGGCCGGGTCCGCGGGCCCGCGCGGCGGCAGCGACGGGGCTCCGGCCCACTTCGCCGGCCCGTGCTGCGAGACTGGGATCATGACCCCTGACCGTCGCAGCCTCGCGCTGCCCGCCTTCTCCGAGCCCGCCGCCGACGCTTCGGTGCCCGCCCAGCCGGGCGCGCGCCGGCTGCCGCCGCTCGAACAGGGCGCCGACTTCCGCCAGCCGCCGGGCGAGAGCGTGTCCGAACCCGCCCCGGCCCGGCACCCGCTCGCGATCGGCGGCCTCACCTTCTCCGACCCGGACCGGCAGATCTGACCCGCCCCCGGCACGGCCGCCCGGCCGGGCCGGGAACCTCCGGCTTCCTGGCATGTTCGCGGCCGAAAAATTGCAGGTCAAAGCCCTTTCCATGGTCATCGGGCGGGTCTAGCATTCCGGTCACAGCAGCCCCACCACCCCCTTGACGGGCTGCTGAGCAGCCCGGCCGCGCCTCCGTACGGCCGGTGCCTCCCACGGCCGGGACCGCGGAGCGCCCCCCGTCCCCGCGGTCTCGGCCGACTGCACCCCCCGGGCCCGTCTCCAAGCCCCGCCCGCGGACCGACGCCGGGCAGAACCGCCGTTCGGCAACGGCGCCGGGCCCGTTACCGGATCGGGTGAAGATCCCCCGAGTGCCGGACACACCGGGCCGGCCACCGGCACGCTGCTGACGGGTTCGCGGGGATCGCGGGCCGGCGGCGATCGGAGGGGCGGCAGTGGCGGTGGAACAGGTCTTCGGAGGTCCCGCCCCGCCCCTGGGCACGGTGGTGCCCCGGCAGGGCGCCGGCGCGCGGCCGGGCACGGCACCGCACCACGTGGCCTGCGTCATGGACGGCAACGGCCGCTGGGCGGCGCGGCGCGACCTGCCGCGCACCTCCGGCCACCGCGCCGCCGAGGCGACGGTGATCGACGTCATCGAGACGGCCCGGTCGGCCGGCGTGCGATGGCTCAGCCTGTACGCCTTCTCCACCGAGAACTGGCACCGCCCCGGCGAGGAGGTCGACTACCTCCTGCGCCTGGTGCGCCGGGTCGTGCGCAAACACGCGCCGCTGCTGCACGCACGCGGCATCCGCTGCCGCTTCCTCGGGGGCGCCGACCCGCGGATCCCGGCCGCACTGGCCCGGGACTTCGCCGACCTGACGACGCTCACCAGCCGCAACCGGGGCATGACGCTGACCGTGGCGTTCGACCACGGCGGGCGCCGGGACATCGTCGAGGCCGCGCGCTCGCTGATCCGCAGCGGTGCGGCGCCCGAGGCCGTGGACGAGGACTGCTTCGCGGCCCATCTGCCCTTCCCCGACACCCCGGACGTGGACCTGGTCATCCGGACCTCGGGGGAGCAGCGCATCTCGAACTTCATGCTCTGGCAGGTCGCCTATGCCGAGTGGGTCTTCCCGCCGGTGCTGTGGCCCGACTTCCGCGCCACGCACTTCCTGGAGTGCCTCGACACCTATCAGCGACGCCACCGCCGGTTCGGCGCGGTGGCGTCCGACACGAACGGAGAACCCAGGCCGTGACCCAGACCACCGGCAACCACCCGGGCAGCCCGGAGCCCGCCCCCGAAACGGAGCCCGCCGCCGAAACGGGCGCGCCCACCGCCGAGCCCACCGCTGAACCCGACGCCGGGTCCGCCGCGCGGCCGGGACCGCTGTTCGGCCCCGGGACGAGGTTCCACCGGCTCTTCGACGACCCGTGCTGGGCCCTGGCCATGATCCGGGCGACCGTCCTGGAGGCCGCCCACCCGCAGATCGGCGCGGCCCTGGTCGACAGCTCCACCTTCGTCACGCACCCCTGGCGGCGGCTGACCAACACCCTGCGCAGCCTGCAGCGGATGACCGGCACGGACGAACCGGCCCGGGAGCGCGAGGCGGCCCGGCTCAACCGGATGCACGCCCGGCTGAACGGCACCGACACCGCGAACAGGCCCTACGACGCCATGGACCCGGCGGCCCGCGCGTGGGTGGTCGCCACCATGTTCGAGAGCGCCGTCACCATGTTCCGCTGGAGCGGGCGGCCACTCGACCAGGCCGCGATGGAGGAGCTGTACGCGCAGTTCCGGGCCTTCCAGGCGGTGATGGGCGACTCCGCCGGCCGGCTCCCCGAATCCCTGCGGGACTTCTGGCCGTACTACGACCGGGTGGTCGAGGAGGAGCTGGAGAACACCGAGGCGCTGCGCACGATCCTCTACCACCTCTTCGACCACCTCCCGGCGCCGCCCCTGCTGGAGGGCCTGCCCACGGTGTGGGCGGCCGGGCGCGCCCTGGCCGGGCCGACGATCGGCGTGGTCACGGTCGCCTCCCTCCCGGAGGCGTTCCGCAGGCGGGCCGGGCTGACCGAGCTCCCCGGCGCCCAGGCGCTGACCCAGAGCGCCTATCTGGCCCTGGGCGCGGCACGCCTGCTGCCGGACGGCTGGCTCACCGCCGAGAACCTCCTCGACCTGCTCTCGCTGTCACCCGACAGCGACGACCCCAGGGCCAGGACACTGGCCGCCGTGGGCGACGGGATGAAGCGGTTCGGTGCGTTCCTGCGGCTGGTCACCCCGCTGCCAAACGAGCCCGACCGCCCCGGCCCCGGCCGGTCGGCCGGGCGCACGGCGCGGGACGGCGCCCCGCAGCGCGGCGCCGAGGAGTTCTTCGACACCGTGCTGGACCAGACCGGGAACGGCTACCTGGACTGGCCCGACCTCGCGGCCATGGCCCGGGAGCTGTCCGGGCGCCTGGACCTGGACGAGCCGGAGGAGACCAGGCTCTACGCCGCCTACGCCGCGTGGTGGCGGGAGCTCCAGTCGACGCTCGACACCGACGGCGACGGCCGGATCAGCCGGCAGGAGTACGCGCAGGCGGTCCCCTCCCTCGCCGGCCCGGCCCTGATCCGGGTCGCCGAGGTGCTGTTCGACGTGACCGACGCCGACGGCAACCAGTCCATCGACGCGGACGAGTACCGCGCCCTGTTCCGCACCGGCTTCCGGCGCGAACTGCTCGACCCGGACGGGACGTACTCGCGGGCCGCCTTCGTCAAGGACTTCCTCGCCTTCATGGCGGGCCGCCGGCGCTCCACCGCCTACGACCCGCTGCTCGCCCAGGCCTGACCCCGGCGGGGCGCCCGGGTCAGGGCGCCCCGCCGTCGGAGCACGCAGGGCGCCCTGCCTACACGGACTGCGACAAGGACGGCGACGGGGTCTGGTCGGTGACGGTGAGCGAGTAGTCGACGCCGACCGAGAAGTCCCCGGACGACCCGCGGAAGACGATCTCGTGGCGGCCGGGCGCGAGCGGGTCGAGGCGCACCCAGAGGCCGCAGGAGTAGGTGAAGAAGTAGCCCGGCTTGTCGGAGACGGGGTTGCCCCGAACCGTGTTCATGGTGATCGGGGTTGCGCCCAGTTCCTCGATCGGCAGGTTCCGGCCGTCCAGGACGGCGCTGCCCTTCGCGTCGTTCATGAAGGGCAGGCAGTCCGCGGCCGGTCCGTACAGGTTGAGCACCGGGAAGGCGATCTGCGTGTTCACGGGCAGGGTGCAGGTACGGGTGACCGTCTTGCCGAAGGTGCCCGCCAACAGCCAGATGCCGTCCTTCTGCTGCTCGCCGCAGAACCGGCCGTCCGGGTCGACCACCGGGTTGCGCCCGGACTCGATCGACGCGGCCCAGCTCCACCAGCGGCCCTGGAGCTCGGCCGGGGTGAGGGCGCGCAGGTCGACGCGGGTGGGCTCGGGCGACGGTTCGGCGCTCGTCCGGGTTTCCGCGCCGGGCGCCGAGGACGTTACGGGGGTGGGGGCCACCGCGCTGGAGCAGGCGCTGACCAGGGCCAGAGCCGCGGAGAACAGCACAGGAATTCGACCGGGACGCATGATCGGGATCGTACGGGAGGCATGTCGGAGACCTCCTGGCACCTCCCCGCCGACTGTTCCGGCCCGGTGGCGGATCGGCAAGGCGCACGCTGTTCGCCAGGGCGCGCCCCGTCCGCTACGGGGTGCTGGTGAAGGAGCGGCGGTAGGAGCGGGGCGGGACGCCGCGGCGGCGCACGAACTGTTCGCGCAGGACGGCCGCGCTCCCGTACCCGACCCGGCGGGCGATCTCCTCGACCGGCAGGTCCGTGGTCTCCAGGAGCTCCTCGGCGCTGCTCAGCCGCAGGCCCCGCAGCCAGGCGTGCGGGGTGGTCCCGGTCGCGGCGGCGAAGCGGCGGGCGAAGGAGCGCTTGCTCATCACGGCGCGCCGGGCCAGGTCCGCGACGGGGAGCGGCTCGTGGAGGTGGGCGCGGGCCCAGGCCAGCACCTCGGCGAGCCGCTCGTCCTGGCAGTCCTCGGGGACGGGGGCGGCCAGGTACTGGGCCTGCCCGCCGTCGCGGTGGGACGCCAGCACCATGTCCCGGGCGACGGCGTTGGCCATCGCGGCGCCGTACTCCCGCCGCAGCAGGTGCAGGCACAGGTCGAAGCCCGCGGCGGCCCCCGCGCCCGTGGTGATCCGCCCCTCGTCGATGTACAGGGCGTCGGGTTCGACGGCGACGGCCGGGTGCCGGCGGGCCAGCAGCTCGGCGAACCGCCAGTGGGTGGTGGCCCGCCGGCCGTCGAGCAGCCCGGCGGCGGCGAGCGCGAACGTGCCGACGCAGTGGGCGGCGACCAGCGCGCCGCGCCCGTGCGCGGCCGCCAGCGCGTCGAGCACGGCGGGGGCGGGCGGAGTGCGGAATCCGGCCCACGGCAGGGCGATCACCAGGTCGGCGCCGGCCAGCCGGTCCAGGCCGTGCGCGATCGTGAGCGGCACACCGAGATCGGTGGGCACCGGCCCGGGCCGGTCGGTGCACAGGGCGAAGTCGAAGCCGGGCAGCGCCTCCCCGTGCGGGCCGAACACCTCCGCGACGATGCCGACGGCGAGCATGCCGACTCCGGGCGGGGCGTACGCGGCGACGGTCGTGAAAGGCGGCACGGGAGCAGTCTGGCACGCCTGGCACGAATCCTGCGATCAGTGGCATCAGTGCCACTCGTGGGCGGTCGGCCCGCCCGCAAGGATGGAGCCATGACAGACGCACCGCTCGGCCGCAGCGCCGTGTACCAGGTCCTGACCACCGGCTACGTGGGCTCCACCGGCCCCGGGGTCGCCGCCACCGTCTCCTACGTCTCCGACGCCGGCCGGCACGTGATCTTCGACCCGGGCATGGTCGCGGGCCCCGACCGCATCCTCGGCCCGCTCGCCGGGCTGGGGCTCGGCCCCGACGACATCACCGACGTGGTGCTCAGCCACCACCACCCGGACAACACCATGAACGTGGGCCTGTTCGGCCGCGCCCGGGTGCACGACCACAAGGTGGAGTACCTGGGCGACCAGTGGCGCAACCGGGACGCGGAGGGCTACGAGCTCACCCCGTCGCTACGGCTGATCCGCACCCCGGGGCACAGCGCCGAGGACATCACCCTGCTGGCGGGCACCGACTCGGGCGTGGTGGCGTTCGCCGGCGACCTGTGGTGGCACTCGCAGGGGCCGGCGGACGACCCGGTGGCCCCGGACCGCGAGGTACTGCGCGCCTCCCGGCTGCGGGTCCTGGCCGCCGCGGACCTGATCGTGCCCGGCCACGGCGCCCCGTTCAAGCCCGACGACACCGTGCCCCGCTAGCCCCCGCCTCAGACCGTGCCGGGGCGGCTCAGCCGGGCCAGCCGGACCAGGGCGAGCGGGTGGTTGGCGCCCCTGCGGGGGGAGGGGGAGATCCACACCGTGGCACGGGCGTGCTCCGTGCCGTACAGCGGCGCGGCGGGCGGGTTCAGCGAGTGGTGACGTGCGCTCATGTCGGCGGAGCCTTTCCCGGTCGGGGCACGGCGGCCCTCCTCGCCGGCAAACCTCTCGCCGGCAACTCCAGGGAACCGGCCCGCGGCCGCCGGATCAATGCGGGGGACTACCTACCGGCCCGGGCGAACACTGGGTGGGCCGTCCGCGAACCGGACGGGCCGGGCGGCGGAGGGCCCGCAGGTCAGAGCCCCGCCGCGCCGTCCCAGGCCTCCTGCGCGTCGGCCTCCTGCGCGTCGGCCTTCGCGAGCGCCCGCGCCGTCTCGCCGCGGCTCGTACCCAGCTTGTGGAGCACGTTCGCCACGTGGTGCTCGACGGTCCGGGGGGAGAGGAACAGGGCCTGGGCGATGTCCTGGTTGCCGGCCCCCTGCGCGAGCAGCTCCGCGACCTGCCGCTCGCGCGGCGACAGGCGCTTGCCGTAGCCGCGGCGTCCCGGCGATCCGGTGCCGCCGAGGTCGAGGTCCCGGCGGAGCTTCTGGCAGCGGGCGGTGTCGGAGGTCGCCGCCACGGCGAGGTAGACCCGCTCCGCGGCGGCGATCCGCTCGGCGGCCCGGGCCCGGTCCTGCGGGGCGAGCGCGGCGGCGATCCGCTCGTCGGCGCGGGCCGCCTCGTACGGCCGGCCGATGTCGTGCCACTGGTCCCGGGCCCGGGTGAACGCCTGCTCGGCGCCGGGCTCCCCGGCCGCGGTCAGCAGCAGGCCCCGGGCGAGGTCGAGGGCCGCCGCCACGGCGGGCGCGTCCCGGCCGGTGAGGGCGTCCGCGGCCTCCTCGGCGACGGCGCCCGCCAGGGCGTGGCCGCCGGTCGCGATGAGCGCCTCGACGGCCACCGGCAGGAGCTCGGCGGTACGGGCCCAGGCGCCGGCCTGGCGCGCGGTGGTGAGGGCGGGGCCGACCGTGGCGGCGGCCGCGACGGCGTCGCCCTCCAGCAGCTGCAGGCCCGCGAGTCCGGCCGCCGCGCGCAGGGCGGCGGTGACCTGGGACTCCCGCTGGCCGTACCGGCCGGCGATCTCGAACTCCTCGCGGGCCAGGGCCAGCCGGCCGCGCGCAGCGGCCAGGCGCCCGAGCAGCAGGGAGCGCTCGGCCCCGGCCATCGCCAGGTCGTCGAACTCCGCGCCCAGGCTGTCGAAGCGCTGCTCCAGCCCCTGCCAGTGGCCGGCCAGCATGTCCAGCCGGATCAGCGCGAGGCGGCTGTAGCACTCCAGGTACGGGATGGCCGTCTGCCGGGCCAGCCGCCGGCTCTCCGCCAGCAGGTGGGAGGCCCGGCGGTCGAAGCCGAGCTCGATGCCGATCTCACCCGCGTTGTACAGCGCCCGGGTGGTCTGGCGCATGACCTCCGGGCGCTCGGAGGCCCGGGGCAGCTCGTCCAGCCGGTCCCACACCGTCGGGTCGCCGTCCCGGGCCAGGAAGGTGAGGGAGGTGGCCCGCACCGCGGCGGCCACGTCCTCGTCCGGATGGGCCGCCAGCAGGCCCTCCGCCCGCGACAGCCAGGCCGCCGCCTGCCGGCCGGCGCCGTCGCGTTCGTCCATGGCGATCGCCACCATGGCCCGGGCCGCCCGGGCGGGGCGCTCCTCCAGCTCCTCCAGGGCGTCGCGGATCCGGTCGAACCCGGCCCGGTTGCCGCTGTGCACGGCGGTGAGGAAGCCGAGCGCGAGGCGGATCTCGCCGCGGTCGGCGACCGGGAGCCGGGGGTCGGCGAT
Source organism: Kitasatospora sp. NPDC052868 (assembly GCF_044547105.1). Classification (NCBI taxonomy): domain Bacteria; kingdom Bacillati; phylum Actinomycetota; class Actinomycetes; order Kitasatosporales; family Streptomycetaceae; genus Kitasatospora; species Kitasatospora sp. NPDC052868. Next base: position 174,963 of record NZ_JBITZW010000009.1, on the reverse strand, counting down.
CATGCCGCTCAGGACCTGGATGCTGGCCGCCGGGTCGACGTCGTCGGCCGCGATCCGGGCCAGGGCCAGCGCGGCCCGGCCGCGCCGCTGCGGGTCGAGGCCCGGTTCGTCGAGGAGGCCGCGCAGCATCGTCCGGGCGCTGCCCGGATCGCCGAGGGCCACCGCCTGGTCCGCGGCGGCCTGGGCGAGGTCCTGCCAGGCCCGGTGGTCGCCGGTGGCCAGCGTGTGGTGGGCGATCTGGACCAGCGGCCGCGGGACGCGGGTGTCCAGGGCCTCGACCGCCCTGCGGTGCAGGACCCGGCGCTGCGGGCCGGGAACGCGCTGGTAGGCGACCTGCTGCGCCAGCACGTGGCGGAAGGCGTAGCGGTCGGGGGCGGTCTCGTGCAGGACGGCCGCGTGCAGGGCCTGCGTCAGGCCGCTCGCCCCGGTGGCGGCGTCCAGCCCGGCGACGGCCGCCAGCAGGTCCTCGTCCGCGGGGACGGCCAGGACGGCGGCCGCCGCCACCACGGCGCCGCCGCCTGCGCCGAGGCGGGCGAGCCGTTCGGTGACGGCGTCCCGCAGCCCCTGCGGCACATCGCGCCGGGCCAGGTCGGCGGCCAGGTCGGGGGCCTGGTCGCCGCCGGGCCGGCCGCCGGAGCGGCCCTCGGGCCGGGGCCGCTCGGCGATGGCGAGCAGATCCTCCTCGGCGGTCAGGGGCAGCCCCTGGCTGCGCTCGAAGAGCACCCGGGCGAGGTCGGAGGTGGCGCGCGGGCCGAGTGCGGCGCGGGCCAGCTCGTGGACGTCCGGCTCGGTCAGCGGGCCCAGCCGGATCACCGCACCGGCCACACCGGGCGGGCGCCGGTAGGCCGCGCCGAACGCCGGGGTGTCGGGCGCCATGTCCTCGGCGCGGTAGGTGACCGCCAGGGCGAGACGCGGCGGCATGTCGCGGGCCAGCTGGAGCAGCAGGTCGCGCGTCGCGTCGTCGGCCCAGTGCAGGTCCTCGATCACCAGGACCGGGTCGTCGAGCGCGCCGAGCAGCGCGCGCAGCCCCTGGGCCAGCAGATGGCGCCTGGACAGCAGGCCCTCGCCGCCGGACGGCGCGGGGGGCAGGGCCGGGGCGAGATCGGGCAGCACCCAGCGCAGCGCCCCGGTGCTGGGCGGGAGGTCCCCGGGCGGGGGCAGCAGCGCGGCGGCGTCCCGCAGCGCGTCGACCACCGGGCCGAACGGCAGCGGTTCGCGCAGCGGGTGGCAGAGGCCGGCGAGGACGGCGCGCCCCTGCCCGGCCTGGGCCGCGACGGCCTCGGCCACCAGGCGCGACTTGCCGATGCCGGCCTCGCCCTCGACGACCAGCACGGCCGGCGGGTGGGACAGCGCCTCACGGGCGCGGGCCAGTACGCCCTCGCGGCCGACGAACGCGAATCCGGCGCCGCGGGCGGCCGGCGGCTGGGGCCGGCTCATCGCCGCGGTGCCGTGGGGCGGTGGTGGCGGACGGCGGGTCCGGTCGGGGCGGGCATGACCCTATGATGCCCCTGCCCCGCGCGGGCGGGCCCGGCCGGTCGGCCCCCGCACCCCGGCGCGGCACGGACCGCGGCACGGACCGCGGCACGGACCGCGGCACGGACCGCGGCGCGGCACGGCCCCCGGCGGGGTGCGGCCGCCTTCGCGGCACGGCCCGCTCTCACCCGGGCAGGCCGGCCGGGACACCGCCCAGGACCCGCTCCGCGGGCCGCACGACGCGGCCCGGTGTCTCGACGACCTCGCAGCCCGCCCGCGCCAGCCGGGCGACGGTCGCCGCGGCGACGCGGTCGTCGAGCGAGAACACGAACGGCCCGGGGACCAGGACGACGTCGACCCACCCCTGCTCGGCCGCCGCCACCAGGTTCTCCAGGGCGGGCAGCGGACCCCTGGCGGACCGGCCGTGGTCGGCGTAGCCCTCCGGGCAGGGCAGCCCCAGCCGGGCGGCCAGCATCTCCATGGCGGTGCGCACGTACTGCGCCTCGCGGGTGTCGTACGGGTGGCACCGCAGGTACATCGCGGATCGGCGGAGCGGTCTCGCCGGCGTGCGGGCGTCGTCCATGCCGTTTCACCTGGCCTTGCTGTCGTGAAGCCGTGTGCGGGGGCCTGCCGTGGAGGTCGGTGCGACGGGAGGGCCGCGTCCGGCGCGGCCGCGGTACCGTCCGGTGCTCCGGTGGCCGCTGTGACCCGTGGGGCGCCCCAGGCAGATGGTCAAGCGGACCTCGGGAACCGCCAGGGGAACAATGCGGGGGACTACCTATCTCTCGCCCCGTACCTGTTCCCGTACCTGTTCGCAGGCCCTGCTGGGGCCCCGCCCGGCGAGGCCCCGCCCGGCCCCTACGCTGCTGCGCTGCCGCCGCCGGCGGGGGTCAGGCCAGGGCCGCTGCCAGCAGCGCGGCGGTCTCGGCGAGCAGCGGCTCGTCCACGGGCGCGGCGGCGCCGTCCCGGGTGGACAGGACCGCCATCACGATCGGCCCCCGGCCGGGCGGCCAGGCGATGCCCACGTCGTTGGCGGTGCCGTAGCGGCCGGTACCGGTCTTGTCCGCGACGGTCCAGCCCGCGGGCAGCCCCGCCCGCAGCCGGTTGCCGCCGGTGGTGTTGGCGAGCAGCCACCCGGTCAGCCGCTCGCGGTCCCGCGCCTCCAGGGCGTCCCCCAGCGCGAGCCGGGCGTAGGTCCGGCCGATCGCGCGGGGGCTGGAGGTGTCGCTCACCCGCCCCGGCTCCGCCGAGTTCAGCTCGGGCTCCCACCGGTCGAGCCGGGTCACCCCGTCCCCGAGGGAACGGCAGAAGCGGGTGACCGCCCCGGGGCCGCCGAGCTCGCGCAGCAGGAGGTTCGCCGCGGTGTTGTCGCTGTAGCCGATGGCGGCCGCGCACAGGTCCGCGACGGTCATGCCGTCGGCGAGGTTCCCGGGCAGGCCGGTGATCGGCGCGTAGCCCGAGTCCGTGAGGTCCTTCCGCGTGTACCGGATGCGCCTTGCGAGGAACTCCCCGTCCCGGTCGAGGTCCCGCAGGACGGCGGCCGCGGCGATCGTCTTGAACGTCGAGCACATCGGGAACAGCTCGTTCGCGCGGTACCGGACCGTCCTGCCGGTGCCCGCCGCCCACGCGAAGACCCCCAGGCGCGCGGAATGCGCCTGTTCGAGAGCGCGCAGCCGCCCCGCGATCCCCCCTCCCTCGTCGCCCGCCTCCTGCGCGAAGGCCGTCCCCCCGGCCGGCAGGACGACGGTGAGGGCCGTCGCGGCGACCCCGGCAAGAACCCCACGCCGACCCGGACGCGATTCCATGGCCGACTCCCTTCGCTCGTGCGGCCACCGGGCACGACGGCCGTCCCTTTGCGGGCCGTCCAGGCCCGTTCATCCCTGAGGGGGGACGCGGGATCGGCAGGCGCCCGTTCCCGCCCGCCGACCATACGGGCCCGCACAGTGATCCACCTCACACGCCGTCACGGCGGCGGGCCGGCGCCCGACGAGGCGCCGGCCACCGCGGAAGAGGAGTTGCGACGGGCCGAGCGGGCCGCGAACACTGGCGCGCGATGACTTTCCCCAGGGGGAGGGGCGTTCGCGTGGTGGGCTGTGCTGTGCCGGGGTGACGGCCGCCGGACGGGGGCGGACCGGCGTGTACCGGTCCGAGCCGGGCCCGGATCCGGCGGCGGTCGCCGTGCAGGAGTCAGTTCGCCGCCGTGGCGCCTTCGACGAGCGCCACGGTCGCGCGCGGATCGGAGACCTCGACGACCAGGCGGGCGTAGCGTTCGTCCGCCAGCTCGATGACCACGGCCTTGGCCGCGTCGTGGACGTCCCAGAAGACCCGGTCCCCGTGGATGTGGAACGTGCCGGCGGTGATGATGCCGGGGAAGTGGGTGCCGGGGGCCCGGAAGCCCTTCGACTCCCGGGAGATCCCCGGATCGGCGGTCGCACCGCGGACGTTGGCCAGGGGGATGACCAGTCGGCTCTTGAGGGCCCAGAGCTTGTCGAGCCCCTCGATCTCCACTATCAGGTTGTCGCCGTCGATACGGACGTTGGCCATGTCGGGTCCTTTGCGGTGGCTGGTTCAGTGCTGGTCGAGGCGCTGCGCAAGGGCGACGCCGGCCTGGTCGACGGCCGCGCCCGCAGCGCCGGACCTGGCCCGTAGGCGCAGCCCGAGGACTGCTGCGGTGAGCGCCGTGGCCAGGGCGGGCGCTTCTCCGCCGTCGTCCGCCCGGACCAGGGCGCCGGTGGCCCGGTCCAGGGCGGCGAAGGCTTCGGCGACCAGGTCGGCCACCTCGGTGTCCTCCGGCGCGCGTTCGGCGGCGGCCAGCAGCAGCAGGTCGAGACCCGCCCCCGGGGCCGGTGCGGCGAGGGCCTCGCGCACCGCCTCAAGCGGGCCGGCGGCTGCGGCGATGCGGTCGATCAGGGGCGCGAGGTCGTGGTCCAGGGACCATCGCAACGCGTCCAGGTAGAGCCCGCGTTTGCTGCCGAACGTCTTGTACAGGCTGTTGCGGTGCACCCCGAGGTGGGTGACCAGGTCGTCGATGGAGATGCCGTCGTAAGTCCGGCCGGCGAACAGCTCCGCCGCCGACCGAATCACTTCGGCCTCGTCAAATCCTCTTGGTCGTCCCATGGGATGACCGTACGCAGTTGAGGAACGATCAGTCAAGAACAATCGTTCCTAAACTGCGCCGCCCGGGCCGGGCAGCCGGGCAGCCGGGCAGCCGGGCAGCCGAGGGCCGGGCAGGGCCTAGCCGGGGATGTGGATCAGGAAGCCCCAGGCCTGCTGTTCGTCGTGGACGTCCAGCGGGCGCAGCGCGATCCGCTGCGGGGCGATGTCCAGCACGCTGAGGTCGAGGGCCAGCTCGGTGCCCCCGACCGGCCCTCCGGGAACGACCACGTGGAAGCGGAAGATGTCCGGGTGCCCCGCCGGGCGAAGCTCCCACTCCCGGGGTTCGGGCGAGCCGACCACCTCGGAGTTCTCCTTCGGGTCGCCCTCGTAGCCCGCGTAGGAGCGGTGCCGCTGGTTGCGGAGCACGACGTTGCCGTTGTCCAGCTCCTCCACCTCCCACGACTGCGCCTCCAGTTCGCCCTCGGTGGGCGGGAGGAGGACCACGTTCTCCGCCGGCCCCGGAAGGCTGAGCAGCTGCTCGTCGGGCTTGTTGATGCCGTAGGTGCCGCTCGGTACGAGTGCCATGGGCGGGACTCCCTCGTTCGTGCGGCGCCGCACGGCACCGCGGACCGATACCGCAGAGCGATGAACGGGACGATTCAACCCGCGGAGGACCGGATGCATACGGACCGACACGGAGCGCCACGGAGCGCCACCTCATCGGACCGCGGGGCGCCGCCCCCGCCCGCGGCAGACCGCGGCTGACCTGCGGCGTCCGAGCGGGCTGCGTCGGGCGGTCCCCGGCGGGGCCGCGTCGAGGGCGCGACTTTCGGACGATTCGGCCCCGGGCGCAGGGCCCCAGCCGCCCACCGGGTGCGGTCCCGCCCCAGGATCCGCCCGCCGCGGGGCGAACGTGCCTGCCTGGCGGCGGCGCCGGTGGGTTTTCCGCCGTCATATGCACCGGGGTGCGGGGAGTTCCTATATTCGGGCCCCGGACACCCCGTGCGGCCGGTCCGGCGATCGCCTGCGGGCCGGTACGCCACTTCGACACCGAGGGCGGAGAACTGTGAACAGCCAGACCAGGAACAGGGTCGCCGGAAGTCTTCTGACGGTGGTCGCGGCCGCCGCGTCCATCACGGTGGCCGCTCCGGCCGCCCAGGCCCGGAGCGCCTCGCCGACCGTCTTCCAGGGCATCAACTGCAGCACCGGGACCTTCGGCAGCGACGGCAACCAGCAGTACTTCAACATCTCCTGCTCGGCCACCGGCACCACCAAGTGGTGGGTCAACGTCAGCTGCTCGAACGGGACCACGCGGACGGCCGGCCCCTACACGACCTTCCAGAACGTGCGCGTCTACTGCCCGCCGAACACCCTGGCCCAGCAGGGGTGGGTCTCCTACAGCTGACCGGCCCCGGCGTCCCCGGCGCCCGTGACGGCGGCCCGGCGCGCACCCGTCGGGGTGCGCCCGGGCCGTGCGCCGCCCCTGCCCTGCCCTGGCCCCGCCCGGCCCGGCCCGGCCCGGCTCTCCCCGGCGCCCCGGGCCCCGGCCCTGCGGCCGCCCTCGGCCGTTTCGCCGCGGTGCCGCGCCCGGGTGCACCCGGGCCGCAGCGGCCGCCCGGCGAACGCCGCGCCCGTGCCCCGGCCGCAGCCGGCCGTCCCGGCGCCCCGGGCCCCGGCGCCCGCCGCCGTGGTGGCGTCGTCGGCGGCGGTCCCGCGGGGCCGTTTGCGCATGAATGCTTCACCCGTTGTATCGTCGTGGACGGTGCCGGACCGTGACAGCGGACAGTCACCGGAGCATCAACGGATCTTCTGCCACCGGGGCCCGACCCGTGCCCGGGTCGACGCGCCACGGGCAGTGGCGCGGCTCGCGCGCGACGGCGGGGCCCGGCGCCGTGGCACCGATCACGGCGAGGGGTTCCGACGATCCGTCGGCACGGTCGGCAGGCCTGCCGACCTTCTTCGGTGCGGACCGGCTGGAGGGTCCCGGCACCGGCAGGCCCGCCCGCGCCACCGCGGCCCGGCGGGGGAGCGGCAGGCGAGCGACCGGGGCGAGGGGAAGGCCGGAGCCCTCCTCCACACGGCCGCCACGCTCCGGCGACGCCGTCCATCGGACGTCTTCGCCGGACACACGGCACGCACGACCGCCTCGGCAGCGGGCGCGGGTGCCGGCGCCTGACATCATCATCCCGCACAGCGGACGCTGCGGCCGGGGAACGCTCCACCCATCGCGGACACCACCGGGCGCACCGCAAACACGACACGGCTCTACACCCACGAGGACAGGGAACCACCACCTGTGGCAACCGATTACGACGCCCCCCGCAAGACCGACTCCGATGAGGGGTCGCACGACAGCATCGAGGAGCTGAAGGCCCGACGCACCGACACCTCGTCCTCCAGCATCGACGCCGTCGACCAGCTCGAGTCGGCCGACGGCGTGCAGCTGCCGGGTGCCGATCTCTCCGGCGAGGAACTCACCGTCACCGTCCAGCCGATGCAGGCCGACGAGTTCACCTGCACCCGCTGCTTCCTGGTCCACCACCGAAGCCGGCTCGCGCGCGCGGACAAGAGCGGGCCCGTCTGCCGCGACTGCGACTGACCGGACGCACACCCGGACACACACCCGGGGCGGCGCCGGTGGCCGGTGCCGCCCCGGGTCCGTTCCACCCGGCACCGCCCGGCACCGCCCGGCACCGCCCGGGACGGGCCCGGCCCGGCACGAACCGGCCCGGCACCGCCGGCCGCGCCGCGGGCGCGGCCCGTACCACCGGTGACCCCCCTGCGGGATACGTCCGTTGACGTATCTTCCGCCGAGATCACCCGCGAACGTTGACCGTGGTGCCTCCCCACGATTGGCTCTCCTGGAGCCCGTCGCCGGGAGGGAGCCCGGCCGGGCGATCCCAGGGGAAGGACGGACCTCATGGCACGCACCCGTACCACCGGCAACCGGTGGTCGGTCGGCGGCGGCATCCTCGCGGCGACCGCCGTACTCGTCGCGACCGCCGCGCCCGCCCAGGCCGGCCCGGCACCGCGCGGCACCGTCCAGATCAGCGTCGGAGTGAACGGCGCCGCGCCGGACAGCCAGTCATGGAGCCAGGCGGTCAGCGCCGACGGCCGCTACGCCCTGTTCACCTCGTGGGCCACGAACCTGGTGTCCCAGCCCGCGAAGAGCGCCCGCGACGCCTACGTCCGCGACCTCAGGACCGGCCGCACCGAGCGGGTCAACCTGTCCGACGACGGCAACGCGCTGGACGGCTTCACCGACTACGTCGCGATCAACGCCGACGGCCGCTACGTCGCCTTCGACAGCGACGCCGCTGACGTGGTGCCCGGCAAGCAGGTCCAGGGGCGCGATGAGGTGTACGTCCGCGACCGGAGGACCGGCCGCACCGAGCTGGTCAGCGGGGGGCTCACCAGCACCGACACCGACCGGTTCCACGCCTCGTACGCGCCCTCGATCAGCGCGGACGGCCGCTACGTGGCCTTCACCTCCAGCCGGACCGACCTCGTCCCGGGCCTCCAGGGCGGCGAGCCCTCGCTGGCCAGGCCCTACACCTGGGACTACAACATCTACGTGACCGACCGCTGGAGCGGGAGGACCCGCCTGGTGACCCGCGGCGTGGACGGCGGGCCCGGCGACGGCATGTCCCTCAACCCGACGATCAGCGCGGACGGCCGCACCGTCGGCTTCACCTCCCTGGCCGGCAACCTGCTGCCCGCCGGGCAGACCCCCGCCGCCCCGGCCGCCACGGGCGCCGCCCCCGCCGACGTGGAGCCGGCCCCGGGCACCGCCCCGGCCGAGCCCCGCGGCGCCCGGGAGGGCGCGGCCCGGGCGGACCTGGCCCGGCCGACGAGCGGCGCCTACTACACCTACGACGTGGGGTCCGGCCGCATCTCCGCCGCGAGCCTCGACCTCGACGGCAACCTCGGCTACGCGGGCTTCGACGCGACGATCAGCCCCGACGGGCGGCGCGCGGTCTACACCCTGCCCGAGCCCGGCGGATCGACCCACGGCCACCGGTACCACACCGTGCTGTACGTCCGGGACCTCGGCAAGGGCACCGTGACGAAGATCAGCGGGGGCCTGCCCGGCACCGCCTCGGTCGGCTCCTCCGACCACGGCCGGATCACCGCCGACAACCGCTGGGTCTACTTCTCCTCCGCCGCCGACAACCTGGTGGCGGGCCCGCAGCACCCGGACGGGGACTGGGACGTCTACCGCCACGACCTGCGCACCGGCCGTACCGAGCGGGTCGCCACCGCGCCGGACGGCTCGCTCGGCAACGGGTCCTCGATCGCCCCGGCCGTGGACGCCCGCGGCCGGACGGTGGTGTTCGGCTCGACCAGCGGCAACCTGACCGCCGGCACCGGCGGCCCCGCGACCGCCGACAACCAGGTCTTCGCCCGCACCACCGGGCACCACGGCGACGAGGACGGTGACGGCGACGACCAGGGCCAGGACCAGGGCCGGTACGGCGAGGACTGACCGGTAGCCGCCGCGGGCACGCGTCGGCCGGGCGGGAGCCGGATGGCTCCGCCCGGCCGGTGTGCCGCGCCGGTCAGCTGGTGCCGCAGGGCGGGCAGGGCGCGCAGCGCTGGATCTGGACGTCGTCGACGACCGGCCCGTAGGCGCTGTTGGCCGTGGTGCTGGTGAAGCCGATCGAGGTGGCCGAGCCGGTGGCCTGGAAGGTGAACTGCCGGCCGACGTATCCCATGTTCGTGAACGACTTGCCGGTGGTGTTGAAGGAGAAGTCCTGGAAGTTCTGCCCGTCGATGAGGGCGCTTCCGGTCTTGAGGGCCGGGGCGCCCGCGGGGTTTCCGGCCAGGGCATAGGTGACGGTGTAGGTCGCGCCGGGGACGGTGGAGAAGGTCTGGGCCACCGCGCCGGAGTTGGAGCCGTTGAGGTCGACGGACTGGTCGCCCTCCGCGGCCTGCCAGAAGCCGGCGCCGATCAGGTCGACGCTTCCCGCGGTCACCCGCCACGGTCCGATGGTCTGCCCCGCGGCCAGGGGGGTGAAGCCGTTGGCCGCCGCCCTCGGGTACTCGAAGCTGCCGTCGTCGAAGCGGCTGACGGTCTGCGCCGAGGCGGTGGTGGCGGCACTGGCGAGCAGGACAGAGGTGGCGGCGATGACACAGGCGCGCATGGCAAGCACGGTTTCCCCTCCCGAACGGGTGGCATCACACCGAAACGGTGTGTCCACAAATAAGATAGGGAGGTTCAGGGGTCGGAAAAAGCCCCCGAAAGAAAGACATTTAATCCCACCTAATGCCCTGCTCTTGGATTCCTCGAAATATCCAGGCCCTGGGGCTACTCGAAGCGCGCGGGGTCGCCGGCTCCGCGTCGGACGATCTCCGCCTCGCCGCTGGAGAAGTCGACGACCGTCGTCGGCTCCGTGCCGCAGTCGCCGGAGTCCACCACGGCGTCCAGCACGTGGTCGAGCCGCTCCTTGATCTCCCACCCCTGGGTCAGCGGCTCGTCCTCGCCGGGCAGCAGGAGGGTGCTGGAGACGAGGGGTTCGCCGAGTTCGGCGAGCAGCGCCTGGGTGACGACGTGGTCGGGGATCCTGACCCCCACCGTCTTCTTCTTCGGGTGCATCAGGCGGCGCGGGACCTCCTTGGTGGCGGGGAGGATGAAGGTGTAGCTGCCCGGCGTCGCGGCCTTGACGGCACGGAAGACGGCGTTGTCGATGTGGACGAACTGCCCGAGCTGGGCGAAGTTCTCGCACATCAGCGTGAAGTGGTGGCGGTCGTCGAGACGCCGGATCGACCGGATCCGTTCGAGGCCCTCGTGGTTGCCCATGCGGCAGCCCAGGGCGAAACAGGAGTCGGTCGGGTACGCGATGAGGGCTCCGGAGCGGAGGCTGTCGGCCACGGTGCCGATGGTGCGGGCCTGGGGGGTCTGCGGGTGCACGTCGAAGTACTTCGCCATTGGCCGACCCTACGGGATCCACCCGCCCACCCCGGACCGGCCCGCGGCACGGGCCCGGCCCGACCCCCGGGGAGAGCACCCCGATATCGTCTGGTGATCACACCGATCGCCGGGGGCGTACCGCCGAGGGGGGTGTGACGGTGCGGAGGGCCTCCGGCTGGCGTTGCATTATGTTCTCGATCATTGCAACGATACTGTCGCTCCCACCTGCACTTATCTGTATCTTGCGCAACAATCTTGTTGCGCGAACCGTAAAGGCAACGTAGCTTTCCATCATCGGAAACGACGGCGCGCACGCACGTGACGAGTCATCAAAAGGGGGCGGGGATCATGGAGACGGCACAGGACCGGCAACAGGCGGCGCCCGGTGCGTTCACGGCCTTCGCCCGCTTCGTGCTCTGCGGCGGCGGGGTGGGGGTCGCCTCCGGCTTCGCCGTGGCGGCCCTCGCCTCCCGGATTCCCTGGGTCCTCGCCAACGCCCTGGTCACCGCGCTCTCCACGCTCCTCGCCACCGAGCTGCACGCCCGCTTCACCTTCGGCGCGGGCGGGCGCGCGACCCGCCGCCAGCACGCGCAGTCGGCCGGGTCGGCGGTGGCGGCGTACGCGGTGACCTGCGCGGCGATGCTGGCGCTGCACCAGTTGGCGGCGGCGCCCGGTGCGATGCTCGAACAGGCCGTCTACCTGACGGCCTCCGCGCTCGCCGGCATCGCACGCTTCGCGGTGCTGCGCCTGGTCGTCTTCGCGCGCGGCCGCTCGCAGGCCGCGGCCACCGCCCGCGCCGCCCTTCCCCTGCCCGCGGCCGTGGCCCGCGCCGGCGCCCCGACCAGCGCCGCGGAGCTCTGCCGAGCCGCCTGACCGTTCAGGCCCGGCAGCCGGCCTCCACCCCGGCCGCGGCCGCCCCGGGGGCCCCCGGCACGCCCTCGCGCCGGGCCCGCAGGCCCGCAGGTGCACACCTGAGCGGCCCCGGGCGCCTCCCGTCCGTATCGGCTCGTCAACAACCTCGACGCGATCACGTCACATCCGGGTCAAGAGCGCGCCAAAGCCATGGCGCAGGCCCCCTCCGCCACGCTACTAACGTGTGAGCAGGGCCGCCGCCTGACGGCCCGGAACACGGGGGGACCTCCTATGAGCAGCATCCACACCGGCAAGCGAATGTGGACGCTCGCCGCTCTCGCGGCAGTCGGCGCACTGACCCTCACCGCCTGCAACGACGACAACGCGGCCGACACGGCGATCAGCACCCCGCCGCCGGCCGCCGCCCCGACGACCCCGTCGGCCGCCGCGAGCACGCCCGCCGCCGCGCCGACCACCCCGGCGGCCGCCAGCCCGTCCGCCGGCGCCCCGTCCGCCAGCGCCCCGGGCGGCGCGCCCACCAGCGCGCCCGCCCCCGCCGCCGGCGGTGGCAAGGACGCCACCCCGGGGCAGACCTTCAAGCTCGGCCAGCCCGCCCAGGTGCAGTTCACCTCCGGCAGCACCAAGGGCGTCATCGCGCTGTCCGTCAGCGCCATCGAGGCCGGCGACCCGACCGACCTGGACGCGCTCAAGCTCGGCGACAAGGTGAAGGGCCTGGTCCCGTACTACGTGCGCTACACGATCACCAACACCGGCACCACCGACCTGTCCTTCACCAGCGTGGACCACATCAAGGGCCTCCTGCCGGACGGCAGCGAGGCCCAGGAGCTGATGATCATCGGCAGCTTCGCCAAGTGCGCGAGCCCCTCGCTGCCGAAGGGGTTCACCAACGGCCAGACCGCCCAGGGCTGCGCCGTCGCCCTCGCCCCGACGGCCACCAAGGTCTCGGGCGCCGAGTACTGGGGCTCCCCGTACAGCCTCGGCAAGGGCGCCATCTCCTGGAAGTAGCGGTACGGGTACGGGTGCCGCAGCCGGGTCTTCCGGCCCGGCACCCGCACCGGCCGTTTCCGGCCCGGGTGCCGGTCGCACACCGCCCGGACCGGCCCGCTGCGGCATCGCCGGGCCCCCGGGGTACCGTCCCCTCATGAACGAGTCACGCCACCCGTCGCCCCGCCAGGACACGGCAGTCCGCTCCCTCCGCGCCCGGTACGCCCGCAGCTACCGGATGCGGGTCGCCGTGCTGTTCGCGGGGGTCGCCCGTGACGGGCTCCTCGTCGCCTTCAAGGCCGTGGCGAAGTCCTCCCGCCGCCCCAACTCCGGCGACACCGACTGCTGACGGCCGCACCGCGCAGGCCGGGCGGAGCCCGGGGCTCCCCGCCGGTGAACAGACGGCTGCACGGCGAGAGTTGGCGGAGGCCTTAGGCCTGCCCGTCGCCGACCGACCGGGTGGGCATTGTGGCAGAACGGCTCCTGATCGGGTCAATTTCGGGCCGGAATCGAACCGATGTAGTGAACTTCCGCAAGCAATCCCAGGCGCCCCGCGCCCGGTCGGCGATCCTGCCCCGGGCCCCGGCCGCCCACCGTCGCGCCGCTGACCTGCGGGATTCCCGATCATGAGGCGACGGGACCGGCCGCCGAGAAGGGGCGAATCGGCGTCCAGGCCTTATTGCACCGGTCGTTGGCGATTCCTACCTTCACTGTCATGAGTATTCCCACGGAGCCCATCGGCAGCATCCCGCGCCCGCGCGCCCTCCAGGACGCCCTCGCGGAACATGCCGAAGGCCGCCTGAGCGAAGCCGATCTGACGAAGCTTCAGGCCCAGGCCACGGCCGAAACCCTCACCGCGCTGGAGGAGCTGGGCTGCACCGTCCTGGTGGACGGCGAGCAGAGCAAGCCCAGCTTCGTCACCTACCCCCTCGCCGGGCTGACCACCCTCGACCCGGGCGGCGCCGTCATCCCCTTCGCCGACGGCCACACCAGGCAGCTGCCGGTGCTGACCGAGGGCCCCTTCCGCTACCAGGTCGGTGCCCACAGCTACCTGCGCGAGGCGCAGCGGCACACCGAGCGGCCCGTCAAGCAGGCGGTCATCGCGCCCTCCGCACTGAGCCTGCTCTACCCGGCCGACGGCATCGCCGGGTACTCGCGCGAGGCGTTCCTGGCCGATCTGGCCGCCGAGGCCGAGGCCGACATCCGGGGCTGCCTGGACGCCGGCGCACACAGCGTCCAACTCGACTTCACCGAGGGCCGGCTGTCCCTCAAGCTGGACCCGTCCGGCGGCCTGCTCGACCAGTTCGTCAGCCTCAACAACGAGGTGCTCGGCCGGTTCGACGAGGAGCAGCGGGCCCGCCTCGGGGTGCACACCTGCCCCGGCGGGGACCACGACTCCACCCACAGCCTGGACGTCGACTACGCCGACCTGCTGCCCAGGCTCTTCCAGCTGAAGGTCGGCAACTTCTACGTCCAGCTGGCCAGCGAGGCCGACCCGGAGCGCGTGCTGCGCGTCATCGCCGACCAACTGCGCCCGGGCATCCGGGTGTTCGTCGGGGTGACCGACCCGATCAGCCCGGTCGTCGAGTCGGCGGAGCAGGTGCGCGACCGGGTGCTGCTGGCGGCCCGGTACATCCCGGTCGAGCAGCTGGGCACCACGGACGACTGCGGCTTCTCGCCCTTCGCCGACGACACCTCCACCTCGCGCGAGGTGGCCTTCGCCAAGATCGGGGCACGGGTGCGGGGCACCGCCCTGGCCGGGCAGGCGCTCGGCCTGTGACCCCGGGGTGGGCGGCGGTGGCAGGCCGCCGCTCACCCCCGGCGCGCGGGGCCCGCCTTCGGTGCTGCGTGCATTCGATCGGCTACCTTCTGTAAGGGCCGGTGGAGTGGGACGAAGGAGTACGGCGATGTCGGTGGCAGAGGAGCGGACCAGCCCCGCGGCGCGGCTGGGCTTCGAGCCCGGCCAGGTGGTCCGGGAGATCGGGTACGGCGACGACGCGGACCGGAAGCTGCGGGAGGCGATCGAGGAGATCACCGGCCAGGACATGGTGGACGAGGAGTACGAGGATGTCGCCGACGCCGTCCTGCTGTGGTTCCGAGACGACGACGGCGACCTGACCGATGCGCTGGTCGACGCGATCGGACTGCTCGAGGACGGCGGCATCGTCTGGCTGCTGACGCCGAAGAGCGGACGTGACGGCTACCTGGAGCCCGGCGACGTCAGCGAGGCCGCCCAGACGGCGGGCCTGTCGCAGACCAAGTCCGTGTCCGTGGCCGAGGGTTGGACGGGCGCCCGCCTCGTGGCGCCGAAGCGCTAGGCCCTGTCCGGCCTATGACCCGGAAAAGGCCCTGCGGTCCGCTCGGACCGCAGGGCCCCGCTGTGCGGGGGAGCGCCGGTCCCGACCCCGGTCAGGGGCGGGACGGCCCGAACAGCCGCCCGCCCCGGCGGAGTTCAGCGCCGGCCGAGGACCTCGGCGAGGCGGCTCACCCCGTCCCGGCCGTGGCCGAGCGCGATGGTCCGACGGACCAGCCCCTCGGCCGCGCGCATCACACCGGAGTCGATGCCGTGCGACTCGGCGGTGTGCACGACGTGCGCCATCGTGGAGACCGCCGAGGTGAGCGGGTTGATCGCGCCCGAGTAGGTGCCGCTGTCGAAGTCCTCGGCGAACTCGGCGAACAGCGGCGGGAGGATCGCGCCGATGCCCTGGGCGAACGGCGCCAGCTCCCGCCCGCTGATCCCCTCCGCCCTGGCCAGCGCCAGCGCGTGCACGTACCCGGCCATCGCCGTCCAGAAGATGTCCAGCAGCGCGATGTCGAACCCGGCCGCCCGGCCGATCTCCTCGCCGAGGTGGGTGTGCGCGCCGCCGAGCGCCGCCAGCGCCGGCTGGTGCCGCCGGTACAGCTCCGCCGGGCCGCTGTGGATGAACACCGCCTGCGGCGTGCCGATGCTCGGGGCCGGGGTCATGATGGCGCCGTCCAGGTACCCGACGCCGTGCTCCGCCGCCCAGACGGCCGTGTCACGGGCCCGCTCCGGCGAGTCGGCCGTCAGGTTGACCACCGTGCGGCCCCTGAGCGCGGCGGTGACCTCCGGGCGGCGCAGCACGGCGTCGGAGGCGTCGTAGTTCACCACGCAGACGACGACCAACTCGGCTGCCGCCACCGCCTCTTCGGCGGTCGCGGCGCTCACCGCGCCCCGGGCGGCCAGCTCGGAGTCCCGCCCGGGGGTGCGGTTCCAGACCGTGGTGCGCACCCCGGCGGCGACGAAGGCGCCGGCCAGGGCGCGGCCCATCGGCCCGAGGCCGAGCACGGTGACGGCGGACGGTATGTGGTTGGTGGACATACTTCGGCTCCTGTAGACATGGTGGTGGACATCGAGAACAAGGGGGCGGGGATGACGCGCAGCCGGGCCATGGACCCGAACGTCTGCGGGGTGACGGCCGCGATCTCCGTGATCGACGGCAAGTGGAAGACGTCGCTGCTCTGGCTGCTGGAGGCCGGCCCGCACCGGCCCGCCGAACTCCGCCGACGGCTGCCGGGCCTGAGCGAGAAGGTCCTCACCCAGGCGCTGCGCGAGATGGAGTCCGACGGCCTGGTGCACCGCGAGGTGCACGACGTCCTCCCGCTGAAGACCGTCTACTCCCTGACCGGCTTTGGCCGCCGCCTCTCCGAGGCCCTGGGCCCCGTCTCCGACTGGGGCCACGAACGCCTCGACCGCCTGACCGCCGAACCGGCGGAACCGGCAGCCTCCTGACCTGCCGTCATCTCCCCCCGCCCGCCGGGATCCAGCCTGCCCGCCGCGCACCGCCCTGCCCAGTACCCACAAATAAGTGGGTACGGGGCAGGGCGCCCGTCACAGGGGGGTGAGGATGTCCTCGTGCGTCCCGTCGAGGACGAAGCCGTTGTCCAGCCGGACCCGCACCGTCACCAGCTTCCCCCGCTCCCGGTGCGCGGCCCAGTGCGGCTCCAGCGCGGAGATCTCCGCCTCCAGCCGCTTCAGGCTCTCCGCGGGCATGGTGTGCCCGTAGTCCTCGAACAGCGCCTTGAGCCGCTGGTACTCGAGGACCTCCTCGCTCTCCGGGAGCTCCCCGTCCACCCGCTCGACCGTGCCCTCGGTCCCGGCCGGCAGGGACAGGAACCCGACGACGGCCCCGGGCTCCCCGGCGACCGCCTCGCCGATCCCGAGGTCCTCCGCCAGCCCGACACGCTGGCCTTCCTTCAAGGGCATCCGTCCTCCGCCTCTCATCCGCTCGGCGCCGCAGTCGCTGCCGACTGCGGCGCGGGCCATTATCCGCCGGACGCGCCACGAGGCCGGCACGCCGGGACCGGTGCCGCGGCGGGTGCGCGCAAGACCCGCCGCAGGCGTGGCCGGGGCCAGCCGATCGGGTGGTTTACCGGTGTGGGGGTCGAACGCGGTGTGAAGGATCCGGTCGAAGGGTTTCCGCTGGTGCGGGCGCCGGTATGGAGGCTGGGACCCGCTGCCACGACACCCGGGAGAGACCTGCCGATGAGTACCTCGGAGCGCTACCTGCGCGCGTGGGAGGGTTTCTGGGCGGAGAACACGGGCGAGCCTGGCGAGCCGTTCTGGGACGCGGATCCGGCGCTGACGGCCGCCCCGCACACCGCGCTGCTCGCAGGCCACGTCGACCGCACGCTGCCGATCGTCGACCTCGGCTGCGGCAACGGCACCCAGACCCGCTACCTGGCCGGGCACTTCCCACGCGCGGTGGGCGTCGACCTGTCCGCCTCGGCCGTGGCACACGCCCGGCGCTCGGACCGCGACGCGGTGGCCGAGTTCGAGCAGCTCGACCTCACCGACCTGGCGGGGGTACGGCGGCTCGGCGACCGGCTCGGCGAGGCCAATGTCTACCTGCGGGCGGTGCTCCACCAGAGCGACCCGGCCGACCGGGCGCCGGTCGCGGCCGCCGTCGCCCTGCTGCTGGGACGGCGCGGCCGGGGCTTCGTGGTCGAGCCGACCGCCGCCGCCAAGACGGTGCTCCAACAGGTCGCCGAACGGCCCGGCGGCCCGCCGGAGAAGCTCCGCCAGGTCCGCAAGCACCAGCTGCGCCCGGCCGAGGTCGCCCCGGGGGAGCTGCCCGAGCTGCTGCACGGCGCCGGGTTGGAGATCCTCGACCAGGGCGGCACCGACCTCGCGATGAGCGAGCGCCACCCGGACGGCACCCGGGTCGCGCTGCCGGCCCACTGGTTCGTGGTCGCCGCCACCCCGGACGGCCCGGCGGGGTAGCGGCCGGCGGGCAGGGCGCCGACCCCGGCCGCACCCGGTGGGCGCGGGCGGCCCGTCCTCGGCTAACCTCCCCCTTCGTGGACGATCACCCCGAGCCCTCGACCCTGCGCGTCTTCGTGGCACTGGCCCCGCCCGACGACGCCAAGGACGAGCTGGCCCGGGCCCTGCAGCCCGCCTACACCAGGTACCCGCAGCTGCGGTGGAACCGCATCGAGGACTGGCACATCACCCTGGCCTTCCTCGGCGAACTGCCGTCCACGGCGGTGCCGCCGCTGCGGGCGGCGCTGGCCGCCCAGGCCGCGTCGCACCCCGCCCTGGACCTGGGCCTGCGGGGCGGCGGCCACTTCGACCAGCGACTGCTGTGGAGCGGCATCGACGGGGACCTGGAGGGGCTGCACCTGCTCGCCGCCGACGTCCGGGCCCTGGTCAGGTCCTGCGGCATCGAGTTCAGGGACCGCCCGCTGCACCCCCATCTGACCCTGGCGCGCTCCCGCCGCGACGACCCCGCCAGCGTGCCGCAGGCCGCGGCCGGGCTCGCCGGGTTCGTGGGCCGCCCGTGGCGGACCGAGCACCTCCACCTGGTCGGCAGCAACATCGGCCGCGGCCCCGGGCCGATCCGCTACCGCGACATCGAGGCGTGGCGACTGGGCGCCGCCGTCCCGACCGGGGGCGACGGCGCTCTCACCGAGCCGTAGCCGGCAGCGGACGTCGGACTACCGGCCCTACCTGTCGGAGTGCACACCGGTACCACTCGCTTGACCGGTGCCCGGCGGCTCGACAGCATTGCCCCTGATCTACGAGGAGGGCGCCTTGCGGCGGAACCGGATGCCCCGCCTGTCACGGCGCGCACGCTGGATCGTCATCGCAGTGCTGGCCGTTGTGGGCGTCGAAGTGGCCCTGCAGACGTGGTGGCTTCCCGCGAAGTGGCACACCTACGACGCCGCGGCGACCGGCCGGATGCTGGTGGGTCCGGACGGCCGGACGATCACGCTCACCGTCGAATGGCAGTGTGAGCAGGAGCCTGACCTCATAGCGCGGGAGAGCGGCGACCGCGTCGATGTGCTCCTCCACCGCAAGGGGTTCATGGGTCCGACCTACCAGTGCCCCGAAGGCGGCACGGCAAGGATCAGTACCCGCCTCCGTGCACCCCTGGCCTCCCGGCCGCTGGTGGACGGGGTCACCGGTCAGCCTGTTGTGCACTTCGACGGCCGGGAACTGGCAACGCCGAGCTATCTCCCCCCGGAGTACGACCACCCCGACGAGGATCCCGTTCCGTACCTCCCCGGCCTGGCTTCGCCTCCTGCGAACGTGCCCAGCTGGACCGTCGGGTTCCAGCACGGGGCGCAATCGCGGTCAGGTCCCCGCCTGCTCATCACGCAGACCCGCGGCGGCGAGCCCCCTGCCCAGGGGGAGCCCCAGGCCTCGGTCAACGGGCACCCTGCCGCCTTCGTCAGCGGCTCACCGGCGTCAGGGCCCCGTTCGGTCATCTGGTCGGACGGGACCTACACCTACGCCGTTTCCAGCGGCCGTCCGGCATCGCTCACCGACGGCGAACTCCTCCGCGTGGCCGAGGGGCTCCACCAGGGGTGAGCGCCAAGCCGCCGGGCCCGCACCGGGCCGGCGCCCGCCCGTCGATGCCGGCCGGAACGAACAGCAGCGAGGATTTCGAATGTCCGCTGACCGTAGAGGCGGTTTCCGACGTGCAGAGCTGGACTGAGCACCTTGCCGCCGAAACCGGCTGGACCGGGCGCCGCGGGCCGATCGACTGGCCTGCCGTCGAGTCATTGCTCGGCAGCCCCCTCCCCGCCACCTACAAGTCGCATGCCGAGACCTTCGGATGGGGCGAGTTCAACAACGGTTCCTTCGAGGTCTTCGCCGCGACCCCCGACCTCGCTCCCGGCGGTCTGGCGGGCGAGGCCAGGAGACTGGCGGAGCTTGTCGAGATGGACGGCGAATTCGAGGAACTGTACGCCCCCCATGGGCTCTTCCCCCGCGAGGGAGGCCTTTTGATCTGGGGGGTCACCGGTCGGGGCGACTCGCTCTTCTGGGAGACCGCAGGGGCGGATCCGGGCGAGTGGCCCATCGTTGCGATCACCGAGGACGACCGGGCCTTCTCCTACCGTATGGAGGTTTCCGAATTCCTCTTCAAGTGCATTGCCAGCGGCGAGACGGGATCGTTCTCCATCGCCTCCAAGGTTCACCGCGGCAGCTTCATCCCGATCGGTTCCTACGGATGACCTGACCACCCCTCGGCGTACCTGCCGCGTTTGCGCGCACCGCGCCTTCACCGCCGACCGCGGCAGCCGGCCGCTGTCTCCCCAGGAAGGGCCGGGAGAGGTGGTGGGCGGCATCAGGCAGGGGGTGACGATGCTGAGGACCATGCGGTTGTCGCCGGCGGTGCTTGAGACGTCGACGAGGTGTCGATGTGGAGGTTGTGGCCGCCGAACCCCTGGATGTGGGGGGCCGGGACCGAGGGTGTAGCCGCCGACGAGCCGGGTGGCATCGTCGCTGGCTTCGCCGATCCACACGTGGTTCGGATCGATGTTCAGCCGGCTGGCCCAGTCGACACAGAAGCCCCTGGAATGTGCGCCCCGAGTGGAGCCTCAAGGCCTGCTTCAGGGGGACCGGTACAGCTCGTCCAGGTGGTGGGTGAGGATCGCCAGGGCGGCGTCGCCGGTGCGTTGGCCGCCCAGCACGCTCGAGCCGAGGCCGTTGACCATGGCCAGCAGTCCGGCGGCGGTCATCTCGGGGTCCTTGGCGGAGTCGATCTGCCCGGCCTGTTGGGCCGCGCGGAGCTGTTTGGCGAGGAAGCCCTCCAGCAGCTCCGGCTGGCGCGCGCCGTGCTTCGCCAGCACCTCGGGGTCGCTGAGCACCAGCGTGTAGTAGGCGGAGTAGGTCCTGGTGATCCGGCGGCTCTCCGGATCGGTCGGCAGGACGCACGACAGGACCGCGGTCACGATGCCGCGCGGCGTGGGCGGGGATCCCGCTGCGCGGATCCACTGCTCCATGCGGGCCTGGAGCTGGGCGCCGAGCCTGGCCAGCGCGTCGAGCAGCAGCCCTTCCTTGGTCGTGAAGTAGTACTGCACCAGCCGCAGGGAGACGCCGGCCTCGGCGGCGACCGCCCGCATGCTGGCCGC
Organism: Kitasatospora sp. NPDC052868; assembly: GCF_044547105.1. NCBI lineage: Bacteria > Bacillati > Actinomycetota > Actinomycetes > Kitasatosporales > Streptomycetaceae > Kitasatospora > Kitasatospora sp. NPDC052868. The sequence continues at coordinate 154,247 of NZ_JBITZW010000009.1, read as the reverse complement.
CTGCAGGCCCTGGGTGTCGGCGATACGCAGGAGCGCCTCGGCGATCTGTCGTCGGCGTTCCTCGTGATCCGCCTGCGCGGCCATGGTGCGACCTCCCTCTCGTGGTACACCCGTATCATGCTGTGATACACATGTATCATGCGAATCAGCCAGTTCAAGAACGACCGGGCCCAGGACCGATTCCGCACCGCCTACGAGCGGACGCTTGCACAACTGTGGCCCGGGCAGCGGACGGTGCTCGACCTCCCGACCGCGTTCGGGACCACCCGCGCCTACCGGACCGGCCCGCCGAGCGGCGAGCCGATCGTCCTGCTGCCCGGCTCGGGCGGAAACGCGCTGATGTGGTACCGGTACATCGACAGGCTGTCCCGGCACCGCCCGGTCATCGCCGTCGACACGGTCGGCGAGCCCGGCGCGAGCGTGCAGAGCGCCCCCATCGGCGACGGCCGGGACGGCGCCGCCTGGCTGGACGAACTCCTCGCCGCACTGGAGGTGCCGGCCGCCCACCTCGTCGGCTGCTCCTACGGCGGCTGGCTCGCACTGAACCACCAGATCCACCGCCCCGGCCGCACCGCCTCCCTGACCCTCCTGGACCCCGCGGGCTTCGCCGGCTTCGGACCCCGGTTCTACGCCTGGCTCATCGCCGGCGGCCTCGCCGCGGCCGCACCCCGCCCGCTCCGCCCCCGCCTGGCCCGCCTGGTCGGCAACAGCACCATCCTGGAGAGCGAACTGATGGGCCTGATGCGCGCGTCGATGGGATTTCGACGCGCACTCCCGGTACCCCCGGTCTTCTCCGACGGGGAACTGCGCGCCCTGAGCGTCCCCTCGCTCTTCCTGCTCGGCGCACGCAGCGCCCTGCACGACCCGCGCGAGGTCGCCGACCGCCTGGGCCGGCTCGTCCCCTCGGCCCGGGTGGAGATCGTGCCCGACGCCGGCCACGCACTGCCGACCGACCAGCCGGACCTGGTGGCCGACCGCATCCTCCACGCCAGTTCACTGGGGGGAGGGCAAAATTGACGAAGCATCATATCTCGCAAGGGCGGCCTCGCGGACGCTCCTTCTGGACGAGGGGAGCGGTGGTCCGCCGCCGGCGGGTCCGCCGAGTGTCCGACCGGGTGCCCACCCGTCGCCCGATCCGCGTGATCTTTGCCAGGGCCCCGACACGACGTGTTTCGGGGTTCTCACCATGGACCCGTGAGCGCCCGGCCGGACCGGCCCGACTCGACCGCTACCACCGGAGATCGACCGGTGGGTGATCCGGACGGTGCTGCGGTTCGGACGGTCTGGACAGGCGTTGTGGGGCACTGGACGATTGCGCGAGGACCACGTGGATTCGGCGCAGGGCCCGGGGGATGCGATGGGTGCGGAGAACAGGCGGCCTTGGGAGCACCCTGAGGACGAGGGGCTCCACGCGGGCGGCTCCGGCGCCGGTCGGGGCCGGCCCGCGGGCCAAGGCCCGCCGGGGGAGGAGGGGATGCCCCAGCTGGTGCGGAGGCTGCGTGTGCTGATGACGGTCCTCGGCGCCGCTCAGGCCGTCTCCGGGCTGTTCCTGGTCACCAACAGCCTCTCGGTGGCCATAGCGGTCTGGGGCAATGACGGGGTGTCACAGCACTGCTGCCGGACACAGGGCGAAGCGCACGCCGGGCTCGTCACCTTCGCCGGCGTCCTCCTACTGGCGGTGGCCGCCTGGGGGATCGTCACCGCCCTGCAGTTCCCTACCCGGAGGCCCAACGTGAGGTCCTCCGCCCGCGCCTACGGCTGGACGGCACTCGCTCTCGCCCTGCCGCTCCTGCCGGTGCTCCGGTTCTTCGGGCTCCTGCTGCTGGTGGTGGCCGTCGTGGCCCTGGTCTGGCCGAACGAGCAGGAGGTCCGGGCCTGGTTCGACGCAGAGCGGACCACGCCCTGAGCCCGTCCGGCGGGGGCGAGGGCGGTGGACCGCCCCTGCACCGACCGGGCCGTGCAGGGCGCCGGACGGCCCGGATACGCTCGCCGGAGATCATCACCGGGCAGAAGGGGACGTACGAGTGGATCTCACGGGTCGCACGATGGTGGTGACCGGGGCCGGGCGCGGGTTCGGCCGGGCCCTGGCCCTGCAGGCGGGGCGGCTGGGCGCGCGCTTGCTCGTGTCCGCGCGCACCCTGGCCGCGGCCCAGAAGGTGGCCGACGAGGTGGCCGCGGACAGCGGCGCGGCGGCTGACGCGTTCGCCTGCGACCTCGCCGACCCGGCCTCCGTACGGGCCTTCGCCGCGGGGGTCGCCGCCCGCACCGAGCGGGTGGACGTACTGGTCAACAACGGTGCCCGCTACCTGGAGGGCCCCGACCTGTGGGACGCCGAGGACGACGCGATCACCGACACCGTCGCCTCCGGAGCCACCGGCACGCTGCTGACCGTCAAGCACTTCCTGTCGCTGCTGCGCGCCTCCGCCGCCGCGGACGTGGTCAACCTGGTCTCCTCCGCCGCCGAGGCCCGCAACCACCGCTCCCAGGCGCACCCCGCCTTCTACGCCGCCAAGGCCGCTCAGGCCGGCTTCGCCGACGTACTCGCCCACCGGCTCCGCCCGGAGGGCATCCGCGTCATCTCGCTCTTCCCCCCGGACTTCAACGACGGCGATCCGCTCCACCCCGCCTGGGACGACGCCCCCCGGACCGCGCGCGACCCGCTGACCGCCCAATCCGTCCTCGACTGCGTCCTGTTCGCCATCGGCCAGCCGCGGGACTGCTTCATCCGCTCGTTCCACTTCGAACAGCTGTAGGCCCCGGCCCGGCCCGGCACCGCCAGGCCGGCCGCGACCTCGCCCGCGGCGAGCGGTTCACGACCGGTAGATCGTCACGTTGTCGTCCTGGTCGTACAGCTCGACGGTGTAGGACAGTCCGAGAGCGGCGAACGCGGACAGGAGGTCGTCGACCTGTGCGGGAACCACGACACCCGCGAATCTCACGGGCGTGTCGGGGCACAGCTCCAGTTCGGCGTAGGTGTGCTCGACCTCGTAGTCGGTCCAGTTGGACATGCGCACCCGCCAACCTGCCGTGTGGAAGGCCTGTGCGGTCCTCAGGGCACTCACCGCCGACGGGAGGAAGCCGTAGACGTTGTTGCCGAGGCGCAGGTCGTACCCGTCCACGTCGAACCGCGGGCCGTGGGTGCCGCCGGAGGTGAACTGCATGGTGGCCAGTATGGGCGGCGGCCGCGACGGCGGGACCGCGGGTCCGTCGTTCAGGACCGGCTTCGAGGCGCCCGGGCTCTTGCCCGCGGCGCCGGACCGGGGGACCCCGTCGACCGCGACGCAGATGCCGAAGACGCGGCGGCACCGGCTGCAGCGGATGTGACGCAGAGCCAAATCCGTTGCGCGGGGAGGGCGGCTGCGACCGCCCGGGCGCGGCCTAAGTGCGGCCGACGGTCGATCTAGGCCATGACCTGACCTAGATCCCGCCTATCGTATGTCTCGTCGACAGGACAGCGCAGCGCACCACAGCACAGCACCTCACGAAGGCGGAGAAGACCATGACCGAGCCCACCACCGACACCCTGACCCCGGCCCTCACCGGCGAGCGCGCGGACCTGCTGGAGCAGCTCGGCCAGGCGCGGTTCTTCCTGCGCTTCACCGCGAACGAGCTGACCGACGCGCAGGCCGCCGAGCGCTCCACCGTGAGCGAGCTCTGCGTCGGCGGCCTGCTCAAGCACGTCGCGGGGGTCGAGAAGACCTGGGTCGCGTTCATCCTCGAAGGCCCGTCCGCGATGCCGGACTTCACCGCCATGACCGAGCAGGACCTGGCCGAGCGCCACGACAGCTTCCGGCTGCTGCCCGGCGAGACCCTGGCCGGGGTGCTCGCCGACTACGCGGAGGTCGCCCGCCGCACGGACGACCTGGTCGCCACCCTGCCCGACCTGGACGTCTCCCACCCGCTGCCGAAGGCGCCCTGGTTCGACGGCGACGTCCGGTGGTCCGCCCGCCGCGTCCTGCTCCACATCATCGCCGAGACCGCCCAGCACGCCGGTCACGCCGACATCATCCGCGAGGCCCTGGACGGGGCCAAGAGCATGGGCTGACCCCCCTGCGGGCGGCGAGCGGCGCAGCGCCGAACGGCCCGCCCCTCCGAGACGCCGGTCCTCGGAGGGGCGGGCCGTGCGGGCCGGGCCCCGAGGGCGGCCGGCGACGAGAGCGACGCCGCTCACCCCACCGGACCGCGTGCTACGCCCGCACGTCCACGGTGAAGCTGCGGCCGAGCATCTCCGGTGTCTTGTCGGCCGACGGGTGCGGGTCGTCCCCATACCTGCTGCGCAGCGTGATCGTCGCCTGGCCCGGACTCCCGGCCCGGAAGACGAAGTAGTAGTGGCCGCCCGAGGCGAGCACGTTGTCGTAGTGGCCGGACACCAGGCCGAGGTTGCGGACGAACTCCTGGCCCGCGGTCTGGACGGTGGCCGCATCCGGGCCGGGGGCGGCCAGGTGCCAGGTGTCGCCCCAGGTCGGGTAGGCGCCGACCTCGATCGAGAACAACTGCCCTGGTTTGACGGTGAGTTGTCCCGAGACGGCGGTGAACACCCTGCCGTGGTCGAGCTTGCCGCGGGTCAGCAGCTGGACCCCCACCGCCCCCGCCGCGACCACGACGACCAGCACGGCGGCCACGGTCGGCAGGATCCGGCGCCTCGTCACGCCGCCGCCTCCCGGCTGGTCACCCGCAGGGGCAGGACGGCCTTCGCATCGTTTCCCGCGGCGGTCAGCTTGTCCGCCGCCGAATCCGGCTTCTCCGGATGGGCGGTGAAGCCCGTCCCCGTACTGCCAGTCAAATCTCTGCCCCCGTTCCACTCACGGCCCGTCAAGGCCGCCGCACAGCATAACCGCAGCGTGCAGGCGGTACGGCCCCGCTACGGCCGCCCTGCCTGCCCTGTCACGACACCCTCGCGAGGCGGGCACAAATCGATCGGGGGAGGGGAGGGGCCGGGGGCTCTGCTTGTGGCGAATCTGCGGCGGGCAGAGAAAGCGCATCAGGGGGCCTTCCCCGGTCAAGAGTGGAGTCGAGGCAACCCCGCCCCGACAAGGAGATCCGATGACTCCACTCACCACGCCCCCGCCCCGCGCGGGGGAGGGCGACACACCGCCCAGCCGATTCGACGACCACCTCGCGGCGCAGCTGCTCGCCCAGCGGATCGTCCTGCTCGGCACGCAGGTCGACGACGTGTCGGCCAACCGGGTGTGCGCGCAGCTGCTGCTGCTGTCGGCGGAGGACCCGCGCACCGACATCAGCCTGTACATCAACAGCCCCGGCGGCTCGGTCACCGCCGGTCTCGCCATCTACGACACCATGCGGCTCATTCCGAACGACGTCTCGACGCTGGCGATGGGCTTCGCCGCCAGCATGGGCCAGTTCCTGCTCACCGTCGGGGCGTCGGGCAAGCGGTTCGCGCTGCCGAACGCGCGGATCATGATGCACCAGCCCTCGGCGGGCATCGGCGGCACCACCTCGGACATCGAGATCCAGGCGGAGAACCTCCAGTACACCAAGGAGTCCATCGAGCGGATCACCGCCGAGCACACCGGGCAGAGCGTGGAGACGATCGCGCGGGACGGCGACCGGGACCGCTGGTTCACGGCCGAGCAGGCCAGGGAGTACGGGATCGTGGACCGGGTGGTGGAGTCGGTCGCCGACATCCGCCCGGCCTCGTCGCGTCGACGGATGGGGTTGTGACATGGGCTCGTACACGGTTCCCTACGTCATCGAGCGGACCGCGCAGGGCGAGCGGTCCTACGACGTCTTCAGCCGGCTGCTGAACGAGCGGATCATCTTCCTCGGCACCGAGATCGACGACGGGGTCGCCAACGTGGTCATCGCCCAACTCCTGCACCTGGAGTCGGAGAGCCCGGAGCGCGAGATCTCGATCTACCTCAACTCGCCTGGCGGGTCGTTCACTTCGCTCATGGCGATCTACGACGCGATGACGTTCGTGCAGTCCCCGATCGCCACGTTCTGCGTCGGCCAGGCGGCCTCCACGGCGGCGGTGCTGCTGGCGGGCGGGGACCCCGGGCGGCGGTTCGTGCTCCAGCACGCGCGGGTGCTGCTCGGCCAGCCGGCCAGCGGCGGCCGGCAAGGGACGGTCTCCGACCTCAGCCTCGCGGCGAAGGAGATGGTCCGCATCCGCTCGCAGGTGGAGGAGGTCCTGTCCCGGCACACGCGGCACGACACGGCGACGCTGCGTGCGGACATGGACCGGGACAAGGTGCTCACCGCCGAGGAGGCCGTCGCCTACGGGATCGCCGACGAGGTGCTGAGCCGGCGGCTCCCGTTCGACTGAGCCCGCACCGGGACGGACCGGGCCGGGCCGGGAGTTCGACTCGAACCCCGACCCGGCCGCCGGTGCGGTGGGGTCAGGCGACCAGGCAGAGGCCGTCGTACCGTGCCGTGGGCGCCGAGCGGCCGCGGCCGACCACCCGGCTCGGGGTGTACCGGGCCAGCTCGTCCTGGGCGAGCGAGAGCAGATCGCCGAGGCCGAGCCCGAGGGCCCGGGCGGCCGCCGCGAGGACCTCGGAGGAGGCCTCCTTGCGTCCGCGCTCCAGCTCCGACAGGTACGGCATCGAGATCCGGGCCGACTGCGCGACGTCCTGCAGCGTGCGCTCCTGGGCGAGCCGCTCGCGCCGCAGCACGTCGCCGACGACATCGCGCCACAGGGGTTCCTTCGGCGCGGCCGGCTGCGGGGCGCCCGCCGGCCGCTGCGGGGTACGGGCCGTTCCACCGGACGCGGGCGGCGAGGCCTTCGGGCGCAAGGGGATGACGCGGGCTTCGTTCGGGGCATGAGTGCTCACCCCTTCAGACTAGGCACCCGGGGCGCGGGGGGAAGGGAGCGTCGTTCTGCCCTGAGTGAAGCCACGCGGCCCGCGCCGCGCGCCACCCGCACGATCGCCGTCCGGGCGCGACCGGATGGTGAACATACGGACAGGTGGCCCGACGCGTTCGCATCGTCTCCTTCATGACACCCTTCCGGCTGCAGAGGGCCGGCACAACTCTCTTCCTCCTCCTAGGACTTGCCTCGCCATGGTGGCGTCACCGGCGTCCGCCGCGGAGGCCTGGGACACCTATTCCATCGACAAGCGCACCGTCCGGCCCGGCGAGACCTTCACCATCACGATGACCTTGACCAACACCGAGACCACGGACATCGCGTTCGTCTACGAGTACATCGAGCCCGGATGGCCCGGCACCCTGGAGATCACGGGGACGTTCCGCCGGGCTGCCGCCAAGCCCGGGAACGCTGAGGTCCTGGGAGACGGGGAGTCGTACATCCACTGGGGCGTCGATGACGGCGGCGCCTACCTCCTGTGGCGCATCGAGGGCGGATCGAGCGCCGAGTGGCCGGTGTGCGTGTACGACGCCGGGGAATTGACGGTCCTGCCGTACGGCCTTGTGGAATTCCTGGCCAGGGCCTGCACGGGCGGCCTCCCCGCGGACCTGCAGCGCATGTTCGGGCAGGGCGGCCACGAGTTCCTGCACTGGCAGGACCAGTACCGCCGCGACACCGAGCGGTACGGCTCCGAGTCCTACCTCGGCGGTTGAGAGGCCAGCCCCGGGCCGTGCCGGGGCAGGGCCCGTCCTTCGGCTCCTCGGCACCGTTCTACCGACAGGGCCCGCCGATCCCGCACGCGGCCGTCACGGCGGGCCGACCCGTCAGCGCGCGTCCTGCAACTGGTCCAGTTCCGTGCCGATGGCCTCCCGCAGCGCTTCGTGCTGCGGGCCGAGCGCGAACTGCCCGTCGCTCCACCGCTCGCGCGGGTACAGCCACACCGGCATGCCCACGAGATCGGCCGGCTCCCACTCGAAGCGCGGCCACACGTGCGCGTGCAGGAAGCCGTCGGTGTTGCCGAGGATCTCCAGGTTCACCCGGCGGAAGGCCGGGTCGAGGCGCCTGCACGCACGCTCGACCGCCTCCCCCAGCCGGTCCATGTCGGACAGGAAGGCCAGCCGCCCTGCCCGAGGCAGGTCCGACAGCCGCTGCACATCCGGGTCCTGCGTGAGCAGCACCGAGTACCCGGGCAGGAACTGGACGTCCCCGATCACCGCGAAGCCCGCCTCGAGGCGCCTGAGCACGGCGGGGTTCTCTCCCCGGAGTGCACTTCCGATCCGGTCCATCCGCCAGTCGTCGCTCATGGTGGCGAACGCTACACATCCGGGGTGTGCGGCGGCCGAAGGTTGTTTTTGAATGGTCGCTCATGTATTTTTTCGCCATGCCCCGACCCCGAGAGTTCGAGCCCGACGCCGTGGTGGACCAGGTCATGCTGCGCTTCTGGCTGCGGGGCTACCGGGCCACGTCGGTCGAGGACCTCGTCAAGGCGACAGGGGTGAAGCCGGGCAGCCTCTACAGCGTGTTCCCCGGCGGCAAGCACACGCTGTTCCTGAAGTCGCTGGAGCGGTACGCCGAGCTGGTCGTCCCCCAGAAGCTGGGCGAACTGGCGGCGCCCGGCGCCTCGTTGGACGCGCTCCGCGGGTACTTCGACGGCCTGGTGCACGACCTGCTCAGCCCCGAAGGCCGGCAGGGATGCCTGCTGGTGAACACGGCGATCGAGAACGCGGCCGAGGACGACGAGGCCGCCGCCGTCGTCCGCGGGCACCTCGCCCGCCTCGAGCGGTGCATGACCACGGCCCTGCGCAACGCCCGCGACGCGGGTCGGGTGCGCGCCTCGGTGGACCCGTCCGGCAGCGCCAAGGTGCTGGTCGCGACCTGCCAGGGGCTCATGGTCGTTGGAAAGGCGAACCCCGACGCGACGGTGCTGCGCGCCATCGTCGACAACGCCTTCGCCGTGCTCGCCTGACGTTCGACCCGTACCGCCCGCTCGTCTAACGCACTACCCGCTCGACCTGCTCGACCCCGTGGGCCACCGCATGCGGTGGCCCACTTTCCGGGCCAATAGTTGAATCACTATTCAAGAATGGATCCGTCCATGCAGGCCATTGTCATCTCCACCTACGGCGCTCCCGAGGTCCTGCGCCTCGCCGACCTGCCCGATCCCGTGCCCGCGCCGGGGGAGGTGCTGATCCGGGTCAAGGCGTTCGGCCTCAACCACGCCGAGGCCTACATGCGCGCGGGGGCCTGGGGCGAGGTCGCGGCCGTCCCCGGGATCGAGTGCGCCGGCGTGGTCGAGGCCGACCCCTCGGGCCGACTCGCCCCCGGGGCCCGGGTCGTGGCGATCCTCGGCGGCATGGGCCGTACCCGCAACGGCAGTTACGCCGAGCTGGTCACCGTGCCGGCCGCCAACGTGGCGGTGGTGAACTCCTCTCTGGGATGGGCCGAGTTGGCGGCCGTTCCCGAGGTCTACGCGACCGCGTGGTACGGGCTGTTCGGCAACCTGAACCTGCAGGCGGGCGAGCGGGTCCTGGTGCGCGGAGCGACCTCCTCCCTCGGCCAGGCCGCCGTCAACCTCGCCGTCGACCACGGCGCGAGGGTCCTCGCGACCACCCGGAACCCCGCGCACGCGCCGCTCCTGAAGGAACTCGGCGCCGAGGACGTGCTCGTCGACGACGGCCGCCTCGCCGCGCAGGTCGACAAGCGCGCGATGCCGGTCGACGCGGTGTTCGACCTCATCGGCAACAGCGCCCTGCGCGACTCCCTGGCCACGGTCCGCCCCCGTGGACGGGTCTGCCAACTCGGCTTCCTCGGGGGCTTCGAGCCGGTACGCGACTTCGACCCGATCGCCGATCTCCCCACCGGCGTTCAACTCAGCTTCTTCGGCAGCGCGTTCGTCCTGGGCGGCCCGGACTACCCGCTCGCCGACGTCCCCTTGGACGCGATCTACGCCAAGGTCGAATCAGGGGCTCTGCGGGCGGGGCCGGTCCGGGTGTTCCGCTTCGACGAGATCGTCGAGGCCCACCGGGTCATGGAATCGGGCGAGGCGCTGGGCAAGATGACCGTCACCGTCGGCTGAGCCCCCGCCCGGCTTCCCCTTCCCCGCCCGGACCGGATCGCCGGACCGGATCGCCGGGCCGGACCGGCCGCCGGGCCGAGTCGACGTCAGGTGGGCGCGCCGACAACGGGATTGACCGGGGGAGCCGCCACACCATATTTTGAACGCGTTCAATCTCGTGGAGGGGGGCATGGACATGGTTCAGCACGTCTGGCCCGGAGTGGCCGCGGCAGGCGCAGGACCAGCCGGGGGAGCGTTCGCCGCGCCCCCGCCGGCGGCAGGCGGCGGCACCGGGCGGCGTCGGCCGCGGCCGGGCAGGGGGAGGGGGAGCGACCTGTGCTGCGACGCCGTCCAGTCCTTCACCGTCGCCCTGCTGGTCCTGCTGCCCGCGGCCTACCTGACGGTGTTCGAGCTGTCCGACGGCTACCCCGGCGGGGACCCGGCGATGCTCCTCCTGTTCGTACTGCCGCTCCTGCTCCTCCCGTTCGCGATCGGCGCCCGCGCCTGGGCCGATCACCGGCGGGCGGCCCTGCGCTGGTTCGGACACGCCGTGGTGTACTACGCCGCCTACTTCCTGGCCCCGTTCACCCTGTTCCTCGTCCTGGTCTCGTCGGCCTTCATCGCGGCCCTCGACGGCACCTGGACACCGGACTCCCCACTACAGGACGCGCTCGCACTCATCGCCCTGGCCGCACTGGTGATCGGCGGGCCCGTCGTCGTCGCGCTGCTCATGGTGGCGCCATGGGCGGTGCGGGGGCTGGACGCGCGCCCCGCCCTCGCCGTCCTCGCCAACCTCGTACCGGCCTTCATGGTCCTGACCGGCGCCGTTCCCGCCGTGATCGTCATCATCGTCCACCTGGTCTTCACCCGCCGGGTGATGCCCACCGCCACCCTGCGCCGCTCCCACAGGCAGCGCAGGCCCACACTCCACCACCCCACCAACGGCCCTACCGGCGACCGGCCCTGACGGACCGGACCACCGCCGGCCGCCACCGGCTCGAAGGCCGAAGGCAGGAGCCTGCTCCTACCGCGCCGCGAACCCCCCTGCCCGGATGCGGCAGGGAGCCCGGTGGACCTGCCCGACCCGGCCGGGGCGCCGGGGCAGATCCAGGAGCCCGACCGTCCCGCTGCGCCCGGACCGCCGTCCCGCGGTCCGTCCGCAACGCCCGGCCCCCGTCCCGGGACGCCCGGCGGAAAACCTCTTCGGCCGCGTTGTCACATCCGGGGCGGGCGGCGGGTCAGTGAAGTGTCCGAGCAAGACCAAGCAGTCCGAGCAAGACCAGCCAGGCGGTCGGAGCCCTTTCGGTCCGCCTCCCATCACCCGAAACCGGAGTACCACCATGTCCGTCGCCTATGTCGTCCTCGCCGTCGTCAGTGCCGTGTGGGTCGGCTTCTCCGGCGTGTCCCTGGCGCGCCGCGCGGAGTTCGTCACCCAGCCGCTGGTGCAGTACGGCGTGCCCCGCTCGTGGTGGACCCCGCTCGCCCTGGCCAAGCTCGCCGGTGCCGCGGGCCTGCTGGTCGGCCTTGCCGTACCGGCGATCGGCGTCGCCGCCGCGGTCGGCCTGATCCTCTACTTCCTCGGCGCCGTGATCACCAACGTGCGGGCCCGCTCGTACAGGACCACGCCCTTCCCGCTCCTGTACCTCGCCCCCGTCGCGGTCACCCTCGCCCTCGGCCTCGCCGCCTGACCGGGCCGATCCGCGGAGGGCGGCCGACCGCCGGGCCGCACCCGGGAGTTCCTCCTGGCGACTCGTCGCCCGCTGCCCGCACAGCCCCGTCGGCAATCACCCGGCCCGGCGGGGGGAACGGCCCGGATGCGGACGACGGCACCACGACCGATGCAGGAGCACTCCGGCAACAGCCCCGGGAACGACCCCGGGAACCGCCCCGGCACCGGCCCCGGGGCGGCGGATCACCCGCCCGCGATCGGGCCGAGGTAGGTGCCGCCGGAGACGTCGATGGTCTGGCCGGTCACCCAGCGGCCCTGCGGACCCGCCAGGAAGCCCACCACATCCGCGACGTCCCCCGGCTCGCCGATCCGGCCGAGCGCGGTGATCGACTCAAGTCCGGCCATCGCCTCGGGAACGCCGGTCCACCCGGCGGTCATGTCGGTCAGCACCACCCCGGGTTCGACCGTGTTCACGGTGATCCCGCGCCGCCCCAACTCGTTGGCGAGCGAGGGGCCGAGGGCGGCCAGCGCCGCCTTGGTGACGGTGTAGCCGATCTGGACGGGGTTCGCGATCCGGGTGGCCGCCGAGCCCACGTTGACGATCCGCCCGCCGTCCCGCAGCAGCGGCAGCGCCCGCTGCACCACGAAGAGCGGCGTGCTCACGTTGACCGCCAGAAGCCGCTCGAACTCCTTCTCGGTGAGCTGCCCGATCGAGCCGACCGAGTGGATGCCCGCGTTGTTCACCAGGATGTCCAGGCCGTCCGCGCCGTGCTCCGCCAGCCCGGCGGTGAGCCCCTCGAACAACCGGTCCACCGCACCGCTCTCGCCGAACCCGGCCTGCACCGCGAACGCCCGCCCGCCGGCCTCGGCGACCATCGCCACCGTCTCCGCGGCGGCCGCGCCGTTGCCCCCGTAGTGGACCGCGACCAGCGCCCCCTCGGCCGCGAGCCGCAGGACGACCGCCCGCCCGATCCCGCGCGAGCCGCCCGTCACCAGTGCCGTCCTGCCGTCCAGTTCCCCCACGGTCGCCTCTCCCCTCCCACGGCCCCGGCCGGATCCGGGGCGCCGGCCCCATGCCAGGATCGTCCCAGACCACCCTCGCCGACCGGTAGACCGCAGGCGCACCGGCCCGGGCGGGGCGGAGCCCGGGCCGGTGCGACCAGCAGTGGCCCCGCCGCTCCGCCGACCCCCTCCGCACCGCCTCTGTTGATCACCCGATCCGGATCGGGTACCGTCCCGCGAGGCCTTCCCCGCGGGACGGTACCCACTAGGGAGAGGACGGCCATGCGAGTACGGAGCACGGTTGGACGCTGCGGCCCCGGCCGGCCGGGACGCGCGGCCGCGGTGGCCGTGCACGTGGTCGCCGCCGTCGCCCTGGCATCCGGCTGCACGGCTGCGGACCCGGATCCGAGGGCGTACCCGGGCACCCCGAAGGGGCAGACCCTCGAAGGGGTCGCGAAGGCGTTCGGGCTGGACCTGCCGGCCTGCGACCTGAAGGGCGTCGGGTTCTCCGGGAGCTCGAAGTACCCCGCTCAGGACCTCAACCTGAGCTTCCGGGCTCCGAGGGACTGCGTGGGCCGCTTCCTCTCCGCACACTCCGTCGACCTCTCCCGCCCGGTCCACTGGACCCCCGGGCAGGGGACCGGGACCGGGTTCGACTCCGACACGGTGACCCGGGACTTCGGCTGGTCCTTCGACAAGGCCGTGACCTACGACCTCTTCGTCGACTTCACGACCTCCACCGGGAGCCGCTTCAGCGTGGTGGCGGACCAGGACCGGGGACAGGCGGAGCAGACGGTGTACATGGAGTCCCGCCACCTCGGCGGCTCCTGACCCGGCCGCGGCCATGCCCGAGCCCCGGCCCGCCGCTGCCGCCCGCGGGGTACCGGGAGGGCTGTCCTCAGCGCAGCGCGACCTCGCCTGCGCGGACGGCACCCATCACGCGCGCGACGGTCTCCCGGGTCTCGCCGACCGGAGCCGCGTAACCGATGGCGCCGCGCGCGGCGTCCTCCCCGAGCGTGCGGGTGATCACCCACGCGGCGAGGTACTGCGACGCCAGGCAGCCGCCCGCGGTGGCGATGTTCCCCTCGGCGTGGAACGGCGCGTCCAGCACGGTGACGCCGCAGGCCTCGACATAGGGCCTGCTCGTCAGGTCCGCGCAGGTCGGCATCCCGTCCAGCAGCCCGAGCCGTGCGAGCACCAGCGCACCGGAGCACTGCGAACCGATCAGCTGCCGCGACGGATCCAGCGGCAGCATCGCGAGCATCCGGTCGTCGGCGACCACGTCGCGCGTCCTCACCCCGCTGCCGATCAGCACGACATCGGCCTCGGCGACGAACCCCATCGGCCGCTGCCCGGTCACCTCGACACCGTTCATCGACGTGACCACGGGCGCGGGCGTCGTGATGAAGGCCTCCAGGCCGTCCTTGCGGCACCGGTTGACCAGCGCCGAGGCGATGAAGCTGTCGAGCTCGTTGAACCCGTCGAAGGTGACCACGGCTACCTGCATCGCAACTCCCCGAGTATGACGTCCGGACAACAATCCTCCCAGGCGCGCCCAGGCCGGGTCACGGGCCCCACCGGGGCCCGCAGGCCGCCCCGCCCCGCGAACCGCGCCGCAGGCACCGGCGTGCATACTTTCCGGACGATCAGTGGGACGTAGGGGTGATGACGCGGTGAAACTGGCTGAGGCGCTCGCGCAGCGCGCGGCTGCGGTGCGGCAGGTGGAGCAGTTGCGGGCGCGCGTCGTCGGCAGCGCCCGCTACCAGGAGGGCGAGGAACCGGCCGAGAACGCGGCGGAGGTCCTGGCCCAGGCCGGAGAGGTGCTGGACGAGCTGGAGCGGCTGATCCGCCAGATCAACCGGACCAACTCCACCGTGCTCATCGAGGGCGGCGGCACCCTCACCGACGCCCTCGCCCGCCGGGACGTCCTGCGGCTGCGCCACTCGGTGACGACCGCGGCCGCCGACGCCGCCTCCGGGCGTGACCAGCGCGGAGCCGTACGCCAGCTGCGGTCCGAGCTCAGGATCCTCTCCGCCCTGCCGGTCGCCGAGCTCCGCGCCCGGGCGGACGCCCTGGCCAAGGAGATCCGCGAGGTGGACACCCTGGTCCAGCGCACCAACTGGGAGATCGACCTGATCGAGGACTGACCCCACAAGCAGGGTGTGGGAAGCAGGTAGTCGTCACGGAGGCGTGCACACACCGAGGGTCGGCGGTCAATCCGGCCCCTGGCGCGTGAAGAGCAACGCAGGGGTTCGATTCCCCACCAACAGTGCAGCTCAGCACCGCGTACAGGTGACAGCGCACACCGCACAGCTCACCACCATGTGCAGATCCGGACGACGAGGGCGGGAACGGGGCGCCCCACACCCGGTGCGAGGGCCGTGCACAGCACGGCCCTCGCACCCACTCCACCCGCATCCGCTCAGGAGGCGCCATCAGGGTCAGCCACTGATTGATCTCTGCGCGATGTCGTACCGCCGTCCTCCGTAGTCCAGCAGAACCGCGCTCCCGGACCCGCCGGCCGCCGCGGAGAAGGCCGATGCCTGCGCCGCGCCCGGCGCGCCGCCCCGCCTCCCGTCCGGCCGCGGTTCCGGCCAGACAGGGGGCGGTTCGGGCCAGCCGACCGCAATCGCGATGCCCGGGCCGCCGGGCGGAACGTACTGTCGAGAGGTCTGCTGGCAACAACCCCCGGGGGGCGGGTTCGTGACGGCCGGCCATGGGCGGCTTCGACGGCCGCAGGCGACGTGTGCCTCTTCCCGGACCTTGCGCCCTCCCGGACCTCGCAGCTTCCCGCCCGAACCGCGCCGAACCCGTCACCGCGCCGAACCCGTCACCGCGCCGAACCCGTCACCGGGTCGGCCCAGCACCGGGTCGGCCCAGCACCGCGCCGACCCAGCGCCTGCGAACACCGATCCTCCACCGCGCGTCCTGTGCCCGCATCGTGTGAAACGCCGAGGTAGGGAGTCCTCACCGTGCCATCCTTGCTGCACTACGACATCGTCACCGATCCGACATCGCTTCAGGCGTCGCAGTACGGGGCGCCGTCCGTGGGGGCGGTGTACGTGGTCGTCTCCAACGCCGGCACGGACCCCGTGGGCCTGCACGCCCTCGAAGTGAAGGTGCCCGTCGGCGACGGCCCCGGCGACCTGACCCCCCACCCCGAGCGGGTCGAGAGGGGTTTCGAGATCTACCCCCAGTTCCCCAACCCGCCGATCACGTTCGACTGGGACGGGGCGAAGGGCGCCTTCCAGCTGACGTTGCAGCCGCGGATGTCCCTCAACGTGGACCCCGGTGACTCCATAGTCCTGAAACTGGAGAACATCACCGTTGCCGCGGCGGCGGGACTGGCCCTCCTGAAGATCCACGAGAAGGCCCACCCCTTCCGCAAGCCCAAGGCCGACGAATCCCGCGTGGTCACGCTCGGGCTGCTCAAGAACGTTCCGAAGGTCCCGCGCAACTTCCGCCCGGCGCGCACCCGGTTGGACGTGGACGCGGGCGAGCAGGTCAAGCTGGAGTGGAACGGGCCCAGCAACCTCGACTACTGGATCCGCTTTCCGGACGGCACGTCGGAGCACGTCGCCCAGGCGGGGCCGGGGCCCTCGGTGGTCGACCAGCCCTACACCTGGCCCGCCCCCGGCGCCACCCCCGTCCCCGCCCCGAAGCGCGGCACCACGTACACGCTGATCGCCGGGACGAACGTCGGCGGGCAGGCGCAGCACGGGTACTTCCTCACCACCACCGTGCACGCGCTCGTCCCCGAGTTCGAGAGCGGGACGCGCACCCCGTGGATCGAGGGGGCGTCGGACAGGGGCCGGGTCACCTTCACGCCGGACGGCGTGACGGTCGACGACCGGAACCAGGCCCTGGGCACCGTCACCGCCGCCACCGCGGACGTGCAGGATGTGAGGACGGGGTCGGTGAAGGGGCGGACCCCGGCGTCCGGGTGGATCGACTTCCCCGACAGTGGTGTCGACGTCTTCCACGGTCCGAACCGGGACCTCGGCGTGGTCACCGCCGACCGGTTGGACGTCCTCGGTGTCAACACCAAGTGGGTCGGCGACCGCAACAGCGCCAGCGGCTGGCTGGAGTTCCCCCAGTCCGGGATCAACGTCCGCAAGGACGGCGGCCAGGAGTGGGGAACCGTCGCCGCGGACAAGGCCGACCTCAACGGCGTCAACACCAGGTGGGTGCAGGGGCGCACGGCCGACGACGGTTGGATCGAATTCCCCGCTGCCGGGCTGAACGTGTTCCAGGGCGCCGGAGACCGCCAGTGGGGAACCGTCGCCGCGGACAAGGCGGACCTGAACGACCTGGTCACCCGCCGGGCCCAGGTCGAGGAACGCCTCACCCTGAACGGCGGCCTGACCGTCCACGGGGTATCGGAGCTCGAGGGGAGGGTGAACGCCAAGGGCGACCTGCACGTCGACGGGGACTCGGTGTTCCTCGGGAAGGTGAATGCCAACGGGTGCCTGTCGGTCCGCAACAAGGGCCAGCAGCTCATGCACGTCAACGACGGCATGGTGGCGATCCAGGGCGACCTGCGGGTCCACGGGGCGCTGCGCGCGGACAGCTGACGGCCGCGGCGTGACGCCCCCAGCCCCCGCCGGAGCCGTGCTCCGGCGGGGGCGGCCGTCCGCAGGAGCAGCCACAGCAGGGCGGGGCAGGGCGGGGCAGGCCCGGGCCTCCACCGGGCCGTTCCCTACCCGAGTGCGAGCATCGCCTCGGTGATCTCGCCGACCGCCGCGTGGGGGATCGCGGTGGCGGCCTCCTCGAGGACGAGCAGCCGTGCCCGGGGGATCTCGCGCGCGATCGCCTCGCCGTTGCCGACGGGGAAGAACCGGTCGCGGCGGCCGTGGACGACGAGCGTGGGGGCCTCGATCCCGGGCAGCCGCTCGCGCCAGCGGGGGCTGCAGTCGAGCCTGGAGAACACCATGCCCATCTGGTTGGCCATCTGGACCGGGGGCGCGGTGCCGGGGGTTCGGTCCCAGATGCGTGCGGCGCGCGCGTGCGCGGCGACGGGGTCGTCGCCGAGGATCTCCGCGCCGGCGGCGGCGAACCGCGCGACCGCCCCGCGGTCGGCCCAATCGGGCATCGGACGTGCGAACAGTCGGCCCATCGCCGCCTGGTCGTGGTCGGGGAGGTCGTCGTCGGCCGGGCCGGGGGCGACCGCGCGGGTGCCGACCAGGGTGAGCGCGCAGAAGGCGCCAGGATGGTCGAGCACGGCCACCTGGGCGACCATCCCGCCGACGCCGATCCCCGCGAGGTGTGCGGGCGCCCCGCCGAGCGCTTCGGCAAGGGCAGCGGCGTCGGCGGCGAGGCCGCGCAGGGTGTAGGCGGGTGCCTGCGGATCCGCCGTCGTCGACTCCCCGCTGTCGCGCAGGTCGTAGCGCACCACACGGCGCCCGCCGGCGGCGAGGCGCTCGCACAGCGCGTCGGGCCAGGAGAGCATCGTCGTCCCGCCCGCGAGCAGGACGAGCGGCGCGCCGTCGTCACCGAACGACTCGATGCCCAAGGAGATCCCGTTGGCGCTGACGGTGGTCATCGGATCACCGGACGTCGTCGTGTCCGAGGCCGCGGTCGGGTGCGCTCATGTCGCCCGTCGCGGGGGTGCCCTCGGCGAGCGCGTAGCGCAGGTACACGGTGCCCTGCGGACCGGCCACCGGCGGTTCGAGGAGGGCGAGGTTCGCGGGCACCGCGCCTTCGTCGAACACCTTCTTCCCGACGCCGAGCACGATCGGGTGCACCCAGAGGTCGAGGCGGTCGAAGAGCCTCTCCCGCAGCAGGGTCTGCACCAGGTCCAGGCTCCCGACGACCTTCACGTTCTCGTGCCGGTCGCGGATCTCGCGGACGGCGGCGGCGAGGTCCGGGCCGAGCTGCGTGGACCCGTCCCAGGGGAGGTCCGGCGTGCCGCGGGAGGCCACGTACTTGGGAACGCGGTTGAACAGCTCGGCGATCTCGCCGTCCTTCTGGTGCGGCCAGTACGCGGCGAAGATGTCGTAGGTGCGCCGGCCGAGCAGCAGGGCGTCCGTGCCCTGGTAGGCGGCGATGATCTGCGCCCCGGTGGCCTCGTCCAGCAGGGGTGCCTGCCAGCCGCCGTACGGGAACCCCGCCGGGTCCTCGTCCGGTCCGCCGGGTGCCTGCCCGACGAGGTCGAGGGTCGCGAACATCTCGATGTGGATGAGGCCCATGTCTGTACTCCCGGAGTGTGTGGTTGCCCCTTCGAGATGTAGACCCCCCGGAGCCGGAAAACTCATCGCCACGCCGACACCTGGTTTCCGCACCCATTGGCCGAGCCCTTGCCTCATCTATCGAAACTCGATAGATTCCCATCGTAGATCGATACAAGGATGGGTCATGGGAAAGCTGACAGTACGCGCGCTGCGCGCCGTGCTCGTGGTGGTGCTCACCGGCACCGTGTTCGTACAGGCCTTGATGGCGTGGGCGCTGGTCAGCGGAAACGACCCGGAGGACGGCTCGCTCCCGCTGACCCCGCTGCGCGTGATCACGATCCTGGGCATCGGGACGGCCCAGGTCGCCCTGGTCTGCGTCTGGCGACTGGTGACGATGGTGCGGCACGGAACCGTGTTCTCCCACGCCGCCTTCCGGTACGTGGACACCATCATCGGCGCGATCGTCGCGGCCGCTCTCGTCTGGCTGACGGTCACGGCGATCAACGCCCCCGGCCAGCGGGACGACCCGGGCGTCACCCTCATCATGGGCGGCATCGCCCTGGCCATCCTGGGAGTCGCGCTCATCGTGCTCATCCTGCGGATGCTGCTCGCCCAGGCCGTCGCCCGCGACGTCGAAGCGGCGCAGATGCAGGCCGAGTTGGACACGGTGATCTGATGCCGATCGCCGTCGACATCGACGTGATGCTGGCCAGGCGGAAGATGTCCGTGGGCGAACTCGCAGAGCGCGTGGGAATCACGCCCGCCAACCTGGCGGTACTCAAGAACGGCCGCGCCAAGGCCGTGCGCTTCGCCACGCTCGCCGCACTCTGCGAGGCCCTCGACTGCCAGCCGGGCGACCTGCTCCGCTGGGAGGACGAGGCCCCCGCGACCGAATGAACCACCCCCGCCGCCGGGTTCGGGCCGGTGCGACCGTCGTAGACGCCCCGCTGAACCGCACCGGTTCGAGCACCCGACCGCGGTCGGGTGCTCGGTGCAGGGTCGCCGGCATCAGAGAGCGGTGCCGGACCGGCCTCGACACCACCGCACTGCACCAGGAGATCCTTCCCCGGCTTCGCCGGGTGGTGCCGATGGACGCGGCGTTCCTCGCCGCGGTCGACCCGGTGACGCTGCTGTTCACCTCCGCCCGGGCCGAGGACCCGCTGGGCGGGACCACGGCCGCGTTCCTGGACAACGAGTTCGGGCGTGAGGACGTCAACAAGTTCACCGCCCTGGCGCAGGCCGCGGACCCGGTGGCCTCGCTCGACCGGGCCACCGGACAGGACCGCGCGGCCAGCCCCCGCTACCGGGAGATCATGGCCCCGCTCGGCCTCGGGGACGAACTGCGCGCCGCCCTGGTCAGCGCGGGCCGCTGCTGGGGCGTGCTGTGCCTGCACCGGCAGGACACGGCGCCCGGCTTCACCGACCGCGACATCGCGCTCGTGCGCGCACTCGGCCCGCACCTCGCCCGGGCCCTGCGGGCGACAGCGACCACGCCGCCCCGGGACCCCTCGTCCGGTCCGAGCGCGGTCGGCCTGATGCTCTTCTCCCACGGCCGGCGCCTGGTCTCGATGAGTCCCGAAGCGGAGCAGTGGCTCGCGGAGTTCCCCGACCCGGAGCGGCACGGCCCCGACCGGATCCCCGTCGCCATCCTCGCCGCCGCCGCGGGGCCGGTGCCCTCCACGGTCCGGCTCCGCGGCCGCTCCGGCCGGTGGATCGCCCTGCACACCACCCGGGCAGGCGAGCAGACCGGCGTCGTCATCGAACCCGCCCGCCCCGCCGACCTCGGGCCGATCCTGCTCAGCGCCCGCGGCCTCACCCCCGCGCAGAGCCGCGTCGCCGCCCTCGTCGCCCGCGGCCGCTCCACCCGCGAGATGGTGGCCGAACTCCACATCAGCGCCGGCACCGTCCAGGAACACCTCACGGCGGTCTTCGACAAGTTCGGCGTCCACAGCCGCCGCGAGCTGGTCGCCGAACTCCTGGCCGACCTCACCGGCCCCCCATGACGACCCCGGCCGGGTACGGACGCTGCGGCCGCACCCCGCCCACGGCTCACCCGCTCAGTGCCAGCCGCTGTTCCAGTCCTGGTTCGCGGGTCCGCTGTCCGCACCCGTCCCGGACAGCAGACCGACCAGGAAGAGCCCCACCACGATCAGCCCGAGCACCACCACCCAGAAAGTGTCCTCGGGCCCTGGACGATACGGGCCGCGCGGGCGATCCGGCCGACCGCCGTCCCCGTCATCGCCCCGGCCCTCGGCGTCGCCACCCTCATCGGCCACCCTGCGCCCCCCTCCACCCGGATCCATGGCACCGCTCCACACCCCCGACGTCAAGCCCCCTCGCAGGGGCCTGCTGGCCCATGGCGCCGGCCCGTTCGCTGCCTACGGCACGATCGGACGGCGCGCCGGATGCCCGCCGTTTGAGTGTTCGAACGGATGCGCAGCGTATGGTGGTGCCGGATCTTCGCTGCGGCTGGGTACCGCAGCGGACTTTGACTCCGGGGGGAGATTACATTGGCTGACGTCAACGTCGTTCTGCAGGAACTGCATGCATCGGCGCAGGTGGTGAGGGGGCTCTCGGAGGAACTCGGCACTCCTGTCCAGACCGCGCTGACCTCGGCCACGACGACAAGCAGTCAGCTCGCGGGCTGGTCGGTCTCCGTCGGGCTCGGGCAGTTGGGGAGCAGTTGGAGCGCACCGCTCGCGGCACTCCAGCAGCGGATCGCGGCCACGGGGACCAACCTCGACGCGAACGCCGATGCCCACAACCACAACGAGCAG
Organism: Kitasatospora sp. NPDC052868; assembly: GCF_044547105.1. Classification (NCBI taxonomy): domain Bacteria; kingdom Bacillati; phylum Actinomycetota; class Actinomycetes; order Kitasatosporales; family Streptomycetaceae; genus Kitasatospora; species Kitasatospora sp. NPDC052868. The sequence continues at coordinate 132,745 of NZ_JBITZW010000009.1, read as the reverse complement.
GCGGTGGCAGGTGCCTGGAGCCAGCAGGGGGCGAAGCAGTGAGCAACCTCTACGAGCTGCTGGTGAAGTTCGACCCGCAAGGGCTGCGCGACGTCGCGAAGAACTGGAAGGCGTTGGCGCACACAGCGGAGACCGTGGGCTCGCGTCACCGCAACCAGGTGAACGGGCCTCTTCACCAGCACTGGGAGGGTGCCGACGCCCAGGCGGCGTTCCCGTTCATGGCGCGAACCGAGCAGCAGCTGGATGTTGTCCGGGTCGAGGCGGAGACGGTCGCGCTGACGCTGAACACGGTTGCCGACCGTATGTACCAGGCTCGGACGAACCTGACGAACGCGGTGCACCGCGCGCAGGACTCCGGCCTGACGGTCTCGGCCGACGGGAAGGTCGACCTTGCGCCGGAGCTCCCGGAGGATCGCAACGATCCGGACGCCCAGACCGCACGCCGCAACCTCATGGGCCTCAAAGCCGGATACCAGACCCGGATCGACCAGGCGCTGAAAGACGCCCAGGCGGCGAGCGACCAGGGCAACACCGCCCTGGGGCGTTTGAGCGGGGACATCCTGAACGGCCAGCGGGTGAACGGGGCCGTCGCCGAGACGCGCACCGATTCTGCGGACGTGATGAAGGACCTGGGCCTGGCCGAGTCCTACATCCCGGACGGCAAGGACCCGCAGAAGAACGCCGAGTGGTGGAAGGGCCTCACGCCCGGCCAGCAGGAGACCTACCTCGCCCTGAACGCAGCCAGGATCGGGAGTCTGGACGGCCTGCCGGCCACCGTCCGGGACGAGGCCAACCGGCTCGTGCTGGACCAGAAGCTCGACGCCCTGCAGGCCGGCACTCCAGCCTCCTTCGGCCTTGACCAGACGACGTACGACAAGCGCAAGGCAGCGCTGGCCGAGATCAAGAAGAAGCTCGAGGAGACTGCCGACGCGAAGAACGAGACACACCAGATGTTCCTCCTCGGCATCGACCCCGAGGCCTACGGCGGGGACGGACGCGCCATCGTTGCCACCGGCAACCCGGACAAGGCCACCCACACCTCCGTCTTCGTTCCCGGGACCAACACCGAGCTGCCAGGTGTTCCGGGGCAGATCGACCTCATTCGCAGGCTCCAGACCTACGCCGTCGGGGCCGCGAAGGAAGGCGAGACCGTCGCCGTGATCTCGTACCTCGGCTACGACACGCCGGAGAGCATCCCGAAGGCGTCGAACCCCATGCGCGGCCTCGATGCCGCCGATGACATGCGCCGCTTCTCCGACGGGCTCAGGGTGGCGCACGGCGAGCCGAAGACCCACCTCAGCTACATCGCACACAGCTATGGCAGCTTCGCCGTCGGCGTTGCCGACAGCGAGAAGGGCGGCCTTCAAGCCGACGACATCGTGACCCTCGGCAGCCCGGGCATGGGGGTCCTGACCGCAGACCAGCTGACAGTCAATCCGGACCACCTCTGGATCGGAGAAGCCACCGACGACCCCACCCGCCTGGTCGGCGGATTCTCCCTGGGGCCCAGCCCCCACATCGTGGGATTCGGAGGACACAACATCGAAATCGACACCTCGGGGCACGGCGGTTACTGGGACGACAAGACGCAGAGCATGATCAACCAGGGCAATATCATTGCCGGTCGGAAACCCACCACGACCCTCAAGGAAGACCCGTTCTGGGGCTCGATCCCCCACTGAGCCTCGACCCGGAGAAACCCATGGTCAGCCCACCCATCCGTCCATTCGCCACCGCGCTGAAGTACCTCGCGGCAGCGACCCTGGCGGTCTCAAGTCTTGGAGCCTGTATGGCGAACCCCAGCACGGGCAAGGACGCTCCCCTGCCGGTCAAGTCCCGCGACGACGCACTCGCCTGGGCGCGACAGATCACCGATCACCTGGCCCAGATCGCCGGAATCCAGATCAACGCCGAGCCGGTCGACCCGCTGTTCAGTCCCTGTGTCGGCAGGAACGGGGAATCCGCGCCCGACGACCGCTACACCCTCATCTACGCCGTCCACAGCTACGTGCCCAACACCCAGCACAACGACGTGGTCCGCAAGGTCAGGGACCTCCTCACGAACGAAGGTCTCAAGATCTCGTCCTACCAGGAGACGCCCGCCGCCCAACCGAGCTCGACCGTCATCGCACGCCATCCCGAGAGCAGGTATGTCGTCGACGTCTCCAGCACCGCCGGCGACAACCGCATGGTCCTGGGGGTCACCACCCCCTGCCTCAAGCCCCCCTCCGCACCGGCCACGTCCGCCCCGTAACCCTGCCGGCCGCGATGCTCGCCGCCGCTGGAGCCAGGAGCACGGCGAGTGAAGGAGGAACGGCGAGCCGGGGGCAGGACGGACGGCTCAGCCCAAGCCCGTGCGCCGGGACCAGGCCTGCTGGACCGTCCGGTAGTCGATCACGGTGATGTCCTCCTGCCGGAGCACATCGCGGGCCCGCTGCGAAGTCAGGAACTCGTAGTCCGTCCGGCGCACGGGCCAGCCGCCGTCGACGGCCTGCGACTCCTCGTCGCCCAGGCCGGGGTGCACCGCCCATTCGCTGAGTCCCGCAGGCAGGTCGCGCAGCATCCGAACGTATCGGGCGGCCTTTCCTTCGAGGCCCAGGGAGAAGCTGTCCAGGAAGTCGTTGTCGACGACCGGCAGCCCGCGAGTGCGCATCGTCCGGCGCCCGGGTTCGAGCCAGACCCGGACCGCGAGGCCGTACTCCGCGGCCAGCGTGACGCTCAGGTCGAGGATGTCGTCGCGGCCGCCGTCGGCCAGGCAGTGGAAGTCGAGGTGGGTCGGCGTGAGCCCGGCGCCGGCGACGGCGTTGATCTGGGCGCGGAACTCGAGTTCGACCTCGTCGAGCCGGGCCTGGCCGAGCAGGGCCGCCCGTCCGGCGGGCGACGGCGGGAACAGCTCGCCCGCAGGGTCCAGCAGCGAGGGGACTCGCTCCCTGGCGGTCAGCGGCCCCCACCGGAAGCGGGGCATCTCGCACACCAGGGTGAGGTGGATTCCGAACGGGATCCGAGGCCGTCGGCCAAGCATCTCCATGGCCTGCGGCGCCGCGGGACACGGGACCATCAGGCTGCACGAACTGGCGATGCCCTCCTCGACCGACTCGACCACCGCCGCGTTGATCGCCGGATACATCCCGAAGTCGTCGCAGTTGACGATCAGCAGCCGCGCATCAGGCGGATACCCCAGCAGCTCACTCGACTGCCCTGCAGGCGTGACCGCTGAGGGATTGTTGGCTTCATCCATGCCCGCAGTCTGGGACCCCGCCGGACTCCACGCATCGGAATATGACCGCCCCAGGGCGACACCGCCGTCATCTCCCGTGAACATCCACGGGCTTGCCGCTCATCAACCGCCGCCGCCACCGGCGAACACATCGCCGGTGGCGGGGTCGAGGGCGGCACCCGGGGGCGGTATCCCTTTCGGGCGGTGGCGCCGTGCCCGATGGGGAACGGATGCCGTTGCGCGCGTTCCAGTGCCGGCTCTGTTCAGCTTGCAGAGCAGCGGTTGGGGAGGCGGCGCCTGAACCGGAGGCTCGTGGGAACGGGCGGCATCCCGGTGGTGGATCGGCAGGATGCCGGCTGCTCGGGGGAGAGGGCAAAAGCGCTGGCCAAGAGCGCAGCCGGTAGCCGGCGCCACGCCGCTGTCGAGCGTGTCGGCGGGTGGATCAGGTGTGCGGGGCCGGCCGCACCCGGGCGGCGCTACCGCAGTGCGACCCGGCGGAAGCCCTGCGGCTGACGGGCACTGAGTTCGTGTCAGATCGTTCGGGCGGGGGTGGTACGGTCCCCGGCGACAGGTCTAGACAACTCAATAATCATTCAGCGAAGGGAAGTTCGTTGCGCCGCTCTGTTTCCGCTGCTCTGTCCACGGCCGTATCCGTCACGTTGCTCTCGGGGTTCTGGGCTGCATCGCCGGCCCAGGCGGCCACCTCGGGGACGACGCCCGCCAACTTCACCGGGACGGTCTCCCTTGACCCCGCCGGGACGGTGGACGGCAACGCGATTGTGACCCTCTCGGGCACGTACCGCTGCACAGGACCCAAGTCCTACGCCGTCGTCAACAGTTCGGTGCAGGGGATGGTCGCCATCGGTGCCTCTGCCATCTGCGACGGTGCCGATCACACGTGGGTAAGCCGTGGCAGGCCCAACCCGGGGCCCCTTGTGAAGGTCGGTCCGGCCCAGGTCGTCACGAGCCTGCAGCTGTGGGAGACGGCGCCCAGTGGCTGGCCGCGCCTCGTCACCTTCGCGACCGATCAGAAGATCGTCGACCTGCGGGCTGCCGCGAACTGACGCAGGGCCCGTCGGCATGCGGGACGGACCTGCGCTCGTCGTGACGTCACCGGTGAAGACCTGGTGAAGAAGCGTCGGTGGGCAGAGCCGGTGGGCGGAAGGGGACAACGCGTGCTCCTGCGGCCCCTTGGGGCGCGCCGGCTCCAGCGCCCGGTCCCCGGTCCCTGTTCCGGCTCGTGTTCCCGGGGTGCCCCACGGCCGGAGGCGCAGCTCGCCCGCGGACCTCCGGCCGCCGGGAAATCCGGGCGTTCCACTTCCGTCCGGGCCCCGCCGGGCCCGACCATGGACCGTGGGAACACCACTGGCAGGACGGTGGCCTCCCGCACCAGTTGGAGTGCTCCGGCCGCCAAGGACGGGACCAAGGGAGCCGGCTGGAGTTGAGGCGGTTCCGCGCGCTGTCCGAGTCCGGCGCGATGAGCCCGCAGCAGTTCGCCAAGGAGGCCGGGTTGAACCGCCGTACGGTCGCCGGGTGCCTGTCGGGCCCGGTCCCGGCCGGCGTCCGGATCGGCGAGTGCGGTACTCGGCATCCGGTCCGGGCCGGCGGCGGCGCCGACGCCGACAGGCCGGACGGAGCGGGTGGCGTTCCCGGAACGCCGGAAGCTGCTCGGCAGAAGTTTGCATGACTGTCATATGGCAGTTCTGCCACTTCTCTACGTTGATCGGTGCCGACCGGAGGCCGGTCGGTCCTTCCCCACCGAGCGAGCGAGGGCACATGAAACGACACACCACCCCGGCCGCGGCTAACCAGGGCGCCGGAGCCATCGGCATCGTCCAGATATCCGACCTGCACCTGCGGGAAGCTCCCGGCGCGCGGACGTTCGCCGCGCACGAACCCGACGACGGGCTCGCCGCCGTCCTCGCCGACGCGGAGCGGGAGATCGGGGAGGCTTCGCTGGTGGTCGCCACCGGGGACCTGGCGGACACGGGTGAGGCGGGCGCGTACGAGCGCATGGGTGAGGTCCTGGACGCCCTGCCCGCCCCGGTCTACTGCCTCGCCGGCAACCACGACCGGCAGGACGAACTGCAGGCCTTCCTGCCCCGCCCCAACGTGCACCTCGAACCCGCGGTCCGGGTCGGGAACTGGCTGATGTTGTTCCTCGACACCAACGCGCACGGTCGCGAGGCCGTCGGTGACGGTACCTACCGCGACCGCGACGACCGGGTCCACGCGGCTGCCCAGCCGGCCCTCACCCCGTTCGAGGAGGCACGCGCCCGCGCGGTCCTGGCGGCGACGGGGGCCGACCACGTCTTCGTGTGGCTGCACCAGCCGCCGCTTCCGCAGACCGCGCCGGACGCCCAGGGGGACAGTGAACTCGCTCTGCTCGTACGTGACTTCCCGAAGATCCGGGCGATCGGGGCCGGCCACCTGCACGGTGACCGGTCGGGCGAGTTCGAGGGACGCCCCGTGTACGTGTGCCCGTCGACCTTCTTCAGCATCGACCACGCGAACCGGCGCCTGGAAGGGCCCGGTTACCGTACCTACACGCTGTACCCGGACGGCCGCGTCGACAGCGAGATCCGCACCGTGCCCGGCGGGATCACCGACGCCATGCGCGCCGAGCCCCTCCCCGGCTTCCTCGCCGATCTGCTGGCGGGCCGGATCACGGGGGAGGAGCTGCGGACGCTGAGCGACGCCGAGTTCGAGGAGCGCTTCGGCGAACCCCGCCCGATGCGCCGGAGTTGACCACCGGCCCGGACCCGGCCCGGACCCGGCCCGGACCCGGCCCGGACCCGGCCCGGACCCGGCCCGGACCCGGCCCGGACCCGGCCCGGACCCGGCCCGGACCCGGGCCGCCCGTGCCGGTCGGTGCCGGTCCGGGTGCGGGTGCCGGCGGGGCCGGCCTCCACCTCCGCCGTTGTCCGGCCCCCGGCCCGTACCCTGGCGGCTCCTTGGCGGTGTTCTGCGCCCCTGGGTCAGCTGCCGGCTGCGGTCTCCAGGGCGGCGCGCCAGATCGGGCTGTCGACGTAGTGGTTGTCGTACTGCTCGGAGGAGTCCTTGATCTCCTGCGGGCTGGCCTCGCCGCGCATGACCCGGCCGAGCAGGCGCAGGTAGTCGAAGCGGGGCATGCCGGGGGTGAAGACGAAGAGCACATCGGCCTCGGAGCCGGGTGCGGCGGCGAAGGCGTGCGGGGTGTGCGGGGGGACGAGCAGGAAGTCGCCCGAGCCGAGGATCTCGACCTTGTCCTCGACCAGTACCTGGAGCTCGCCGCCGATGACGAAGAACAGCTCGGAGGCCCGGGTGTGGAAGTGGGCCGGGGCGCCGACGGCGCCCTTGGCGAAGGAGGAGCGGTAGCTGGTGATCGAGCTGCCGTCGGTCCCGCAGTCGGCGAGCAGGGTCATGACGCTGCTCGGGTCGCTGGTGGTCTCGGCGGTGGCGGCGCGGGTCAGCAGCGGCTTCAGCGGGTTGGCGGTCATGGTGGTATCCCCCGTGTCGGGCGGTCCCGGCTCCCTGCCGCGACCTTGTGATGATCACTCTAGTCCGGTGGTCGACCGCTGGAATGGTGCATTCCAGGACCGAAACCATGGGTCAATTGGCTTTCGGGGCGGCCCTTCCGGCCACGCAATCGCCGTTCGGCCTTGCCGGGCCCAGCCGTTCGGCCGCCCCGCCACTGCCAGGTGGTCCCGAGTGCCAGACGCCCGGACGGCTGGGGGCTGCTGAGCCAGCTGCGGACGGTCAGCCAGGTGTCGCAGGACGACACACCCGCGCAGCAGAGCGCCTCGCAGGAGATGCTCGCCCCGGTCCGCGGACGGGTGACCTACACCCGCGGCCCGGCCTGGCGCCCGCCGGCCTGCGCGGTCGAAACCGGCGTCGGGCCGAAGGCGTCGGCAAGGCTGGTCAGGATGGAGCCGGACCAGTCGCCCTCCCCGAACACGCCGGCCGGGACGGCGAGCACCCCGTACTCGCGTCGGAGCGTCTCCGCCGGGATCCCGACCGGGAAGAAGTAGTTGCCGGGGCAGGTCCGGCTCGCCACGGGGATCGCCCCGAGCACGTCGTCCGGCAACCGCTCGAACAACCGCTCGGCCCGGGCGGCCAGTTCGTCGACGACCTGGCGGGGCACGTCGCTGTGCTCGGTCAGCAGGCGGTCGGCGAGCCTCAGCTGGGCCGGCGTCGGCGGATCCGCCCGGAACGCCTCGGCCAGTTCGGTTTGCGCCGGACCCAGCAGGACCACGCCGAACGTGCGCGGCCACAGCCATCCCTTGGTGACCGAATGCAGCAGGACCGCACGGCCGGTGTCCAGCAACCGCCGTGTGCCGGCGGCGAACGGGGCTCCCAGGTCGTAGACGCAGTCGATCAGCAGGCGGCGGCGTGGTGATTCCCGCAGCCACGAAACCACCGCGGCGCACTCGGCATCGGAAAGGTACCGGCCGAGCGGCTTGCTGGGGTTGGCGAGCAGCAGGTACTCGGGCCGGTCGTCCGCCGGCGACCCCGGCAGGGCCGGCTCCGGCAGCGTGGGGTAGGACGCGGGCGCCAGGCCCGCAGCGCGGGCCAGCTCGAAGTAGACCGGGTACACGTCGCCGGGCAGCCACAACCGGGCCTGTTCGGCTCGCAGCCGGTGGAACACCACACCGAGCCCGTGCCGGACCCCTCGGCAGACCATGGTGCGGCCGGACCACTCCTGCGGCAGCTCGAAGCGCCGAAGCCAGGCACGGGCGAGATCGCACCGGTGCACCGTGTCGGTGCCGGTCGGCGGTTGCGGTCGCAGCGGAGCAAGCGCCCGGTACACGTTGGTCTCGGCGGCGTCCAGAAGCGACGGGGAACCGCCGAGTTGCCGCTGCCGGAAATCCTGGAACTCGTCGAACCTCATGCCGCCGCACCTTCCGGCACGATCTCGCTGGCCCGGTCCTCCAGGGAGGCGTAGCAGCGTCCGTCGGCCAGGACGTTCCAGCTGCGCGCGATCCCGTTGGTGCGCTCCCAGAGCAGGCTGGGCTCGGTGTAGGCGGCGATCCGCATCGGCCGGCCCTCCCAACTGCCGTGGTAGACCGGTGCGCCCCAGGGCAGGCGGCTCGCCGGTTCGAAGCCGTGCTGTTCGGCGAACCCGGTGACGACGGACAGCGAGACCTGGTGCTGTCGGCTCCAGAGGTTGGCGGCGCGGTCGAAGTAGAGCGACTCCGTACTGGTGGAGACGTAGAGCTCCTTGAAGCAGACTTCCTCGACACCGAGAGCCGCGGCCCACGAGAGGTAGCGGGCGACGCCGGCCGCGTCGGCGACGCCGCCGTGCTGGAGCACGCAGATCAGCCTCATCCGCAGCCCCGGCCAGCGGTCGCGTTCCACGCGCCAGGTGTCGATCACGGAGCCCACCGGCGTGCGCAGCATCATCAGCCGCTCGCTGGCGGCGTCGTCCTGATGGTGCCGGGAGATCGCCAGCACGCTCAGGCCGGCCGCGCTCAGGGCTTCGAGCCGGCCGGCCCGGTCGGCGTGCCCGCCCTTCGCCAAGGTGTGCGCGTTGGTGATCAGGACGACCTTCGGGAAGGCGGCAGAGCAGGCGGACACCAGGCGCAGCTGCTGTTCGAACGGTATGAGCGTGGGCTCCCCGCCGCCGGTGATCACCGCACGCTCGGCACCCGCCGCACGGGCGCGCTCCAGCCAGTGGTCGACCGCGTCCCACGGGAGTCGGGCCGGCGCCTGGTCGCTGGAGATCGAAGCCGAGGAGAAGCAGAACGAACACCGGGCCTGGCAGGCGGAGGCGACCGGAAGAAGCGAAACCGAGCGCGGTCGGGTGTCGGCGTAGCGACGCTGCGCCGATCCGTGCAGGTTCAGGGAGGCCGCCATCGCATCCTCGACGGTTGTCGGGCGCAGAGTGAACTCCTCGCCCGCCCGGTCGAGCTCGTGGACCGCCGACAACCGGATGCGGGCCTCGTGCAGTTCCATGCCGAGGCCGGTCGACACGTTGGGCACCAGCTTGCCGGGGTCCACCGTGGTCTCCAGCACCAGCAGCCGGTCGCCCGGAACGGCCAGGCGGTCCAGCAGGCGTCGCGCCTTGCCGATGCCGATTCCCAGCTCCGCACGGGTCAGCAGGTGGAACCGGTCGGGATAGGTGCTCTCCGGAATTCCCGACTTACCGTAAGTGAGCGCGTATTTGTCGAAGCCCCTCGCGAAGTTCGACAGCACGATGACGTGGAAGCGCTGGTCGCTGTGGTCCATCCCGTCATCATGCAGGAACGGGCCCGGCCGGCCCGGGCCGGGCTGCACGCGGAACACGGTGTGCGGAGCCCGTCTGCGGCCCCCGCGGGTGCCTTCGCGCCGCAGGACGGCGTGGCCGCGCGGGAAGCCGAAGGCGGCGTCCGAGCAGGTCGGCCGTTGCCCTTGTCCAACCGTCTCGTTAGGTCGACGAGGTCATGGCGGCCGGCGCAGAGGGCGGAAGGGGACAGCGTGCTTCAGGCATCCATCGACGATACGGAGGTCGAACCGGGGCACGTCTACGAGTGGAGGCTGACCGCCCCCCGGATGCGCGGCGGCGGATCCGGCGCGGGGCGGCGGACCACCGGCTACAACCAGGTCAAGCACTTCGCGGTCGCCCAGCACACGCACGACGCGGGCGAGACCGTCCCCACCTACGTGGCGACGACGTTCGAGCTGCCCGGTCCGGTCGAACTGGACGCGCTCGGAGCCGCGCTGTTGCACTTCGTGCGGCGGCACGAGGTGCTGCGCTGCCGCTACCGGACCAGCGCCGGCGACCTCATCGGCGAGGCCCTCGACCCGGACGACATCGAGCTCAAGCTCGTCGACGTCGGAAGGCTCGATTCCGCCGACGAGGTCCGCGCCTACCTCCACGAGTTCTTCCAGGGGGTGGACCCCCTGGGCTGGCCACTGATCGTCATGGGCGCCGTGGTCCGGGAGGCATCGGCCACGGTGCACCTGTCCTGGGACCACCTCGTCACGGACGGCCTGTCGAACCCGCTCGCCGTACGCGACATCGCCACGGCATACACGGCGTACGCCCGCAACGAGCAGCCCGAGCTGCCGCAAGCGGGCAGCTACCTCGACTTCAGCCGCGAGGAGCGGGAGCTCAACCGGGCCCTGACCGCCGACGACGAGCGGCTGGAGCACTGGAGGGGGTTCATGGCCCGCAGCGGCGACTTCTTCCCGCGCTTCCCGCTCGACCTGGGTACCCGGCCCGGCCGCTTCTACCCGACGGCGCACGACACGGTGACCCTGCTGGACGACGCCGCGACCGCCGCACTGGAGACCCGCTGCCAGGAGGCGGGAGGGAAGCTCTTCACAGGCCTCCTGGCCGCGGTCGGCGTCGCGATCAGGGAACAAGGCGGACCCGACGTCTACCGCGGGCTGATGCCGATCAACGAGCGCGGACGAGGCACCTACGCCCACTCCGTGGGCTGGTTCATCAACACCGTGCCCATCGAGTTCCCGGTACCGGAAGGGACGGACCTCCCCGACCTCCTGGCCCACGTCCACGCCGCCGTCGACCTTCAGGGCCGCTACTCCGATGTGCACTTCGTGAAGGCGTGGCGGCTGCTGTCCCCGGCGGAGTACGCGTCGATGCACTACTGGCCGCACGCCGTGAACTTCTTCTCCTACAGCGACTACCGCCGCTCACCCGGAGCCGAGCACCACACCACGTGGCGCCCCCGGCTCCACGTCTGGCTGGAGCGCCACAACGGCATCATCCTGTGGCTGCACCGCAACGACACGGGGCTCCACCTGAACTCCGCCTACGTCGACACGGTCGTGGCCAGACGCACCAAGGCGGACCTGGTGAGCGCGCTCGTGCGGACGCTGACGAACATCGTGCGGTCCGGACGCCTCTGACGGGGCGTGGCCCCGGCTACGCGGTGTACGGCCCGTGGTCGGCCCGACCTCGCCCGGGTCGGCTGCCGGTGCGGGTGGTGTGCGGGGCCGGGTGGTCGACGCGGGTGGCGGCCGTCGGCCTCACCCGAACAGGCGGTGGCGAATCGTTGCCTCTTGCGGCCTCCGGGTGAACACAGGGGTGGAGGGCCCGCTGAGCGGTGATGGAACCTCGCGACGCATCAGCCGTACGGGAGGTCTTCGTGAAACGCAGCCGTGTCATCGCCGTGTCGGTCGTGGGGGCGTTCGCCGTCGGATCGGGAATCGCCTTCGCTCAGCAGGCCGGACCCGCCCGGGTCGCAGCAGAGCCGATCGAGCTCCACACAGTGGGCAACTACATCACCCTGCAGCCGGGACAGGAGGCCACGGTGAGGAGCAGGCAGTGTCCGGCCGGTGAGATGGCCGTCAGCGGCGGCGTGTTCGCGGGCGGGAACCCCGGCGCCTTCACCATGACCGCCAGCACTCCGTGGTGGGACCAGGGCCCCAGGGGATGGTTCGCCGGCGGGCGGAACAACGGCTCGCAGCCGCTCGACATGTACGTATACGGGTTCTGCACTGCGGCCACCATGCCGGGAGCCCTCACGGCGGACCGGGACGGCCTCCTGCCCTGGCTTCCCCCCGGCCCTGACCCCCTGCCGGGACGGACCGGCACCGGGTGAAGGACGCTGCTTCCGAGCCCTGCGGCGAGGTCTGGGGCAACAACGGCAGCACCGGCCGCGGGCACAACAGCGCCCTCTACGGCACCCCGGACGGCCGCCGGCTGGTGGCGGTCTCGACCAACGGCTACCGCAACACCGGCCAGGGCTGGAGGGCCTCGCAGAAGCTGCTGGCGACCGCCTTCTGCGGCCGCCAGCCGGCCACCGCGGCCGACCCCGCCCCGACCGGCTGACCACCCGCCCGGCCTCCCGGCCTCCCGGCCGCCCGGCCTCCCGGCCTCCCGGCCTCCCGGGCATTAGGCTCATGATCAGAAGTACTTCCGGGTACGGAAGTTCACCCTCACGACACACCATCCCCGGAGGTGGCCCATGGCCGGGCAGATACGCTCGCGCATCTCGGCGTACGCGATCGCGACGATGGAGGACCAACTGCTGCTGACCCGGCTCTCGGAGGCGTCACCGGTCTTCCTGCCCGGCCTGTGGCACCTGCCCGGCGGCGGAATAGACCCCGGCGAGCAGCCGCAGGAGACCCTCGCCCGCGAGCTCCACGAGGAGACCGGCCTCGAACTCGCCGACTCCCGCCTCGTCGACGCCCGCAGCTACAGCGCCCACCGCCTCGGCCTGGACTGGCACCTCGTCGGCCTCTTCTACCGGGTCGACCTCAAGCTCGGCACCCTCAAGGTCACCGAGACCGACGGATCCACCGCCGAGGCCCGCTGGCTGCCCCTGTCCGACCTCGCCGACCCGGTCCTCTCTCCCGCCGCCGTCGACGCCCTCCGCATGATCGGCCGCTGACACGCGGCACCGGTCCTGAGTGCGTCACATGCCTTGGAGGGCGTCGCGCAGCCGCGCGTCGAGGGCGGCTGATGCGGATCTCCACCGCCGTTCGAAACTCCATGCATCGGCCAGGCCTGACTGCTCCCTCGTCGTGCCCCACGAGCTCTCGTAGGAGCCGATGTCGATTCCACCGCTCTCCAGCCCGGACTGCCTTTCCCGCTCCCAATTCAAGCGATCCCGCTCGACCTCCCGGTCGATCCAGGTCAATCCCTCGAAGAACTGGAGGGCCAGTTCTTTCTCTTCATCGGTCAGTACAGCCCGATGCGTGATGAGGAAGGCATTCAGCCGGGGTTCTTCCGACCTCATGTCATGGCCGCCTACGTGCCAGCGTGAAGCGAGTTCCATCGCCTTGAGCATCTGCGTCAGTTCACGCAGTGCCTGGAGGCGTTCCTGCTGATAGACAACGCGCAATGCACGTGTTCTCTCGATCTCCGCGAGTCGAAGGTTCGCGGCCTCGGTTGCGGCCTGCCGGTCCTCGGTCCGCTTCCACTGCAGGTAGCCGAGCAGGGCAACCGCAAGAGCGACCAGTCCCGAACCGACCACCGCGACGATTTCCATGCGCCCAGTATTCGAAGCCCGGCGCCGCGCGGGAAGAGGCCCGGATCCCGCCGGCCCTCGGCCCCCGTACTCGCCCGCGGGGGAGAGGCCCCCTGCCGCACCCTGCGAGCCGGCCCCCGGACGGCGCCGGTCACGCGGAGGCCTCGCCCATCGTCAGTGCGGTGCGCGCCTGCCCGCGTAGCCAGGCGTGGGCGGGGTCGGTGTCGTAGCGCTGATGCCATGACAGGTAGACGGGTGCCGGCGGTAGTTCGAGCGGCAGGGGGAGTACGGCCAGGCCGAGGTCGGTGACCGCGCGGCGGGTGGTGGCCTCGGGGACGCCGACCAGGAGGTCGGAGTCGCGCGCGAACTCCAGTGCGGCGGCCTCGGTGGGCGCGGTCGCCACCACCCGGCGGGTGAGGCCGAGCCGGGCGAGGGCGTCGTCGAGGGCGTTGGTGAGGTTTCCGCGCCGGGAGACGGTGATGTGCTCGGCGGCGGCGAACCGCTCCGCGGTGACGGTCCGGTCGCGGGTGAGGGGATGCCCCTGCCGCAGGGCGACGACGAGGCGGGTCTCGCCCACCTTCTCGGCGCGGATGTCCGGTGTGCCCGGGCGGTTGGCGTTCGCCTCCAGGTCGACCTCGCCGCGCTGCAACTCGGGGGTGTCGGTGCTCGATTCCGCGACGAAACGCAGCCGCACCCCCGGCGCCCGGGCGCGCACGGCCGCGAGCAGCGCGGGGCCGCTCGCGGCGACCAGGGAATCGTGCCAGCGGAGCGTGAAGGTGCGCTCCAACGTCGCCAGATCGAGTTCACGGCTCGGTGCCAGCACCCCTTGGACCTGCTGCAGGAGCTCGTGCACCTGTGCCCGTACGGCGATCGCGTACGGCGTCGGTGTCATCGTCCGGCCCGTGCGCACCAGGATCTGATCCCCGGTCGTGCGCCGGATCCGGCCGAGGCTGCGGCTCATCGCGGGGGCGGTGACATGAAGGCGCGCGGCCGCGCCGGCCACGCTGCCCTCCTCCAGCAGCGCGTCGAGCGCGGCGAGCAGATTCAAATCCAATTGCATGCGGGTAACTCTAGACGTTCCTGACATGCATTTGAAGTTAATCATCGGGCTCTATACCTTCGAGACCAGAGCGCCGAACAGGGCGCCGAACAGAGCACACAGTTCAGCCCGAACGGCCTCATCACCCCTCATTCAAAAGGGAGTTCACCATGTCCGAAACGCCTCAGACCACCGACGTCGCCGCCTCCGACGCCGACCTGCTCGGCCGGACCGCGATCGCCGTGCGCGAGGCCGGCTCCGCGCTGCGCGAGCGCTTCGGCGACGTGGTCCGCCACCGGACCCGCGACGAGCTGATGCGCGCGCTCGCCGCCAACGACGACACGGCCCTGGAGATCCTGCGGCCCCGCCTCACACGGCTGCGCCCGCAAGCCCGGTGGGTGGAGGACGAGCTCGACGGCGGGGCGCTGCCGTCCGGCGAGTGGTGGGTGGTGGATCCGGCCGAAGGCAACGTCAACCACCTGCACGGCCTGCCGGACTGGGCGGTCACCGCCACCCTCGTGCGCGAGAACCGCCCGGTGCTCACCGTGGTCCACCTTCCGCTGACCGGCGAGACCTACACCGCGCTCACCGGGGCGGGCGCCCACCTCGACGGCCGGCCGCTGCACGTCTCCCCGACCACGGATCTCGGCCTGGGCATCGTGGCCACCAGCCAGGCCCGGCCGGACGAGGACGAGACGGTGGTGCGGCGCGTCGGCTCCTCGATCACCGAGATGCTCCTCGACGCGCTCGTCGTGCGCACCGCCGTGCCCGCGACCCTGCACCTGGCGAACGTGGCCGCCGGCCGGGTCGACGCCTTCTGGCAGTTCGCCGGCGCCCGCGCGGACCTCCTCCCCGGAGCGCTGCTCGTCACCGAGGCCGGCGGACGCGTCTCCGACACCCAGGGCCGCCCCTGGACCCCGCAGAGCGAGAGCTTCCTGGCCACCGCCCCCGGCATCCACGCCGAAGCCGTGACCACGCTCTCGCGCTGACCGCACGCCCCGACCCACCCCTACGGAAGGACCTCCCCACCATGACCACGATCGCAGTACTCGGAAACGGCCGCGTCGGCGGCAACCTGGCCGCGGCCCTCGCCCGCGCGGGGCACGAGGTGACGGTGGCGGACCGCTCGCCCGGCGCCGCCGCCGGCGCGGCCAGGGCCGCGGAGGTCGTCATCAACGCCACCCCCGGCGCCGGCTCGCTGGAGCGGCTCACCGCCCTGCGCGGGGAACTGCGGGGCAAGATCCTCGTCGACGTCTCCAACGCCACCACCGACGGACCGGACGGACTGCCCGCCGACCTGCTCCACCCCGGCTCCAGCCTCGCCGAGCAGATCCAGGAAGCGCTCCCGGACACACGCGTCGTCAAGACCCTCAACACCATGCTCTTCCCGGTGATGACCGCACCCACCATCCTCACCCAGGCGCCCGACGCCTTCCTCTCCGGCGAGGACCCGCAGGCCAAGCAGACCGTCCGCGAGCTGCTCACCGACCTCGGCTGGCGCACCGAGTGGATCACCGACCTCGGCGGGATCAGGACCGCCCGCGCCACGGAGGCCGCGGTACTGTTCGTGCCGCACGTGATCCGGTCCACCGGATTCGCGCCCTTCGCGATCTCGATCGCCCGCTGATCCACCGAGTCGGCGTCCTCGGCACGCAGGACTCCGACGGCCGGCCCGCGAGGCCGAGGCGGCCAGGCTGCCGCTGCCGGCCGGACCCGTGGCCGGCGTTGTCCGCGATGTCCATGCGCGGAAGTATGCCGATCACACCGGGATCGTGGGAATCGCCCTTCCCGCAGGCACGGCTCAGGCCGAGACGGCCGCACGGGACAGAGCGGTGCGCAGCGCGAAGACGCCGAGCAGGCCGCCTGACGCGAACCGCTGAGCGGTCATCACGCGAGGCCGGGCGGCCAGGAACCCCGACACCCTGGCCGCACCGAGCATGATCAGAGCGTTCACGGACAGCCCCACGATGACCTGCACACCACCGAGCTGGAGCAGTTGCGCCCAGTCCGGGCCCGCCTGCGGATCCATGAACTGGGGCAGAAGAGCGGCGTACATGAGCGCGATCTTGGGGTTGAGCAGGTTGGTCAGGAGCCCCATCGAGAACAGGCGGGCGTCGGAGACCGCAGGCAGGTCCCGGGCCGGTGCGAACGGCGAGCGGCCTCCGGGCTTGAGCATGCCCCACGCCAGGTAGGCCAGGTAGGCGGCCCCGGCGAGCTTGACCACCGTGAACGCCAGCGGCACGGCGGCGAACAACGCGGACAGGCCCGCGGCCGCGGCCAGCAGGTAGCACAGGAACCCCACGGCGGTCCCGCTCAGACTGACCAGCCCCGCCCTGCGGCCCTGGGTGATCGCGCGAGAGGCGAGGTGGATCATGTTCGGTCCCGGCGTCAGGGCCATGCCCAGTTCGACCAGGGCCACTGCCCCTGCTGTGGCCGGACTGATCACCGGTCAACTCCCGATCGCTTGCCGGGAATCTCGTACCCGGAGTGGGGCGGCACCCGGCTGCGCCGAGCGGCTGCGACGCATGAGCCGTGCCCGCGTCTGAAGCCGTGCCCGCATCGTCCACCCCAGGATACGGGCCTGCCGGTCGGCGCCGTCAGGCACCCCTGGCTCCGGCGGACCGACGCCGTCAACCGCTGTACGCCTGGGTGCCGAACTCGCCTCCCTCGTACGCCTACACGTTGTCGCTCCCCGGCGCGAGGGTGCGGTGCTCAGCCGCCGAGGCGGGCCAGGAGCAGGCGCGCCCGTCGGCTCTTGGCCTCGGCGCGGCTCTTCAGGTGGAGCGCGCGGGCCAGGCGGTGCTGCTCGGCTTCCCGGATCCGCTCGTCGGCGATGGCGCGCGCGGTGTCGAGGTGGTGGTTCATGGCGGTTCCCCCTGTCGGCGGGTAGCCCGTCGATGGCTTCGGCATCGACCCGAGGCTTCCCTTGCTCCTCTGATTCTACGCCAACATCCGAGCATTGGGCACCAATTCATGGCCATGATGGAGAGTTGGCCTGTTGTTTGAAGGTTCTTAGGCTTGGTGAGCAGCGGGTGAGCAGTGGGTGAGCGCGACCGGCCCCGGACGATGGGTCTCCCGCCACCGGAGCCGGCCCGGTCCCGTCCCCGGCCGCCGTCAACGGCCGCCGTCAACGGCCGCCACTGCCGACCGGGTGTCGGGCGAGGCGGGGAAGGCGTTGGCGGCGGGGCACCGGGTGAGTGCGCGGGACGGTTTCCTGCGGGCGTCGAACTACTACCGGTCGGCCGAGTTCTTCCTGCACGGCCGGCCCTGCGATCCGCGGCACGAGCACGCCTACGAGCGCAGCGTGGAGTGCTTCCGGGCGGCGGCCGCGCTGTTCTCCCCGGTGATCGAGCCGGTGGAGATCCCGTACGAGGGCACCGCCCTGCCCGGCTACCTGTACCGCGTGGACGACTCCGGGACGCCGCGCCCGACGCTGATCATGCACAACGGCTTCGACGGCACCGCGGAGGAGCTGCACTTCTTCGGGGCGATGGCGGGCGTGGAGCGCGGTTACACGGTGCTGGTCTTCGACGGCCCCGGTATGCCCGGTCCGCGCCACCGCGAGGGCCTGGTCTTCCGTCCCGACTGGGAGCACGTCGTCACCCCGGTCGTGGACTTCGCCGAGGCCCTCCCGGACGTCGACAACAGCCGTATCGCGCTGCTGGGGATCAGCATGGGCGGCGTCCTCGCCCCCAGGGCCGCCGCGTTCGAGCACCGTCTGGCGGCGCTGGTCGCCGTCGACGGCCTCTACGACCTCGGCGAGACCTCGGTGCGCAGCATCCCCGGCACCCGGGAGGAGGCCGAGCGGCTCCTGCGCGCGCCCTCCGCTTCAAGGGCCAGCCCGAGCAGCTCTACGACCACCTCACCTGCCCCAGGACCCTGATGGTGTTCACCGCGGAGGAGGGCGCCGGCGCGCACTGCCACCCCGGCGCCATGCGCCTGACCCAGGCCCGGATCTACGACTGGCTCGACGAGACCCTCGCCGCGGGCGCGTGAGGGGTCGGCGCCCCCGGTCCGGGAGGGCCGGTGGGTGAGGCCGAGACCGGGTCGGTCCTATGCTGGTCCATATGTTTTTGCTCGTTATGGGGGGCTTCGTGGCGGCCGGCTTCGCGGTTTCCAGGCTCGCGGTGCATGTCGCACGTGACCTGCTCGCTGTCACCGCCGCGTTGTTCGGGTTGACCGCAGGAGCCCTGACAGGCCTCGGCGTGGGCATCGCGTGCCTGCCGAACTACGGCGGGCCGGTCTTCACCGTGCTCATGTGGATCGGCGGCCTGTTCGGCACGGGTCTGGGGCTCGCCCGACGCCTGGACCGCACGGTGTGACCTCTCTGCCGACCGGGCCGCGGGGAAGCATCCGGTCCAGCCACTTCGGCAGCCACCAGTTGGCCCGGCCGAGGAGCGTCATGGTCGCCGGTACCAGCACCATGCGTACGACCGTGGCGTCGATGAGGATCGCGGTGGCCAGGCCGAGCCCGAACATCTTGGCGGAGGGGTCCTCGGCGACGGCGAAGGACAGGAAGACCGCCACCATGATGAGGGCGGCCGAGGTGATGATCCGGGCGGTGCCGGAGACGCCCTCAACGATCGCCGTGCCGTTGTCGCCGGTGCGCAGGTACTCCTCGCGCACGCGGGAGAGGAGGAACACCTCGTAGTCCATCGACAGGCCGAACAGGATGGCGAAGAGGAACATCGGGATGAACGACACGATCGGAACCGTCGCTTCCAGCCCGATGAGTGCGCCTCCCCAGCCCCACTGGAAGACCGCGACCATGATGCCGTAGGCCGCGCCGATGCTCAGCAGGTTCAGCAGTACCGCCTTGAGCGGTACGAGTATCGAGCGGAAGACCAGCATCAGCAGCAGGAACGACATCGCCAGCACGGCGGCGACGAACACCGGCAGGCGTTCGCTGGTGCGTCGGCCCACGTCGGACAGGCTCGCGGCGGCGCCGCCGACGTGGGCCCTGGCCGGGCCGTGCCCGATCGCCGCGGGCAGCACGTCGGTGCGCAGCCGGGCGATGGTGTCGGCCGTGGCCTTGTCCTGAGGGCCGGTGGTCGGGAACACCACGAGGGTCGCGATGCCGGTGGCCCGATCGATGTGCGTCGGTGCGACGGATGCGATGCCCGGATCCGCCGCGACCGCAGTGACGAGACGGTCCACCACCCCCGGATCGCCGGTGGGGTCCGCGGCGATGACGAGGGGACCGTTGGTGCCCGGGCCGAACCCCTCGGCGACGAGGTCGTAGGCCCGGCGCTCGGTACGGCTCTGCGGCAGTGAGCCGTCGTCGGGCAGGCCGACGCGCAGGCCGAACACGGGCAGCGTCGCGGTCAGCAGCAGCCCCGCCGCGCCGACCGCGTACGGCACCGGGTGTCGGCTGACGTGCCCGATCCAGCGACGCCACCCGGCGGCGTGGGCGGCGCCTTGCGCCCGGTCCCGCCGCCGTGCGAGCCGGCCCGGCCTCCCGGTCTGCAGAGCCCGGACGATCCGGCCGGCCCGGGCCAGGCGCGGGCCGGCCGCGCCGAGGAAGGCCGGCAGCAGCGTCACCGACGCGAGCACCATGGTCAGGACGACGATCGAGACCGCCAGGCCGCCCACCGTCATGAACGGCACGTTCGCGACCGCCATGCCGAGGATCGACACGACGACGGTGCCGCCGGCGAAGACCACCGGCCGCCCCGCCGTGGCCACCGCCCGTCCGGCCGCCTCGTGCGGATCGAGCCCGTGCGCGAGGTACTCCCGGTGTCTGGCGAGCACGAACAGCGCGTAGTCGATGCCCACTCCGAGCCCGACCATGCTGCCCAGGACCGGTGCGAAGGTGGGGACGTCCGTCACCCCCGCCAGTACCGTCATCGTGGCGACCCCGACGGTCAGCCCGAAGACCGCCATGCCGATCGGCAGCGCGGCGGCGACGAGCGAACCGAACGCCAGGAACAGGATCGCGGCGGCGGCAAGGAGCCCGATCAACTCGCTTGCGCCGCCGTCGGGATCGGAGAAGGCGTAGAAGAGGCTCCCGCCCATCTCGATCCGCAGGGGCAGCTCGGCGCGCAGCCGGCCGCCGAGATCGACGAGGGCGTCGAGGTCCTCGGCCGACAGCCGGCTCTGGTCGGGGTACTGCACCCGGACGACCGCGATCCGCCCGTCGGCCGAGACGAGTCCGCCGCGCACGGCGGTGTCCCGGCCTGCGTCCAGTGCCCGCGCCGGGTCGCCCGAGCCGAGCACGTGCGGCAGCCGCTTCACCTCGGTCTGCAGCCGCGTGAGAGCGGTGCGCGCGCCGTCGTCGTCGAAGAAGGTCGCACCGCCGTCGCGGGGGGTGACGACGACCTGGGCGGTCATCCCCTCCTGGCCGGTGCCGGCCCGCCCGATCAGTTCCGCGGCCCGCTGGGAGTCCAGTCCCGGAGCGGTCATCGAGTCCGCGGTCCGCCCGCCGAAGGCGATCGCGGCGAGGACGGCGAGCACGGCGGCGACCAGCCATAACGCGATCACCCGCCAGGGACGGCGGGCGGCGCATGTGCCCAGGCGCAACAGGGCTTTCGAGAGCATCGGGTCCTCCAACCACCTCGGCGGAACCGTCCTTGTACGGCCGCCGATCCCGAGGCTCGTCGCCACGGCGCTCCGCGGCATCGGCCCGCGGGCCGCGGATCCGTCGGCCCCGGGGCGGAGTGACGACCCGTCCTTTCGGCCGATGCGCGGCACGGCGCGATCCCTAGGCTGAGAACCGTGCTCCGAGACGACCTGCGAACCCTGTGGACCGAACCCCGGCCGCCCGCCGCACCCGCCCGGGTGCGGAGGGACTGGGCGCTGCTCACCGCGGGCCTTGCCGGTGTGGCACTGGAGGCCACCCTGCGCGAGAACGTCGTGTGGCGGCCGGTGGCGGTGGTGTTGGCCGTATGGCTGTGCCTGCTGCCCCTGTGGCGCCGGACCCGCCCGCTGGCGATGGTGACGCTGGCGTTCGGCTCGGTGGTCCTGCTTCCGGTGGCCTCGCTCGTCGCCGCACCGCGCGAGCCCGTCGGCCTGTACACCGGCTCGGTCGTGCTCGTGCTGGTGTACGCGCTGCCCCGGTGGGGATCGGGGCGCGAGATCGTGCTGGGCGGCGCGGTGATCCTCGCGGCCGGCGCGCTGTGTGTCGTCGCGGACGGGACCCCGGTCGTCGAAAAGGTCGCGGGCTTCGTCTTCCTGCTGCTGCCCGGCGTGGCCGGGGCTGCCGTGCGGTTCCGGATGACCGCTCGCGAGCGGCAGTTGGAGCAGGTGCGCTCCCGCGAGCGCGAGCAGCTCGCCCGGGAACTGCACGACACGGTGGCCCACCACGTGTCGGCCATGGTGATCATCGCCCAGGCGGGCCGGGTGCTCGCGGGCACCGACCCGTCCGCCGCCGTCGAGGCGCTGGAGGGGGTCGAGGAGGAAGGGGCGCGCACACTGGAGGAGATGCGCGCCATGGTCGCCGCGCTGCGCGACCGCGGGGTCGGCGCCGAGCTGGCGCCCCCTGCCGGAGTCGCGGATCTGGAGCGCCTGGCGCGCACCCCGGGCGGTCGCCTCACGGTCGACCTGGGGCTCGACGGCGAACTGGACGCGCTGCCCCCGGCCGTGGACGCGGCCGTCTACCGGATCGTGCAGGAGTCGGTGACCAACGCGCTGCGCCATGCGGTCGACGCGACCGAGCTCGTCGTCCAGGTCGCCGCGGAACGGCACACGGTACGGGTGAGCGTGCGCGACAACGGCCGGCGCACCGGCCGGGGTCGCGACGGATACGGACTTACCGGACTGCGCGAGCGCGCGACCCTGCTCGGCGGCACACTACGAGCCGGCCCGGGTACCGACCGGGGCTGGCATGTCGAAGCCGAACTGCCGAGGGCGAGGAGCGAGAGCGGTGTCCACGGTGTCCATTCGCGTCCTCGTCGCTGACGACCAGACGATCATCCGCACCGGGTTGCGGATCATGCTGAACGCCCAGCCCGGCATCGAGGTGGTCGGCGAGGCCGCCGACGGGCGGGAGGCGGTACGGCTGGCCCGCGAACTACGCCCCGACGTCTGCCTGTTCGACATCCGCATGCCCGTACTCGACGGGCTCGAGGCCACCCGGCTGGTCGCCGGCCCGGGCGTCGCCGACCCGCTGGCCGTGGTCGTCATCACCACCTTCGACCTCGACGAGTACGTCTACGGCTCACTGCGTGCCGGCGCCCGCGGATTCCTCCTCAAGGACACGGGGCCAGACCTCCTGGCCCAGGCCGTACGGTCGGCCTCCGGCGGTGAGGCGCTCATCGCGCCCAGCGTCACCGTCCGTCTGCTCCAGGCATTCGCGGACCTGCCCGCCGGCCGACCCCCGGCCCAGCCGGTCTCACCCGTCACCGCCCGCGAGGAGCAGGTGCTCCTCGCCGTCGCCCGCGGTCTGACCAACACCGAGATCGCCGATGCACTGCACATCAGCCTCAGCACGGTGAAGACGCATCTGGCCAGCCTGATGGCCAAACTCGGCGCCCGCAACCGGGTCGAGATCGCGATGTGGGCCTACGAAACGCGCCGCATCCTCCCCGGAACCTGAGCCGGGCGCCGCCGGGCCGTGCCCCATGACGTCCTCAACGCCCGGCTGACCTTCGCGAACGCCCCCGACGGCGGAGCCGTCGCCACCCTCGACCTCCCCGACCCTGAACCCCGGCCGGCGGGCCGTTGATCGGGTGTCAACCACCTCCGGTGATGCTGCCCCCTCCGAGGTTCGTCCACAGGAGGGATGGCATGAACACCACGCGCGCACAGCGCCCAAGGCCCGCACCGACCGCGGCGAGGCCACTCCCGGCGAGACTCCTCCCGGTGCTGCTGGTCCTCACCCTGCTCGCCGAACTGCTGGCCGTGGTGGCGGCGAAGCCCGCCAAGGCGGCGGTGCACGAGTTCCGGCCGGCGACCTGGAACATGCAGGCCACCGGGAGGCGCTGGAGGGACGTCATACCGCGGCTGCTGGCGACAGGCGACAACGTGCTGGCCCTTCAGGAGCATCCCGACACGGACCCCGGGGTGGGCAGGTGGGACGATCCCAACCAGCGCCCGCAGGATTTCACGCTGCTCGGCCGCGACTTCCTGCAGCCGGGAGCGGAGACCCGCCCCGGTGCCCCGTGGGATCCCGATGCCGTCGAGGGCGAGATCCTCAGCCGGTTCCGCTGGACCGGCCCCGACCGCGCGAACCCCCGCACCTACCACGTCGCCCAGATCAACAACGACATGGAGAACCGCGCTCTGGTCTTCGTCACCGAGGAGGAGCCCGAGGCCTACCTCCTCCTGCACCCGCCGGGCAGCGAGCGCCCCGTCCTGGGAGTCCGGTTCGGTGACACCTGGTTCTTCAACATCCACGCGAACAACGAGCAGGGCGGTCGCAACGACACCGGTCGGATCCTCCAGGAGGTGGCCACGGCACCGGCCGTGCAGGGCCGGAGCTGGGCGGTGATGGGGGACTTCAACACCCCGCCCGACACCACCATGCGCCAGGCCCGGGACGAGATGGGCGCAGCGGCCGGCGACCTGCACCTGGTCCGCACGAACGAGGCCACCCAGGTGCAGGGCCGCGAACTCGACTACATGGTCACCAACGACGAGGCCATGGTCCTGGCAGTCCGGCAGGAGGTCACCGGCTGGATGACCGACGGCACCAGGCGGGACCACGACGCGGTGTTCTTCGCCCCCATGGTCGCGGGGGGCGAGCGCGCTCCGATCCACTCGCTCCAGCACCGGGGTGACGGGCGGCTCGTCGTGCCCGTGTACGAGAACCAGACGTACTCGCGGTTCCGGGAGAGTCGCGACGGCGGGATGGCCATGTCGGGGATGTTCGTGGAGCTCTCGCCGTTCCGCGAGTCGGACGGCCTGCTGTACACGGGGCTGATGGATCTCCACTCGAAGATGTGCCTGTCCGCGACGACCCCGGACGAGACCGGGCCCTCGGACCGTCCGGACCTCGTCCAGAAGCGCTGCGCGCAGGGGAAGCCGCCGAAGGAACAGCTCTGGCGGTTCGACGCCAACGGGACCCCGTGGAACGCCACGGACCGCGCCGTGTTCACCGACCACGGCAATCCCGTCCTCTACCTGGGAGCGGAGGGCACCGAGCCGCCCTCCGACGAGTGGCGGCACTGCGCGTGGAAGCTGAACTCCCGCGGGCCGGACGTGGTGTTGTTCGACGAGGTGTCCTGCAACGTGGACGGCCCGAGCCACCCGACGCCGATGGTGCTGGAGTCGTCGTCCGGGATCGACGCCGCGGTCTCCCTGGACGGCCGCGGCTCCGGCCTGGCGAGCGTGGAACTGCAGAAGGGCAACCTCACCACGACGATGACCTTCGGCCCGGACCGGCACCAGGAGGCCGAAGCCAGGACCACGTCGATCGCCTCGGGCGAGATCCCCGGCGGGACCTCCGACGCCTTGACGACGCTGCCCAGCAGCGGGGGGACGGTCCTGGGCTTCACGCTCCCGTCGAGCTCCACCGGACTGCCGAGCTACTGGCGCCTCAAACCCGTGGACGGCCTGCGCAAGGTGGGGCGGGTGGTGCAGCCGCAGCCGGTCGAGGACGCGTTCCTCCCCTTGGCGGGGCCGCAGTTCGCGGCGTTCCGCGCCAAGGTCGACGCGGTGCTTCCGGTCCCGGGCACCCGCGACGAGATGTACATGTTCAGCGGGGACAGCTACCTGCGCATGAAGGTCGCCATCGACGGGACGAAGGACCAGGTCGTCAACGGGCCCAAGCCCATCAGTGAGAACTTCGGCGAACTCGCCCGGAAGGCACCCGCGTTCACCGAGAACATCGACGCCGCGTTCAGCCTCCCGCGCGACCCGGGCACGGCCTACCTGTTCAAGGGCAACGAGTACGTGAAGCTCGCCCTGGACCCGGGCGGCACCAACGACCGCGTCCTCGAAGGACCGGAGCGGATCTGCGCCGGCTGGCGGGGGCTGTGCGGGACGGTCTTCGACGGCGAGGTGCCGACCAGCACCGCCGCCGCCGAGTTCTCCGTCCTGGCCTCCGACGGGGGGAACGCCCCCGTAGCCGCGGACGCCGGCTCGCCCGTCGACACCGCGCCGGACGACCGCGGCACCAAGCCCGCGTCCAGCGGGGACTGCCGCCCGGACGGCCTCACCCCGGTGGACGGCACCAGCCCGCGCTACTGCGACGTCTACGACGGATCGGGCCGGGAGTGGGTCGGCCAGGGCCGCAGCCGCCGCACGGTCGGCTACTTCACCGGCTGGCGCACCGGTGCCGACGGCTCCGCGCCCTACCTGGTGAACAACATCCCCTGGTCCAAGGTCAGCCACGTCAACTACGCGTTCGCGCACGTCGAGAACGACCGGATCTCCGTCGGCGACACCGCCGACCCGAGGAACCCCGCCACCGGGATGACCTGGCCCGGCACGGCCGGGGCCGAGATGGACCCCGCCCTGCCCTACCAGGGCCACTTCAACCTCCTCACCCGCTACAAGCGGGAGCACCCGGCGGTCAAGACCCTGATCTCGGTCGGCGGCTGGGCGGAGTCCTCCGGCTTCTACACCCTGACGACCCGCGCCGACGGCTCGGTGAACCAGCCCGCCATCGACACCTTCGCCGCCTCCGTGGCGGAGTTCCTCGACCGGTACGGCTTCGACGGCGCGGACATCGACTACGAGTACCCCACCGCGCTCCCGCAGGCCGGCAACCCCCGGGACTGGCCGGTCGCCGACGCCCGCCGCAAGGGGCTCGGCGCCGGATACGAGGCGCTGATGAAGACCCTGCGCGGCGCCCTCGACCGGGCCGGCGCCGCCAAGGGCCGCTACTACCTGCTCACCTCCGCGGTCTCCGGCTCCGGCTACCTCGTCCGCGGCCAGGAGGCCCAGTCCGCGCTGAAGTACCAGGACTTCGTCAACGTCATGACCTACGACCTGCACGGCTCCTGGAACGACTTCGTCGGCCCGCAGGCCCCCCTCCACGACGACGGCCGGGACGCCGAACTCGCCGCCGCCGGCATCTACGACGACCAGGCCCCCGACACCAAGGACTTCCAGAAGCACGGCTACTTCAACACCGACTGGGCCTACCACTACTACCGCGGCGCACTGCCCCCGTCCCGGATCAACCTCGGCATCCCCTACTACACCCGCGGCTGGCAGGACGTCACCGGCGGCACCGACGGGCTGTGGGGCCACGCCACGATGGCCGACCAGCAGGCCTGCCCGCCGGGCACCGGCGGCAAGGGCAACGGCGCCCAGGGCACCGGCGCGAGCGCACCCTGCGGCGAGGGTGCCATCGGCATCGACAACCTGTGGCACGACACCGACAACGGCCGCGAGGTGCCGGCCGGCTCCAACCCGCTGTGGCACGCGAAGAACCTCCAGGACGGCCGCACCCCCGGCTACCTCGGCGCGTACGGACTCGACACCACCCGGGCGTCCGTCCAGCTGCGCGGCACCTACCAGGAGAAGTACAGCGACGCACTGGAGTCCTCCTGGCTGTGGAACCCCGACAAGAAGGTCTTCCTCTCCACCGAGAACGACCGCTCCGTCCGGGCCAAGGCCCAGTACATCGGCGACCAGGGCATCGGCGGCGCGATGATCTGGGAACTCGCCGGGGACTACGCCAAGCGCCCCTCCGGCGAGTGGGGCATGGGGTACGACCTCACCACCACCCTGGACACGGCGCTGCGCCAGGCCGGCCCCGCCAAGGCCGAACGAGCCGACACCGCACTGCCGCAGCAGGTCCTCGACGTGAGCGCCGAACTCGTCGACTACCCCACGGACGTCAAGGACATGTGGCCGATCCAGCCGAAGCTGCGGATCACCAACAACACCGCCGCCACGCTGCCCGCGGGCACCCGGATCTCCTTCGACATCCCCACCTCGACGACGCCCCTGCTCAAGGACGAGGCCTGGAAGGAACTGACCGACGCCGTCCAGCCGGGCCGCACCGGCCCCAACGCCGGCGGGCTGAAGGCCGACTTCCACCGCGTCACCCTCACCCTCGGCACCTGCGAGGAGCTCCCGCCGGGCAAGGCGCGCGACATCGGCATCAAGTACTACCTGCCGATCACCGGCCCGGCGAACTTCACCATCGGGCTCAACGGGACGGAGTACGGCCTGGCCCAGGACCACCGCCGCGCCACCACCGCCGCCGAGGCCCCGCAGGGCGACGGCGCCCGCTGCCAGGCCGACGCCTGGGACCCGGGGCGCACCTACAACCCGGCGTGGGCCCCGTTCACCCTGTGGCAGACCGGGGACCGGTACAAGGTCGAGGACGTCAACAGCGGCAACCTCCTCGACCACCCCGACGGCTGGGACACCGCGCACCTGGTCGAGAGGCAGGACGACAACGCCAACCAGCTGTGGACCGTCGCCGCCGAGTGGCCCGACTTCCCGGGCTGGTACCGGATCAAGAGCACCACCGGCGGCCACGAACAGTGCCTCGACGCCCGCGCCCCCCAGGCCGCCCTGGGCGTGCGCGACTGCGACATGTCCCCGGGCCAGTGGTGGCACCTGCGCGACGACAAGGGCAACGCCGTCACCTCGATCACCCACGGTGCCTCGTACGGCCTGGAGTCCTTCGCCCCCGGCAGCGACTACGGCAAGCCGGACTACGTCGCCGAGCCCCGCAACAGCGGCACCGCACCCGGCACCCCGGTCGTCGCGGGCGATCCCGGCGGCAGCACGCGCACGGTCGTCTCGTACGGCGGCTACTACTGGAGGGCCAAGTACTGGACCAAGGGCGACACGCCGAACGCGTCCGACCCGAAGAACCCGTGGACCCGCCTGGGCCCCACGGCCTGACCCGTCGACCACCGAGCCCCGGTCCGTCCGCACCCCACCGGACCGGACCGGGGCTCCGACGTCCCGCCCCGGCCGCGACCTGGTCCCCACCTCGGCTGCGTCCCGGGCACGGGAGCCCCACCGTCCCACGGTGCCCGAATTCCCCCGGCGACGAGCGTGTGTGTCTTGCGGGATGACTTAGATCGCCTACCAAGGCTTCCGACAGGGCCGGGTGACGCCGGCTCCTCTCGCGGTGGCAGCGCCATTGGAAAGAGCCGCCCTGGTCTTCGCGCGTGGTGCAGTTGGGGTCGGCTCTTCTGTACGTCCGCCCACTGATCCCGACAGCTGGTCCGTCAGAACCCGGCAGCCAAGCCATCGATCAGCTGACGCCGCGTCCGCCCAGTGACCTGAGGTGCAGGCCGCTCTTTGTAGACCCGAGACGGACGAATGCCGTGCTCTGCGCGTCCGGGCCCCGGGCGTGGAGGCGTCTGTCGGGCATGCTTCCGGGCTCCTGGAAAAAATCTTGGTCGAAGCGTGGCGCGATCACGGGACCGGTGGCGTCCTACTCCTGAGAGCACGCCCGCCGTGCTGCCTCCGGTGCCCTTCGGCCGGAGGGCACCCCTGTCCGTCCCCACCCAGTAGGGAGTCAGGGGCTTCACCATGAAGGAGGGAGAGGGCCATGACCGATGCCCTTTCTCCGGGCCTCGCCGGAACCGATGAACCCGACGAGGCCGCATATGTCCGATTCGTCGAGGCAACGAAGACGTCGTTGTTCGCCTACGCGGTGGGCCTGACCGGCAGCCGGCACCTCGCCGACGACATCCTCCAGGATGCCTTCGTCGAGGTGTTCAAGCGCTGGTCCGACCTTCGCCGGGACCGCCCGGACAGCAACGGGCCCATCTCCCGTTCGTACGTCTTCACGATCATTCTCAACAAGTACCGGGACCACCTCCGGCGCGTGATGCGCGATGACATCCGTATGGACAAGTGGGTGTCGCAGACATTGCCGCTGGCCATCGAGGTGATCCCCGAAGAAGAGTGCATCTTCGACCAGACGGCCCGAGAGCTGTGGGCCGCCGTGGGAGAACTCGACCCGACCCAGCAAGACCTGATCTTCCGGGTCTACGTGGAGGGGAAATCCCTCACGAAGGCCGCCCAGGAAATCGGGATGACAACAACCACCGCTCGGCGCCGGCACACGGAGGCGCTCGCGCGGCTTCGCTCGCTCATCGGCGGCGAAGAGTAGTCCACCACATCGAAGAGGGCTGGAAATGGACGTTGAGAAACGCCTGCTTCTGGCTGCCGAGCCCCTAAAGCGGGCCGTCGAGGGATTCGACGGTGCTGACTTCAGCAAGCGACTCTACGCGAAGCTGGGAATAGCGCCGCACGACGACCAGACGGCCCGGGGGGCGGACGCCGACCACCGCAACGCGGTCGGCCTCCGCCCCGAAGGGCACGGGGACCAGGGGTAATCACGAGGATGCCTACCTGGCGGTGAAGTAGACCGAGGCACGCACAGACGGCGGGAAGCTACAAAAGCCCCACGCCAGGGGCCGGAGGAAGGAGCAGAAGCGCCGGGCGGAACCCGGCGAGCAGAAACCACTGGGGTCGCTGCTCACCATTGGAAACCGAGAAGTACGAATCGCACGTGCGGCAACTCCATTCACGTGATCGACATCATCACATCCTGCAACCGGGATGAAGTCGACCCTTCGAGAGGAAGAAAGGACTGATCGATATGACCCGGGCCCTGACCGTCGTTGAGCCGGTCGGCAGGCCCTCGGGTTGACGGCCTAGCGGCTGTCTCCTTCCGGCCATGACCGGTAGGAGCATGCCGGTCACCTCGCGCCATCCCACATGGGGGGTTGGTATGGCGGGGGAGTGACAGGGCGCAGTAAAGGGGCTCCCGTGCCGGTGGTCATCGGCACGGGAGCCCTTCTGCGTGCGGTTGGCGCGAGGCCTCCGCCAGTGGCGTATCAGGTGCGAGCAGACAGAGCGGGGACATCAAGGGCCACGCCGGGACTTCGGCTCACGAAGGAGCGCACCGTGGCCACGAGCGAGACCACCAGGACGACCGAGACGACGAAGACCGTCGAGGCGACGACCGAGACGACCAGGACCGTCGAGACGACGACCGGGACGACGGACGCGAAGACCGCCGGCGCCTTCCGCGGGTGGGTCGACCCGACGACGTTCCGAGGCGCGGTCGTCGCCGGGTTCATCAGCGCCGCCGTCTTCGCGATGGTGCTCGCCCTCGTCTGAACGAGGCCAGGACCACCAACGAGCCGCGGCACCAAGGGCTGCGGCACCCGGCGGGGCGGCGATGTCGCCGAGGCCGCATACCTGTGACATCGCCGCCACATGCCGCAGCACCCGGCCTCCGGCGCGGCGCCGCGGGGCGTTCCTCTGTGCTGCGGCGGGCGGGCTCTGCGCGCCCACCCCGCCTTCGCCAAGGGCGGCGAGGAGCGTTCTGCGTGGCGAAGTGGCACCTATCGGGTCGGGTGCCATCGTCAACATCTCCTCGGGCGCGGCGACCCTCGGCAGCCCCGGCCAGTACGTGCACTACGCCGCGGCCAAGGCGGCGATCGACGCACTGACCATCGGGCTGTCCAAGGAAGTCGCCGCGGACGGGATCCGGGTCAACTGCGTCGCTCCCGGCACCATCCGGACGGACTCCCACGCGGACCCCGACCGGCCCGCGAAGGTCGCCGCCAACATCCCCATGGGCCGCCGAGGCACGGCGGCAGGTTGCCGCCCGCCGAGCCGCCGGACGCCCCTGGGCCCAAATCGCCCCCGTCCTGGCGTACCTGCCCACCGAGGAGGCCCAGCCGGAGCTGCGGGCGGCCCTTTCCCGCCCGGACGCCGACGACCGGGCCGCCGCCTGGACGGCCCTGCTCGCCAACGCGGCCTCCGTCGCCGCCACAGCCGACCCGGAGGTCGCGGCGCCCGCCCTCGGCGCGCTGCCGCGGTGGGCCGCCTGGGCCCCGGAGACAGCGGACGTCGCCCGACGGGCCGTCACCGACATGGCGAACCGCGGCGGCTGGCGGGAGGCTGCGGACGCCGTCCGCACGCTCGCGGCCTCCGGGCTGCCGCACCCGCTCGGCGGCGCCGCCCCCGGCAGCCTGCTGCACCGCACCCTCGCCGAACTCGCCGCGGCCGCACGGACGGGCGACCCCGACGCCGGGGACGACCGGGACCTACCGGCCCGCCGGAGGCTGGCCCACCTCGTCGACCTCCCCGCCGACGACCGCCACCGACCGCTGCTCGAGGGCGTCGCCGACCTGCTCGCGGCCGAACCCGATCTGGCGGGTGTCAGGGCGGCCGCGCTGTGCCGGCTCGTGGACCCGACGGCCGGACCGCAGGCGCTGGAGGCCGGGCTCGGCACGCTCGCCGACGCCCACCGAGGCCGGCCGGCGGCGGCCGCGCTCACCGCGCTGGCGCTGCTGCGGGAGCACGCCTCGGGCCCGCTGCCGCCGCCCGGGACACTCGACGCGCTGGCGCGCACCGCCCGCCGGAACGGGGACACCGGCCCGGCCGCCGGGCTGTTCGCGACGGCGCTGACGGAGGCGTTCGGGGAGCGCCTCGGCTGGCCCCAGGAATGGCGGGCCCTGCTGCGTGAGCTGCGCGGCCACCCGTCGGCGGACGTCCGCGAGCGTGCCGTCGCGGCCGTCACGCACCGGGAGTGACCCGCGCCCGGGCCGTCCGTCGCACGCTCGCCGAAGCCGGCCCCGATGCCTACCTCCCCGGCCTTGCCATGGCCCTCGACAACCTCTCCACGGACCTCGGCGGTGCCTCCCGCCTGGTCGCCCGGCGGGAGGCGGAACCGCTCCTCGGCCACGCCCCCGGCAGCCTGAAGGCCGTGATGCAGCAGCAGCGGGGCCGCCGGCCCGAGCCGCTCGCCTGCCGCAGGCACGACCGCGCCCTGCCGTGGGACACCGGTCGTCCGGTACACGGTTGATACACGACTGCGCGGTGGCGGAAGCCGCGCGACGACCGGGCCGAAGTGCCGGTCGCGGAGCCTGGAGGCACACCCGGTGGCCACCGCCCCGGGGCTTTGTCCCTCTGCCTCCGGGAGGCCGCCGCCGTGTCAGTCCCCACGCAATCCGAAGACCGGGACCGGCGTACCGCGCCCGGCCGGCTTCCCCCGGCCCGCCGCAGGGCGCTGTGGGCCCTGGCCGTCGTCCTGCTCGCCGGGGCCGGCGGCGGCACGCTGGCCACCCGTCAGGGCGGCGACGCGGCCGCCGGCAACGACATGCGGGCCGGCGGGGCGCTGGTGCTGCCGGCGCCCGAGGCGATCGCCGCCCTCGGCCTCCCGTGGCCGCAGGAAGGGCAGTCGGCGGTCGCGGCGGCGAAGGTCGGCGTGCTCGGGGTCAAGGGACCGCAGCAGCCGGTGCCGATCGCGAGCGTCACCAAGGTGATGACGGCGTACGTCGTTCTCAGGGACCACCCGCTCAAGGACGGCGAGGACGGGCCGACGATCACGGTCGACGAGCGGGCCGCCGCGGAGGCGGGTTCGGCGGACGAGTCCACCGCCCCCGTCACCGCCGGGCAGCGCCTGACCCAGCGCAAGCTGCTGGAGGTGATGCTGCTGCCCTCCGCCAACAATGTGGCCCGGCTGCTGGCCCGGTGGGACGCGGGCAGCGAGGAGGCGTTCGTGTCCCGGATGAACGCGCAGGCCGCCCGGCTGGGGATGACCGCCACCACCTACACCGGGGCCAGCGGCCTTGAGGCCACGACCGTGTCCACCGCCGCCGACCAGCTCAAACTGGCCCGCGAGGCGATGAAGGACCCGGCGCTGCGGGCCACCGTGGCCCTGCGCGACACCACGCTCCCGGGCCGCGCCGCACCGCTGCACAACACCAACGGGCTGCTCGACCTGCCCGGGGTGGTGGGCCTGAAGACCGGTTCGACCACTCCGGCCGGCGGGAACCTGATGTGGGCGCTGGAGGTCGCCGACGGCAAGAGCGGCTCGGGGCGCCGGCTCGTCTACGGCGTGGTGCTCGGCCAGCGCGCCGGCACCACCCCCGCCGACGGCCTGCGGGCCGCTTTGGAGCGCAGCGGCCTGCTCGTCGACGCCCTGCGGCAGAAGCTGCCCGGCGTCCTGCCGGCACTCGACGGCGGCCGGCAGGAGTGGGCATGAGCGCGCGCACCGGCACGGCCCCGACGACACCCCCGGCCGCGGACACCGCCACGTCGGCCCACGGGCCCGGCAGCGACGGCGGGCGCAGGCCCCGCCGCCGGACGGCCCGCCACCACGTCCCTCTCCACCACGTCCTTCGCGACCGCGTCCTTCGCCGCCCGGCCCGCCCGGCCCGCCCGGCCCGACGTGCCGCAGGGCGGCGCGGGCGGCTGATCGCGGGCGCCGCCGCCGTGCTCGCCGCCCTGATGCTCCTGAGCCCCTGGCTGCCGAACGGCCCGCTCAACCTCGTCAGCCTCTGGCAGACCGTGATGCCCTGGTCGGGCCTGGGCATCACGCTGCTCCTCCTCCTCGCGGCACTGCGGCGCTCCGCCCTGGCAGCGGTGGCCGTCCTGCTGCCCGCCCTCGTCTGGACCGTCCTGTTCGCACCCGCCCTGCTCGACAAGCGCGCAGGCGGCGGGGACTTCACCGTCGTCAGCCACAACGTGAACGAGGACAACCCCGACCCGCGCCGCACGGCACGCGCCCTGGCCGGCTCCGGAGCCGACGTCGTGGCGGTGGAGGAACTGGCCCGCGGCGCGCAGGAGACCTACCGGCGCGAGCTGGCCGCCACCTACGCCTACTCCCAGGTGCACGGCGGCATCGGACTGTGGAGCAAGTACCCGCTCCAGGACGTGGAGCCGGTGGAGATCATGCCCTGGACCAGGGCCCTGCGCGCCACCGTCCTCACCCCCAAGGGCTCCGTCGCCCTCTACACGGCGCACCTCGCCTCGGTCCGGGTGCGCCCGGACGCGGGATTCACCACCGCCGGCCGCAACGAAGCGGCGGCCAGGCTCGCCGCCGCCGTCCAGAGCGAGCCGCTCGCGAGGATCGTCGTCCTGGGCGACCTCAACGGCTCCTTCGACGACTCCGCCCTGCACACGCTCACCGGGCCGCTGCGCTCGGCCCAGCAGGAGGCCGGCGACGGCTTCGGCTTCACCTGGCCCGCGCCCCTCCCGGTGGTGCGCATCGACCAGATCCTGGTGAAGGGCATCACCGCGCGCTCCGCGTGGACCCTGCCGGACACCGGCAGCGACCACCTCCCCGTCGCGGCGTCCCTGCGGCTGTGACGACCCCGCCTGCCCGCACCGCCCCCGGCGGCGAGCTCCGCACGGCAGCCCCCGGCCATGGAAACCTGCCCCGGACGTGCTGGAATGATGCTCCGACCCCCAGGCGATGACATCGGAGAGCTCTTGTCCGCCACCCGAGTACCCGAAGCGGTCAACGTGCTCCTCGTCGAGGACGACGCGGTCATCCGCCGCTCGGTCCAACTGGCACTGGAACGCTACGGCTACCAGGTCGACGTCACCGGGGACGGGCTCGACGGCCTGGACGCCGTCCGGGCCGGCGCACACGACGTCCTGATCCTGGACGTGATGCTGCCCGGCCTCGACGGCATCAGCCTGTGCCGGCGCGTGCGCGAGGAGACCCTCACCCCCATCCTGATGATGTCCGCCCGCGGCGACGCCCTCGACGTCGTGGCCGGCCTGGAGGCCGGCGCCGACGACTACGTGGTCAAGCCCGTCGACATCCCCGTCCTCGTCGCCCGCATCCGCTCCCTGCTGCGCCGCGCCACCTTCCGCGACCACCCGGCCGCGGAGCCCGTGCGGCAGGAGCCGGTCGCGGCGGGCGAGCCGGGCGGGCGCCACCGGCACCTCCCCGCCGAGGAGGTGCCGGACCTGCTCACCTTCGGCGGCCTGACCATCGACCTGCGCGGCCTGGACGTCTGCCTGGACGGCCGTGCCGTCGCCCTCACGCCCACCGAACTGCGCCTGCTGCTGGTCTTCGCGGAGAACCCCGGCGCGGTCCTGGACCGCCGCCGCCTGCTGCGCGAGGTGTGGGACTACGGCTGGGAGGGCGACACCCGGGTGGTCGACCTGTGCGTGGTACGGCTGCGCAAGAAGATCGGCGCCGACCGCATCGAGACCGTCCGGGGCTTCGGTTACAAACTCCTGCGGAGCTGACGCGATGACCACACGACGCACCGGCCCGCACCCGTTGGACCCGCGCTCCCTGCGCTGGAAGATCACCGCCCTGGTCGCGCTCGCCTGTGGTGCGGTCGCCGTGGTGATCGGCCTGCTCGTCCACCAGGCGACCGCGGAGCGCGGCGAGCGGACCGGGCGCGACCTGGCGGTCGCCCAACTGGGCGCCGCCCAGCAGGAGTTCTCCCGCACCGGCCGCCGCCCCGACAACGCCTCCCTCCAGCCCCGGGCCGACCTGCCCCAGCCGCTGGCCCAGGCCCTCGAAGGCCCGAAGGCTCCGGGGGAGTACACCCTGTGGTACGACGTCAAAGCACCGAACTGGTACTGGATGTGGGCAGCCGCCCCGGTCGGCGACGGCCAGGTGCTCGCGGTGCGGACCGACCTGAGCGCCACCGTGCGCAGCCTCCAACTGCTGGACCGCAGCATCGTCAAGGCCGCCCTGGCCGCCCTGGCCGTCGCCGTCCCCGTCACCGTGCTGGCGGCGGAGCGGATGAACCGGCGCCTGCGCCACGGGTCCCGGACCGCACGCCGGATCGCGGACGGCGACCTCGACGCCCGGATCGGCCGCCGGGGCCGCGCCCGGGACGAGATCACCGAGATGTCCACGGCCGTGGACGAGATGGCCGCGACGCTGCAGGGCCGGCTCGCCGCGGAGAAGCGCTTCACCGCCGACGTCGCCCACGAACTCCGCACCCCGCTGATGGGCCTGGTCACGGCCGCCTCTCTGCTGCCCGAGGACGACGAGGCCACCGACCTGGTCCGCGCACAGGTCCGCGCCCTGCGCGGCCTGGTGGAGGACCTGCTGGAGGTCTCCCGCCTCGACGCCGGCGCCGAGAGCGCCCGGCTCGACGAGGTCCCCCTGGGAGATCTCATCGACGAGGTGGGCAGGAAGGGCGACGGCGGTGTCCGGCTGCGGCTGACGGCGCCCGCCACCGTTCGCACCGACCCGCGCCGCGTGGAGCGGATCCTCACCAACCTCCTCGCCAACGCCCACCGGCACGGCACCGCCCCCGTCGAGGTCACCGTCACCGGCAGCCGGATCACCGTGCGGGACCACGGACCGGGCTTCCCCGACGCCCTCCTGGCCGACGGGCCGCAGCGCTTCCGCACCGGAGCCGCCGAACGCGGCCAAGGACACGGCCTCGGCCTCACCATCGCCACCGGGCAGGCGGCGGTCCTCAACGCCCGGCTGACCTTCGCGAACGCCCCCGACGGCGGAGCCGTCGCCACCCTCGACCTCCCCGACCCCTGAACCCCGAACGCACCCGGTCGTACCCGACCGGCGGCCCTGGCCACCTGCCCTGGTACGCGGTCCAGTGGCTCGTCGCCGAGCCCGGCTACACCGACACCCTCACCGCCTTCGTCCGGGTCCGGGGCCGGGAGTTGCGCGCGATGTGTGCCGACTACGGGCACGGCTCCGCCCACGACACCGGCCCGCTATCGGACACGCCTGGCAGGAAGAAGCGGCCAACTCGCCGCGAACGGGTCGAACCGGGCAGTGCCCGCCGACCGCGCGACTCAGGGCGCGCCTGATCCGGGCGGCCCGGCTCGCAGCCTCCGGACGACGACCGTGGGCGATCCCGTCGACGACGAACGGAATATTCCCGCACCTCATTTCCGGCGGACGGAAATGCGCGGCGAACCATATACGGATGCGGTCGACATTCGATATACACGGCGTTCACGGCGGCACCGGGAATACGAGACCAGGGCGACTCCACGCCATATCGCCGTGTCATTTCAGACGTCCGCCAACTCTCCTGACGCCCTGACCGGAACGGGACCTCACCATGGGTGTGCGGGAAGTCCCCGCACTCACCTCACCCTGTCCGATGCGACGACTGGAGAAGATCGTCATGCACTCATCCGTTCGCACCAAACTCACCCGGTTCCTGGCCGTCCCCGCCCTTGCCGCGGCCGGTGCGATCCTCGCGACCGCGCCCGCGCACGCCGCGTACATCTCGCTGGGTGTCAACGGTGCCACCGTCGCGGATGCCGGCCGGACGCTGAACGTCTCCGTGACCTACCGGTGCCACTCGGACTTCCAGTGGGCCGCCATCACCGTGCGGGCCGCACAGTCCACCGCATCGGGCAGCGGCTCGGTCCGCGTCCCCTGCACCGACGCTCAGGCGATCGCGACCGTTCCGGTGAGCATCACCTCGCCCGACGGCGCGTGGACCAGGTCCGCGGTGGACCTTTCGGCGTCCATCGCCGACGGCGAGCTCAACCGCACCAGGACCACGGCCAAGGTCGTCGCCACCTGACCGTGAGCCCATGACCCGGTCGGCCCGGCACCGTACCGGGTCGGCCGGGCTCGGGTTCGACGGCCGGACGGGCCGCCGACTCGGCGGCCCGTCCGAACGAACCCCGACAGAAGGGCGCCGGCCGGCCCCCACCGGCCGATCCCTACTGCCGATCCCCTACTGCCGATCCCCTACTGACCGACCACGCGGACCGCGGCGTCGGCCCCGGTGGCGGTCGCCAGCCGTACCTCCCGGTGCAGCGGCCGCCGGTAGTCGACCCGGCCGAACCCGACGGCGATCTCGTAGGCACCGACGGCCTCACCCCCGGCCACGAAGACCATCAGCTCGGACGAGGACCGGCTGACGTCCTGTTCCTCCCAGCGCACCGGGTCGCCGACCACCTTCGAGATCTCCTCGTCCCGGGTGCCGTGGCCGAACACGTACACCGTGTCCCAGTCGAGGCCCCCCGGTGACGTCAGCGTCACCTCGCCCGGGCCGGCCGGCCCCAACGCCTTCAGCTCCCGGTCCAGTTCCGCGCTGATCACGGCCTGCACCGGATCCTCGCCCGCGGCGCACCCGGCGACCGGCACCCCGGCGAGGACGGCTGCGAGCAGTGCGGTGAGCACCGGGGCCGGAACGCGGCGGGCCGCCGTCACTTCGGCCTCGACGGCACTCCGCCGGGGTCCTGCCCCTTGCCCTCGAACGGTTTGCCGTTGCTCTCGCCGGTCTGGCCGTCCTCGACCTGGTCGCTGTAGGCCAGGGCGCCGCCCTCCGGCTTGATCACCACCATGTCACCGCGCCGCACGGCCTCCTCCACCAAACGCTCCAGCTCCTTGTCCGAGGCGTGCGGATTCGCCACGGCGATCCGGCGGCCGACCTCGTTGTTGAAAAGATCCATGGCTTCCCGGTCACCGGGATTTCCCGGCAACTGCTCGTGCGCGCTCGCATAGCGTTTGGCCCAGTCCTCACCGAAGTTCTTCGTCATCAGCGCATTCCAGTACGCGTGCCGGAACGCGTCCCGATGACTGTCGTTCGCGCCGTTGACGGGGGAGAACTTCTCACCCGAGACCTCGAACGCCTTGTCCTTGATGTCCGCGAAATCCTTCCAGTCGAACAGGCTGAGCCCGTCCAGCATGACCGCCTCGGTTGCGGAGATCTTCTGCCGGTCGATGTCGAGCAGCCAGGCGGTGAACGCGTCCGGGTACTTCACCGTGCCCTGCGGATCGTCCTGGACCTGGTAGCCGGCCAGGATGGTGCCCGGGTCGGCCCGGCGCCCGTCGTGGGCGGTGGCGTTGAACGCGTCCTCGTGGATGCCCAGGTCGTCGGTGATGTCCTGGAAGGCCGCCTGGTCCGCCGCGGTGGCCCTCTGCAGGGCGTCGTTGATCCGCCCGTGCACCTCGCGGGCCTTCTCCGGGAGCTCGCCGGACCGCGTGTCGGGATCGTTGCGCAGGGACTCCGGCCAGTTCACCCCGCCGTCCGGAGTCACGTTCACGCCCAGGCGGGCGGCGTCGTCCAGGGCCTGGACCAGGGCCCGCTGCGCGGCGTCGAACTCGGCCGCGGCGGTGGTCAGCGCGGTGGCGAGCGCCGCCGCCTCCCGCTGGGCCGCGTCCAGCTGCCGCTGGTCGTCGGCCATCGCGGCCCGCGCGGCATCGGCCGCCGGCCCCGCCCAGCCGCTGCGGGCCGTCGCGTCGGCGACCTCGGTGCGGTAGCGGCCGGCCAGCGCGGCGAGGAAGCGGGACTGGGTGAACCAGCCCTGCCCGGCCGACCGCAGCGGGCCGAGCCTGGCGTCACGGACCTGATCGACGGTCAGCATCGCACTCACCGCCCCTCGAAGGCGGCCTGGTTGGCGGCCTCGGTCGAACGGTACTGCTGGGCGGTGGTCTCCAGGTTTCCGCCGGTGCGGCCGAGCCGCTCCGCGAGCGCGTCCGACTGCTTCTCCCACACCTGGGCCAGCCGGGTCAGCGCGGAGGCGGTCTGCCAGCCCGACAGGCCGCCGGCGGCGCTGTTGGCCGCGGTCTCCAGCGTTCCCGAGGTCGCCAGCACGATCTGCCGGAAGTCCAGCGCGATCTTGCCCGCCCCCGCCAGCGCCTGCGGGTCGGCGCGAACGGTACTCCCGTTCAGGTCGGTCACGTCCACCGTTACTCCTCGTGTCGAGTCGCTCTGCGGAGTGTGCGACAGAGGAGACGAACAGCCGAACACCGCGGTTCCCACGAAGCGGCCACCCGCCAACGTGTTTGACGATCCGTCATCACGACCCGGAACTGAACGGTCCGGGCACGGGCTCCGGCCCGGCCGCGACGAAAGCGGCCCTCGGCATGGTCGAGTACGCCGTCGATCTCTACACGACCCGCGCCCGCGCCCCCTTCTGACGCTTCCCCGGCCGGGAAGCGAGAGAGCCGGGACCGGTCGGCAACCGGCGGATTCTTCACGGAGAATCCGCGCGCCCGTGCTTCTGTTTCGGGGGATCGGTTCGCGGGTTCCGTCGGGGACTGCCGACGGTGCGGGGGAGTCAGGGCGTGCGCCCTGGGAAGTTCAGGAGCCTGGTCTGCTCGTCTGCGGAGTTCGCGGCCTTCACTTTGGGGCCGTAGGCGTTCGGCAGGCGGATGTCGCCGCCCTCGGGTGTGAGCAACTCGGTGGCCAGCCGGACGGCTTCGGCGTCCAGCTGCTCGTTCTGCCCTGTTGCCCGGGCGAAGTCCCAGGTGTGGATCAGGGTGTCGGCGCAGGCCATGCGTTTCACGAAGGCCGCGAACGGCATGTTGCCGAAATCGTCGCCGAGCATCGCCTCGGCCCTGGGCGGGTCCTGCAGTGCGGCCTTCACCTCGCCGGACGCCGAATGCCAGGCCGACAGCAGGTCGTCCCCTCGTGCGGCCGTCCGGCCCGGCGAGAGCCCGGCGGTGGTTCCCGATC
Source organism: Kitasatospora sp. NPDC052868 (assembly GCF_044547105.1). Classification (NCBI taxonomy): domain Bacteria; kingdom Bacillati; phylum Actinomycetota; class Actinomycetes; order Kitasatosporales; family Streptomycetaceae; genus Kitasatospora; species Kitasatospora sp. NPDC052868. The sequence continues at coordinate 92,554 of NZ_JBITZW010000009.1, read as the reverse complement.
ACATGCGCGGCAACGTCCCAGGCTGTCCAACCGGGGCATGGTGAAGGCTCCTCCCACTGGTCTGGTGGGCATCCGACCAGCAGGGCGGTGAAATCGTCGGAGATTCGCGTATAGAGGTCAAGAACAACTGTCACGGAATGGATTCTCTCGACTGGTTCCCGGCCGGCTTTCCCTGATGCCCGGATTCCGTGGCCGGGAGCCCGGGCGCCATCAGGCGCCTCGCCCCCGCAGCGGCACGGTGGCGGCGATGCGCCCGCGGTGGGAGGGGGACGACCGCGTACTCCACCGCAGCCCCGACCCTCCTGCCGGCGGCGCCCCCGGGGTCGCAGACACAGGTTCGCGGGCCGGGCCACCCGCAGCGTTTGCGGTGGGATGTCAGCGCCGCGGCTGAGCCCTTCCCCGGCTGTCCGGCCGGGACGAAGGCCGACACGGGGCATTGCGGGGGCGATCGCCAGGGCGGGCGTCCGGGATGTGCGGGGACGCCCGCCGAGTATTGGCCGGGTCTGGCTGTACGGCCGGAACGGGTGTGGTCGTAGGGGCTTCGGGTCCCGCCTGAAACGATCTTGGTGACAGTTCGCGTGGCGAAATGGCATTTATCGCGGCTCGGCACATCCGTGATCGCGCGGGGGTAGGGTGGCCGACGATCGGCCGATTCGAACGTTTTTCGGGGGAATCCCTTATGCAGCAGTCCGTCACCATCGTCACGGGCGGCAGCCGGGGTATCGGTGCCGCGGTCTGTGAGCGTCTCGCAGCCGACGGCCACGATGTCGTCGTGGGTTACCGCTCCAATGACGAGGCCGCCGAAAAGGTCGCGTCCTCGGTGCGCGCCCTGGGCCGTCGGTGCCTGACCGTTCGGGTCGACACGGCGGACGAGAAGGACGTGGACTCACTGTTCGACACGGCCGCGCAGCAGCTCGGCCCCGTGACCGGGCTGGTCAACAACGCCGGAGTGAGCGGCCCCAACGGGCGGTTGGCCGATGCTGACGCCGACGGCATGCGCCGGGCCCTGGAGGTCAACGTGCTCGGCTACCTGCTGTGCGCACGTCGCGCGGTGCGTGACATGTCGCGGACCGGGTCGGGTGCCATCGTCAACATCTCCTCGGGCGCGGCGACCCTCGGCAGCCCCGGCCAGTACGTGCACTACGCCGCGGCCAAGGCGGCGATCGACGCACTGACCATCGGGCTGTCCAAGGAAGTCGCCGCGGACGGGATCCGGGTCAACTGTGTCGCTCCCGGCACCATCTGGACGGACTTCCACGCGGACCCCGATCGGCCCGCGAAGGTCGCCGCCAACATCCCCATGGGCCGCGCCGGCCGGCCCGAGGAGATCGCGGGTGCTGTCGCATGGCTCCTGTCCGCTGATGCGTCCTACGCCACCGGGGCAATCCTGCGCATCGCCGGCGGCATGTAGCACGTCTACGGATCCGCTTGACGCCTTGACCTCCTGAGATGTCTCTCTCCGGTGTTCCCGGCGTGGCATGCTGCCTCGCATGATCGACATTCCCGGTATGGATGCCTCGGGCGGGACTTGGTCGTTTGCCGCCGCGCGTGAGCGGGCCGAGTTCCCTGCGGCCGGCGTCGCAGGCGTGCCCGGTGTCGAGCACGCCGGGGACGGAAGCCGTGCCTTATGCGGGATCCGCGGCCGGTACCTGACGTTCTTCCTGCACCACTTCCAACCGCAGGACCTGGCCTCGTGCCGCAAGTGTCGAGCGCTGGCCGAGGCGGTGCCGTCGCGGCCCTGCGGGCAGGAGCGCCTGCACGACCTGCTCCTGCGGGCAGCCGACGACGGACCTCTGCGCACGGACCTGCTCGCGGCGCTGCGCCGGGGTGCGCGGATCGCGATCTGGATCACCGGTCCGGCCAAGGACCTCGCCCGGTTCCACGCGCGGATCGACCTGATGACGGAGGAGGCCGGCCCGGCGGCCGAGGCGCTTGGGGTGGGCGGAACCTCGATCACGCTCGCCCGTGTCGAGGAGACCGATCGGCAGTACCTCGTCGTCCTGCCGCCCGGCGGCCGCGCCCGCATCGCGCGGGGGGCGGTGGCCGGCCCTCCGCCGTCGACGTCCTCCGCATGATCCGCCGCTGACACACGTTGGTGGGCGCGCGGGCGTCGCCTGACACCGCCTGCTGGGAGGATCTCTGGCATGACGTCCCCACTCCGTGTCCTCCACGTCCTCGGCGACCGCCCGTTCGCCGAGGCCGGTCAGCCTGTTCTGGCCGTGCCCGACAAGGGGCGCGGATTGCTCGCCGTGGCGGGCGAGCGCGGGTTCGCCGGGAGGGCGACGGTGGGGGTGTACGGCATGGGGGACCTCGGCTGCCGGGCTGTGCTCCGGACGCGGTTCCCGGTCCACGCGCTGGCCTTCCACCCCACGGCGCCCCCCCGTGGGCGGCGTTGGTCAAGAGAGTTTGGCGGGGACGGGTTGTCGGCCGGGGCCGCCGGGGCCGCGTCCGGCTGGGGCGGGCGCTGTGGCCGACCGCCCCGCTGCCGTTTCTGTCGGCAGGCGGAGGAATCTCAGCGCGGTGCCCGGTAGGACGCTGTGCGGGTGTCCGCCCGGAGGCGGGCGGGCAGCCCGGGGCGGTTGGTCCGGTCAGGCTCGCGGTCAGCGGGCGGACCAGACCGGGCAGTCGGCCGTGTGGCGGGTCAGCACCACCACGGTCCCGCCGTCTGTGACCTGCCGGTCGCGCGTGACCGTGCAGCACGCCACCGGTACCGCGGGCATCGCCTGGACGGCGGCCGGAGCTTCGTCCCGGTCCGGCATGCTGGTACGCGGCCACGCGGGCTGCGCGACCGGCCGTGCGGGCCGGCGAAGGGAAGCCCGGCGGCCGGCCTGCTCGATGGGTACCCCGAGGGCTCGGGCGCGGGCGTGGAGACGGCGGCGGTCGCGGCGTTCGGACATGGTGACACCCTGCACCCTCCCACCCCCTGGCCGCCAGCAGCCTCGGTGAGCGCGAAGGACGACGCGGCCGAGCTGCGCCGCGCGCCCGGGGCCGAAGCCCTGCCCCGGTTCGCCGTCGAGCATCCGCGGCCCAAGGTCCCGTGCGAGGACGAAGACCATGCGGGCCATCGGGTCACTGTTGATCGCGGCGACCGGCCGGCCCGTCTCGTCGTAGTCCGTGGTGGCGTTGATGCCGAATGCGGCGATCAGGATGCGGTGGAGCGTGTGCTGCCCGTAGGCGGCCAGCAGCGCTGGCAGCGGGCGCTCGTCGGCACCGCCTGCCAGGACCCCGGCCGTGTCCGCCCAGGCCCGCGCCGCATGCGAGAGGTTGTCCACGCCGTCCAGCCGCACGAGGGCGGTGCCCGCACCCTGTGGCTCTACTCGCTGACCACCCCGGCCTGGGCCGCCGCGACCTTTCGGGACGGCGAGGACGAGCACCAGGTCCGGCAGTACGGCGGTCGGCGCCTGTGGGGCGACTTCGAGCAGCCTGCGAGACCATTGGACATGCTTATACGACTTACTAAAAAGGCATGGACGGTGTCGGTGGGGAGGCGTAGAGTTTACTAGCGTTTCAAGTTAGATCAATAGGCGTGGAGTGTGGGTGTGTTCGTGACGACCGGTCAAGCCGGGACGGCCCTGGGCTGCTCGATCCCGACGGTGAAGAAACTCATGGCCACCGGTGTGGTCCCGGGCGTGCGCGAGACGGGTCGGCAGGTGTTCCCGCTGGCCGCGCTCCAGCAGTTGCAGGCCCGCCCCGTTGCCGACCTGACCGTGTTCGGCACGCCTGAGGTGGCGGTGCTGCGCTCGGATGCTCCGCAGAGGGTGGATGAGCCGGGCCGCGACTGGATCGGCTTCGGCACCGGACTGGACCAGGCGCAGCTGCTGGCCGCGCTGTCCGGCTGGTGGCGATGCGACCCGGCCCGCGTTGCGGCCGGCGCCGTGCTGCCGGTGACGGTCGCCGGGTTCGTCGTCGCGGTCCTGACCGGCCTGGCCGAGTGGGAGTCCGACGGCACCGTCGGCACCGCGGGCCGGTTCCGCTTCCCCAAGGCGCGCCTGGCCGGCTACCTGACCGACCTCACCGCCCCCGCCAACGCCGCCGACCCGGCCGACCCGGAGGACGTCCGCTTCGCAGGCCTGCTGCTGGGCACCCGCCTGCCGTCGGTGTCCGGCGGTCCGATCGCCTACGTCACCACCACCACGACCACTGACACCGCCGCCGCCGAGGGGGAGTGAGGCGCTGATGGACCGCAAGACGTACACCGCGAAGGTCGCCGAGCTGCGCCCGCTGCGCGAGGAGATCGCCAAGGCCGAGAAGACGGTCGCGGCCGCGCAGGCCGCGCTCGACAAGCTGAACCTGCAGCGCGCACGCCGGATCACCGAGCTCGCGGGGTACGAGGGCGCCCAGGCACCGGCCATCGCGAAGGCCTCCGGGCTGTCGGTCGGCGACGTCGTGCGGATCGCTCCGCTGCTGGACCCGACCCCGGCTGCCGTCCGTGCTGCCAAGGCCGACGATCAGGCCTCCGTCACCGCTGCGCCCGTCCAGGAGACCGTGGCCGAGCCGGTCGCCGCGGCGGCCCCGGCGCTGACCCGCCCGGTCGCCGCGGCGGCCCCGGCGCTGACCCGCCCGGCCGCCGTCATCGAGCAACCGCCCCCGGCCCCGGTCGAGGACCAGGACGTCGTCGAGCAGCACGCTCCGGCCGCTCCCGCTGCCGCCGCGCCGGACGTCCCGGCGGTCTCGGTCGCTCCGGTCGCTGCTCCGGTGCGTCCGGCGGTGGAGGTCGGTCCGCGTGAGCTGCCCACCCTCCCGGAGGGCCCGGACGGCGCCCGCTTTGAGGCGGTGACCACCGGCCTGGTCTCCAAGCGCCCGAACTTCGGCCAGCAGGCCCGCGCCACGGTGTTCCTTGACGCCGCGACCGGTGAGCTGGCCGTCCGTGACCAGGTCGTGCGCCTGACCATCGGCGCCCGCACCCCGGGCGAGATCCTCGACGCCGTCCTGGCGACCGCGCCCGGCACCGAGCGCATCTACATCACCGCCGGCGCCCCGTGGCACGACGGCGCCGAGCGCTACTCCACGCTCAAGGACGCCGTGGCGGCCTGGCTCAATACCCCCAGCGAGCGGTGGACGACCGCGGTCGGCTCCGGCCGGGACAAGCTGGCCGGGCACTTCGTCCACCAGCGCCAGCCCGTCGGCCGCTACGCCCCCGCCGCCGCGCCGGACACCGGCATGGTCGAGATCCGCTCCATGGGGGAGTGGTTCGATACGGACGGCGCCGACGTGGTCACCTGCCGCCAGGCGTTCACGCTGCTGTGGCAGGCGCTGCGCCGGCACTGGGACGACGCGGTGCTGATGGGTTCGCCGTCGCAGACCGGCCGGGACCTGTGGTCGCGCACCATCCCGACGACGGGCAAGTGGGCCGGGGGCTACCCGGTGCTGTCGGAGGAGCTGCGGGGGCTGTTGCACGCGACCGGAGGCCAGGGCCGTACCGAGCTGATCCTGCCGCCCCGGGTGCCGGAGCAGCTGCCCGCGCTGGTGGAGTACGACCGGACCTTCGCGTACGCGAAGCACCTGTGGAAGTCGCCAGTCGGCACCCCGACCCGGATCACCGCCCAGGGGTTCGCGGCGATGACCGGGCAGGAGCAGGTGAAGGCGCTGATGTCCTGCTCGCACTGGAACGTGCGCGTGACCGTCCCGGCCGGGTGGAACCACGTCGGCCTGCTGCCCGCTCCGGTGACCGGTGACCGTGCCTGGATCTACCCGTCCGAGCCGGGCACCACCTTCACCACCTGGGCGGGCGGCGCGGAGGTCCACCTCGCCCTCTCCAACCACCTGATGCCGTGGAAGGTCGAGGTGCTCGGCGGCCTGCTGTTCGAGGACGGCAAGCCGCTGGACGAGTGGGGCAAGCGTCTCAAGGCCGCCTGGGCGGACCTGACCAACCTCTCCCGGATCCACGGCGACGAGCGTCAGCGGCAGGCCGCCTACCTCGCCAGCCGCGCGGTCCGCTCGGTGCTGCTGTTCGGCCTGGGCGGCTTCGCGCAGCGCCCGCGCCTGGTCTCCGGCACCACCCCGCTCGGCGAGGCGCTCCCGGCCGGCGTCGAGATCCTCGGCCAGGACGAGACGGTCACCACCTGGCAGCGGCAGGCCGGGTTCTCCCGCGACCCCAACGCCCACCCGGAGTGGGCGGCCTACGTGTGGTCCGGCGCCCGGGCCGCGCTGCTGGACATGAAGTACCGCCAGGGCAAGAAGGTCATCGGCTACGCCGGTGCCCTGCACGCGAAGCCCGGCACGGTCGTGTACTTCGGCACCGACGGCATCGCCCTGACCGAGCGCCAGCCCTGGCCCTACCGCGGCGAGGTGGGCGACTACCTCCTCAAGGGCCACCTGAGCGGCCCCGTCGAGCACCCGACCAGCCAGGAGCAGTACCTGAAGCTGCGCGGCCAGGGCCGCGCCGAACTCTCCGCCGGAGGCGACCAGTGAGTCCCGCCGACCCGAACCAGCCGAACGAGGCCGCCCGCCTCACCCAGGAGCTCGTCGACCAGGGCTACACCAGGCGCCAGGTCGCCGGGATGCTCGGCCGCGACGCCTCCCTCGTGTCGCAGTTCTTCACCAAGGGCAAGGGCGCCAGCATGGTCGACGCGCTGCGCCAGCTGGTGCGGGCGGTGCGCGGCGGCGAGCGCGACACGGAGGCCCTGGCCGGCATCGCCGAGGCGAACACCTCCCGCCGCCGCACCAGGACCGGGCAGAAGGCGCGGGTGCGGGGCAAGGACGTGATCGGCACCCCGGGCGGGTCGATGGCCGGCCGGGCCGGCAAGCAGGCCATCAGGACCGGTGCCGCGCACCTGGCGGCTGTCATCCACGCGGCCGCGGCCGCCGAGGGCCGGGTCGCCCTGACCGTGCGCATGCGCGGCCGCTACTTCACCCTGTCCGCGGGCTCGAAGGCCGACTCGGGCGGCATCCGGCGCGGAGTCGTCCCGCGCGCGGACGGAACCGAGGAGCGCACCTACGGCTCCTCCGCCACCGGCGGCTTCCCCGCCGCCGAATGGTCGCGGCGGGTCGCCGACGCGCACGGCGACGTCGTCGAGGCGGTGCGGACGTGGCTGGTGGAGACCGGCCGCGCCGTCCCGGAGGCGGAGATCGTCTACCTGGAGATCCGCACCTGGACCCCGACCGGCCACCAGAGCACCCGGGTCCTCGTCGACGAGTAGCGCCCCGGCCCGCCCCGCCTCCCCGCACGACCCAGCAGACGAAGGAGACACCTGCGCCGTGGACACCACGACCGCCACCGCCGCCGTCGAGGGCGTCCCGGCCGGGCTGCGCGCCGCCGCCCCGATGCTTCCGCAGCAGCCGGCCGCCGCACCGGCGAACCCGCTGCCGCTGCACTGGTTCCAGAAGGACGCGGTGGCGGCCGCGGTGAAGGCCGTGAAGAACGGCGGCCGGGCCACCGTCGTCGCCGCGACCGGCTCCGGCAAGACCCTCATCGCCGCCGGCTGCGCCCGCCGCCTCGCGGCGCGCGGCCGGGTGCTGGTGCTGGTGCCGACGATCGAGCTGCTGGAGCAGACCGCCGCCGCCTGGTCGTTGAAGGGCGGGCGCCGGGGCCTGGCGGTGGCGGCGTGCTCGCGGGCGGAGGCACTGGAGAGCGCGGAGGCCGGCGGCCGCGTCCACGCCGAGGTGACCACCCAGGCCGCCCGGATCACCGACCTGGTCAACGGCGCCCCCGACAACCAGCCGGTCACCGTGTACGCCACCTACGCGAGCCTGGAGCGCATCGTCCAGGCCCACCACGACTTCGGCCTGGCCCAGTGGGACCTGGTGGTCATCGACGAGGCCCACCGCACCGCCGGTTCGGAGGGCAAGGCCTGGGCCGCGGTCCACGCCGACGCCCAGGTCCCCGCGCTGCGCCGGCTGTACTTCACCGCCACCCCGAAGATCGCCGACGACCGCCACGCGAAGGCCGGCCTCGCGGACCTCACCGCCGACGCCGACGGCCAGGGCGCCGAGCAGCTGCCCGCCCTCTGCTCCATGGACGACCCGGCCGTCTACGGCGAAACCGTCTACACCTGGACCCTCGGCCAGGGCATCGAGCACGGCTACCTCGCCGACTACCGCGTCCTGGTCCCCGTCGTCACCGACGAGGACCTGCGCGAACTCCTCAACCTCCCCGCCATCGCCGACCTCCGCTCCCAACGCTCCAACGAGGAACTCCTGCGCCTGGCCCTGCAGATCGCAGTCCTGCGGGCCGTCGCCGACCTGGAGCTGCGCCGCGTCATCACCTTCCACTCCCGCGTCGCCGCCGCCCGCGAGTTCGCCGCCACCATGAACGCCACCGCCGCACTGCTCCCGGACAAGGACCGCCCCGAACGCCTGACCGCACTCGCCGTGGCCGGCTCCGACCGCCTCTCGGAGCGCCGCACCGCGTTCGCCAGGTTCGCCGCCTCCACCGGCGAGCGACCCGGCGAGGAGGGCGAGGAGTGCTGCATCATCTGCAACTCCCGCCTCCTGAACGAGGGCATCGACATCGCCGCCGTCGACGCCGTCTGCTTCGCCGACCCCAAGTCGAGCATCATCGACATCGTCCAGGCCGTCGGCCGCGCCCTGCGCCAGTCCTACCGCCAGGGCAAGGTCTCCTGGGTCGTCATCCCCGTCTACCTCCCCACCCCCGAGACCGACGACGACACCACCACCGCCGACCCCGCCGAGATCCACGACGCGGGCGAGGCCGTCAAAGCCGAGGCCGACACCGAGATCGAGGCCTCCTCCTTCCGCACCATCTGGCGCGTCCTTCGCGCCCTCGCCGCCCACGACGCCCGCGTCGTCGGCCGCATCACCGAGCTGCGCACCCGGCGGATGGGGGAGAAGGACGACCTCACCGAGCCGCAGGCCGACGAGGACACCGGCGCCGAGGCCGGGCAGGACGACGCCGAGCATCCGGCGGGGGAGTCGCCGGTCGACTGGCTGCGGATCAACGCCCGCAAGCACGCCGCCCGGATCCTGCAGACGGTGAAGCTGCGGGCGTTCAACCCGAGGGCTTCGGAGTGGCAGCGCATGTTCGCCCTGGCGGCGGCCTTCCGCACTGCCCACGGCCACCTCGACGCCACCGACAAGACCATCGACGGCGACCTGGTGTCCTGGCTCGACCGCCAGCGCTACCTCCACGGCGCCGGACTGCTCGCCCCGGTCCGGATCCACGAACTCGACCAGCTCGACATGATCTGGGACAAGCACGCCCACTCCTGGGAGCGCGGCTACGCCCACGCCCGCGCCTGGGCCGGCCTGCACGGGCATCTGGCCATCCCGGCCGCCGCCAGGCTCGACGGCCACGGCGTCGGCGCCTGGATGGGCCGCCAGCGCAAGAACGCCAAGCTCACCGCCGCCCAGGACGCCAAGCTCACCGCCCTGGACGCGCTGTGGCGGATCGAGCCCGACTGGAACCGCTCCTACCGCCGCATGCTCGCCTACCTCACCGCCGGCGGCACCCTCACCGGCCCCGCCAACCGCACCGGCGCCGCCACCGACCCGACCTTCCGCCCCGGAGCCTGGCTGCGCAAACAGGACAAGGCCCGCGCCGAGGAGAAGCTGACCGTCCAGCAGACCGCCCTCCTGGACGCACTGCACCGGCGCGCCGCGAGCGCCGCCGACTGACCCGCCCCGCACAGCCGCCCGTTCTCGTTGGACCGACCGACCACCCCGCACCCGCGCGGTGGCGACCGCGCCGAACAGGAGCCCCGCCGTGGCCGCTGCCGCCCCTATCGCGCTGCTTCCCCAGCCCGGCGACCCGTTCCCGTCGTTCACTGCCGCCGATGCCGCGTCCTCGCCCGCTTACGCCGAGGTGTTCGCCCAACTGCCCACCGAGTACCACGAGGACGCGGCCGAGTACCTGGCCGCCGTCGCCGGCCGCTGCGACACCCTCCGCAGTTTCGGCACGGACGACTACGAGGAGCCGTACCTGGACGAGGACGACGGACCGTGGGTCGGTCCGCGGCGCACCGCCGCCCAGCGCCGCGACAACGCGCTGAAGGTCATCACCATGGTGAACGGCTACCTCGCCGACTGGGAGCGGGCCGTCGAGGGCCTGGCACTCGCGACGCCGGCCTGCCGCAGGCGCCGCGGCCACCCGTCGGGGGCAACTCGATCGCCACGTCCGGCGGCTACGTCGACGTCGTCGACCACCTCCGCCTGCACCGCTGATCGGACCTCTGTCCCCGTACCTGCACCGTCCCTGCCCACCCGGGCCGCCGAAGTCAGTACGCCGCGATGCCGAATTGGGGGCCCAGGACCGCGCGTGCGGGCCGGAACGTGCCGGCGTCGCGCTTGGCTCGCACGGGGGGCGGCGTCAGTCGCAGGCCGGCCGCTGCGGGACGTCGGGGAGCAGCCGCTGCCATCGCTCGGCGGTCACGGTGAGCCGCTGTTCGGCGCAGAGGGTGTCCCGGAGCCGGTCGAGGTCGGTGGGGATGACGAGCGTCCTGATACCGATGGCTTCGAGTTCGGGGGCCTGGGTCTCCAGCAGGATGTCACCGGCCGGGGTGAACCCCCGGACGGACTCGCGCAGGTCGAACAGTCCGGTCCTGGCGTGCAGGGAGGTTACGGAGACGCGCAGTTCGGTCTTCGCGAGGGCCGCCCGGCCATCGCCGTCCGGTACGTGCCAGATGCCGAGGTAGCCGCCGGAGTCCCTCGTCCAGCCCACGACGGTGCCGGAGGCGGGGTCGGCGACGAGGCCTTTCAAGCCGCTGACGGCGCCGGGTAGGGGCAGGAGTTCGTCCGACGTGCCCAGGTCGACGAGGACGGGCTGGCCGCGTGCGGAGAGGACGGCGACCACCTGGTCGCGGATCATCGTCAGCTCCGGCTCGGCCCCGGTGATCTCCCCGAGGCTCGTGCCCGTGCCGTCGTCCTGCTGCCTCCACATACGGATCGTCTGCTGCTGTGCCCGGCGGTCCTCGTCCCCGGCGGGGGCGGTGCCAAGCAGCCACCGCCCGCGGCCGGACAGCAGGATCCGCGGGGGTTCCGGCACCTGGGCGGTCGCCCGGGGCCGGGCGGGATCGGTGATGTCCCAGAAGTGCGCCGCCTCCGGGGTGAGGACCGCCAGCACGCCGGGGACGGGAAAGCTGAGCCTGGCCTGTCCGGCGATCGTCGCGGGGAGGGCGCCCACCTTCTCGGGGCGGTCCAGCTTTTCGGTGTCCCAGAGCACGACCGAGCCCTCGGTCGGATGCTGGATCGCCAGGAGTCGGCCGTCCGGGCTCATCGCGAATCCGGGTGCGCTCGCGCCGACGAACGGGGCGGGGAACTCGGCGCCGGGGCGCAGCGTCCCGTCCACGACCTCCCACAGCTTGAGCGTCTCCGGCTCGTTCCTGACGCTGAGCAGGGCGTTGCGGCCCGGTACGAAGCAGCCCGCGAACCACGGATCGGGGAGTTCCGCGAGCGCCGTGGGCCGGCCGGCGGCCGGGAAGCTCCAGACCCGGGAGCGGTCGCCGCCGGACTGCTGCGTGGTGCTCGTCGCGAGCAGGGCGCCGTCCGCGGAGAACGGCTCACCCGTCCCCCACTCCGGGCAGACCGGATCGGGCAGCGAGCGCGCGGGGGCGTCCCAGAGCCGGATGCCGCCGTCGGCGCGTCCGGCGGCCATGCCGTTGCCGTCCGGCCGGTAGGCGACGGAGAACAGGGACCAGGGGGCGCCCGCACCAGTCACGGCCGCGTTCTCCGCGCCCCGGTCGATCCGGGTCGGGGCCGCTTCCTCGGAGAGGAGGTCTCCGGCGGTCGCGAACCGCTGGCCGGTCACGGGGGTGACCTGGACGCCCCCGCGTGCCGAGGCCGCCGCGAGGAAGCGCCCGTCCGGCCGGAAGGCCAGGGCCGGGTACGTCCCGGAGTATCCCGGCCCTGGGGCGAGTTGCTCCGGAGCGGCCAGGTCCGTCGTGTTCCAGGCGAGAAGGTAGCCGTCCCTCCCGCCCGCGACCAGGGTCCGGCCGTCCGGGCTGAACGCCAGGCTGAGGCGCGCCGCCTGGGCGTCGCCGGGTGCGGAAGTGCCGGGTGTGGTCACGAGCGTGCGGGACCGGCGCATCGCGGCCGGCTCCGCCGCGTCCCACAGGGCGACGCTGCCGTCGGACTCTGCGGTGGCCAGGGTGCGGCCGTCGGGGTGGTAGCTGACGGCCGTGACCGGGCCCCCGTCGGCCGGGGGCAACGGCGAGCGGTTCGGGCGGGCCGGGTCGCTCAGGTCCCAGATCCGCAGCCCCGTGGCGGAGGCGACGGCCAGGGCCCGGCCGTCCGGGCTGAACGCCAGGCCGTGGACGGCGCCGTGGTCCGCCGTGACACGGGCGAGTTGCCGCGCCGGACCCGGGCCGGCCGCCTCCCAGACGGTGACGCCGTGCTTGTCCACGGCGACCAGTTCGCTCCCCTGCGGCCGCCAGGCGACCACGGCCGGGGCCGCCGCCCCGAGCAGCTCCCGCGCGACGGGGCGGCCCCGGTCGGCGACGTCCCAGAGGCGGACGGTGCCGTCGGCGGCGGAGCTGGCCAGGGACTTCCCGTCCGGCCGGAACGTGAGCGAGAGCACCGGGCCCCGGTGGCCCTCCAGGCGGACGGGGGCGGGGGTGATCGCCGAGGCGAGGAGCGCGCTCCGGGCTTCCGTCGTGGGTGAGGTCCGGTAGGCGGCCAGGCTCAGGGCCGCCGCGGCCGCGGGGTCCTGGGCTCGCAGCGCGTCCGCCGTCACCGCGATCCGCTTCGAGGCGACCTCGGCGGCACTCGCCCGGGCCCGGTTGCGCTCGTCGATGGCTGTCGCGTTCAGGGCCGCCAACGCGACAGCCGTGGCCAGCGCGGTGGCGCCGAACCCTGCGGCGAGGGCCCGGCGGCGTCGCAGGTGGCGCGCGCTCGACCGGAGGAACTCCCGCTCCACCGCCGTCACGGTGATCCCCGCCAGCGAGAGGTCCTCGGTCTCGGGCGTGCTGAACCGGCGTACCGCGGCGAGCGCGTCGCGGTCGAGCAGGTGACGGCGGGAACGCCCGTCGCTCTCCCAGCGGCGGCTGTCCTCGCCGAGCTGTTGCAGGGCGAGCAGTGCCGAGCGGTGCTCCCGGAGCCACGAACGCAGCTGCGGCCAGCCCCGCAGCAGCGCCTCGTGGGCGATCTCCGCGCTGTCGCGCCCGACGACCACGAGGCGGTCGGCGGCGAGCCGGTCCAGCACGTCGGCGAGGACGCGGCGGTCCTCCGCCGAGCGGCCGCCGAGGAGGTCGGTGCGGCTGATCGCGCGCCGCACGGCCTCGCCGTCGGGCGTCAGCAGGGTCATGCGCAGCAGCAGTTCCCGCAGGGCCCTGCGGCGCCGGTCGTCGAGATCGTCGTAGAGGCGCTGGCCGGTGGTGTGGACGGACCGCCAGATCCCTCCGGTCGCCCGGTAGGCCGCCAGGGTGAGCACCGCGCCGCTGCGGCGCTGCCAGGTCGCCCGCAGCGTGTGGGCGAGGAACGGGAGTGCCTCGCCCAGCGCAGGCCCGTCCGACTCGGCGGTGCCGTGCCGCAGGTCGTGCAGCAGCAGGTCGGTGAGTCCGTCCTCCAGGACGAGGCCCGCGTGGGCGGCCGGCCGCTCGATGGACGCGCGCACCTCGGTCGCCGTCATGGGCAGGACGGTGAAGCGGCCGTGTTCCAACGCCTCGGAGAGCGGCGGGTGGGCGAGGCACGCGGCGTAGTAGTCGGCACGGAGCGCCAGGACCACGCGCGGACCGTCGGCGCCACCGCCGCAGAGCAGACGGATGAAGCGGCTCCGTTCGTCCCTGTCCTGGCAGGTGGTGAACACCTCCTCGAACTGGTCGATCACCAGGACCAGGTGCCGGGGAGGAGCCGTCAGCCCGGCCGGGAACCGGCCTTCGGCCAGGCCGGGCTCGATCTCCTCCGCGGACAGGTCCGTCACCTCGGCCAGGCGTTCGGCGAGCGCCCTGAGCGGGTGCGGCCCGACGCTCGCGTGATTGAGCACGAGCCAGGGGCCGCCGTCCCCGGGGCGCGCGCCGCGCCGTTCCAGGGCGGGTACGAGGCCGGCTCCCAGCAGGGAGGACTTTCCGACGCCCGAGGCGCCGAGCAGGACGACGGGATGCCGGGCGGACGGATCGGTCACCGCCTCGGTCAACCTGCGGACCAGGTCCTCCCGGCCGAAGAACCAGCGGCTGGTGCCCGGGACGAACGAGGCCATTCCGGGGTACGGACAGGGCAGGTCGGCGGGGGGCGAGGCGGCGACCGATCCGGCCGCACGGTAGGCGCGGTTCGGCGCCAGTTCGAGCGCGCCCAGGCTTCCGTCGCTCTGCCTGCGCGGCCTGGAGAAGCCCTCCCAGGCCAACCCGGCGAGTCGGCTGTGGACGGCGTCCAGCGTCAGCCTTGGCGCCCCGGCCGGATCGCCGTCCCGCAACAACCGGAGGAGCCGTCCGGTGAACAGCGTGTACTGCTCGCCGGGCGGGGCGAACGCCGCCTCCCAGCGGGATGCCGAGGTGAGGAGGAAGCCGCCGTCCGCCCGGGCCGCGGCGTACGGCTCGTGGCCGCGTCGGCCGGCGGGAGCGGTGGCGAGACCGGAGAAGCAGCAGTCGAGCACGACGGCGCTGCCCGCCCTGGCCTGGCTCAGGAGGCCCCTGACGGTCCGGTAGGGGATGGCCTGGGAGACCTGGGTCTCGGAGACGCTGCTCCGAGTGGCGAGATAGAGCTCGTTGCCGGGGCCCAGCAGACCGTGACCCACGTAGAAGACCAGGACCGGGCCGTCGGCCTCCTCGACCGCTCGTTCCACCGCCGCCAGCACGTCGGAGAGCGAGGCCTCGGGTGCCACGCGGCGCACATCGTCGGCGGGGAGACCGCACACCTCGCTCAGGACCTGCCGCAACTCGTCGAGTGTTCGGTCGACGGCAGGGAGATCGCCGAGGGCGGAGCCCTCCACATGGCGGCCGGTCCCGATCAGGACTGCCACCGCCCCCGTAAGGTCAGACATGCGGCTCGTCGGGCCGGTCGGACGGGGCGAGCCGGTCGGGCGGCGCCGCCACGGCGGCGACCTCGCGGACCAGAACGTTGAGCTGCTCCGCGTCCAGCGGTCGGACCTGTGCGGTCGACACGCTGATGGATGTGCCGTCCACCCTAGTGATGGTGACCGTATGGCTGGTCCTGCGGGACTGGACCCAGGCGACCACAGCACCGGCCAGGACCGCTGCCACGCCCCCGGGCGCGAGAAGCACCAACAGGGCCTCGGCCGCGAGGCCCATGATGCCATCGGCCGGAGGCGCGTTCCGCGTCCACGCCACTCGCCCCCGCAGGTCGGGCTCGTCGAGAAAGGCGCTGCGCAACTCGTGGACCGCGTCTGCCTCGCCGTCCTCCACGGTTATGACAACTCGCATGGCCCCCACCGAGGTTGGTCGCACCGGAATCCGAACGCCGGTAGCCTATCGGCCGCCGGACCAACACGGCAGGCGGTTGGCCGAACGGGCAGCGGCCCACGGCGTCGTCAGCCTGAGCGCCGCCGCCGACCCCGGACTGTTCTCCTCCGCCAAGGCGGGCATGGCCGCGGGGAAGGCTCCGACTTCCGCTGCCGCTCGCGGTGATGGTCACGAGCGTGGACGTCGCGGACCGTGCGGCAGCCCAGGTCCTGCTCGCCCGGGTCGCTGCCGCGCGCCACCGGCGCCGGGGAGCAGCTGCTGGAATCGGGAAGGCGGGCGGGCAGTGGCAGCGGGCCCGCTGCTGGGTGACCGATTCGCATGGCGGGCTGTATATCGAATCCACACCGGTCCTACGACCTCTACGAGAGTGTGGGGTTCCGGCGACGGAACGAGTACGTCCGTTACCGCAAGTCGCTTGCTTGATCGACCCGTCATTGGACCGCCCGGTCGGTCCACAGGGTTTGACAATGTCTCTCCCCGGACCGCCACACGACTGGGGGGTCCCAAGCTCGACCCCCTGGACGAGGCCGATCTGCCCCACCTGCACGACCCCAGCAGGAGTCAGACCTGTCCCCGTGGTCCTTCGGCCCGTGCCGGAGCAGCAGCCACGACTCCCGGCAGTGCAGGGGCACCAGCCGCCTGGTGAAGGAGCGCGGCAAAGGCCCCTCGGGGCCAGATCGGAGCAGTCTGGCGGCCCGGGACGGGGGTCTGTCGGTGTCGTGCGAAAGGATCACCTGCATGACGGACGGAATCGCCTGGCTCGCGGAGCCACAGAGCATCGCCTTCGGCGGTTACAGCGTGACGCTGGCCCGAGGGCTCGGGGCCGAGGCGTTGGCGGCGCGGATCGCGGCCTCGGCCCAGTGGTCGCAGCGGACGGTGGAGCCGGTCGGGGAGCTCACCGGGGAGGGGCTGGTCGAGGCGCTGGGCTCGGAGTACGGGGACGCCTGGGACGGGATCGGACTGAGGCTGGGGGTGAGCGGCGGGTGGACCTTCGCGGTGGCGTACGGGGGCTGGTTCGGGGAGTTCCGGAACGATCCGGCGATCTCCCGGGGCGGGGCCGAGGTCTTCCTGTTGGAGTACGAAGAGGAGAACGGCAAGCCGGTGCCGCCGACCTTCCACCACTACCGGGACGGCCGGACGGTGTGCTCGTTCAATCTGCACCTGGACGACTCCTGGGGCAACGGCCAGGTCGTTGGAGACCCCGAAGTCGCGGACAGGATCAAGGAGTTGCTGAGCGCGGAAGGCTTGCCGGACGAGGAGCGAGCGAACCGCGAGGTGCACCGGACCGCCCTGGGGGTGCTGGGGCGGCACTTCGGTCTGACACTCCCCAGGGCCCTGGTGCGGGAGGCCTCGCTGCCAGCCGTCCTGCTCGCCTAGCCAGCCGGGTCCGTGTCCGTGTCCGTGTCCGTGGCGAGTGTCCCTGACCGAACTCCACCCCGCCCGTCCCCGGCCCGCCGCACGAGCAAGCCGAGCGGGTGGTCACGCTCCGCCCCCCTGTCGGCTGGGGACTTGCTTCCTGGCGGTCTCTGGGGCGGGGAACCGGCGATCGCGCCGACTGTCGAGGCCTCCGGCACGGTGCCGTGCAACGGCCGTACAGCGAGCGGGCGGTGGCAGCGGGACGGACACTCAGCGGGAGAGCCCGGCGCGGTGGGCGAGGATGGTGAGGCGGACGCGGTCGCGGGCGGCCAGCTTGTGGAGCAGGCGGGAGATGTGGGTCTTGGCGGTGCCCTCGGTGATGCGTAGGAGGGCGGCGATCTCCGGGTTGGTGAGACCGTCGCCGACGAGGGCGAGTACCTCGCGTTCCCGGGCGGTGAGAGCCGCCACGGCGGTGCGGGCCCGTTCCCGGGTGGGGTCGGGGAAAGCGGTCGTGCCGGCGGAGGGCCCCGTTCTCGGCCGGTCGTTCGGGCCGGCGGCGAGGAGGTCTGTGATCAGGCGGCGGGCGACGGTGGGCGCGAGCGCGGCCCCGCCCGCGGCGACCGCACGGGTCGCGGCCAGCAGCTCGGCCGGTTCCGCGTCCTTCAGGAGGAAACCGCTCGCCCCCGCGCGCAGCGTGCCGCGCACGTACTCGTCCAGCTCGAAGGTGGTGAGGATCAGCACCCGGCTGCCGGATGGGCCGGTGGTGATCCGGCGGGTCGCCTCGATGCCGTCCAGACCGGGCATCCGAATGTCCATCAGCACCACGTCGGGCCGCTCCCGACAGGCCAGTTCCACCGCTTCTGCACCGTCCGCGGCCTCCCCTGCGACGGCGAACCCCGGGGCGAGCCGGAGGATGCCGACGAATCCGGCGCGGACGAGTGTCTGGTCGTCGGCGACCAGCACCCGAACGGTCACCGCCCAGCCGCCTCGGCCAGCGGCAGGCCGGCCGTCACCCGGAACCCGCCGCCCGGCAGCGGGCCGGCGGTGCACCACCCCCCGTACGGCGCGACGCGCTCGCGCATGCCCGCCAGGCCGGTGCCGCCGCCCGGTACGCCGGACGGATCCCGGGGACCGGCGCTGCCGCGGCCGTCGTCGGTGACCTCCAGCCACACCTCGCCGTCCCGGTACTCCACCTCCACCCGGGCCCGCGCCGCGCCCGCGTGGCGCACCACGTTCGCCAGCGCCTCCTGGACCACCCGGTACCCCGACAGGCCCACGCCGGGGGGAAGTTCACGTTCGGGACCGCGTACCCGGATGTCCACGGCGACCCCGGCCGCCGCCGTCCGGGCCGCCAGCCGTTCCAGGTCCGACACCGCCAGGGCCGGCGCCGGCGGCGGGACGGCGGGCACCGGCCCGGCATCCTCGCGCAGGACGGCGAGCAGCGCCCGGGTCTCCCGCAGGGCTTCCGCGCTCACCGTGCGGATGGCGGCCAGCGCGGCGGCGGCTTCCTGCGGCCGGTGCTCCAGCGCGTACTGGCCGAAACCCGCCTGCACGCTCACCACTCCGAGGCTGTGCGCGACGATGTCGTGCACCTCCCGGGCCAGGCGCATGCGTTCGCCGTCCCGTGCGGCACGCCTCAGCGCCGCACGGTCCGCAGCGGCGGCAGCCGCGTGCACCCGGTGGCGCCGCACGGCGTCGCCCGCCGCCCAGGCGGCCGACTGCCCGACCACCGCGAGCAGGACGTTTCCCCGGACCTCGCCCGGTGCCGCCAGGGTGACCGTCCAGCCGAGAGCCGCGGCGCCGAGAGCCATCCGGCCGGTCCGCCGGTCGTGGGCCGCCGCCGTGTAGGCCACCAGCAGGCCTACCAGCACCGCCCAGAACCCCACGACCAGCCCGATCGCCGGCTGCCGACAGGCGGCGAGCAGGCCGACCCAGGCCGCCACCGCGAGCCCGCACGCCACGGCCGGGCTCCGACGGCGCAGCGCGAGCGCGCTGCCGAGCACCGCAACGGCGAGCAGTGCCACGGGAAGGGCCGCGGCCTCGGGCGGCGGATTGCCGCGCCCGTGCGGGTCGAACTCGCGGACCGCCGCAAGTACGCGGGCGCCGGTCACGGCGGTACCGGCCAGCGCGGCCAGGGCGTCGGCCAGGGCCCAGTGGGCCGGCCGGCGGGTCCACGGGGTCGGCGCCGGCGGCGGGGCAGCGGCGAACGGCTCGGCGATCTCCACGCGGCAAGGCTAGCCACGGGTCGGTCGTCGGACATCCGCCCAGGGGCGTATGCCCGTAGCGG
Organism: Kitasatospora sp. NPDC052868; assembly: GCF_044547105.1. Lineage (NCBI taxonomy): Bacteria > Bacillati > Actinomycetota > Actinomycetes > Kitasatosporales > Streptomycetaceae > Kitasatospora > Kitasatospora sp. NPDC052868. The sequence goes on along the minus strand of NZ_JBITZW010000009.1, from coordinate 73,606 downwards.
GACGCGGCGGCCGGCCGGGCCGGCCACTGTGGAGGCGCAACCACCCCGGTCCCCGCCCCCACCTCTGCGGGGACCGGGCGACAGGGGCATGAGCACCCCACGAAGAACCCCACGAAGAACCCCACGAAGAACCCCACGAAGGAGTCCGGATGACCATCCGCCACCGCCCGGTCCTTGCGACGCTCGCCGCCGTGCTGACCGCCGGCGCACTCGTCGCCACCGCCCCGGCCGTGCAGGCCGCCTCGCCCGCCCCACCCGGCACGACCGCTCCCGTACCCATCCGCCTCTCCCTGCCCGCGCCCACCGGCCCGCACCCCGTCGCAACCACCGCGCTGCACCTCGTGGACCAGCACCGCACCGACCTGTGGGCGCCCACCCCCCGCCCCCGGGAACTGATGGTGCAGCTCTGGTACCCGGCCGCCGGCTGCGGCTCGTCCGGCCGACCCCGCGCGCCCTGGACCGGCACCGCCGAGCAGGCCCAGCTGGAGTCCGACTTCCTCGGTACCACCCCGGGGCACCTCGTCTGGCCGCTCACCCACTCCCTCCGGGACGCGCCCGCCGACCGCACCGGCCGCCGCCCCGTCGTGCTGTACTCGCCCGGCTCGCGCGGCGACCGCTCCTTCGGCACGGCGGAGGCCGAGGACCTCGCGTCACGCGGGTACGTGGTCGTCGGGATCGACCACACCTTCGACGCCGGAGAAGTGCTCTTCCCCGGCGGTCCCGACGGGCGGCTGGAGGTCCGAAACACCCCCGCCGTACACGCCATGACCGACGACGAGATCGTCGCCTACCGCACCACCGACACCCGCTTCGTCCTGGACCGCCTCACCGACCTCGCGGCCGGCGGCAACCCCGACGCCGAGCGGCGGGAGCTGCCATCCGGCCTCGGCGGGGCACTCGACCTCACCGCGGTCGGCATACTGGGCCACTCCATGGGAGGCGCAACCGCCGTCCAGACCCTGCACGACGAACCGCGCGTCCTCGCCGGCGTCACCCTCGACGGCCCGGTCTTCGGCACCGCCGCCACCGACGGCCTGGCCCGCCCGCTGCTGCTCATCGGCGCCTCCGACGTCCGCCCCGCCCGCGACGCGATGTGGGACGCGCTCTGGCCACGGCTCACCTCCTGGCGCCGACAGTTCACCCTGAGCGGCTCCGGCCACCTCTCCTTCAGCGACTTCGCGGTCCTGCTGCCTGCCGCCCGCCCGGTTCTCACCTGGCCCGACGAGCAACTGGACCAGCTCCTCGGCAGCATCGACGGCTCCCGCGCCGTCGCGGCCCAACGCGCCTACCTCGCCGCCTTCTTCGACCTCCACCTGCGCCACCGCCCGACCACGCTCCTCGACAGCCCGTCCCCGCTCTTCCCGGAGATCGTCCGCCGCCGCTGACCCCCGCAGCAGCGGTCCCGCACCCCGCTGCCGGCGGGATCCGACCTGCTCCGGTCGTGCCGCACATCTGCCCCGCCCGGCCGGTCTGGGCCCGCCGCCGCCGACTCAGGAGGACGCCAGTTCGTGGACCAGCATCCACATGCCGCTGAGAACCAGGGCCAGGAGGATCAAGCAGCCGAGACGGAACGCGAACAGGCCCAGCCCGTCCGACCCGTCGTGCGGCGCAGCCGGTTCCGACGAACCGCGAGGCGCCGGTCACCACAAGGTGGCCGGCGCCTCGCGCTGTGCGTGCCGTCAGTACCCGCCCCCGTAGAGGTGCTTGTCCCACTGGCCGGGCCAGACCCATTCGTACATCACCCGCCGCGCCCGGTAGCACCGGTTGATGCCGCGCAGGTGCTAGGCCGTGTCTGACAATTCCCGCCGGGCGCGCGACGCCGGGCATCCCGCCTGGACGCACCGGCGAATCGGCCAAGTACGACCCAGTACGAGGCCGCTCCGCCGGCACGCCCAGCCGGGCGCCCAACGCCGCGCGCTGATCCGACGCGAATTGTCAGACACGGCCTAGGACTCGACCGGGCTCGTCGACAGCGCGTTCCAGCGGTCCAGCCAGTACCCGTCTCACCCCGGGCCCCCGACAGCAGGCCCTGCAACCGCTCAAGCCGCTCCTCAGCGGTCGTACCCGCACCACTCACGGCGTTCCTCCTCGGCTCCACACCCGGGCCGGGCCCGGAATCCCCTGGTGCCTGTGACCCGTGGCCGAAACCGGGGGTGCGGTGCGCGTGTCACGTGGCAGGTCAGGGTGCGGCACGCCGCGCTCTACCCGGTGAAGAACCGAACCCCGTGAGCGCCGGTGCCCGGAGCCTGTCGCGGGGGGCTGTCGAGTGCTGTGACCTGCGCGGATACCTGCGTTCCCCTGTGTATGGTCTGGGCGCGACAGTCCGGCGAGACAGGCCCCGGACGGAGGGGTTGCCCCGGGGCGGAGGACCGCGGAGATCGGCCCCGGGGGCCCAAGTAGCATGTGGACCACGGTCGAAGGGGGGCGCGTTCATGGGGGGTGACGTGATGGAGTCCGCGGGTTTCGGGTGTGCAGCGTGCTGTGCGGAGGATGCCGTGGTGGCGCGGGCGCACCACCAGAGCCGCACCGGGGTCCGGGTCGAGAGGATGATTCAGGACGACTCGCACTTCATCGTCTCCGTCCAGCGCTGCGGCCTCTGTTCGCAGGCCTTCGTGAGCGTCTTCACCGAGTACGTCGACTGGGTCGCCTCGAGGGACGCGCAGTACCGGACCGTGCTGCCGATCACGGACGCTGAGGCGGACGACCTGATGGCGGGACGGCTGAGCTCGCACCGGGTCGGGGCCCTGGGACACGGCCGCCGCCATCTGCAGAGCGACTGGCCGAGCGAGGCCGACGAGCCGTCCGTGTACTGGGACAGTGGCGCCTTCGAGGTACGCGAGGGCTACTGACCCCGACAGCCCCTTACCAGCCTTGCCAGCCTTGTCGGGCTGGGCCTGGCGCCGTGCCCGTCGTCGGGGTTGCCGGAGGGGCCGCCGCTGGGGGCCTGCTGGGCAGGTGGGCCCGTCGTGGTCCGCCGCCGCCATGCTGTTGTGGGCTTGGGTAGCAGACAGGGCGGGGGATCTGATGGTCCTCCGCCCCGCAGTCCGGCCCCGCTGCGCCTGGCACGCGGGGCCGGACGGGATCGGCTGACAAGCAGGTTGGGGTAAAGGCTGACGCCCGAGATCGGAACCGGCGACGCCCCGACACCAGAGAGGAACCCCAAAAGGGTCCGGATAATGACCCTGAGGAGCCAAATGGGCCGAAGGGGCCGAAGAACCCCGGGCCGGGTAGGTGCGAGGTGAAATGCGGGTCAGTTAAAACCCCCACGCGCCCACAGGAACCCAAGCCGGAAGCCCCCAAGAAACTGCCTCTACAACCTCCTCCAGACCGCATGAGCAATCCGCCGACGATCGGGCAACGCCGTCCCGGCCCCGCGAAGATCAATTAGGGCAACCCTTAGGCGCGGGCGACGGACGGTGCGGTGCTGGTCGGCCGTCGTAGTACTGGGCGCGATCAGGCCGGGCCGAGCGCCACTACGGCGTCGGGGAGGGCGACGCAGACCTGACCGTCCGGGCCTGCGGTGAGGCCCACGACAGGGCGGCCGAGCTGAAAGTCTGTGGGGCCGGCGGTGCCGGGGTGACGCAGCCGGACGAGGCCGTCGGCCCAGGCCGTGGCGGTGAGCAGGCCGGTGGGGGTCTCCGCAGCAGCCACGGCGAGGACGGGCCGGGGGCGGGCGTCGATGCATACGGGTTCGGGGCCGCCATGGTGCCAGTGCCAGACGGTGCCGTCGGCGCCGCCGCTGATCTGGAGGAGCCCGGCCCTAGTGGGGGTGAGGCCGACGGCGGTGACCGGGCCTTGATGGGGGCGCCTGCTGGTGAGGAGGCCGCCTTCGGTGCGGATGTAGGACAGGTGGCCGTTGTCGTCGCCGATGGCGAGTACCTGGCCGTCGGCTCCCTCTGCAACTGCTGCGGCGGTGAGGGCGTCGCTCGTGCGGCGGGTGATGCCGTCGAAAACCTCGGCCAAGCGGCTGCCGGACGTTCCTCCTGGCGGCACGGCGGTCCCCGCTGTCACGGAGCCGTCCCGGCCGAGCAGCACCGGACTGCCGTCGTCCCCGACGAGCAGGACGGCGTGGTGGCCGTCGGGGAGCCGCTGCGGATCGGGCCCGGGGCTGGGTGTGCCGGTGTGAGGGTCGATGAAGCGCAGGGTGCCGGTGGTGGCGTCCGGGAGGTGCTCGCTGTACGCCAGGTGCCCGGCGTAGGGGCCGTTCCCCCGGGCGAGGTGGCCGATGCGGCCGGCGGCGGGCCGGTACGACCAGCGGGCCCGCCGCTGCCGGCCGGAGAGCGCAGCGAGCACGTCGGCGGCCGGCCGGTGGCGGCCGGCGAGGTGGGTGTGCAGGGCAGCGGCGCGCTCGGCGGTGGTCGGGGCGGTCACACAGACCGGGCCTGCCAGATTCCACGCCTCGGCGAACACGGTGTGCGCGGGGTCCTCGGTGCCTGCGTGTGCTTGGGTGTACTCGAACGCGGCGGTGATGGCGGCCGGGTCGGTGTGGACCAGGAGAGCCGGGTCGGTCAGAAACCGGTCGGCGAGGCCCGCCAGTACGGTGTGCCGGAGGACGATGCCCAGGAGGGCGGGGTCGGCCTGGGCGAGGTCGGGCCGTCCGTCGCCGAGCAGCGGGACGGCGGCGGCGGTTGTCCGTGCCAGGGCTGCGTGGTCCGTCGGCGGGTGGACGGCGGCGATGTGGCGGGCGAGCTCCCGCGGTGCCCGCCAGAGGGTGTTCGCGTTGTCGGCGGGCGGTACCAGACGGGCGGCTGCGCGGTGGACCGTTCCTGCGCCGCCGGCCCCGGGCAGCGCAGCCCAGGTGGCAAGGCTGACGGGTCGTCCAGCTTCGGCCAGGGCGTGTACGGCCGCCCGTTCGTCGCCGGGCAGGGCGTTCCACCAGGCTTCGAGGGGGTCACCGGTCCGGCCGGCCGGGGTGCGGGCGGCGAGATGGGCCAGGCCCGCGCTCGGATACACCCGGCCGGTATCGACCGCCGCTCCACCGAGGTCCTCGCACCATGCGTTGAAACGGGCACGGTCGGTCCAGCGGGGATCGTCCAGGTCGAGAACGGCAGCGCGGGAGTCGGCAGCGTGCAGGGCGGCCGCGGCGGAAGTGCCGGAGGCGCACTCGACCAGCAGCCGAAGCCACGGGATTCGGGCCAGCGGGGCGAGCAGGTCGGCGGCGATCCGCTCGGGTGCGTCCCTCGGCAGCCCGTCGCCGGCCAGGTCCAGGTCGGTGACGACCACGGTGCGGGGCATGCCGTCCTGGAGCGCCGCCAGTAGTTCCCCGGGCGTGCCTGCGGCCAGGCCGAGCTGCGCTGCGAGCAGCCAGGTCGCGCTGCGGACGGTGAGGCCGGCCGCGGACAGCACGGCGTGCACGCGTCGGTCGGTGCGCGGGTTGCCGGGTGGGCATGCGGCGGCGAGCCAGCGGAGCAGGTGGGTGCGGCCGCTGCCCGGGGCGCCGGCGACGCGGCACGTCCGCGGCGCCGTCGGGTCGGCGAGCCAGTCGAGCAGCGCCCGGCCGGCCGGGCGCCGACCCGCCCCGAGCGGCGGCACCGGAGCGATCTGCTTCTCCTCCGGGCGGGGCGGGGCGGCCTGCTGGTAGGCGGGGTTGTGCCAGAAGCGCAGGGCGCGGCCGCGGGCGTCGGTCTGCCAAGCACCGACGACGGCGTGCGGGGGGATGCGTCCGGTCGGGTCGTGGCCCTCATCGACGTGGTAGAGCCAGCCGCCGGCCGCGCGGGAGGCCTCGGCCTGTCCGGCGTCGAAGGGCGGATCGGGACGCCAGCCGCTCGGTCTGGCCGGATCTCCGACCGGCACGCCGTGGGCCGCGAGTTCGGCGAGCCAGGTAAGGCTGGGTGCCACGGAGTGCGAGTCGGGCAGGATACGGCCCGACAGCCGTGTTCCGGGTTCGGTGAGTAGTTCGCGCACGGCCTGGGACGGTGTCAGGCCGCGGGCCTTGGCTCGCCACAGTTTCTCGGTCCAGAAGATGGCGGCGTTCTCGTTGGGGAGTTGGCGCCACCACTCGTACCCGGCCGCCTCGTCCTCGTCGCAGAACCAGATCAGACCGGTCGGGTGCTCGTCCGCGTAGAACGTGACATAGAAGTCGACGGGCTTGTCCGTGGTCCGGTTGTACCGGGGCGGTGAGCCGGCCGGTTTGAATTCCAGGTCCGCGTCGAGGCGTGGATTGATGTCGGGGTTGCTCACCGGTTGCTCGATTTCCTCACGGGTCATCGCAGGACCCTGCCGAAGACATGGTACTGACTGCCTACCTGGACGACGCGGTCCACCTGCCAGGTCAGGCCCCGGCCGAGCAGCAGCTCGCGCTCGGAGTTCCCCGCCCGGCCGACCTTCTCCACCCACAGGCCGGGTGTGCCCTCGGGGACCGCGAGGTGCAGGACGCCTTGCTTGCCGGCGTAGATGCTGGGCATGTCACCGACCGAGGTGGACATGTATCCCTGCTCGGTGAAGCTCCTGCCCACCATCTCCTGGGGATTGTCGAAGCCGAGGTGTCCCAGGTCGGTCCCGCGTCCGACGACGATGTTCTCGGGGACCCTCTGGGCCTCGACGGCCTTGTCGAGCTGGGGAATCAGGCGACTCGCCTCGGGTGTCGCCGGGCCCGTGCCGCGCAGGGCCCCGTTGATTTCGCCGTCGGAGCCCCACGTGTACTTCGCGACCGCGTCCTTCTGCTCGGCCGGAAGCCGCTCCGCGACGTCGTTCCAGGTTCTGGCCCCGAACTCCTTGGCATCGATGTCGTCGTAGTGGCGGGCCGTCGAGGCGAGGTCCCGCTCGGCTGCCCGCACCTCCACCTGCTGGGCGTCGCGCAGCGCCGCCGCTGCGGAGTCGTAGTTCTTCGGCAGGTAGCCTTCGAGTGCCTTCGGGACGGGAGGCTGGAAAGCTGGCGCGGCGGCTTCCTTGGCCGCCTTCTCCGCGGCCTCCTGCCCGGCTTTCTCGGCCGCTTCCTGCGCGGCCTTCCTGGCGGCGTTCTCGGCGACGGCGGCTGCTTCGCGTTCGGCGACCGAGGCGGCGGTACCGCCGCCTCCGGTGCCGGCGCCGATCAGGAAGTTGCCGGCGAGTTTGCCGCTCGCCTCGGAGGGGTCGTTGCCCCAGCCGCTGCCGACCAGGCCCTTGAGCAGGTCGACCGGGTGGTCGCCGGCCGGGCAGCGGGCAGTAGCGTGCCGGGATGAGCGTCACCTCGGGCCGGTACTGCGCGGCGCCCGCTTCGACCGCATCCGCGACTCGGCAGAAGCCATCGACCTGGAACTGGCGAAGATCCTCGCCTACTGCCGTTCCGTCGAGGAGCTCGACCCCGTCCACACCGCGCTCGTGACCCTCCGGGGCGCAGGAGTTCAACTCCTGGTGTCAGCCACACCGCGCTCCGGCTGGCAGGTCATCCAAGGAACCAACCCGCCGCCGCGACCAAGTTGAGAGAGAGGAGACCGGCTGTGGTCGACCATCTGGATGAGGTCCAGGCCGTCATCGGGCTCCCCAGTGGGCCCGGGGCGTCGGACGAGAGCTGGCGTGAGCTCGAGGCGGAGCTGGGCGTTGAGCTGCCAGGCGACTTCAAGGAGCTGACGGGGCTGTACGCGCCGATTCGGATCGGGTACTCGATCATGCTGAGCAACCCCGCAACGACAGCCTGCAACCTGGGTGTCTACATGCGGGAGACCGTGGTCGCCTACGAGGACTGCGAGTTCTCGGAGGAGAACTTCCCCGGGTTTCGCGAGCCCTTGGGGTTCGGTGCCCCGGACGGGCTGATTCCCGTCCTGTCGACGGCGCACGGGGAGTCCGTCTTCCTGGCCCGTACCGACACCCGGTACGGGTGGTGCATCGTCGTCTATGTGGGGGCCGATGACGAGTTCTACCGTTACGACCTGACCTTCGCCGAGTGGTTCCGCCGCTACCTGCAGGGGGAGGACATGGCAGGCCCGAACAGCGGGCAGGACTTCCCGAACCCGATCGTGCTGACGGACCTCCACGTGCCTTCCGGAGAGAAGCCGGTGGAGCGGTTCGGGCCGGTGCGGCCGTCGTAGACGCCCCGCACCCCACGCCAAGGGGGCGAGCGCCGGCCAGGCCTGCTGCGGGCGCCGCGAGGGCCCGTAATGTTCCGTCACGGCCTTTGCGGGGCTCCGCGGCTCCCGTTCGATTGCTGGGCCCGCTTCTGGGGCTGTCGCTGCCGCGGTGCGGCCGAGACGGTGAGGGTGGGCAGGGTCCTCGTCGGCGACTCCCGGCAGGCCGGCCGGGACGGCGCTGGTTCGCATCGGAGCTGTCCGCTTCCAGGGAGTCGACGGCGGTGGTCGTTGGTCTTCCTAGCGGCCGGCGTTCGGAAGGGGTAGTGGATCGGCGGGGGTTCACCCGCCCGCGCAACAAGTCGTATCTGTACGTGCGATCCGCTGGCGGTGCCCCGGTTCCCGTTGCGGGCCGACGCGGCCGTCTCCGGCGCCTACCGCCGGATCGCCCTGGCTGGTGCCGTGTGGACCGGTGGGCGGGCGTGTGGTGGGTAGGGAGCCGGTTGGGGGTGCGGGTGGCGCTGTCGGTACCCGGCGCCGTCGGACCCGGGGGAGGGGTGCGCACGGTGAGGAGGGGTATGGAGCCCGCGTTCATCACGGGGATCGCCTCGGTGGTGTCGGCCGGTGTTGCGTGTGCCGGGACGTACGTCACCATGCAGGCAAATCGGCGGCACGACAGAGCCGAGCAGGACGCGAGGACCCGCGACAGGCGGGAGGCGGTCTACGCCGAGGCCGAGACGCTCGCCGCCGCGTTTGAACGTACCGCCGTCCTTCTCGTCGATGCCGTGCCGCAGGAGCGGGCTGCGGTGCGCAGGGAGCTCGGCGAGCACCGGCTGCGCATGCTGCGCCATCACCGCGCGCTCGCCCTGACGGGGCCGGTGGGGATCACCTACATCTGGCAGCTCGTCGACGGGCGTGCCGACAATCTGGTGCGCGCACTGGACGACCTCGGATACGGCGACCCGCACCGCGTGCAGACGGCCGAGGAGGGGAGGCGGGCAGCCGGGGAACTGGTCGTCTTCGCCCGGAATACCGCCCCGTCGTTCGGCATCATGGGTGCGCTGCTGGACGATCCGCGGCTGATGGGCAGACTCGACATCGAGCACAGGGTCGACGCCGGGGGAGAGAGGCTCAGCGTGAGGCTTCCCGCGGCCAAGCGCCGGCTGCGGTGGCCGGGCCGGCGCCCGGCCGACCGCTACGAGGCGCTGGGGCGGCCCGCGTCGGAGAGAACCGATTAGCCGGCGGCCGCCAGGAAACCTTGGCTCCTGGTGTGCTGCTGCCCGCCAGGTGGTGTGGGGGTGTTACGTGATCGGCTACTGGTGACGCAACTCCCGCCCGCCTCCCGTCCTCGCCCGTTGGGCCGGATCACCCCGGCGCGGCCGGCCCGCCGCAGCCCAGCGCACTCCAGCGCCAGCGGGTGCCCGATGGCCATCCGGGCCCGGGTGATCTCGATCGCCTCCTCGAAGCGGCCCCAGCCCTCCAGCAGTTCGGCGGTGGCCTCGACGGCCGTCCACCAGCCGGTGGGCGGGCGACCGCGCGGGAGTTACGGCCGGGTCCTGCACGGGTCGGGCCGCGGCACTGTCGGCGCCGCCGTGCTGTCAGAAGGGGCGGAAGAAGGGGCGGAAGAAGGGGGCGGGATGCGGGCCACGAGTTCGTGGGCGGCCCGGATCACGTACGTGACGGCTTCGTCCTGGGGCGTCTGCGGCCCGCGGTCCCAGAGGGCTTCCAGCGCGTCGACCAGGGGCGCCAACTCCTCGGCCGGCCCGTAAGCCTCTGCGACGTTCTCGATGATGAGTTCGGCGCCCTCGAAGGGGTCGAGCCATCCGCCGACGATTTCGGCGGCCCACCAGCGGGCGAGCGCCAGCCGGCCCTCCCAGTAGTCCTCGGGCGGGTGGAAGCCGAACCCGAGCTCGTCCATCACCTGGCCGAACAGCTCCGAGGCCTGGTCCTCCTCACCACCCAGCAGCCAGGCGAGGAGCCACAGCGACGGTGTGTCGACCTCGGCGACCAGGGCGCGGAGTGCGGCCTGGATCAGAACGTCCGGGTCCGCGCGCCGGCCGTCGACCCACTCGTGGGCCAGCCCCCGGAGCTCACGCACTGCCTCGTCCACCGTTGCGGGGGCCTCGCTCGTCACCATGGCGGCATGCTGCCACGCGCCGCCGGCGCCCGCGAAGCCGATATCGCGTCGCCGGGCGCCGCCCACGCCGCCGCCGGGCCCGACTTCCCTGCTGCTGCGGTGCCCGGTGGGTACGGGTCAGTGGTGGCGGCCGTTCCTGGTGGCCGGGTCCGGCCTTGGGCAGCGGCTACCGGGCCCGGGCGGCGCCTGCCAGTGCGCCCCACCCGTGTCGTCCGTGTCGCCCGTCGCTCTGAGCGCCGGTCCGGCCTGCGGCCCCGCAGTGGCCGGCTGGTGGCGAGGGCTGCTGCTCCCGACCCGGCTGTGCCGCCGTCCCCTGTTGTCGTTGTGTTGTCTGGGCACTGGGTGTCTGTGCTGGTCGGGGGCCTGTCAGGGACTGAAGTGACTGAGGTTCGGGGTAGGGCCCGCCAGGGCTGTCCTGTCTCGGTGAGGTTTCCCCAGTCTCACTGGGGATTGACGACCGTGCTGCCCGTCTCGCCGGAGTTCGACTGGTCGCCCGCGGCGGCGATCAGGGCCGCCAAGCCGTCGAGGTGGCGGTCGAGGCCGAAGGTGAACAGGGATTCGGCGGACAGGTCCAGGCCGGGGTCGGTACGGGCGGCGGTGAACGCCGGGAAGGTGCCGTCCGACAGCAGCGCGGCCATCCGGGCCTCCTGGACCTGCATCCACTGGTCGCCGCTGACACCACTGGCGTGACCCGCCTCCTGCTCCGCCGCGAGGTCGACCGCGCAGCCCCGGACGAACCCGAAGAGCGAGACCGCCGCGTGCATCCGGGCACCGGCGTCGAGGCCGAGGCCCTCCAGCGCCGCCAGGGCCCATTCGACATGGCGCATGCCGTTCGGGGCGAGCAGCGGGCGGGCGAGGTTCATCGTGGCCGCCAGCCAGGGGTGTTCCTGGTAGAGCCGCCACTGGGCCCGGGCCGAGAGCTCCAGGCGGGACCGCCAGTCGGGCGGAGCCGGGGTGGGCAGGTGCGCCTGTGCGTAGGCCGCGTCGACCATCAACACGAGGAGCTGGTCCCGGTTCTGCACGTGCCGGTACAGCGACATCGCCGAGGTGCCGAGTTCGGCGGCCAGCCGCCGCATGGTGAGCGCGGCCGCCCCCTCCGCGTCGGCGATCGCGATCCCCGCCCGCACCAGGCGCCGGCGCGCAGTCGACTCCTCCGGCGGTCCGTCCGTCCGTCGGCCCGTCGCCGGCCCCTCCGTCCGCGACGCACGGGGGACGGCGCAGACCACGGTGCCCACCCCAGGCACCCCTCGGACCAGGCCCTCCTGCCGCAGGACGGCCAGTGCCTTGGTCGCCGTGGCCATGGCGACCCCCCACCGCTGGGTGAGCGCCCGCGTGGAGGGCACCCGGTCACCCGGGCGCAGCTCGCCGGTCCCGATGCGGTGCCGCAGCTCGGCGGCGATCTTGACGTACGGCGGCTCTGCGGACATGAGGCGCTCCTTGGTGTACTAGTACATGAAGCCTAGTGCACTAGGATTCCTTCCTCAATTTCGCACTTCACAGGGGAATCTGCCGCCCATACGTTGTACGCATCGACCTGAGAGAGGAACCCGAGATGACCACCACCACCGCCCGCACCGTGTTGATCTCCGGCGCCAGCGTGGCCGGCCCCGCCCTCGCCTACTGGCTGCGCCGCCACGGCTTCGTCCCCACCGTGGTGGAGCGCGCCGAAGCGGTGCGCGAGGGCGGCTACGCGGTCGACTTCCGCGGCGAAGCCCTGGACGTGCTGGACCGGATGGGCCTGCTGGAGCAGATCCGCGAGCTGGACACCGAGATGGGCGACGCCGCCATGGTGGACGCCGAGGGCCGCCAGTACGCGACCCTGCCGGCCGTGATCTTCGCGGGCGACCTGGAGGTCCTCAAGGGCGATCTGACCAGGATGCTGTACGAGGCCACCCGCGACGACGTCGAGTACGTCTTCGGGGACTCCATCGCGAGCCTGACCGAGGACGAGCACGGCGTCGAGGTCACCTTCGAGCGCGGCGCCGCCCGCCGCTTCGACCTGGTCGTCGGCGCCGACGGTATGCACTCGCGCACCCGGGCACTCACCTTCGGCCCCGAAGAGCAGTTCGTGCGCCACCTCGGTATCTACACCGCCATCTTCAGCCTGGACAACTACCTCGGCCTGAAGAACACCGGCCGCCTCTACGCCGCCCCGGGCAAGGCCGCCAACATCTTCACCGCCCGCGCCAACACCGAGGCCCGCGCCGCCTTCCACTTCGCCGCCGAGCACCTGGAGTACGACCGCCACGACCGCGCCGGGCAGCAGCGCATCATCGCCGAACGCTTCGCGGACGACGGCTGGGAGATCCCGCGCCTGCTCCAGGAGATGGCGCAGGCACCCGACTTCTTCTTCGACGCCAACGCCCAGGTGGAGATGGACACCTGGTCCAAGGGGCGGGTCGTGCTGCTCGGCGACGCCGGGTACTGCGCCGGCCCGACCTCCGGCCGCGGCACCTCGCAGGCCCTGATCGGCGCCTACATCCTGGCCGGTGAACTCGCCGCCTCCGGTGGTGACCACGCCACGGCATTCGCCGCGTACGAGCGCGAGATGCGCGGCTACGCGACGGAGCACCAGAGCCTGGGTCGCGAGGGCGCGGAGCGGTTCTTCATGCCCGCCCCCACCCAGGAGATCCTGGACATGCTGGCAGCCCAGGCACCCGAGAACACCCGCACCACCCCGATCCGGCTGCGCGACTACAGCGCATCGCCCTCACCCGAGCCGGCGGCGGCCGCCGTGGCCACGGGTACCGTCTGACGGCAGCCCTCGACCGGGCCCGTCGAGGACGCAGTAGGGCCCGGGCCGCGCGGCCCGGGCCCTACTGCGTCCACCGGACCGCCTCAGCTGGTGATCGGGGCAACCAGTCGAGCCTCGCGGCGGTGGGTAGCCGGCCGGGAAACCGGCCGCGTCAGCACCCGTTGCGTGCCGCGACCGGCCCTGCCATCCTGGGCACGGAACGGGCCTTCGGGGGGAGGACACTCAGTGCGGAGACAGCACCGGGACGGCCGTCTTGAGCCGCGCTGTCCGTCCCCTGCGGTTCTCGGTGCCGCACCCGTGCGGTCGCCGGGTGGCTCTGCTCTGTGAGCGCGACCCTGGACACGGCAGCCTTTCCACCGGGGGACCGGGAGGAAGCGGTCCGGTCCGCGGTCTGGGAGTCCGTCGTACGGATCGAGATCGACCACCACCACGCGCCGGAGAACATCTCGGTCCAGGTCAAGCTGAACACGGTCGGCTGCATCGGTGTCTGCTCGGGACGGGCGACGGGTCTGACGATACGGCGGACACCACGGCTGGCGCGGGAGGACACCGAGCCGGAGATCTTCCTGGGCCTCCAGGTGACGGGTACCAGCGTGGTGACGCAGAACGATCGCGAGGCCGTGCTGAGACCGGGGGAGTTCGCCCTCTACGACACGTCCGTGCCGTACGCCCTCGGCTTCGACGGCGGTGTCGACCACCACTTCCTGCGCTTCCCGCGCGCCGCGCTCGCGCTGCCCGAACCGCTACTGAGGGAGATGACCGCCGTCACGTTCCGCGCCGACAGCCCCGTCGCCGCCCTCGCCTACGCCTACTTCTCCCAACTGGCAGCCACCGAGGGCCTCCACCAGGACCGGTACGCCCAGGCGGTCACGGAACCCAGCCTCGATCTGATCCGCGCCGCCGTCACCTCCCGGCTCGGTGACTCGTCCTTGGCCCGCGAATCGGCGGAGGCGACGTTCAACCTCCGGATCCTCCGGTACATGCGGGCGCACCTGCGCGATCGCGACCTGTCCGCAGCGCAGATCGCCTCCGCACACGGCGTCTCGGTTCGGCACCTCTACACACTGCTGGCGCGGTCAGGGGTCACCCCGGGCGACTGGATCCGCTCGAACCGTCTGGAGGAATGCCGGCGGGAACTGGCCGGACCGAAGGCGCGGTACCGGTCGATCGCCGCGATCGGGCACAGCTGGGGCTTCGTGGACGCGACTCACTTCAGCAGGGCCTTCAAACAGGCGTACGGCCTCTCCCCGCGCGCCTGGCGCGACCTCGACCGCACCTGCGACCCGGCAGGTGACCACCCGCAGGACCGGCCCGCGAGGTGATCGAGACGTGGGCAGGGTGCGGCCATGGGGCCGAGGCACTCCGCCGGGACCACCCCCCGCCCTCTCACCGGTGGCTGCCTGTCCGATGCCCCCGCCAGCCGCCGGACGGTGTCAGCTGCAGGAGTGCCAGGGAGTGGGCCCGTATACGATGTTGTCGCCGTTGGGGTTGTTCTCGATGACCCACTCCCGGATGCAGGCGCCGGGGGCGTAGATGCTGACCGGCCCGGCGTAGGTGGTGTAGTAGCCCCCGCCACCGTCGATCCATCCGGAGTCGCCGCTCTTCTGGATGTAGATGTCGGTGTACGTCTTGACGCCCGCGTAGGTGTCCTTGACGAAGACCGAGCAGTTGGTGGAGCCGTCGTAGTAGGTGTGGACCGTCCCCGCGCCGCCCACGTTCCCGGACCATATGTGGGAGCCCGAGCAGCCGTAGCCGCCGGTCAGGGCGGCCTGGGCAGCCGGGGCGGCCGCGATGGTGCCGAGCGACGCGAGGGCCGTGACGGAGAGAGCCGCTATCGCCTTGCGGATACGCATAGTGGTGCCTTCCTGGGGAGGAGTCGGGTGGTGCGGACCATCTGGGGGTCGGCCACGGGTCGGTGACCGACAGGCCCGTCGTCCGGTGGCTGATCAGGGAGGATTCGCCCCTGTCGTCTCGCCGCGTCGATCGGGCTTCGCCGTGCCATGACCCTAGGTCTGCCGGGCCGCGCCGACTGTGCTGCCCTTGCAGAGAACTTGGCCAGGTGTGCAAGGGCGCTCCGGACCGGTCCGTGAGCGCACCACCCGCCCATCGCCCATCACCCACCACCCGGCGCAGATCGGCACGCTTCACCCGAGGGCGGAGGTCCCGTCCTCACCACCCGCGCGGTCGTCGAGCAGTTCGCCCCGGTGCGACCGCCGTAGACGCCCCGCACCCCACGCCAAGGGGGCGAGCGCCGGCCAGGCCTGCTGCGGGCGCCGCGAGGGCCCGTGATGTTCCGTCACGGCCTCTGCGGGGCTCCGCGGCTCGACCCCCGCCTCTGCGCGGCCATCGTCGACCGCCTCACCTCCAACGGCACCATCATCGAAACCGGGACCGGCTCCTACCGCCTCGCCGGCACCCGAGCCCGCGCCGAGCAGGCGGCCAAGGCCGGCTGGTACCAGCCGTCCCGCGCCGGGCGATGGAACCGCCTATCCGCCGGCGCGGGCCACCAGCAGCGGCTGGAAGAAGCCTGTCTCCTGCGGCATCCGCCACTGGGGGGCGACGAACCCGGCCTCGGCTGCGAGGCCGGCCAGCCGGTCATGGCCGAGTGCCCAGTAGGTCGTGCGGCGGACCTGGACGCGCCATTCTCCGCCTGCCGGGAGGAGTTGGAAGTGCTCCAGGTCGTAGTGCTCCCCGTCGTCGTGCCAGTGCCAGAGCTGGAAGGTGACGGTTCGCTCTCCGCCGTCGGCGACCCTGGAGACCTGCGGAGGCGTCGAGGCCGGGCGATCGCGCAGCAGGTCGTCGTAGGGACGTGTGCTGATCAGCAGCTGGCCGCCGGGGCGCAGGACCCGGCGCATCTCGGCCAGGGCGGCGTTCACATCTTGCTCTGTCAGCAGGTGGGGCAGCGAGTTGTCGGCGCAGACGACAGTGTCGAACCGGCCATCGGCAAACGGGAGGCGCCGCATGTCGGCGGCGGCCGTGTGCAGGCTCAGGCTCCGGCGGGCGGCCTCCCGGGCGGCGCGGGCGGCGGCGCGGGGGCTGATGTCGGTCCCGGTGACCCGGTGCCCGCGCAGCGCCAGGCCGATGGCCTGGGTGCCGATGCCGCAGGAACAGTCGAGCACCGCCGCGCGATCCTGTCCGATCAGTGCGTCCAGGGCGTCCCCCTGCCGACGGATGCCCGCGTCCCAGTCCGAGTAGATCAGGTGGTAGTCGTCGGCCAGTTCGTCATAGAAGCGCGCCACTGATGTCTCAGGCATGACCTGAGATTAGCGTGCCAGATTCCCTGGAGGCGCTGGTCGTCCTGGTGCTGGGCACGAACGCCCTAGCTGACGACAGTGCCGTCATTTCTCGTGGACATCTGCGAGCGCGCTGATCACCAACTGCTGCTGAAACTCAGGTTCTGGTCCAACTTCCGGGCTCTGTCGCTGATTGAGGGGTCTTGGCTGGCTGATCACGGTGATAGGAGGATACGGCGGCGTAGGAGGTCGAAGTTGGCCCGCCCGTACATCTGGCGCTTGAGCAGCTTGATCCTGGTCACGTTGCCCTCTACTGCTCCCGAGGTGAGTGTGGTGTTCAGGGCCGCGAGAACGGCGGCGTGGTCGCGTCGGATGCCGCCGGCCAGGCTGCGGAGTTCGGGTTGCCCGTCGAGGCGGACGTCGGCGAGCCAGACATCGAGGGCCAGGTGCTCGCTGCGGCGTTCGCGGACCATGGTCGCCAGGCGCCGGGCGTACAGGGTAGTCGTGGCCAGGGCCGGGCTGCGTTCGCACAGCTCGTCGAGGCACTTGCGTTCGGTGTCGTCGAGCCGCTCGGGTCGGCGCATGATCCAGTCGGTGACGCGGCGGACGGTCAGGTGGGGTGGTGGGGCCTCCGCCGGGATCGCTCCGGTTCGGTAGAGCCGCAGATGACGCTGAACGGTGTTGACGTCACCGCGGTAGCCCCGGGTGATCGAGGGCCGGATGGTCCCTGATCTGCCAGCTGCCCTGGACCCCTGGGAGTTCCAGGCGTTATGCGTGGAAGCGTTCGTGGCCGTCACCCCCGAGGACATCGACCGCGTCGTCGGCGGACTGGCGGTGGACGGGCGGGCCCCGGCCACCCGCCGCGGCTATGTCCAGATCTTCAAGGGCTTCCACCGGTTCCTGCGGGCCCGCAAAGCTGTCGAGATTGAGGCCGCCTTCGGGGTCCGGCTGGTCTGCCCGGTGGACGAGTTCAACGCCTCGCGGCATAGCGGCGACGACTCCCCGGCCCTGCTGTCGCCGCCGACCCGTCGCCCTCGCCGGAGCCTGGAACGAGGTCCTGCCCGACGTCCTCCTGGGCGACATGGCCGCGGCCTGGCCGCACCGCAGCTGACTCGCCACCGAGTTCCGCGGCAGCCCCGGATCCCGCAGCAGCAGCCGGATCAGCACCCGTAGCCCTCGGGCTGGAGACCGGGCTCGTGAGCCAGCGCGCGTTCGGGCCCGGGGCCCTCGGCGGCTACAGGGCGCGCAGCAGGAACTGGGTGGTGGTGTAGCTGGCGCCGCCGGAGCAGGTGTAGTTCTGTTGGGTGGCCGTGTACGTGAACCCGGACGGCACGGAGCAGGCCCACATGCCGGTCACGGGCTTGTAGAGCAGGAACTGGTTGGTCGTGTAGCTCCCGCCGCTGGAGCATGTGTAGTTGCTCATGACCCCGGTGTGGGTGTAGCCGGGCATGGTGGTGCAGGCCCAGAGGCCGTTGGCGGGCGGCTCGGCGTAGAACTCGGTGGTCCGGTAGCTGCTGCCTCCCGAGCAGGCGTAGGAGCTGCGGGACGAGGTGTACGTGTAGCCGGACGGGACGGAGCAGGTCCAGCCTGAGGTGGCCGCGGTGGCCCCTGTGGTCCCGGCTTTGGGGGCCTGGGCGATGGTCCCGGCTTCGGCGGCCGGGGCGGTCGCCGCGGTGAGGGCCGTGGCGAGGACGAGGGCAGCCGTCGCCGTGGTGGCGAGCAGCGTGGGGGGCACATGGAATGTCGTACGCGGCATGGCGGGCACTCCTGGTCGGTTCGTCCATCGGGCAGAGTCAACGGGTCGGGGCCGACCGGGGGTCTGGCCCGTGCCCCGGCCACCGCAGGGCACGTGCCGGAAGACTGTCAGGGGCACAGGTCCCCGGCAAGGCCGGTGCCGCGCGGTCCGCCGTATTCCGGCCGCCACCGGCGCCCCGGCCGACCTGCGGGCTGACCGGGGCGCACCGCCCTGCCAGGGCGTTCGGTACAGGTGGAATGGCGGGGTCCACCATCCTGGGGCCGTACGGGTCAGCCGGCCGGGGCGTCGAAGTGTTTGGCCGCCGTCGAGCCGCCGTTGCCCGGCCCCGAGAGGCCCGTCTCGTCCCGCCCGCGTTGTCCCGGTGCTCCGGAGGGGGTGCCGGGACGCGGGGGCGGGGCGTCCTGCTCTCCCGCCGCTGCCCGGGGAGGGGTGCCGCACCCGGTCCACCCCGGTCTACTCGGTGTGCAGTACCGAGGCGATGGCTATCCGGGCCGCGGACCGGGCCGGGACGAGGGCGCCGAGGACGGCGATCGCCACGCCCGCCAGAAGCATCGCGGCCAGCTGCGGCGCGTGCCAGCAGACTCCGCAACGACCACCACGCGCGGATCACGTCGAGGTCGCTGTCGGTGCCAGAGCCGGCGATGACGTCTTCGACGTGCTCCTCGTGTCCGAGCGTCAAGGTGGCGAGGTCGAACAGGGCATCACCCCGGCCCGCCTCGGACCAGTCAATGATGCCGGTGACCTCGTCGCCGTCGACGAAGACGTGCTCGATCTGCAGGTCGCCGTGCGTGAACGCCGGAGTCCACGGCCGGATCGCCGCCTCGGCGACCTGGCGGTTGCGGGTGACCAGGTCGGCGGGCAGGACGCCGTTCGTCACGAGCAACTCGCACTCGCCGTCGAGTTCCGCCGCCAACTCGTCGGGACCCCGGCGGCGCCGACCGGGCCAGGGCGGCAACGGCGCCTCGTGCAGCTTCCGAATGGCGGCACCCCGCCGCGGCCCAAGCCGCCGACGAAGCGGTCGACGGCTCGCCGAGGCGCCCAAGCGCCGTCCCCGAAAGCGCGGCGATCGCGAGCACGGGCGGCTTGCGCGACAGGACCTCCGGCGTCGGGACCGGTGCCAGGGCCATCGCCTCAACCTCAACGTCGATGTCAACGTCGATGCGCGCCTGATCGGGGTCTACCTTCAAGAACACGTCGCCGACGCGCAGGGTCGCGCGCTCGCAATGGGCGACGACGACTTTGACCTCATTCATGGCGGCCGGTGTCCCAGGACGGCCGATGACATTCGCTGGGTTATCGCGTGTCAGCCGCAGTCCGGCTGTTGGCTCCTGCAGCGAGCAATAGTCAAGACCTGTCGACGAGATGACGTGCGAGCAGGCTGTGGCGCCCAACCGGGTCGGTCCTATGCTGACGGTCGTGCAGGTACTGGGTGTGAGCAGTGAGGACGAGATGGTCGCCTGCTTCTTGAGCGGCGAGCTGTCCAGCGGGAGGTTCGGCCAGAGCCTCCGGTCCCATCTGGCGGCAGCCGGGCAGGCCGAGCAGCTGCTGACGCATCCGGACCTCTCCGACGGTGGAGCGAACCTCGCACGTCGCGCTCTGCTCGCTGCGACGCGCGGGTACGGCGAGAACCGCGACCTGTTCGAGAACTTCCCCACTCACGTCACGTGGACCAGGGCACTCCTGTCCGCCGACGAGGCGGCCGACGTGCGCTACCTCGACTATTCCTACTGGGTCGAACTGTCGGGTGGCAGCCGTCGGCCGACTGACGCGGCCGCGCGCATCAAGGCAGGGCTACGGGCGTTCGACGTGCCCAACGAACCGTTCGTCGACGCAGCCCACGCGCTCATCAGAGGTGAGCGATTTCCTCCGCTCATCCTCGTCGGTGAGAGGCAGGACAACCTGGTCTGCCTTGAGGGCCACCTGCGCCTGACCGCCTACGCCCTCGTCGGCTTCCCGACCGACATCGAGTGTCTGATCGGCACCGCGCCGGCCATGGGGCGTTGGGCGCGGTAGTCCAGTCGCACCAAGCTTTCGGCGCCCCAAATTAGCCTGGCTGAGGAATCATGGGGAAGGCCCAGGGTTCAACGCGCTGTTGCACCCCGGGGCCCGTGCTGCGGGCCGACCCGGGCCGAGCCCGGCCGATGCCGTACCCGACCGTGCCCGGCACCCACCCGGCTCCGGCCAACGACTGCCGGGAAGGACCAGTGCGGGCCCTACTGCTGGCAGGGCGCCGAGCTGCTGAGCCACTTCCTGGCCGGCGAGTGGTTCTCCGTCCACTGCTTCCAGGAAGCCGCCACCAAGGAACCCCTGCGCTGGTACATGAACTTCGAACGCCCCTACCAGCGCCGCCCCGGCCTCGGCATCGACACCATGGACCTCGCCCTCGACCTGGTCGTCACCCCCGACCTGTCCGGACACCACTGGAAGGACCAGGACTTGCGCCGTGAGGCGCTGTGATTCGTGCGGAGGTGAGAGACCTGCGCCACTGATCCTGTCGCAGCAGGACGGTGAAGCCGAGGGCAGCCTGAGCCGGGTGATGCCGGGGAGGGCGGGAGCAGCCCTGACAACGACGGGACGCGTCAGCACTGCCAGATGACGTGGGTCCGGCAAGCGTGGTGGAGAGGAGTACGCGAGGAACCGGCGTCGTTACGTCCCTAACTCTTCCACCGGCTCTAACCTGGCGGATTTGGGCCGGATGCGGTGCGCACGACCGCCTGCTACTTGGGTGGCCGGAACTCCTGGGAAGGCCTGTCTTATCCGACCCGGAGGCCATGAGGAAAGCCTGCGGCGTACTCATGGCGATGCTGCGGGGACACAGTCGGGCTCCTACTCCACCGAGCGAATCACAGTGAACACGGGAACCACCAGGTACAGCTCCACGGGCGGTAACGGCCAGTTGTCGACGGGGATAGGCGCATCGACCGCCGAACGGCCTGAGTGGGGCGGAGCCGCCGTAGTACTCCGAGCCGGGGAGAGCCCGGTACATGGGGAAGGGCGGCAGCGGTATTGAGAGGGGAGGAGGCTGCAATGCCGAAAGACGCACCGCCGAACGGTGGCGCACTGCTGGAGGCGATCCCGATGGGGTCGTGGCAGCGGGTATCGGAGATGCAGGCCAAGCTTCACCGTTGGGCGGTGGCCGATCCCGGTCGCCGGTTCGACGACCTGTTCAACCTTGTGCACGACCCGGCGACGTTGGTCACGGCGTTCGACCGGGTCGCGGGAAACCGAGGAGCCCGCTCTGCCGGCGTCGACGGCCTCACGGCCGCCGACGTGGAGGAGCAGATCGGGGTCCGTGGGTTCCTGGACGACCTGCGCGCCCAGTTGAAGTCGGGTGCGTTCCGGGCGCTTCCGGTGCGGGAGAAGCAGATTCCCAAGCCGGGCGGGTCGGGGAAGGTTCGGCGGCTGGGGATTCCCACGGTCACCGACCGGGTCGTTCAGGCTGCGCTGAAGCTGGTGCTGGAGCCGATTTTCGAGGCCGACTTCATGCCGGTCTCCTACGGGTTCCGGCCCAGGCGGCGTGCTCAGGACGCGATTGCCGAGATCCACAGTTTCGGTACCAAGGGATACCGATGGGTCCTGGACGCGGACATCGAGGCGTGCTTCGACGAGATCGACCACGCCGCTCTGATGGACCGGGTCCGGGCGAGGGTCAAGGACAAGAAGGTCCTGAATTTGGTGAAGGCATTCCTGAAAGCCGGGGTCCTCACGGAGCTCGGCGAGCGTCGGGACAGCCACACCGGCACGCCGCAAGGGGGCATCCTGTCCCCGTTGCTCGCCAACATCGCTCTGTCGGTGCTCGATGAGCACTTGCAGGAGCCCTGGGAGGGCAACGGCTCGATGTCCACCACGAGTAGGCGCAGGAGCCGCCGCCTCAAGGGCCTGCCGACATGGCGGATCGTCCGCTACGCGGACGATTTCGCCGTCCTGGTTTATGGGACCGAGCAGGACACCATGGCGTTGCGCGAGGAGATCGCCCAGGTGCTCCGGACGATCGGGCTGAGGCTGTCACCAGCCAAGACCCGGATCGTGCACCTGAGCGAGGGTTTCGACTTCTTGGGGTTCCGCATCCAGTGGCGCCGCAAGCGAGGGACGAACAAGTGGCACGTCTACACCGACATCTCCAGGCGCGCGGTGCGCTCGGTGAAGTCGAAGATCCGTGCCATGACCCACAGGCTGTCGCAGCAGGACATGGTTTACGTGCTGACCAGGCTGAACATGATCACGCACGGTTGGGCCGAATACTTCCGGTATGCGATCGCGAAGCGAGTCTTCGCGATGGTGGACGCCTTCACCTGGTGGAGGGTCGTCCGCATGCTGCGTTCGCGGCACGACTGGACTTTCGGAGACGTCCGTCGGAGGTTGATCACTCCTTCCGGAGAGTGGCGGCCTATCACGGCAGGCGACGTCAAGTTGCGCAGGTGCGCGGAGATCCCGGTCACCCGGTACCGCTACCGAGGCAACAAGATCCCCAACCCATGGACCCTGCAACCAAGCTGACGGCAGATGCCGTGGAGAGCCCGGTGCTCGGAGACGGGCACGCCGGGTTCGGCGAGAAGTCCGGGGAAACGGAGCAGGGGCAACCTTGCCACCGCGCCCCGGGCTTACTCTGCGAGTACGCCCAGCTGCGCCGGCTCGGGGTCGTCGACGACTACACCGCCGGCCGGATCGAGACTCCCGTTCGATCGACACGTCCCACGATCGGTACGACAGTGGCTTCTTGGCGCCGTGCCCGTTGCGGACGGCTCTCAGGCCGTACGGGCCTCGGCGAGGTAGTCGGCCAGGGCGCGGGTGCTCCAGTGGTCGGTGCCGAAGGTGGCGGTGAGGCCGGTGAGCGCCGACTCGTAGAGCGGGACGGCCCGGTCGACGTCGCCGGTCAGCTGGTACAGCCGGGCCAGACTTCCGCTGCTGATCAGCGTGTCGGGGTGGTCAGCGCCCAGTCGGCGGGTGCGCTGCTCCAGGACGGTGGTGAGCAGTTCCTCGGAGCGGTCGAACGCACCCGTGTCCCGCAGGGCCGTGGCCAGGTTGTGACGGTAGGTCATGGCCGCCATGCCCTCCGGCTCGGAGAGCTCCTCCTGGGTGGCGAGGGCCTCCTCCAGCAGCGGCACGGCGCCGGGTGCGTTCCCGGCCCGCATGAGGCAGGTTGCGTAGCCGGAGAGAGTGGGCAGGGTGTCGGGGTGCCGGCTGCCCAGGACCTCCCGGTGCTGTTGGAGGGTGGTTTCGAACAGCTCGGCGGCGGTCGTGGGGTCGCCGGCCCAGTCGTAGGCGGAGGCCAGCAGTTTCCGGTTCGCCAGGGTGTCGGCGTGCAGCACGCCCAGGATCTGCTCGCGCTGGACCAGGGTCCTGCGGCAGAGCTCCAGGCCCGCCTCCGGCTCTCCCGTCTTGAGGAGCATGTAGGCGAGGTTACTCTGACTCAGCAGGGTGTCGGGGTGGTCCTCGCCGAGGATCCGCACGCGCTTCTCCGCAACCTCCCGGTAGATCCGTGAGGCTTCCTCCCGTTGCTCGGCGGCGTCCAGGGCGTAGCCGAGGTTGCCGAGGCACTCCAGCGCCTTCGGGTGGTCCGCCCCCACTCGGTGGACCATGTCGGCCAGCGCCTCGCGGTAGGTGGCGATGGCCTCCGCGGATCGCCCCGCGCCCTCGTAGGCCCCGGCCAGGTTGTTCCGGACGGTGGCGGCGTTGAGCTGCAGGGGCGCCGAGTACTCCTGCTCCCAGTGGACCAGGCCGCCGTGCTCGTGGCGGAGCAGGTCCTCGTAGATCTCGATCGCCCGGTCGAACTGGTGGCCGTTCTCGTAGGTGGTGGCCAATCTGTTCCGCAGCGTGAGCGTCCGGGGGTGATCGAGGCCGAGATGTGCGGTGCTGTCGGCCACCGCCGCGGCGAACCCGTCTTCCGCGCGCTGCAGTTGGCCGCGCGCCAGATGGACCTCCGCGAGGCTCGCCCGGATGTGCAGGGTGATGAGGTCCCCGCCGCCGAGCACCCGAGTGGCCCGTTCCAAGAGCTCCTCCAGGAGGTCGGCCGCGGCCTCGAGCCGGCCCGCCGCCCTGAGCGAGGTGACGACCGCGCCGCGGGCGTTCAGGGTGAACGGATGGTCGGCGCCGAAGCCGTCGGCGGCGTGCCGGGCGTAGACCTTGAAGAGCGGGAGCGCCCGGACGGTCTGGCCGCGCTCATGGAGGTGCAGCGCGGTGTCGGAGAAGAGCCGGGACGGCCCGGTGCGGTAGGTGCCGGGGTCGGTGGTGGAGAGCGCGGTCGCGTGTGCTGCGAGCCGGGCGAGTTGGACGGTGTCGGGAGCCTCCTCCGGCCCGTTGGGGTACACGGCTGCTAGCAGGATGCGCTCGGCGGCCTCCCGTCCGCGCCGTGCGGGAGGCGGCCCGTCTGCAGTGGCCAGCGCGGCCGCTTCGCGGGTGGCCCGGTCGCGCAGCACCTTCTGCACCAGCCGGTGGACGGTCACCTCCTCCAGGGAGAGGGTGACCATGCTGTAGGCGCGCAGCAGGCCGAGCGCCGTTCTCACTTGGACTGGACCGGCGGTGAGGTCGGCCAGCAGCTCCCGGGGGAGGCCGTCGGGGTCGAGCCAGGCCAGGGTGTGGAGCAGCTCGACGGAGAGTGGGTTGCTCTCGGCCAGCGCGGTCAGGGTCAGAGCCCAGACGCCGGCGACGGTCTGCTCGTCGCGGGCGTGGTCGAGGGCAGCCTCGTTCAGGAACTCGTGGAGGCTGCTTCGGTACTCCTCGATGCTGGTCATCGTCTGGTCCATGTAGGCGCCGGCCTGTTCCAGGGCGAGTGGCAGGTCGCCGAGTTCCCCGGCGAGCTGGCCGGCGTGCCACTCCTCCTTCGGGGAGGCGAACGGTACCCAGGAGGCGATCAGCGCCACGGAGTCGGCGCGGGGGAGGACACTGAGGCCGACGAACCGTACCTGGCGCTGCCAGCCGGTGGCGTACCGGCTGGTGATCAGATGGTGTCCGCGCGGGAGACTGCCCAGGAGGTCCCCCAGCAGGGCCGGTTCCTCCACGTTGTTGTGGACCAGGAGCCATCTGTCGTGCTGTTGCAGCCAGGCCCTGGCCCAGGCGGCCCGGGCGGAGAGCGACGGCTCCGTGCCCGTCCAGTGCGGGCTCAGCCGCTCGGCGATCGCGGCGAGGGCCGCCTCGGTAGCCCCGGGGACGGCGGAGTCGATCCACCAGACCAGGTCGTACGACTCGCTGTGCAGGTGGGCGTACTGCAGGGCCAGCTCGGTCTTCCCGACCCCGCCCAGGCCGTGCAGGACCACGGCCGGAGTGCCGGTGCCCCGGGCCAACTCGGCCCGCACCTCGGCCAGCTCGGCCGTCCGGCCGGTGAAGGTGTGTTTTCGGGCGCGCAGGGACACCACGCCACGGGCCTCGGTGTCGGCGGCGTCGCGCACCGCGCTGGCGGGCAGCACCGTGGTCCGGATGGTCACCGAACCATGGATGCTGCCTCCGGCGGCTACCGACGCGATGCCCTCGGCATGGACCGAGATGGAGCCGGGCGAGTGAGGGTTCGTCACTCGGCGACGGCTGGCGCGGCGGCGGGTGAGGCAGGGGTGGTGGTGACGTTGGTGGTCACCGAACCGTGGATGCTGCCGCCGGCCGCGACCGAGCCGGTGCCACTGGCCTCCACGCTGGTGACGCCTTGGGGGTCCCCGGCGGGCAGCAGGGCGGCCAACTCGGCCAGCAGTTCCGGATCGGAGCGCAGGGCACGCCGGATTTGGTGGCGCAGGGCGCCCATGGCGTCCTCGTCGCCCGGCCGGCCGGCACCGTCCAGGCAGGCCTCCAGCTCGGCTCGCTGCTGCGTGTCCCTGCGGCACCAGACCGAGTTGATGATGCGCTGCCCCAGACCCACGGTCGCGTCGGCTGCGGCCTCCTCGGCCCGGGTCAGGACCGCGCCGCCGTAGGCGGCCGCTGCGGAGGTGACGGCCGGACCGGCCACTGCCATGAACGCATCGAGTTCCATAATCCCCAACTCCCCCTGACCGCACCGGATATGGGCGATCAAGACCAAGTCTACGGAACGCCGGCACAGGGCGGCGGGAAAAGGTCCGGATCGGTCAGTCGGCGAATCGGAGCCTGCGTACCGGCAAAGTCATCCATCGGACCAGGGTGTCAGGGCGGCAACCGGCACCTACTCGCACCCCGCTCCATCGGTGGTCAAGATCGCTTGGCAAAACGGTCAAGATCACCTGTCGGAGGACAGCCGCCGCCCGCCTTTCGGCTGCTGCCAGCCCGTCAGGCCGCCGCCTGCCCCGCCCGTTGTCGGTCCGTCGGACTGCCGCCCGGGCCCGCCTGCCGGCCACCGCCACCCGGCCCGCGGACTGGCCTCCCGCCCCGGGCTGCTGCTGCGCCGTGCCGGTGTCGAGCAACTGCTCCTGGTGGCCGCCCCCGGGCCGTCCCCGCCCGCCTGCCCGTAGCCCGGCCCGGCCCGGAGCGGGGTGGTTGCGTCATCGGCCATAGGTGACGGAACTCCCCGCAGGCTGTCCGCTTGCCCTGCCTTGCCGTCCAGGCGCGCCGGGCCTGCTGCCAGTCGGCCCGCCGGTCCGCCGTTGGGGGTGTGCCGTGTGACCTGGCCGGGTTTCCCGTTCGCCTGCTCATGTTGTCGGACCAATTTTCGGGGTTGCGGGTCCTGGTCGGGTGCCGGGCTGCAGGATCCGGCGGGTGCTGGTTTCGGTGACTGTGGGTGTTCGTGTCGCGGGCTGGCGGGGTGGTGGCGCAGGTCCGGGGGAGGGTGGCGGCGGTTCTGGGGTGGTTCCCGGGCCGGTCCGATTTGACGGCCTGTCGGAAATGCTGCCTGGGTCGGTCCGGTATTTCGTCTGCCGTATTTGACGGGAATTGCTGTTTGATGTGGTGGTCTGAATTCTCTGGGAATTCTGCTTGAGGCGCCCGGCCCGCCATCGCACCCGCCCCCGGCCCCCCGGCAGCACCCCGTCCGGACGGCCGCCTGGCCGGCCCCGCGGCGGCCGTCGGGCCGCCAGCGGGACGCCGGAACCGAGTAGACCGGCGTCACGGCTCCATGACGCCACGACGCCACCACATGGGCGGCCCGCCGCTCGCGGTGCGCCTCGGTTGCCGGGCGGGCCGGGGCGCAGGGCGCGAGCGTGCGCGACGTGGCGGAGCAGACGCAGGAGCTGTTCAGCGAGGCGGAGTCCGCGGTCATCGCCCGCTTCGTCGCCTTGGCGGAGGAGCGGTCCACCCGCGCCTCGCAGGCGGCGCTGCGGGCCACGGAGCGCGAGCTCGAAGGGCTCGCGCGCCCTTGATCCGAAACCCGTCCGTTCGTCACGGCCAGTAGTTCATCTTCACAATCACAATCGTCGGACCTGTACTTCGGAGACCTCCGAGGCGCGCGCACGTCGGGCGCGCGCGAAGGTTGCGGATCCGGTGACCGCCTGTCAACCCCCAGTCGGTGGTCCGAGCTCGATGTTGTCCCGTCTCAAATGACCTGGTCTGCGAGTAGGGCTGTGACCTGCGGCGACCAGGTCAATTGAGACGCCGAGGTGCCGAAAATCTCAAGTGATCTGGTCCCGGAAGCTGGGATGCGAGGTGTCGTCTCAGTTGATCTGGTCTGTGCCTGCTGTTTCGAAGTGATACCAGCTTTGGGTGTTCAGCCAGGACTGGTAGTCGCTGAAGATCCTTGCAAGGCCGTCGGGTTGCTCTCGTTGGTCCAAGAACTCGCCCAGGAGCTGGAAGAGCGTCGCGACGGCTTCGATGTCGGCGTGGGGCGTGAGCGGATGGATCCAGCCTGCTGGGGCGAGGTGGCGAACGAGGGCAGGCCAGGTGAGGTCATGTCCCTTGCCGAGCCGGACGACCAGCCACTCGTGAAAGCCGGTGAGCATGCTCCAGGAGGTCCCGGCGTCGCAGCCCAGGACGAAGGCGGTGGTGGTCGCGAAGGAGCCGTCGATGCCGTGCATCGCGGGCTGTTGGCGAATGGCTGCCAGCAGGCCGCGGTGGTTCCTGATGATGTTGGCTTGCAGGGCCTGATGGGTGGCGCCGAGGAAATCTCCCGTTGTGCGCCGTGGTGTGCCGGAAACGCCGTTGGGGTTCGTGAGCGGATGTCCGACGAGGAAGCGGCGCACGGTGGCATAGGAGACGTCGGCGTCATGCTCGTCCAGCAGTCTTTCCCAGATCAGACGGGTGGGAGGGAGTTGGCCGCCGTTCGTTGCCGCGTATTCGTCGAGGATGGCGTCGAGGGCGGGCCGGATGCGGTCCAGAACCGGGTTCTCCTTGACCGTGCGCGGCTTTCGGGGCGGCGGTGTCGGGGAGGCGAGGGCCTGCCGGACGGTGCGGCTGTGCACGTGGTGCCGCGTCGACAACGCCTTGACGGACAGGTGTTCCTTGTGGGCGTCACGTCGGATGGCGGCGAAGAGAGCGGGCTTGTCCGCGCTGAGGGTGACGTGCCTTTTGGGCTTCTCCGGCTCGTCGGGCTCAGTCGGTTTCCTCGGTGCCAGGTCTGGCAGTGCCCGTTCGAGCGCGTCTTGCTGACGTCTGGTCACTGCGGCGAGCCGATCGCCTCGGGGACGACCTCCGTAGCCGTAGTCGGGTGGCCCGGCGAGGTATCCGCGCAGGTAGCTAGGCTTGAGGTGGTTGGCGCGGGCCAGGCGGCGGATGTAGGAGTCGGTGCTTTCCCCGCTCTTGGGGCGGGGGCGAGCCGGCAGTGGGCGGAGCCGGTCGCCGTCGTCAACGCTGGTGGTCATGAAGCCGATTTGGTCTTGCGGGTCTGGGCGGCGCGGTCGAGTTTGACGCGATCCAGCGAGTGCCGGGTGATCTTCTCGGTGCCGTCGAGGATGGCGTCGATGGCGGCCCCGCGGATGAGGTGGGACAGGCTGCCGATCATGCCGCCGGTGCGCTGGTGGAGGTAGTGGGCCAGCCCTTCGAGGGTCTTGGACTGGTGGTGGTGCAGTCGCAGGGCCTCTTCGAAGGTGCTGACCAGGCCGGTCCATTCCGTGGTGCGGGGGAAGGGAATGGTGTCGATGACTGCGAAGCGCCCGGCGATCTGCCGCCCGCGGGTGCCGTTGAACAGCCCGTTCGCCTCCAGGTCCACCCCCGCATAGACGAAAGTGGCCGGGATCCGCTCCGAGAAGTACTTCAGCGTGTCCGAGACCTCCGCGCCGTTCCTGGTCGCCAGTGAGAGATTGTGGAGCTCATCGACACACACGACGCTCACTCTTGCGTCGATCAGGACGCCGCAGACGGCCTCGATGACATCGGTGATGTTGGCGCGGGTGGTGACGGGAAGGCCCAGGAAGCGGGCGAACTCAACGGCCAGCATGCGTGAGGTCGCGGCGGGCGGGACGGTGACGTAGACGACCGGGATCCGGCCGTCGACGCCGGGGTGCTGGCGCCGGTCGATGACCTCGATGGTCTTGCCGAACTGGGTGAGTGCGGTGGTCTTTCCGGTCCCCGCCGCGCCGGACAGGATCAGGCCCCGGCGGGCGCTGATCGCGTGCCGGTTGAGCAGGGTCAACCGCCTGCCGGCATGGACGACGGTGCGCAAGGTGGAGGTCGCGGCCACGGTCAGGCGGGTGTGGTAGTCGAGGCGGCCGTCGTCGTAGTCGAGCCGGCCGTCGTCGTCCAGGTTGGTGAGTTGGTTCTCGGTCAGGAGGTCGGGGGGTGCCGGGTCCTGGATGGTGAACTCCCGCCAGCCCTCCAGGGTGGTGAGGTAGCGGTGCAGGTCTTCGCGGTCCAGGGCGCGTCGCCATCCGTGCTGTCGACCCGGGTCCGTGTCCTGGCCGAGGGTGGGTCCGGTCGCGGTCACCATCGCTTGTCCGCCTCCTTGAAGGGGTCGAAGACGCCGAGCGGAATGACCTTCGCGATCGGCTCGTCATCTGTGCTGTCCACCGCCTCGTCACCGTGGAGAGACAGCTCGTTCTCGGTGGCTGGTGGTGGTTCTGGCCTGGGCGGACGCGGTCCGGTGCTCTCGGCGGCGGCTCGGGTCTTGGCGGCGACGCGCCGGTCGCGCTTGGACGGCCGCGCGGCAGGTCCGTCGTCCTGATCGGCCGGTCCCTGGTTGGCTCTGACCAGCAGCTTGGCGACGGCCCGGGCGATCTCCTGTTCGGTCGGTGTCGGGTTGCCCTTGCTCCGCAGGTCGGCTGCCGCGTGGTCCCATGCCAGGTCGCCGAAGGGCTGCGGGACGCTCCCGAGGTGCTTCCAGGGGACCGGGATCCAGCCGGTCTCCCAGTGGTGGCGCATCCAGATCCAGGCAGCGTCGTAGGGGTCTCGGTGGATCTCCCACAGGTTCCGCTTGCGTGTGACACCGGAGGGCTGGCGTCGGAACGGGGCCAGATCGGGGCAGTCGTAGATGCGATTGTTGATTTTGATGCCGTAGGAGTTGACGGCCCGCCAGGTGGCGGGCAGCAGTTCCACGTAGTCGTCGCCGCTCAAAGCGAGGGGAAGGTAGCCGGCGCTCTCGACCAGGGCGGCGTACTTCTGGTTCGGGGTGAAGGTCCGGCCGGGAACGCCCGGGTCGCGGAGCCCGTCATGCGGCCGATTTTGCCACTTGGCGACAAGCCACTCGTCGAGAAATTCCTGGATCTCCAGCATCGACCACAACGGCTCGTCCTCCACGTCCCGGCCGCGGTGTTCGGCGGTGCGACCGAGGTAACCGGGCAGGAACTGGCAGAACAGCGTGGTCACTGATTCGATGGTGCGTTCGATATGGGGTTTCTCCGCCGGGGAGCGTGGGTGGCAAGGCTGGAAGGTGATCTCCAGGGTGCGGCAGGCGGAGCGGAAGTTGTCCGAGATGAACGCCTTGCCCCGGTCGCAGACGATGGTCTCCGGGATGATCACCGGCCGGGCCGCGGCGTGCTCCAGTCGCTCGTCCAGGGTCAGCAGCCGGCGGTGCGGCAGCACCGAGCGGGACATCGCCAGGGCCTGGACCCAGCCGGGCCGCATCGGCTCCGGGGTCAGCGCGCGGGCCAGCAGCAGGCAGGCGTCCACCGACTTGGTGGTGGGCCGCACCACCGCCGCGGCGACGGTTCGCGTCGCCAGGTCAATGAGGGCGCAGAGCTCGACTCTCCCGGGGACGCCGTGGTCCAGCCGCACCAGCACGTCCAGCGGGGTGGAGTCGATCTGCATCAGCTCGCCCGGGGCGGCGACCGACTCGTAGCGGAACGGACCCTCGGGCTGGTCGGCCAGCGAGCGGCGGGTGCGGGCTGAGCCGGTGACATGGGCTCCGTGCGACAGCTTGTCGAAGAGCCGGTAGAACGTCGGGCGCGAGGGCATCTCCACCACGCCCTGGCCGTGCTCGGCCTCCAGGATCCGCTCGGTCCGCCAGCGCGCGTGCTCGATCGTGCGGGTGGAGGCCGGGACACTCTCGGCGATCGCCTGGCGGATCGCGGCCACCACCCGCGGGTCGGCCCGGCCGGTCAGCGAGGTGTGCGGAGCGAGCCTGTGGTCCACCACCGCTGCGATCCCGCCGGCCTCGTACTGCTGGCGCTTGCGCTTCACCGTCCGCGCCGTGACCCCCTCGCCCAGCGCGACCAGTTCGGCCGCCTTCGCCCGCTCGCGTTCCGCCAGCGAACGGCAGGCCGGGTCGTACTCGGGCTTTGCCCGCGCCCCCGCCGGGGCGTCGGGCGGCAGGCCGGTGAGAAGTTCGACCAGGTGCCGCTGCCACCACAAAGCACGCTCGGCCACCGGCCCGGGCAGACGGTCCAGCAGCGCAACCGAGCCCAGCGCGGTGCGGTCGCCGCCCCCCAGGACTGCGAAGTCCGCGGTCGACTGCAGGTGGACCTGGTCGACGAGCATGCCGGTGCCGTGCGTGTCGGCCAGCCGGACCCGCATCCCGGTCAGGCCGACCACGGTATAGGTGTGCTCCTGGAACCTGACCCGGTCACCGAGCCGCAGCAGACCCGGCCGCGCGGACGTCATCGCCGGTCCCGGGACACCAGATGCACCAGCGTGTCGATGCCCAGCGGGGCCGTCACAAGGTCCGCCGTCAGTTCTTGCTGCCAGAGCAGGTGGTAAAGCACCGGCAGCACGGCCAGCCGGTCCCCGACCTGTTCCGCCCCGGCGAGCAGGGGCAGGGGCTCGGCGAAGACTTCCCGCAGCCGGTCGGCCACCGGCGCGCGATGGCAGCGGCTGTGGCGGTAACGGGACAGCCAGCGCAGGTTCGCCCGGTAGGGCTGGTGCAGGTCGCCGACATGGCGGAACTGCCAGCCCACCTCCTCGCAGACCCGCGCGGTGAACGCGAAGACCTCGGCGGTGTCCTCGTCGACCAGTGCCTCCGGTCGCACGTCGACAACGACACCGGTGCCGTCCAGCAACCGGACAAAGTAGTCCGGGGTATGCCCGCGCTCCCGCTCACCGTCCGTCCAGGTGAGCCGGAAGGGCTGCGAGGCCAGTGCGACGACAGCCGGATCGAAGTCCAGCGCCATCGCCGCGTCCCGCTCCACCCACGACTCGTAGCCCACCTGGGACCGGGACGTGGCCAACCAGTACTCGCCGGTGAAGTTCTTCTGCCCCTTGAACGCGATGAACGTGCGCACCGGCAAGGAAAGTTCGAAGGGCTCGCTCCAGTGACGGGCCAGCGAGCCAAGACGTTCGGCACCATCAGCGTCGACGAACCGCACCTCGACCGCCGACGCGATATCCCAGGCTAAAGCCGCTGCCGTTGACTCGCTCACAAGCACCTCCACCTACTGCGGCCAGCCCCTGCACTGCGAGGGTGGAGCACGCTGCGGGGGGCCGTGATCAAGAGCGGAATACCGTCACACGAAAGAGTGATGATGTTGTGGCAGCATGCCTGCATGGCATCCGAGGTATGGGAAGACGAAGGCGACTACTACTGCTTTCAAACGGCTCATGTGGAGTCCGAGGAAGCTTGGATCTTCGAGTTGAGTGAGGCTCGCGAAGTACCGTCCGCCTGGGTGGGGACACCCCATCAGGACGCCGTTATGCCCGGCATCGTCGCGGTCACTGTGGTCGCCCACGACCCGGACGTAGAGAAGCCGCCCTATGTGCGCTTCGATCCTGAGCAGACAGTCCCCTTTACGGTACTGAGGCGCTTCGTCGCACGCGTGGCCGAAGCGTTGGACGACCAGGGCGTTCAAGCTCCCGGTTAGCCACGAGCGCCGCCAATCGGTCGACTACACCGGAAACGAGTGAGACACCGCCAGGTCCGCTGGGACCGGACAGCGAGTGTCCTGGCGGACCAGATCATCTGAGACACCGAGCGAATCAGACCAGATCATTTGAGACAGGGACCAGATCGCCTGAGACGGGACAGATGTCCTGGTGCCCGCTGCCCGGTCCGCTCGGGTGTGCCTAGACTCGCTAGTTGGCCAAAGGGGACAGGCTATTTGGCCGGAGTGACGACGACGCCGCCCGGGTGTCAGCGCCTGTGTCTAGGGTGCCGGGCATGATCACGTTCACCGTCGAAGAGTCCTGGGACCGCATCGAGAGCTGGCTCGCGCGACACGCCCCCGTCACCCACGGGCTGTTGCGACCGCCGGCCCTCCTTGCGGACATCGCGGCGGCCGAACTCCGGCTGGGGGTAGCCTTCCCGCCCGACCTGAGAACGTCGCTGCTGCGGCACGACGGTGTTGAGCTCCAGGACGGAACGCTCCGGCTCGACCACTACGGACCACCGTCCGGACTCGGGGACATCGTCCGGAGCACCGAGTTCCTGCGCGAGGTGGGGGAGGACGCCGCCGAGGAGGAGGCCGAGTTCGCCGAGGAGGAACGCGACGAGTACGCGTACTGGGCTCGCGAACGACTGCTGATCACCCTGGGCATCGGCTGGCAGTCCTCCGACGGACTCTTCCTGGTCACCCGCCCCGGCCCGCACCACGGGCGGGTTGGCCGGTACTTCGACGAGAGCGGCTCGTCCTTCACTCCCTGGCCGGGACTGCGGCATGTTCTCTCCGACTTCGCCACGGCCTTGGAGAACGGCCTGCCCTTCGGCGGGCGGATACCCCTGGCCCACGAGGGCCGGCTGATCTGGGACGGCGGCGTGACGGTCGTCGCCGACCCGGTCTCCGCCCTGGACATCGCCGCCGGGACCCTCGAACCGCAGGTCCCACCCGAGGCCGAGCCGGCCCCGCCCGTCCCGCAGCCCGACGGGGCATACGCCGTCGCGAGCTTCGGGAGCGGCGGACTCTTCGGATCCGGGCCCGCACCGGCCGTGCAGCCGGACGTCGTGTTCGTGGCGGACATCGACCCCGGGGAACTGCTGGACCGGCTGGGCTCGATGCCTGCGACTGCCGGGCCCCGCAGCCGGGAACAGGCGCGGCTGTCCGCCGGTGCACCGTGGGCCGCGCACCGCCCGATGGTCCGGGCCGGGTCCTGCGGCGGCGGGTGGTCGTATGCCACGCAGGAGGGCGGTGACGCCCAGTTCGACCGTCCCGAGGTACTGGGACGGCTGTCCCGTGGAACCCGGGTGGTGCGGCTGGCGAAGCAAGGACCGGAGGTGCGCGTGACCGTCGTGGAGGACGGCACGGAGCGGCCGGAGGCGGGCCACCGGGTCGAATCGCCGCGCGAGGACTACGTGACCGCCCCCGACGGACAGCAGTGGCAGCGGATCGGCGTCGATCCCTGGCCCGGTTCGACGGTCGCCTACGCGCGGCTGCTGGCGGGTCTGGCGGTGGAGTACGGCATCGGCTGGGATCCGGCGGACGACGCGCCGGCGCCACTGGCCAGCGCGCTGCTGCTGCCGGTCCTCGACGAGGTGCCGGAGGCGCGGCACCCGGTCACTGTCGTACGCGACTTCGACCTCGGCGCCCTTGTGGAGCGGACCCCGCCGGAGCGGTTGCGCTCCGCGGTGGCGGCGCAGCTCGTCCGGCTGGCGTCGGAGACCGGAATCGACGGCTATCCGGAGATCGCCCAGGCGCTGGAGCAGGCCGGCCGGGGCGAGCCGGTCGACCTGACGGCCGACGGGGCCCTCGATCTGCGGATGCGGACCATCCGGGCGGAGACACGTGCCGTCCGCGGACTCCTCGACGAGGCCCGCCACCTACCGGGCCCGGCGCCCGTCACCGCGGCCGACCTCGCGGCGTGGCACGCACGGGACACGGCGGCCGGGGCCCTGCGCCGGTTCCTGCTGCTGCCCCTGCCCGCGGCGGCGGAGACGGTCCTGAGCCTGCGCATGTCCGTGCACTGGCGCGACGAACTGGCGATGGACCTGGCCGACTAGCGTGTCCCGGTTGGCCAACAAGGCTGTCCCGTTGGCCAACTATCGAGTCCCGGCACACTGACCCCCGCTCGACTGGTTGCTTCGGAGGTTGTGCCAGAGGTTGCCCCGGGGGTCGCTCCGGAAGTTGCGCCAGAGGTTGCGTCGCGACAGCCCCCCGCACACCTTGATGCCGCAGGTCAGAAACAGGGGACAACCGCTCTCCGGAACACCGACTACTTCTCTCTGCGGGACTTCGGCACCAGAGCGAAGCAGTACCCAGGGTGTCCTGTACGCCCGAGGTCGGTGGTGTGGCGGCCGCGCGCGGGCGGCCGCCGGGGCGGGGCCGGCACCGACGCCGCCGGCCCCGCCCGCCCGGCACCGACGCCGCCGGCCCCGCCCGCCCGGCACCGGAGGCGACCGTCTCCGTCCTCGGCACCCTGCGGGCCTGAGCCCCGGTTCGGCACCGCCAGCCGCCGCGTACGGCGTGCCCGCGGCGAGTAGTGGTCCGGGCAGTGCCCAGGCGCCGTCACGGCGCGCGTACGGGCCCCGGCGAGGCGAAACCGCCCGCTGCGCATCCCCGGGGCCGTCCCCGGGGCCGTCCCCGGGCGGTGCCCCGGGGGGATCCTCCACTTTGGCTCCAATTGGAGCCGGACCCGACCGCAGCCTGACTTCCACACACAGCGCTGCAGCGCCCCGACCGTCAAGGCCCGCTTCCCCTACCCGGGGCGGGCCTTCGCGGGTTGCGGCGGCGCAGGCCCGCTGGGTGTTCCCCCCGGCGCGACGTCGTTCGGCTGTTGATGCCGTGTATACGTCCGCCTGGTTCGGTGCCGGTCGGCGAACCGCGTCCTGCGGGAGCCGGTCCAGTTCCCGCGATGTGAGGACGGCATGCTCGAACACCACAGCCCACCACGGCCGGTACGAAACCCGGCGGCACCACCGTTCCCCACGCGGCCCCGGACATCGGGTGTGACGGTCGTCCTGATCCTGGCCCTGCTCGCCACGATGCTGCAGTTCCTCCCGGTGTTCACCCCGCCCGCGTCCGCCGCGGTGGCCGACCGCACGGTGGCGACCTGGAACATGGCGAAGACGGGGAACAACTGGCCGATCGCGCTGAAGTACCTCATGGTGGACCGGGAGGCCGTGGCCCTCCAGGAGGTCACGGACAAGGTGGTGGGCCCCACCCGCGCGGACGGCTACCGGTACATGCCGGCGAACCTCGCGGTGGACTGCGGGGACTTCACCCGCGACGAGGGCGTCGCGGGGCAGACTCCCAACGTGTACTCGGTGTGCAAGCACCGCTTCCGGACCCTCGCCGCGGGTGGGCGTGACGTCTACGTCTACTACCTCAACACCGGCAGCCAGAACACCAATCTCGCCTTCCTGGCCGCCCAGGACCTGGATGTCCACGATCAGACCCAGGTCGACGTGATCGGCCGCCGCGACCGCTTCAACAACGGCAACTACAAGCCGAAGCCCATGCTCGGCATCAAGATCGCCGACACCTGGCTCTACAGCGCGCACATGCTCACGGGCGGTGGTGCCGACGCCATCGAGGAGCTCGAAGCGCTCGACGCGGCGAAGCCGGGGCAGAAGTGGGCGGTCATGGGCGACTTCAACCGCACCCCCGGGAGTCTGGCCGCGACGATCGCACTCCACCCCACGTGGCGTTTGATAGCGAGCGGCCAGGAGACCCGGCCGGTGAGTCGGCTGGGGAACCGCGAACTGGACTACATGGTCGCAAGTGACCCGACGGGCATAGCCCAGAACTACAGCGCCTTCGTCCAGGGCTACTTCACCGACAACCAGTCTGACCACCGGCCTGTCGGGTTCCGGATTGAACAGGATCCCCAGCGCCGTCAGAACGCGCGGGACCACTGTCCGGCGGGCCTGCAGCCGCTTCCCCTCGCCGCGGCCGTACCGGCCGTTGCCACCACCGCGTCCGACGCCGGTACCGCGTCTGACCCCACCACCGCGTCTGGCCCCACCACCGCGACCGACCCCGGCACCACGTCCGACGCCGGCACCCCGCAGACAGCTGCGAGCACCGACGCCTCGGCACCGCAGCACGGCAGGACCTCGGTCCTGACCTCGGCCTCCGGCAACCTGGTCGCCGACGTGACGGGCGGTACGCCGACCGCCGGTACGGGGGTGCGCGCGGCCGCGCCCGCCTGTGCCCCGCAGCAGAACTGGGCGACCTGGCAGAAGTCCGACGACACCTGGGTGATCGAGACCGGACTGACCAACGGCACCACCCCCGCGGGGCAGGGCAGCGTGCTCGGCCTCCCCACCTACGGCGACCAGGTGGCGATCCGCCCGATCGAGAACGACGCCGCCGGAAAGCCCGACGGCAGTCCGGGCCAGCGCTGGAAGTTCACCCCGGCCGACAAGGACGGCTGGTATCAGATCACCGCCGCGTCCACCGGGGCCTGCCTCACCGCCTCGACAGACGGGGCCGGGCTGACCACGAAGACCTGCGACGGGTCCGACCGGCAGCGGTGGCGGCTGTCCATGCCGTGCAACGGGCCCGGTCACGCCGTTCCGGGATTCCCGGACACCCCCTGGCCGACGGTGGCGGACCACCCCGAGCTGACCTGGCCGTCCCTGCCCGGGCACCCGGCCATCGCCTGGCCGTCCGTCCCCGGCTACCCGAACATCCCGATGCCCGGCCACCCCGACCTGCCGGAGATCCGCTGGCCCGGGTTCCCGACCGTGCCGAGCCGGCCCTGGCCGACGATCGGCGGCCACCCCGAGGCCACCTGGCCCTCCGTGCCGGGCTTCCCGACCATCCCCTGGCCCGCGATGCCCGGACACGCCGACGCCCCGTGGCCGGTGCTGCCACTGCCCGGCAACGGGAACGACGACGGCACCGCCCTGGTCCCCGGCCTCCCAGCGGTCACCGACCCGGCGATCCCGGACCACCCGGGCCTCGCCTGGCCGACCGTCCCCGGGTTCCCGCAGGTCAAGTGGCCCTCCGTCCCCGGTAATCCGAACGTTCCGTTCCCCGGCCACCCCACCATGCCCAAGATCACGTGGCCGGGCGCGCCCTCGTTCCCGTCCGTCCTGTGGCCCGATCTGCCGGACCAGTCCATCTGGGCCTGGCCGTCGATCCCGGGCTTTCCGACGATCCCCTGGCCGTCGCTGCCCGGCCTGCCGAACGTGCCGTGGCCGACCACGTCGGGCTTCCCGAACGACCCTGCCGCGTCCGCCAATCCGCCCAAGGCCCCGGAGGAGCCGAAGAAGTGCGAGTCGCCGGACACCAACAATCCGGCTGCCGACGACGACGCCAAGCCGGATCCCGGCACTCCCGACCCCGGTAGCGGCGGCACGCCCGGCGGCGGACCGTCCCTGCCCTCGCTCCCCGGCATCCCGATCATCGGCTTCCCCTGGCTGCCCAGCCTGCCCTCCTGGGGCGGCAGCGGCCCCGGCGGGCCCAGCTGGCCCGGCAGCGGCCCCGGCGGCGGTTCGCCGGCGGAGCCGACCCAGGGGATCGGCCTCGTCTCCGCCGTCGACGCCCAACTGGTGCCGGACGTACGCGGCGGCGTGCCCGCCGTGGGCACGCCCGTCCAGGCGTGGCAGCCCAACCCGACCGACTCCCAACGCTGGGCGTTCTGGGACCGGGGCAACGGCAACTGGCTGATCGAGACCCGGCTCACCTACGGCGGAAACCGCCCGGAGGAGCGGCTCGTCCTCGGTCACGAGACCACCTCCCACCGCACGGAGCTCCAGGCAGTGGCGGCGGACCGGACGAACCAGCTCTGGAAGTTCGCCGACGCCGGGAACGGCTGGTCGACTGTCACCAACGGTGACGGCGGCGGCTGCCTGACCCTGTCCGCCTCCGGCCAGCCGCTGACGGTCGGCACCTGCGACGGCTCCGACCGCCAGAAGTTCCGCCTGACCGGCCCCACCGGCAGTGACGGTGGCGGTGGCGCCGGCTCGGTGCCCGTCTACTCGGCGTTCCCGGGCAAGTGCCTGGACGTCTCCGGCGGCATCACGACCGACAAGACCCCGATCGACCTGTACGACTGCAACAACACCCGCTCCCAGCGCTGGACCCCGTCCGCGAGCAGCGGCGTCTTCACCCTGAAGGCGTTCGACAAGTGCCTGGACGTGACCGGAGGCTTCACCGGCCGCGGCACCCGGGTCGACCTGTACACCTGCAACGGCACCTCCGCCCAGAACTGGCAGCAGGGCGACAACTTTTCGCTCGTCAACCCCGCCTCGGGCAGGTGCCTGGACGTCACCGGCGGCAACTCCGCGAACGGCACCGCCCTGCAGATCTGGGACTGCAACGCGTCCGACTCGCAGCGCTGGGGCCTGGGCACTGTCCCGCCTCGCGCCGCCCAGCCGCCCGCGCCGAAGCCGGGCACCGGCCCGGTGGTCAATCCGGGCATCGGAGCCGGGCAGGTCTCCACCCTCGTCTCCGGGAACAACGGGATGGTCGCGGACCTCGACGGTTCGAGCACCAACTCCGGTAGGTCGATCAAGGCGCTCGGCGCGAACGGCAACGACGCCCAGCGCTGGGCCTTCTGGGCCACCGCGAACGGACGGTGGATCATCGAGACCCTCCTGACCGACGGCAAGACCGCCGCCGGCCAGGGCATGGTCATGGACCACGACCCCGGCAACCACCGCACCCACCTGATCCGCACCATGGACGGCAACGCCAACCAGCACTGGGCCTTCCAGGGCGCCGGGAACGGCTGGTTCTGGATCACCAGCGACACCGACAACAACTGCCTCACCGCCAACAACCCCGGCGAATCGCTCGCCGTCAGCCCCTGCGACGGCAGCGACCGCCAGAAGTGGCGCCTCGACAACGTGGCCCAGGGGCCGTCCGCTCCCCAGCCGCAGCCCCAGCCCGGCGGCGGATCATCCGGCGGGTCGCCCGGCGGTCCGGTGGTCGGCCCGAACATCGGCAGCAGCCAGGTCGCCACGCTCCGGTCGAACAACAACGGCCTGGTCGCCGACCTCGACGGCGCCAACACCGCCTCCGGCACCTCGATCAAGGCACTGGGCGGGAACGGCAGCGCCGCCCAGCGGTGGGCGTTCTGGGACGCGGGCAACGGTCAGTGGATCATCGAGACCCTGCTCACGGACGGCAAGGCCGCGCCGGGCCAGGGCATGGTGATGGACCACAACCCCGGCATCCACCGCACCCACCTGACGCAGAACCAGCAGGGGAACGTCAACCAGCGCTGGTCCTTCCGCGACGCGGGCAACGGCTGGTACTGGATCATCAGCGCCACCGACGGTGGCTGCCTCACCGCCAACAACGCCGGTGAGCAGCTCGGGGTGTGGCGGTGCGACGGCTCCGACAAGCAGCGCTGGCGCATGGACAACGTCCAGAACGGCCCGACCCCCGGTGCCGGCGGCGGCTCCGGTGGCGGTAACACCGGCGGCGGCGGTGGAGGCACTGGCGGCGGTGGAGGCGGCAACACCGGTGGTGGTGGCCAGCCGTCCTCCGACTGCGCCCTCCAGCCCCCCGGCGCGGAGCGCCAGGGGAGCTGGATGTGGAGGAACTTCACCATCTGCCGCGGCCAGACCTTCGAGGCCACCGGCAACCCGGACCAGTGGACCGTCCTGAAGCTGGAGGACAACGGCGAACTGGCGCTCTGGTACACGAGCGTCGACGAGCTCGGCCAGGAGCACCGGGTCAAGGAGTGGAGCGCTCCGAACACCGCCGGCTGCGGCACCCGGGCGACCATGCAGACGGACGGCAACTTCGTCGTCTACGGCGTCGGCAACCAGTCCTGCTGGTCCTCCGGCACCAACGGCTACACCAACGCCTGGCTGGAGATCAACCAGTCGGGAACGCTCTCGGTCTGGTGGAGCGACCAGAACCTGGCCTCGATCGGCATGGGTGGGCTGCTCACCTGGATCGGTCTGGTCCCGCGCCTGGAGTGGAGGGCCGGCACCCAGC
This sequence comes from Kitasatospora sp. NPDC052868, assembly GCF_044547105.1. Taxonomy (NCBI): domain Bacteria; kingdom Bacillati; phylum Actinomycetota; class Actinomycetes; order Kitasatosporales; family Streptomycetaceae; genus Kitasatospora; species Kitasatospora sp. NPDC052868. The sequence continues at coordinate 32,725 of NZ_JBITZW010000009.1, read as the reverse complement.
ACAAGATCTCCGTTCCCAACTGCGGCAGGATCAAGTGCTTCTGAGGCATGCTCCTGACCGGTCGCGCCGCTGACGGCGTCCGGCGACGCCGAAGGCCCGCACCCCCTGGCGGTTTCTAGGGGTCGTTGCAACACGTGGTCGGTTGTCTGGGCCGCGAGGAGTTTGGCGAGGCGCTCGGCTGGGGTTTCCCAGCCGAGCGTTTTGCGTGGACGGCGGTTGAGCTGGTCGGCGACGGCGGTCAGGTGGTCGGGGTCGTGGACGCTCAGCCCGCACCGCATGCGCAGCTGCGGCGGGGTGGTGATTCGTTGACTTGTTGTGTTCCTGGGCTGGGGATTGATGGGTTGGTTGAGAAGGGCCAGGTGGTGGTGGGTCGTGTTCGGGGGCGGCGGGTGCTTTTGGAGGTGTTGCCTTCCGGGGTGTCAGGGTGGTTTGACCTGCGGGTTTTGGTGGTTGGTTGAGAATCGGTGGATCGCGTGAGATGTGGTGGGGTTTTCCGCGGTCTGGTTGAGAGCCCTGTATGCGCCGGGATGGGTCGGGGTGGCTGCTGCAGGCTGGCCTGGGGGTCTATCGGGTGTGGTGGTGGGTCCAGGTGGTGAGGAGGTTGCCGGGTAACGCGGCGAGGTGGGGCAGGCCGAGCGCGGAGGCTGTCTGGTCGAGGAAGGCGCGGATGGCCGGGTGGGGGCGGCCGTGGCGGGGTGTCGGGTATGGCTGGGTGGTGGCGAGGGTGACGGTTTCGGGGTAGGTGACGGCGTCTCGGGCCAGGAGTGTCCAGGAGCCGGTGACGGGCTGCACGTCGGGGTTGGTGTGTTGGAGGAGGTGCCGGCGGCGGTGCCAGCGGGCGGTCAGGGTGGTGTGGGTGGAGTGGTCGTGCCAGCGGTGCCCCGGGGCCCTGGCGGGTCTGGCTCTGCCCGGCTCCGGGACCCCGGCCGGCCGAGCTCGCCCCGGGGCCGCGCCGGATGGTCCGTCACCGTCCCACAGCGACGGAACGCGGAGGTCGCGACAAGCCGCCCCGCTGCGGGGGTGGGGTGGCTGTGCTGGGCCTGGTGTTGGTTCTCCGGTGCGGGCCGGCGGCCGGGGCGCTTCGCCGAGTGGTTCCGTCACCAAGCTTGTGTTGTCCAGACCCTGGTTGGTCGGCTGGTCTACCAGTCGACTGTTCCGTCGCTCCGGAGCAGCGGTCGGCGGGCGGTTCCCGTCCAGAGGGTCTGGCCTCAGCCGACCCGGTCGAGGGCAGATGCCAGCGCGGGGCACAGCTGTTCGTCCTCGCGGATCATCGCGTGGTCGATCCCGGAGGTGACCAGGCGGCGGTCCGCGGTGGGGAGCGCGGCCAACCGGTCATGCTGCTTTGGTGTCAGGGCGGCGGCGCTGAGCGCCCGCAGGGCATCGCAGGCACCCTTGAATTCGGCGCGGGTTTCGGCCGAGTGCAGTGCTGCCTCGGCGAGCCGACCGCGGTCGAGGTCGGCCTGTTGCCGGGGCCGGATAGCGGCACGCCGTTGCTCACCCCGGTTGCCGACTACCTGCCGCCCCGGCCGACCACGCCGACCGTTTCGCTGCCCTGGCCGCTCTCCAGCAGTGGGACGAGGCCCAGTGGCGGGCGATCAGTCCGTGACCTCCTCCACCTCGCTGAGGTCCTCCACCCCCACCGGCCGCAGCCCGTCGAACCACACCCCCACCCCGAAGGGCTCGCAGGCCGGCGGTGCCCCCTCCGCGAACCGCAGCATCCAGCCGTCGGCGTAGACGTTCACCTCCGGTGCGTCCAAACCGGCCTGATTCTCCGTCATATCCCATGCTGCGCAGACGAACCGCCGGGCTTCCTCCACCGCCTGCTCCAGGTGCGTCAGCACCTCCCTGAGCAGGTCGAGATCCACCGCCCCGACGTCCTCGCCAGCCTCCACCATCACATTGACGTTCACCGCCCACCGCTCCGGCTCGGCCACTCCCCACACCGTCAGCCCACCCGGCCCGTCGCTCACCCGCACCAGCGGCCCCACACCCTGCACCGTCCCCGCCTCCTCGTCGCCCCGCCACCGTACAACCGGGCGACGGCCACGGCACGGTGGGGCCGCCGCCGGGAGCCGGACCCCGGGCTGGGACTCTGGTGGCGGCCACCGCCGAAGACCGCCACCACGACTGCCTGCTGATCGCCGACTGCCTGTCTGCGACCGTCCCGCCCTTCAGTCCCGAGGGTCACCACCCCACCGACAACCGCCTCGCCCTCAACCCCGTCCTGGAACCCGCGAGCTGAAACCGCCCCTGGGTATCGCAGGGAAGGCGACACCAGACGAATCGGCAGGGGCGGCCGGAAAGGCCAGAAGTACACCGCCACCCCCACGCTCCGCGAGTACGACGTCGCACCGGCCTCCCCGGTCACCGTCACCAGCGCGGACGGGAGCAGCAGGGTGGTCCCGGCGCAGAAGGCGAGGGCCCCGCAGAAGCCGCAGCGCCGTCGCGGACCCCTCATCTGCGCGATCTGCGGCGAGGCGACGGCGGACTCCCCTCCCGTGTACGGCGTCCAGGGCCGCTCCCGGGGCAAGCCGGTCCACCGGGCCTGCGACCCGCACGCCACCGCCAAGCGGCCCGGCCGAAACCGAAGCCCGCCGGCCCGGCGAAGCCGCCGAAGGTGTCCGGGTCCGTCCCGGCCGGGACGGACCCTGGCGCTTCCTGTCGTGCACCCAGTGCGGCGCCCAGCCGCAGGCCCTGTGCGTCCTGACCTACAGCGATCAGAGCACCGCCGAGACGAAGACCCCGCACCGCGAGCGGGAGGTGGCCGGCCGCCGCGCGCTGCTCGCCCGCTAGGGCTCGTCCACCGGCGCCGCTCCCCGATCGGGTGAATCGCTGCGGCCCGGCGGGCGCGAGGCGGTACGCTCCGGCCACCCCGATGGTGAAGGAGCCCTCGATGCCGAAGAAGCCCGGCCTCACCCACCACGAGCACCTGCGGCTCGGGCAGGTGCTCGCCGGGATACGGGATCAGCTCCAGCACGAGCGCGTCACCCTGCTGGGCGCCTACCCGAAGAGTGGGCCGGTGTCGCTGCCCGATGTGCGAGAAGGCGTACCCGGCGAAGACCCGGGTGACGAAGATTTTCGCGGGGTGGGCGCACACCGACTGCGTGTTCCCCCGGCTCCCGCAGCGACGGCGGGTCGGCCGCGGCGTTCGAGGAGAACCGGCAGGCGGTGCTGTCCGGGGAGACTTTCCGCAGCCGGGCGCCCTCGACCTGGCGCCGGGGCTCTTCCCCGAGCAGCAGTCGAGGCCGCCGCTGACGGGCACCGAGACGAAGGTGGGCCTGGTCCGGAGTCACAGCTGCCGGACCAGGCCCGCCCCTGCCCCTCCCAACAGGAGTCAGCCATCACTTTGCGTAAGAACGAGTTCTGGGAAACCGATCGGGGCATCCGAGCCGGTCGCGTCGACCCTTTCTGAGTTTTCTCCCGGAAAGGGTCGTTTGCGAGATGGGGTTCACGCCCACCTCGTTCCGGAAAGCAGCCTCCTACTTCTTGATTGTCGTCGCATGATCTTGTTGAGTCATGTAACTCTTGGCGCCGAACCTAGGCGGGGGCGGGCTGCACTACGGGATCCCGGTGCCGTCGGGCCTATATTCCAGGAGGTTTTCCATGAAAAGGATGCTCGGCGCAGTCGCCATGACCGGTGCACTGACCCTGGCCGCGCTGGCCGGCACCACTACCACCGCCAGCGCGTCCAACAGCTACCCCGGACCGATCGGCCCGTTCTCCAGCGGTAGCGCCTGTGGCAATTACGTTGCGGCTTCCGGCGAGTGGGGCGTCTGGGACTGTGAGCCCGTCGGTGGCGCCTACCCCGGCTGGTACGCGGTAACCGGCCGTGTCTCCGGGTACGGCCCGTACTCCAGCGGTAGCGCCTGTGGCAATTACGTTGCGGCTTCCGGCCAGTTGGGCGTCTGGGACTGTGAGCCCGTCGGTGGCGCCTACCCCGGCTGGTACATCTTCATACCGTGATAGTGCGGCGCCACATTTGGTATGTCCGAAATCACTGAGACCGGATAGTCGGGCATGGGTGGGTCCGCCGGACGGCGGACCCACCCGGCGCTAATCGACGACCCCGCACGCACGGTTGGGACATTCGGCCCGGCTGAGGACGTGAACGACCTGGCGGTGACCATCGACGGGTGTGCGGGCTGGTCCTGCCACTTGCCCGATCAGGCCGGCAAAGCGGACCATCACCGCGTCGCCGCCGCCAGGCTAGAGGACTCGGGCGTCGACGGGAGCCAGCTCGGCACGCAGCTCGCGCCGAGCTCGGGAGCGCAGGTTCCATGCCGCCACTTCCAGGAGCGTGCGGATGTGCCCGGTTGGGACGTCGGAGTATCCGTAGCGCCACTCCTCAGCGCTACGGGGCCGCCCGGCACGCAGAGCCCAGCGTCGGAAGGCGAGCGCGACATCACCTCTCGGCAAGCCTCGTTCGCGCTCGAATGCGGCTATCTGTCGGTTCGCTGACGCTGACAGCCCTCGTATGACGGTGCGTCTGGCGTGCCTTGTGTCCCGAATCGGGAGCTGAGACCTGATCTCGCCCGGTGTTCGGCGAGGCATGTCGACTTCCTGGAGGTGCCGGTGCTGGCAGGTCCCCGAACGCTAGCCCAGCCGCCAACGATCCTCAAGGCCCACCAAGGCATAGGCAGCGCGCTTATCCCGGTCCGAATAGCGCAGGGTTGGAATACTGCCTCTTCACCAGTCGACCTGGCCGACGGCATGCAGCCCGCCCCGCGACCTGTCGCCGGCGCCTCGGAAGGCCTCGCACGATGACCGACACCACGCGCCCCGCCCCGGACCATGCCGCCGTACCCCGGCTGGAGTTGTCCACCGTCTGCACCCGGCCCGCACCTGCCGACCGGGACCTGGGCCGCGCGATCCTCGACGCCCCGCTCGTACGCGACACGGTGTGGCTGCGCTGGTCCGGGCATGACGGGATCCGCACCCTCCACCACGGCGCCGGCCTCGCCCGCGGCTGGGTGGAGAGGGACGTCGACGGCCTGGACGGCTGGGCGGCCCTGGTGGAAGGCCGACTCGTCGTCACCATGGGCTCGGACGGACGGGAGCAGCCGGTGCTGCACGCCGAGGCATGGGAGGCCGGGGCGACGCTGCACGCGGCCCTCACCCAGCACCCCGTCCACCCCGGCAACGACGGCCACGCCGACGAGCACGAGGCGTACGGGCAGGAGGCCGACGGCGAGGAGGAGGGTCTCCTGGATGACGTCTGCAGCCGCGTTCGGCGCCGGGCGGCCGGGCTCACCCTGGACGCCATCGACCAAGCCCTCGCCGCCGCGCAGATCGAGCTGCGGGTCGCCGACCGCTACGCCGACGCCGGTGACGAGGACGCCGCAGCCCGGGCCGCGGTCGTTGCCGAGGAGTGGCAGCGCATCCGCGGCCAGCTCGCCGCCGACGTCCACACGGCCTACGACACGGACCGGGACCTCGACCTCCAGCGGGCCCTGAGCGCCGAGCGCCACCGACGCGACATCGCCGACCGCGCCCGCGAGGCCGCCCACGAGGCCTGGCAGACCCTCGACACCGCGCACCGCCGCCTGGCCGGCCCCGCCGCCGACCCCCTCTACACGGCCCTCGCCCGCGCCGGCCTCCACTCCCTGGCCGACGACGACCACCAGGCCGTCCGCGAACTCACCCGCAACCTCGAGGCGACCGCGCTGCGCCAGGTGTCCGACTGGCTGGAGCGCACCCGCGCAGCGGCCCTCGCCCTGGGCGGAGACCGGGTCCCGCCTGCCCGGCCCAGGGCGCGCCGCAGTCGCCTGTGACCGGCTGTGGCGAGCCCCTCGCAGCTTCCCCTCCAGGAGGATGCTCACCATCCGCTCCTGCGCCGTCCCCTCCGCGAAGACCGGAGGCTGCGCGCCGTACGCGCCCCTGGGCCGACCGGTGAAGTGGACGAGCGTGTCGGGCAGATCAGGGTGTCTGCCGACGCCGGGAGACTTTGCCACGGAGACCTCAACTTCCTCTGAAAATCCGAATGTTAGGAGGGCTTACCGCGCGGTCCCGGGGCGTCACCGCGTCCGCCGGAGCGGCCTGCGTTACGGGCGCGGGGGAGCCGCCCGGTAGAGGCGGGGACCTGCGCGGCTCCGCGGCGGTGGAGCCCAGCGGGGGTGGCCCACCGGGTCTACGCCACCAGGATCGCAGCCGCCGAGAATTGGGCTCTGCGGGCAGGCGCTAGCGTGGACCGGACGACGTCCGCGAACAGAGGAAGCGCCCCGTGACGCAGCACAGCAGCGAGCCGTTCCGGCTGATCGTTACCGGAGGCGGCACCGGTGGTCACACGTACCCGGCCCTGACCGCGGTCCGGACCCTCCAGGCTCGGCTCGCCGCGGCGGGCCGAGCGCTGGAGGTGCTGTGGGCCGGAACGGCGGACAGCCTGGAGTCCCGCGTCGCGGCGGCCGAGGGGATCGCCTTCGCGCCGGTCGCCACGGGAAAGATCCGACGCCACCGCAACCCGGTCATGATGCTGTCCCCCGCGAACGTGCGGGACATGGCACGCGTGCCGCTCGGCATCGCCCAGGCCCGCGCCGTGGTCTCCCGCTTCCGCCCCGACGTGGTGCTCGCGACGGGCGGGTACGTCGCCGTTCCGGTCGGTGTGGCCGCCTCGCTGTGCAGCCGACCGCTCGTCGTCCACGAGCAGACGGTCCGCCTGGGCCTGGCCAACCGGACACTCGCGGGGAAGGCGACGCACATCGCCGTCTCCTCGGACTCCACATTGCCGCTGCTGTCGGAGGCTTCCCGCAAGGTGGCGGTGGTCACCGGCAACCCGGTGCGCCCCGAGGTGCTGACCGGCCACGCGGACAAGGCGATCCAGGCCCTCGGGCTGCACGGCTTCCACCGCAACATGCCGACCGTGTACGTCACCGGCGGCGCGCAGGGCTCGGAGCAGATCAACGGCCTCGTGGCCGACGTGCTGCCGTGGCTGCTGGGCGGTGCCAACGTGATCCACCAATGCGGCCCCGAAAACGTCGAAGCGCTGCGCACCCGCGCCGGCGCCCTCCCCGCCGACCTGGCGTCCCGGTACCTGCTGACGGGATTCGTCGGTTCGGAGCTGCCCGACGTCCTCGCACTGGCCGACGTGGTGATCTCCCGCAGCGGAGCGGGCACGATCGCCGAGCTGACTGCCCTGGGCAAGGCCGCCGTCCTCATCCCGCTCGCCACCTCGGCAGGCAACGAGCAGGCCCACAACGCGAGCCACCTCCACGACGCCGGAGCAGCAGTCGCGCTCCTCGGGACGGTGACGGCGGCGCAGTTGCGCGAGGCGGTCGGCCCGCTTCTGACCGACACGCGCCGCCGCACGGCCATCGCGGATCGGGCGCGCTCCTACGGTCGGCCGGATGCCGCCGACCGGCTGGTGGACCTGCTCTTCTCGGCCGCCGCCGGGCACTGACAGACAGGAGCCCGGGACGGAGGTCCGCCCCGGGCTCCCATGCGCCGCAGCTACCGGCCGGCGGGCAGGGCCCGCGTCACCGCCGCTTCCCTTCCACTGCGTCCTTGAGGGCGGAGGTGACGTGGCGTACGTCGTCCTCGGTCATGTACTGGTGGAAGGGCAGTGACAGGATCTCCCGTCCAGCCTGCTCGGTGACGGGCAGGTCGCGCCGCCACGGGGCGAAGGCGGGCTGGAGGTGGTTGGGCGGGTCGAGATTTCCCACAAAGCCGCGTATGCCGCGAGGCGACGCTCGGCAGTCTTCAGGTTGAGCTGGCGACGGTAACTGTTGACCAGGAGAAATCCGAAAAGGGTGAGGGAGGCGCTGCCAAGGGTGGCTGCGGCAGTAATGAATTGGGGAGCATTTTCGGCGGGCTGCACGTCTGTCTCCTGATCTTGTAGCGATGCCCCATGGCTCGGACTCGGGTGGTGGTGCTTGTTGCCGTTTTGTTTGACTATCACCCGGATGGGACTTCAATGCCATCCCATGGCGGACCTTGCCTTGCCGTTGCTTGCCCGTCTCGTGGTGTGGCGTGGCTGGCTCTGACGCGGCAGCCGTTGCGGGCCGGGTGGGCCCCGGCCGGGGCGGGTTCGGGGTCAGGGGGTCAGGTTGAGTAGGCCGCTTGCGTGGATGTCGATGTACGCCAACACGCCCGGGGTGTCGGTGAAGGAGCCGCAGAGCCGGCCCCATGCGAGTTTGATGCTGGTCTATTCAGCCCCGCCTGCTCGTTTGCCCGGCCCGGCCTTTGCCCGGTCGGCCGTCTGCCCGCCCGCGGCCGGTTCCCGGCTGGCGGCGACCACCGGCGCGGGCATGGGCATCTGTTCCGGCCCCTGCCGGTGCTTCCCAGGCGTGGCGGTGTCCGATGCCGTGTCCAAGCTCGGGGGCGGTCGTTGAGCGCTGTGGTAGCAGCTGCCGTCGCCGTTCCCGGCGACGGCCCACGGGTACCGTCGCCGACTCCGGCGACATGCGGGAAAGGTCGACGCCGTCGATGGGCGGCGTGGGAGGGAACGACGTGTCGAGTGAGCGTGAGAGCGCGGTCGGGGCGGACAGCGGGAAGGAGGCGACACCTGCCCGCAGGGCCGCCGTGGCGCTGATCGCTGCGCACCGGCTGCTGGGCCGGGAGGCCGGGGCGCTGGCCGGCGATGAGGAGAACGCCTCCTCGTCGAACGACCGGGCGGCCACGGTGCGCCGCAAGCAGGGCCTGTTGTGGGACACCTGCCGGTATCTGTCCGGAGCGGTCAGCACGCTCGCTTCGGTCGTCGGGCTGCAGGAGCTGGGTGTCGACGGGCAGAGGCCGCAGGATGCGTCCGGCCAGCCGTACGCGGCGCTGCCTGGGTTGGAGAACCTGGACAGCGACCTGTACACCGTGGTCCTTGAGGAGCTGGGCAAGGCCGTCGGCGCACTGCGCAAGGTCTACGTCCCCACCCGCAAGCACCCCGATCTCGCCTTTCCCGAGGACCGGGCGGCGATGGCCGGGGTGGTCGCACACCTTCGGATCGCCGTCGGGCTGGTGGAAGGCGTGTACGGCGAGGAGGACGTCGAGGAGGAGAGCACCGGTATTGGCGCCGACATCGCGGCCCTGCTGGACGAGTTGGAGCAAATCTGCGCGCCGCTGCCCTCCCAGCACGGGGAGATGAGCGACGAAGCCGTCATCGCCCGAGTCCTCGACGACCCGCGACTGGCCGCGAAGACCGCGAAGGCGTTGCGCTTGCGGAGGCAGCAAGGAGCGCCGGCCGCGCCCCCGCCTGTTCGCTGAACCCCGTGCCCTCGCCTGCCCGTTCCGGGGCCGTCCTCGGCATGTCTGGGGGTTCCGTGACACGCGGGTTGTGACGGTACTGCGCCGGGCCGCCCGCCCTGCTCCGGCTCTGGTTCCCGGTTGTGACCTGAGGGCGTTTCGAGCGCTTGAAATGCTCTCAGGTAGACCAATCCGGGCGGGTGGCCGGTTGTCCGGCGATCTGGCGGCACTCCGGGGCGTGCCGGTTTCGGTGACGGCGTGTGGCCGCCTCCCCGGCCGGCCGGGGTTCGGCGGGCGGTCCGGGGGCCGGGGCCGCTGCGGGGTGCTCCGGCAGGGCTGATGCGTTCTCAGCAGGTGATCTTGAGGAAGCGCGGTGGCGTGGTCGGGGCGTGACCGGTAGTGGTCAGCTGCGGCGGCGGTGTTGGTCCAGCCGGCCTGGCGCATCAGGCCGATGGCGAGGTTGCGCAGGGTGGCCATGGCGCGGGGCGCGCTGCCGGTGCGGACCCTGGAGGCGTCCTCGGCGAAGGTGACGTCTCGCACGTGGTGCAGGGCTTCCACGGACCAGTGGCCCTGGACGAGTTCGGCCAGGCGGGCGGGGTCGGCCTGGCCGGGGGTGAGGCTGGTGACGGCGTAGACCGTCTTCGTCTGGACCTTGCCGGTCTTGGTGCTGACGCGGCGTCGCTTGATCTCGATGGCCTGGACGGCATGCGGGAACAGCAGCCCGGCTTCGACGGTGCACACCTTCAGGCGCCGGCCCTCTCGGCGCCCGTGCCCGGCGGTGCGGGTGCGGTCCAGCAGCGGCATCCGCTGCCAGGGCAGGCGGCGCAGTTGTCGGCGCAGCCTCTCCTGGTTGCCCTTGACGACCAGGAGGTAGTGCCCGCCAGCCGCGATGATCTTCTTCGCGGTCTTGCGCTGGGTGTGCATCGCGTCGGCGGTGACGACCACGCCGCGCAGGTCAAAGCGGGCCAGCAACGGGGCCAGGGCCGGGATCTCGTTGCATTTGGCCGCCACTTGGCGCCGGGCGATGACGGTCTGGCTGCCGTGCAGGGCGGCGGCCAGCAGGTGGACAGCCGTCCTGCTGTCGGTGCGTGAGCCGCGCACCGCCTTGCCGTCCACGGCGAGGCCCACCAGGGCTTCGTCCTCCTTGACGGGATCGGCGGCATGGCGGGCGAGCCAGGCGCCGACGGCGTCGTCCAGCGCGTCGCCGTCGATGCGGGCCAGCAGTCGCCCGCGCGTGGAGGCGTCGGGCACCGCGCGGGTGAGGCCGAGCCCGGCACGGACGTGCGGATCGGCGTCGGCGGCGTACCGGGCGATCTGCGCCAGGGAGCGGGCCCCACCGAGCACGGCCGTCAGACACAGCGCCAGCAGCACGCCGATGCGGTAGCGGCGCCCGCGCACCCGACGTGGATCGGGCACGGCGGCCAGCACCTCGGACAGCGAGGCCAGCTCGTGCGGTTCGACAGACGGGCAGGGGGCGCTGCCGCCCTCGCAGTGGCGCGCGAGGACGGTGATCAGGGAGGATGACACGCGGACGCGACTCCAGGACGATCTTCGGCCTCAGAAGCCTTGATCATCTGGCGTCGCGTCTCTTGCTTCCACTCCGGTAAACCGCCCATCAGGCCCCAGAGCCGACGAACCGGTCCATCCCGCCAGCTGAGAACGCATCAGCCCTGCCTGGAGCCCCTTGCCCTTGTTTGATGGGGTGGGTGGTGGGGCGTTGGTCGGTCGGTGCGGGCCTGCGGCGCTGCTGTGGCGGCCTGGCGGCCTGGCGGGTCCCCGGGCCGGGGCCTTGCCGTCAGGTGGCTTGGGACGGCTCTGGTGGCCTGCTGGGCCCGCCGTGCGGAGGGCCTCGGTGTGCTCCCGGCGTCATGACGTCATGACGCAAGCCGGCCGCGGATCCTGTCTGGCCCTACCGGGTTCTTCCCTGGGGGTAGATCTCGGCGGAGAGCTCCTGGAGGTGGCGGTGCACCGCTGCGGGGTCGCCGGTCTGCACCCAGGTGTAGACGGCGGTGCGAGAGCGGCCGTCCAGGCTCTGCATGATGTAGCCGTCGACCAGGCCGCCGGCGCCTTGCTCCGAAGGAGTGAATTCGCACGCAAGATTTTTATGTCTTGGCCTAGCCTCGTGCGTGGCAAGTTAAGTAAGTAGACCATGAGAGTGTGATCCCCCGATATAGCGCGAATCGTTCCACGGATGGCAGAAGGCAGAAGAAATCCTCATCGGCCATTCAGCCGATCTTGGCCAATCTAACTGGAATTCTGACCGTCACTGGCCTGATTGTATTCGTCATTCTTTCTGTACTGTACGAGAAATTTTACAGTGAACTCGGAGTTTCTCCGGCGGACGTCGGCATCGGCTACACGGAGACGCTGGCACATTCTTACGGATTTGTCGTATTGCTGCTTCTGTTTTCCATCTTCCTTGTGCTGATGATGCGGGGGCTTAATAAGCTTGCGCACGGAATTGGCAAATTGGGAGCTCGGTGGCGCAGAAAAAGATACGCAAGAAGCGGGTCCGTGGGCCGTGGAAGTCGTGGCAAGCCACGGTGGACTAGGAGGGCCCGCCTGGCGTACGGGCGGTTCTTCTTGCGGCATGCCGCTGCGATTGTAGTAACCTATGTGGGGCTTTATGCGGTACTCTTCGCTAATCTTTTTCTCAATTTCAACCTCCAGGATGACCTCCTCAGTGTGCAATACGAAAATGCATCGGTTTCTCCATATAGGTGGTGCTCGCTAACTATTCTTGATATTCGGGCGCAGAAGGTTACTGCGGGTCCGGGTACGGAGCCCGGCATTATGGCTAGCCTTGAAGGAAAGAATCTATTCTATCTAGGTCTGGCAAATGGTGTATATGTCATCTATGATGCGATTGGCCCCAGTGTCTGGAGGATCTCTATTCAGAAGTTTAATCCCGTCATCGCTCCTGAAGCGACGTATTCTCGATGTATTTGGTCGTAATGCAGTAAAGGCTGCGAGACCGCGCGCGGATCAGCTGGAGCGTCAGGTTCAGGAACAGTAGCCCTGATGCTCACACCCATCGGGCCGCCCGCCCTTATAGTTTCCAACCCTGTTTTGATGAGGCTTTACGCCCTGCCGGTGCCGCAGGCCATGAGACCTGGCCGCCCGCACGCATGCTGGCCGACCCTTCCACACCCGGGCGAGGTAGGCCGTCCACGGCCCCCGTCGGCCGGGAAGCAGAAGCCGAACAACGCCAACCGCGACATGCCGGACGCCGCCTACTGGGTCCAGCGCCGGCACAACGTCGTCACCGACCTCAAGCGCTGGCTGAACAACAACGGCGCCGGGACCCGAGTGGAGATCTACCCCGTCGACCAGGCCGGCGTCCAGGAGTCCCGCCGGCGCGACATCTCCCACCGGGCGATCAACGTCCGCGGGGCTTGGGACGACATGGTCGATGCCTGGCACAGGGGACCCAACGATCCGTCCGCCGCCGAGATGCTCGACGTCATCGGCCAGGCCGTCGCCGGCGCCCACACCGATCTGCGCGCCGCCGGCCGGTACGCCGACGCCGGTGACGAGAGCGCCCTCGCCCGCGCAGCGCTCGCCTACCAGGAGTGGCAGCGCATCCGCGCAGAGGTCGCCACCACCGGCGGGACCTACGACCCGGACCACGACCTCGGCCTGCGCCGCGGCCAGGCGGCTGCCCGCCACCGCCAGGACATCGCCGACCGCGCTGAACAGGAGCCCCACCGTGACCGACGCCACCCCTATCGCGCTGTTTCCCGAGCCCGGCGACCCGTTCCCGCCGTTCACTGCCGCCGATGAGGGAGTTCATCGCCGCGAACGAGGACTGGCTCACCGTCTTTCAGCTCCCTTCCTACGCTCCCGACCTCAACCCGCAGGAGGGCATCTGGGCCCTGGTCAAACGCGGCATCGGCAACCTCGCGGCCGCCAACATCGACCACCTGGCCAAGACCGTCCGAACCCGCCTCAAGAAGATCCAGTACCGCCCGCACCTGATCGACGGCTGCCTCGCCCAGTCCGGTCTGGATATAGACGACTGACAGTGATGATGTTCGTGGTGGCGCTGTCGGCGCTACATGACCGTGCCGGCTGCATCAGAAGAGGGCTAGGAGTTCCGTCAGAGAGGTGATGGACGGCACGTTGGAGGCGGACGCGTCTCGGCGCAGCGCACGTCCCGCATAGCCGAGCCGGATCGCGGCGTCGACCAGGTCCGGATCGTCGTCGATGAACAGGCACTCTGCAGGTGCGAGCTCCAGGGCGTCGCTGGCGTGGTGGTACATGCGCGGATCCGGCTTGGTGCAGCCGAGGAGGGCGGAGATTGCATACGCCTCGAAGAACCGGTCGATCCCGAGTCCGGCGTGGAGGACGGGCAGATTGGGCCAGGCATCCGACACCACGGCCATCCGGACCTTCCGTCGGCTCAGCTCCTGCAGGGTCTCCTCGACGTCTGGATAGGTCTCCAGGAACACGGGGGAGGGGACTTCGCGGCACAGATCGGCGAGCAGGTCCGGGGTCGGGTCCACGCCGAGGTGGTGGAGCATCACCCGGTGGTAGTCGTCATAGTCGGGCGTTGATGACGAGGCGGCGAAGAAGTGGTCTCCCACGGTGACAGCCGCCGCGAACTCTTCCGGTGTGATCGAAGGGGCGTGGGCGAGGACGGTCTGCTCGAAGTCCGCTCGCGGGTTCCAACGCCCGCCGATCGGCTGCATCAGCACGCCGCCCGAGTCGAAGAGAACAGCGCGGAGACGCTCGGAAGAGGCCGGCGGTGTCGTCACCCGTCCAGTCTGGTGGACGGACGCCCACTGGTCGACCCCCCTTCGAGTCGGACGCCAGTAGCAATGCCCGCCCCGGTCAGACCGACATCACGAATTCAACTTCAGTAGCCGGGTGGTTTCGTAACCATCAGCTGGTGACGCAGCTCCTGCCGGCCCGGCCTTCGCCCGGTCGGCCGTCTGCCCGCCCGCGGCTGTTCCTGCCCGCCCGTCGGCCTGGTCTGGGTGCGTGGTCGGTAGTCTGCCCGGCCGGGCTCTGCTCGGGGGCCTGCGCGGTGGGCGGCCTGGTGGTCGTGTGCGGGCTGGGGCCGGCTGACGGCGCGGGCGGCGGTGTCGGCCGTGGCCTGGGTGCCTCTGGCCTCTGTTTCGGCGGGTTCGGCAGCGGCCGGTTCGCCGGGCTGGGGCCTCACCGTGTAGAAGGAGTTTGATCAGTGACCGAGCGGGCGGCGCCGTACCACCACACCGTCGACGCGTGGACCGTCGGCCGGCTGCGCGAGGCCTTGGCCGGCCTGCCGGACGGCATGCCGATCGCTCTCGCGCTCCCGGGGGACGGCCGTCCGGCCGCGCTCGGTGGGACCTTTGACGATGAGTGGGTCATTACCGGCACCGAACACCTGGTCACCCGGTGGGGCGGCGAGGGCGGTGAGCGGATCCAGGACCACCTCACCATTGTGGTCGACCGGCCCACCGGGGTGTGGGAGCTGCGCGAGGGTGAGCGGCTGCCGCAGCGGCGCCGGCGGTGCTGACAGGACGGACGGCGGGCCCGTGGTGCCCGCCGCCGCCCTGGCCGGTGCCGTGTGAGGTGGCCCGGGCCGGGCTGTGCTGGGTGGTTCCGTTACCGGCTATCGGTCACGGAACTCTTGCGGTCGTCGGGTGTGCCGTGTGACCTGGCTGGGTTTTCCGTCTTCGATGGCCTGTTGTTAGACCAATTTTCGGGGGTTGCGGGTCCTGGTGGGGTGTCGGGTTGCGGGGTTCGGCGGGTGCTGGTTTTGGTGGCTGTGGGTGTTGGTGTTGCCGGGCGGCGGGTGGCGGCGGTCCTGGGGAGGGTGGCGGCGGTCCGGGGGTGGTTCGGGGTCTCCGGGGGATTTGGCGTCCCGTCGGAATGCTGTCTCTGATCGCCCTGTGAATTCCGCCCGGTAATTCCGCCAGCGGTATTCGCCGGGAATTTGGGCGAGAATTCCGTGTCGCTGTTCTTGTGGGTTGGCTTTCGGTGGTGGTGTGAGTTCGGGTGGGAAATGGCGGGGTGTGGGGTGGTGGCGGGGGTTGGTGTTCGGTTTGGCGGGGCGTGGTGCTGTGTCCTCGTCGCGGTGCCTGCGGCTGGGGTGGTGGGCCTGCTGACCGGGGGGCCGGGCTGGGTGCTGTGCCGCCGTCCGGGGTGGGGTTGCGGGGTGCGTTCCGCTCTGGCCTGCTGTTCCCTGGGCCGGTCCGGGTGGCTGCTCGGGCCGGGGTGGCCGAGGCCAGGGGGCGATGGCCGGGTCTTCGTCGAGAAGTGTCGGCACCCGGCACCGCGGCTTCGCTCCTGGTCGGCTCCTGGCCGCTCGGATCGAGCCAGGGCTGGTTCGCCGACGGCCGCGGACTCATGTACCGCACGTCGTTGGGATCACGTACCGCCGTGACCTCCGGCCGACGACCCCGCCAGCCACGAGTACCAGGACGACGGGCACCACCAGGAGCGCGCCGTCGTCAGCACCGGCGCGACTGGTCGCGGTACTTCCGGCAGACCTCGTCGCCCTCCTCGTCATCGCACAAGCACGCGCCGCACGCGGCGCACAACTCCCGGCTGTCCTCGCAGCGCCGCGGCGGGTAGGTCATCTCCTCCCCACACCAACCGCACTCACGGATGTCGTGGATGTCGCCCTGCTGCTGATTCGTCACGGACGAAACGTAGCCGACAAGATCATCTGTAGTGCTGGAGCCGCCGCTGCGGCCCGCTCGCCGGTCTGCTTGCCGTGCCTGCCGTTCGGGGCGGACGCCCACTGCGCCCCCCTTGTCTGTCGCGTTGCCGGTCGGGCCGGGCCCTCTTTCGGGCTGGGCGGGTCTGTTGGGTGCCGGGGCTGCCGGTGCCTGGGTGGTGGGTGTGGTCTGGGTGGCCGTCAGGCCGCCGTGGAGGCTGTCGCCGCAGTGGCCGGCGATGCCTGGTTTTTCCTGTGTGTGGTGGTGGCGCGACAGGTGGGTGCGACAGGGTGCTGGGAGGGGGGCCGCGGCGGTTGTCCGGGTGCGGGCTTGTGGCTGCGCCGGCTGTGCCGCCGTTCAGGCCGGTGGCTCCGGCCGCCGGGGTGGTTGGTCGGTCATCCGGGCTCGGATGGTCTGGGCCGACGAAGCCATCAGGCAGGTCGGCGGCGCCGGTGGTAGGCCCAGGCCAGGGCCAGCACGATCGGTCCCCACAGCATCGCGGGTGTGATACACACCCGGGCCAGGAGCATCCACCATCCGTTGCTGAACCCCACCTCGGGCAAGATGCCCGCCCAGGCGAGTGGGTAGAGGTCGAACATCGCCACCAGGGCCAAGCCGCCCACGGTCGCCGGGATCACCGCGGCGAGCGGCGCCACCCGCCGGCCGCCGAGGAACGGCACCCAGCGCGGCACCACCTCGCCCCATCCGCTCACCAGGCCGGTGGTGAGCAGCGCCAGCGCCTCGGTGAGCACGCTCAGGCCCACCACGTAAGGCGTGGCCCACCAGATGTAGGCCGGCGCGTGCGGGTCGACCTGTCCCATCGTGAAGTTGACGGCGAACGGGAGCCGCCACAGGCAGTGCGGCAGCACGATGAACGGGAGGGCCTTGGCCAGCCTCAGGGCCCACACGGGGACGGGGCGTTCGGTGTCGCCGAGCGGAAGGGCGAGACGTGTGATCGGCATGACCCCACCGTCGCCCGAACGCCAACGACAGTGCGTCGGCCACACGCACGACCACGATCCCCCGCGAGAGCCACCTCTGGATCGTCCTGGCGGCCGACTGTTGGCAGAACCCAAGCAGCCATCTCGGAGGTCAGGTACGGGACAGCCCTCAGCCGCCGTCCCGGCCCGCCCGGTGTCGCCTCCGGCTGCGCCCCGGCCGTCGTCCGGCTGTGCCCTGGCCGGGGCGGGGGCTGCCGGCCGCCGGCCACCGCCGCCCTGCCCCCTGGCGGTCCCGTCCCCGGGGCCGCAGCCACCGCGCTGCTGCTGCGCGGTGCCGGCGTCGGGCGGCTGCTCCTGGCCGCCGTTCCCGGGACGGTCCCCGCCTGCCCGCCGCCAGGACGTCGCTGCCCCGCGCCCCCGGGCCGGCCGCCGCCACCCGCCCCGGTGCCGCCGGCCCCCTTGCCTGGCCACCCGCCGTGGCGGCCGCCGGGCCGCCGGCTTCCAGAAGAGGACGGTGCTGCGTCCGGTCGGTTGTTGCTCCCGCCTTGCCCGGGTCGTCGTCCTGTTGCTTCCCGCCGCCCGGCGGCGGCGTCGGGGCCGTCCTGCCGGGTGCCGGGGGGTGTCCCTGCTCGCGGGGGGCCGTCAGGCCGCCGTCACCGGCCCGTCAGCGCTCCTGTGCCCACCGCGTCCGTCCCTCGCCCACCGGGCCCGCACCCGCCCGGCCGGGCCGCCAGGCCCCGGCACCCACCGCCCACCGGGGGCCGTCCCGGTGCAGCGACTGCCGGCCCGTCAGGGCGATCTCGGGGGCAGGTGCCCAGCGGCCAGGAGCTGGCGCCTGCGTCCGGCCGCCTGCCCTCTGCCTGGCTGCCGGGCCCCGGTCTCCGGCCACCCCCTGCCGGGCCGCCAGGCCGGCACCCCCTCGCGGCGGGCCGCTGTCCTCTGACACGTGATCTTGACCGTTTGCCAGGTGATCTTGACGGATGGTCGACGGGAGCGGTTCTGGCATCCTGGGCGGGTGTCGAAGAAGCAGAAGCGCGCCGCGACCTTCGCCGAGGTTGTGGCAGCCATGCCGTCACCGGTGGCGGAGGAGTCAGGCGGCTCGCATGTCCACCCGCCCGTGACGGCCGGTGGCTTCACTGACGCCGGCGGCTGCTACTGGCGGCTCGCCCGCGGGCCGCTGGACCCTCGCCGGGCCAAGCGGCTCGCAGTCGACGCCGACATGATGTCGATGGGCACCTACTACGACGACCAGGCCGGGCGGTGGCTTCCCCGCTTCCTTGCGGTAGTCGAGCGCCCGACCGCCTGGGTTGAAGCGCGTGCCCGGTTCGGCGCCGCAGACCTGCCGGTCCATGAGGCGTACGAATTCACTGCGGACGACGGCCGCGTCCTCCTCTTCATCGAGACGTACTGCTGAGCTCGCATCCCGCAGCGGCTCCTGCTCGTTCCACCCCCGCTCCGAGGGCGGGCACTCTGGGCTTGGCGGTCAAGATCGCTTGGCAAACGGTCAAGATCATGTGGCAGCGGACAGCCGCCGCCCGCCTGCGGCCGCTGCCGGCCTGCCGGGCCGCCGCCCGGTGCGGGCCCGCCGCTGCGCCTGCCCGCCACCACCGTCCCGGTGCCGCTGGCATCCGGGCCCGCCGCCGGCCCCCTGCCCAGCGGCCAGGCCGGCTCCTCCTTCGCGGCCCCCGGGCCGCCCGCTAGCCAGGAGGGGCTGGAGGACCAGGAGGTGGTGGTGTCCGGCCGGGCCCCACCCTGCTGCTGTTCCTGGCCGCCGTCCCCGCTCCGGTGCCCGCTGCCGTGCCTGCCCGCCGCCGGTCCGTTCCCAGGGCCGCCCTGGGGGCCGGCGCCCTTGGCCGTGGCCCAGCGCGGGGCGCTCCTCGCCCCGCGCTGGGCCTGCGCATTTCCCCTGGCGGCCCGCCTGTCGTACGAATTTCGGAACGGCCCGTATGTTCACTGCCTGCACTGGCCGGGATTCGGTCGCCGGACCGCTCGCCGGGACTGTCCGGCGCCCGGCTGCACATAGCTGCAGACGCCGGTGACTCCCGGAGCGCGTCCGGATCGCGCTTCCCTGCGTCTCGGGTTGTCAGCCGGTGTGGGGTTTGCGGGTGAAGGTTTTCAGGTGTGCGGTGCTGGCTTTTCCGGCCTGGTCTTCCCAGTCTTCTTTCTCGTTTTTGGCTGCTAAACCGGTGTACTCGACGGCGCGCTGTTCTCCCGGGGCCAGGTTTTTCCAGGCGTCTTTTCCTTCGGGGCTTTTCGTGGAGTCGATGGTGTGCTGTTTTCCGTCTTCGCCGGTGTAGGTGAACGTGAATGTGTAGTCGCAGGGAGCGGTGGTGTGGTTTTCGATGCTGAATTCGACGTCCATGGTGGATGATCCGTCTTGGCGGCTGCTGCCTATTCCGTTGAGATCGTCGCGTATCTGTGCGTCGGTGGCGCTGGTGCAGGGGGAGCTGCCGCCTGGTGCGGCGCTGCTGTCGGGGGTGGAGCCGCTGGAGCAGCTGGTGGTGAGGAGGACGGTCAGGAGAAGTGCGGCGCCGGCCGCTGTGGTGTGTCTGGGCATGGGGTGAGTGCAGTGGGTTGCTGACGGGGCGTCAAGGGAGCCCTTCTGCCTCGCTGCGCCGCGCGGTTCCTCGACCTCCTGGTCAGGGGTTCGCCCGTGTACTGGTCGTCGGATTCGTCCGTCCCGCCTGCCGCTCTTCCCCCTAGACAGTCGTTGACGCGAAGCCGTATCCCGCTGACACCACACCCGAACATCACACACGGAATCCGAGTGGCTGAACCGGAGCCGAGCCCTTAGCATCCCGACGCATGGCGATGTTCGTGCACCTGACGTCCACGGCGAACGCAGCGCGGATCCGGCGGGCCGGGATCCGGGCGGTGAGTCACGGCCAGGACGGCGCGCGGGGGGTGTACTGCTTCCCGGTGCTGCCGTCGTACATGCTCACCCACCAGTGGATGCGGGAGCTGGGCCGGTTCGACAGCCGGGGAGGGACGGTGGCCGTCCACGTCCGGCTGGACGACGCGCAGGCGGTGCTTCTCGGGCCGTACGGGGAGCGGAGGCGGCACGGTCAGCGGACCGTCACGGCGGCGGAGGCGGTGCGGCGGATCGCGGCGCTGGACGACCCGCGCGGGTGGGAGGTGTTCGTGCCCCGGGCGCTCCACGCGAGGGAGGTGCACCGGATCCGCGCCGCGCCGCAGGTGGTGGGCTGGCGGTACCACCCGGACGCGCACGGCACCCGCCCCTGCACCTGCTTCGGGTGCCGGGTGCGCGGCGAGTACGGCTCGCGGCGGCTGCGCGAGCGGCTTCCGCACCCGCTGGACGGCCCGGCGCCGCCGACCCGGGTGCTGCTCGCCAGGATCGCGGCCGCCGGGGACCCGGGCGACCCGGCCGCGGTGCGGGAGGCCCTGAACTGGTTCTGGATGCCCGGGCGCCGGCGGGGCCCGGTCGACGAACTCGCCCGCCTCGCCGCCCACCCCGACCCCGTCGTCCGGGAGATCCTGGTGCGGACGGTCGCCGGCTGGTCCACCCCCGGGGTCGACCGACTGCTGGACCGGCTCGCCGACGACCCGCACCCGGACGTCCGGGAGGCGGTGGGGGAGGCCCGGGAGGCCCGTGCGGCACTGTGAGGTGCGGACGGAAGGTCACCGATGGATGCGGCCACACGTCAGCGAGCCGTGCGGGCCAACGTCAGCATTCCAGCCCGGCTACATAGCCCCACCTGCCGCTCTTCCCCCTAGACAGTCGTTGACGCGAAGCCGCATCCCGCTGACACCACACCCGAACATCACACCGCCCGCCGAGGGTGTGGTGCTGCCCGCGTGCTGCCTCTTTCGGGGCCGGGGGTGGAGTTTCTGACAGCTCTTGCATCTCTGCCCTGCCTCACCCCTGGGGGAGTGCCGGTCCCTCTCGCGTCGCTGCTGCGCCGCAGGTCGGACTGCTGCCGGTGCGGTTCACCGGAGCGGCGTTGGTGCGGGCCCGGCGGCGGCCCGCCGACCCGGCCCGGGGGGCAGCGCCCTGCCGCAGCCTGTGCCGTACCCGCCCGGTGCTGTCGCCGCGCTGTGGTGGCCGCCGCCGCACCCTCGGGAACGGGCGCCGTGGCGGCCCGCCGTGCTCTCGGGAACGGGCGCCGTGGCCGCTGCGCCCCGTCAGGGGCCGGCCCCGGCCGCGCCGGGAGCCGGGCCGACGCGGGTGCCGGCGGTGCCCGGCGGGCGACGGCCACGGCCCCCCGGCGCCCGCCGCCGTCGCGGCCGATGCCGGGGCCGGCCCCCTGCCCGCCGGGCACCGCCGGCACCCGCCTCCGGCTCCCTCGCCCACCCTCCGGCACCGGCCGCCCGCTGCTCCCGGGCCCTGCGCCGCGCCCCGGCCGCAGCTGCCAGCCCCTCCCCCTGCTGCCGCTCCCGGCCCGCTGCGGAGCCCGCCAGGACGCCGTCCGGCTCCGCCCCCTCCCTGGAGGCCGCAGGCCGCCCGAGGGACCGCCCAGCGCCCGCTGCGCCCTCGCCAGGGGCCCGCAGGCCACCGCGCCCTGCCCCGCACCCCGCGCCCTCCCCCTGCCCCTCCCCCTGCCCCGCACCCCGCGCCCGCCACCCGCCACCCGCCCCGGCGGGGCCGTAGGCCCGCTGCTCCCCGGCCACCCGCCGTGGCGGCCGCAGGCCGCCACCCCCACCGCGGCCGCCAGGCCGCCCGTGCTGGAGGACTAGGAGGAGCCGCAGGACCAGGAGGTGGTGGTGCCCGTGCTGCGCCCCGCCCGTGCTGCGCCCCGCCCGTGCTGCGCCCCGCCCCGCTCTCCGGCCAGCCGGGCCGTGGGCCTCCGCTGCCGGATCGCAGCCCTGCTGCGCCCCGCCCCGCCCCGCCCCGCGCCAGGCACCTTCCCCCCTTTTCACGGTGGCGTGCCCGGTCCGCGTGCTGCGCCCGGCTCGGCCTGCTCGCCCACCGGCCTGCTCGCCCGCCGGTCCTGCCGGTCCTGCCGGGTCCGCTGGCCCGTCGGCGGTGCCCGCGCCCGCCTCCGCCGGGCCGCCAGGCCCGGTACCCCCGCCCCCGCTGTGCCGGCCGCAGGCCCGGCACCCCCACCCGCGGCCGCCAGGCCCCCCGTCAGGGCAGGGCGGGGGTGTCCGGCTGCGCCCCGCCCCGCAGGGCAGGCCCTGAGTCCGTGACGGCTCTTGTATCCGGGTACCGCCTCGGCCCCGTCCCGCCGGCCTTCCCCGCCCGGTCCGGCCGCTGCGCCCCGGACCGGGGGCTGTTGGCCGGCGCCGGTCCCCGGGTGCGGATCAGGGTGTGGATTCCGCGGGGCGGCGGGGTGGCGGGGTGGCGGGGCTTGCGCAGGGCAGGGCCGGGGGCGCAGCGTGTGTGGACATGGCTGTTCCGCGGCCGCGGGCAGGGGTGGCTGGCATCGATGGGGGGTGTTCCCGGGCCGGGCGAATCCCCGCCCGGTGTCCGAGAGGTGTGGTGTCGGCCGTCCGGGGGAGTGCTGCGGTGGTAGATCGGTGCAGCGAGATAGTGCGTAACGTAACGTTACGGCCGTTCGCCGCCGCTCCCAGAAGCCTGCTGCTGCGCCCCGATCAGGATCCGCCCGCAGCCCCGCCCAGCGCTCGGCCAGGCCGCAGCGCCTCTCCTGTCGCCCCTGCGGCTGTCCTTCCCGCACGGCCCCGTCAGGGCGCCGCCTTCCCGGGTCTGCTGCCCCGCACGGGGCCCGCCGGGCACCGCCCGCCCGCCCCGCCCTCCCTGCCCTCCCGGGGCACCGGCCGCCCCCACCCCCGCCCCCAGGCCGGGCCGGGCCGTCAGGCCACCGCCCACTGCCTCCACGGGGCCACCAGCCCCCGCCGTGCCGGCCGCAGGCCACCAGCCCCCGCTGTGCCGGGGCCGCAGGCCGATACCCCGCCCCCGCCAGGGGCGAGGCAGCGGTGTCAGGCTGCGCCCCGCCCCCGCCCCTCCCCTGGGAGCGTGGTGCCTGCCCCGCCTGCCCCGCCTGCTGCGCCCCGCGCCGGGGGCGGGAGTTCGTGACAGCTCTTGCATCCCTGTACCGTCCTCGCCCCGCCGACCGCTGTGCCCGTGATCGGAAGCCGCCCTGTTCCGCCCGCTGCGCCCCGGGCGGGGGCCGTCGGTGCCGGTTGCCGGGGGTGGATCAGGGGGCGGATGGCGCAGGGTGGGGCGGCGGGAGCGGTCGTTCTTGTGCGGGGCCGGGGCCGGGCGGGCCCCGATGCGGTGCACCGTGTGCACGGTGTCCTGAGTACCTGTGTCTGAACCCCCGTTTCGGGTAGCTTGGAGCTCTAGCCTGGGCTGGTGTCCGAGGACAGCGGGCCGGTTGGCGAGCGGTGGTGCGAGGGCTGTGGCGTACGGCTGAGGCCGGAGGCACCGCCGGGCACGCTGTACTGCTCGGCGGTGTGTCGTTCCAGGCAGTGGCGGGTGGGCCAGCGGCTGCGGAAGCGGGTGGCGGCCGAACTGAGCGGGGCCGGCCGGGTGGAGTGCCCGGAGTGCGACGCGTGGTGGGTGGCCGGGGTGGATCGGCGTTCGAACGCCCGGTACTGCTCGCGGCGGTGCGTGATGAGGGCCTGGCGGGCTCGGAGGGAATCGTTCGGCGAACGGTCACCGTGACCGTTGAGCGAACGGCGAGTGCGCCTCCAATCGGTCAAATCCGTTCATCCGCAGGCTTGTTGTTGTGATCGGCTCATCGGCGGCAGGACTCTCCTCGCGGAGGCAGGCCGGTCCAGACGCGGCCAACAGCTGTGCCCGGCCCGCGAGTTGGTGGTGTGATCCACATGGCTCAGGCAACCGAGAAGTTCGACAAGGTCGGCAGCGTCAGCGCCGGCCGCTACGAAGAGATCATCATCGAGCTGCGGAAGCTCGTGGAGACGTCCCGGCAGATCCAGTTCACGCTCGGCGACTACGCGCTGGAGATCGAGCCGATGCGCGAGCCGGGCGGTTCGGAGCCGGCGGACGAGCTGTTCACCGTTAAGGCGTCGCTGGCCAGGGTGGCCGATGACCTCGGACTGACGTACTCGCTGGTCAAGCGCGCGAGGTGGACCGCGTCTCGGTGGCCGCAGGAGCGCCGGCAGAGCGGGGTCTCCTTCACGGTCCACGAGATCCTGGCGAGCATCGCGGACGAGGCGGAGCGGTTCGAGGTGATCCTCGACCCGCCGAAGCCCCGCGGCAGGTGGACGCCGGACGAGGCCAAGCGCAAGCTCGGCCGGCAGGTCGAACGTCCGGTCTCGCCGGAGGAGAAGGTCCGCGCGATCCACACCCTGGCCGCGTCGGAGGAGGTCGCCGCGAAGGTGGCCGGCGACCTGCTGCGGCGGCCCGGGGTGATGGCGAACGTCGAGCCGAAGGACAAGGTGCGGGTGGTCGAGGAGCTGACCCGCGACGACCAGGTCGCCGCCGCGGTCGCCCCTTCCTTCCTGCGCAGGCCCGAGGTGGTCGCCCGGGTCGCCCCGGCCGACAAGGTGCGGGTGGTGGAGGAGCTGACCCGCGACGACCACGTCGCCGCGGAGGTGACCACCGGCCTCCTGCGGCGACCGGACGTCGCGGCCCGCGCGATGGCCGACGACACCGCCCGCCACCAGGTCAACCACGCCCAGGTCGAGCGCGGCCGCCAGGCCCGGGAGCACTTCGAGGAAACCAGCCCTCTCGCGCCGGTGATCCGGCAGATCGACCGGTCGGTGGAGTTCCTGGACCTGGTCACCGCCTGCCACGCGTTCGTCGCCGCGACCGGCCGGGTGGTCCCCGGGCTGCGGGACCGCCAGCTCGGCAGTGACGAGCAGGCCGTGATCCGGGAGAACTGCGCGCGCGTGCGGGCCACCCTCGACTGGATCGAGACCGCGGTCGACACCGGCAAGGTCGACATGGACGGGGAGCTGGCCCGTCTGCTCCAGGGCGAGTAGGCGATGCCACGCGCCTCCGAGCGCAGGTCGGCGGCCGCCGAGCGGCATGCCGACACCGTCCGCAAGGTGCTGTTCGAGGCCCGCCCCGCCGGGCTGACCTTCGACCAGTTGGGCCGGGCCTCGGTGCTGAGCAAGAGCCAGGTCAGGTCCGGGCTGGCCTGCCTGCGCGACACCATCGCCGAGCGCGGCTGGCCGCCGCTGATCTGGAGTCGGGCGGACGGCTACAGGTTCTGCTCGGACCCGGCCGAGCTCCAGGCCTACGAGGTCGCGGTGATCCGCGAGAAGCTCACCGAGATCCGCCGGTTCATCACCGGCGTCGTCGCCCCGCACGCCGCCCTGCAGCCCAAGGGCCGCTGGATCAAGCACCTGAACACCCAGCTCAGCTCGGTGGAGTCCACGCTCGACGTGATCGCTGACTACATCGAGGCCTGACCCTCACCGATCCTCCGGGCCCGGCCGCCGGCGGCGGCCGGGCCCGCCGAGTGCCTGTCTGCGAACCCGGAAGGGGTGTCCGTGACGCGCCGCCGCTGCTATCCCTCGGACACCTTCGACGACGAGTGGGCGCTGATCGAGCCGTTGCTGCCCACGCCGGCCTGCGAGACGAGGACGGGCGGGCGCCCGGAGAAGCACCCGCGGCGCGAGATCGTGGACGCCATCCGCTACGTCGTGGACGCCGGCTGCAAGTGGCGCGCGCTGCCCAAGGACTTCCCACCCTGGCGGACCTGCTATGGGTTCATGGCCCGCTGGGCGGCGGCCGGGGTGATCGGGCAGATCCGTGACCAGCTCCGCGCCCGGGTCCGCCGGGAGATGGGGCGGGCGCCGGGCGCGGTCGCCACGATCATCGACTCGCAGTCGGTGAAGGCCGCCGAGACCGTCGGCAAGGACTCCCGCGGCTACGACGCGGCGAAAAAGATCAACGGGCGCAAGCGGCACCTGGTCGTGGACACCAAGGGCCTGCCGCTGTTCGTCATGGTCACCCCGGCCGACATCACCGACCGCGACGCGGCAAAGGAAGTGCTGTTCCGGCTGCGGCTGATGCACCCGGAGATCACCATCGTCTGGGCAGACTCCGCCTACGCCGGCCAGCTCGTGACCTGGGCGAAGAAGTACCTGAACCTCACGGTCAAAACGGTCAGCCGGCCCAAGGACGCGAAGGGGTTCGTCGTCCTGCCCCGGCGCTGGGTGGTCGAACGCTCGCACGCCTGGGTCATGCATGCCCGCCGACACGCCCGCGACTACGAACGGCTCGTTCAGCACTCGGAGTCGCTGATCACCTGGGCCGCGATCACCCTGATGACCAGGCGCATCACCCAGCGGCAGTCCCGGAGGTCAGGTCAGCCGGCCTCCCGCGAAGCCCAGCGGGACTGATCGTTCTCGGGGCCGGTCCGCCGACCCAGCCCCGCACCGGCCGGAGGAACCGGCCGCCTCTGACACGGCCCCCGACGCCCGTCAGGCCGTTCACCACGGTCGGGCACGACCGGAATCAGGCCTGCCCATCGTCCGGGCCGTCGTCCTCCTCGCCCACCCGCGAGCGCCAGTCCGTGGCGGCCATCGCCTGCCACCGCACGCCGATCTCGATCTGGGCCACAGATACTCACGCCCGGGCCATGCACGCCCGCCGACACGCCCGCGACTACGAACGCCTCATCCAGCACTCCGAAGCACTGATCACCTCGGCCGCAATCACGCTCATGACCAGGCGCATCACACAACGGCAGTCCCGCAGGGCTAGCCAGCCGCATCCCGCGAAGCCGGGACTGATCGCTCTCGGAGCTCTCCCGACGGCCGGGGCCCGGACCCGCCGGGAGCCCGGCTCGTCCACGTTCGTACGGCCCCACCCCGCTTGTCAGGGGATTCGCCCGCGCCGCCACCCTCGTCTGGCCGATGATGTGATCCAAGCTCAGTATGCCGTGACTACGAATGCCGGCCCCGGGCATCAGGGGCACTGGAGGCGAAGTTGTCCTCGATCCACTGGGCATCCGTCAGGTAGCGGCGGTCGTGGCCCTCCGCCACGTGTCGGCTGAACGCCGGATGACCCTCAGCAGCATGCTGGTGCATCCAAGCGACAAGCGCTCTCAACCGCTTCGCCGCCGTGGAAGGCAGCTGGGCCCGCTCCTCCTGGGACAGACCGTACGAGTCGGCGAACAGGACAAGGCGGCGCTCTGCCTCCGGAATCGGCAAGGTGTGTTCCACCTCGTCCGGGGCGTACAACGGGACGAAGCGATAAGCGGTATAGGCGGCGTCCCACAGTCGGGGGCCGGGGTGGGCCGTGTCGAAGTCGATGAAGGCAACAGGCAGCTGCTCTCGGAAGACCGTGTTGTACGTCGCCGCATCACCGTGGCAGATCACCTCCGCCGGCTCGCGTTGGGGAAGCTGCCAGACATCGCCGCGCTCCCGAGCGAACCCGGCGGAGGCGTCATGGAAGTCACGCAGCAGGCGTCCTGCGGCGACCAGCGAAGCATCGCTCCGCACCTCGGGTGCAGCAAAATCGTGCCCTACCTTTCCAGGAAGGTACTCGACCAATTCCTCGGCACCGTCGTCGCTGAGCCCGTACGGGCGAGGCGCGCCAGTGAATCCCGCTTCGCGCAGATGCGCGAGCAGGCGTTGGATGGTGACACTCCAGGGGCTGGCCGGGCGCCGGACCAGGTTGCCTTCCCGGACGACTCGATTCACGCCGCCAACGAGCACTTCTCGATCTTCCACGAAGCAAGGTTAGCCACGCGGGGACGCCGTCGGCAGCCGAGTTTCTGCGATCGTCCACACGGCACCGCACTCGTAGACGGACCGGCAGCCTCTTCACTGGACCTGTTCGATTTCACCCTGGGTTTCTTGTCGTCCAAGGGATTAGACACAGGTACTGACAGCCGGCCCCGCGCCCCGGGCGAGCTCCCGGTTGCCCGCGATCGGCCCGGCGCCGTGCGGAGCGCCCCGCCGCCCGCCGCCGAACCCCGAGCCCGAGCCGCCACCCGGCCTCTGCCGCCACCCATCCCTCCGGCCCCCCGCCCCGCACGGGGCCCGCCAGGGCACCGCACCGTCCCCCGGGGAGTCCCAGCAGACCGCCCCCGGGGACAGAACCCGGCTGCGCCCCGGTTGCGCCCCGTCCCCGTGGTGCCCCGGTGCGAATCTGCGGTTTGTTGTCACTGGGGGAGCGGTGGGTGTCATCGGCTCCCTGCTGCCGCGGCGTGTGGGAGCGGGGGCGCCGGGTGTCACGGGAATGCGGATGCGTGGTGACATCCGGAGACGCTGCCCGGTGACATCCTGATGCAGATCCCTATGCAGATCGCCGGCTCGGCCCGTGTGGCTGGGTTGGCAGGGTTCCCGGGTCGCGAGGTTTCTCCGCGAATGCGCAACGGTCCCCGGTCTGACGTGGCCGGTGCAGGCGCCTCGTCCCTGCAAGGCAGGTAACAGACCTGTGCGCCTAGCGATCCGGCCGGTCCACGTTCGGCGGCACGCCGGTGCTGTGCCGGTGGCTGTTCGCGGTCGCGGCTGGCCTCGTGGTTCCCGGAGCCCTGGGTGGGTGGCCGGGTCAGTGGCCGGCCAGGTGGTGGGACGTGGAGTGGACTTCCTTGAGCTGGGCGGTGGTGAGGCGTCGGGCTTCCCAGATGACGGCGGCCACGTCGGCGGCCCGTGGGTGGAGCGGTGGCAGGTCGTCCGGGAGACGGATGCCGCCGAGCGCCGCCAGGTCGGGGGCGGGAATGCCGAGCAGGCCCGCGAAGCCGGCGACCAGTTCGGGGGTCACTTCGACGGTGCCGCGGCCGATCCCGCCGATGGTGGATGTCGCCAGGTAGATCCGCCCGTCGGTCACCGCGTACAGGGCCTTGGCCGTGCACGTCCAGTTGAGGTTCCGGTTGTGCGTGAGTTCCAGGAGCACCGCGCCGAAGCCCGGATCGTACCGGTGGTACGGCCGGCCGGTTCCGCCCCGTCCCTCCCGTCGTACAAGGGGCTGTGCCCGGATCGCATCCAGCAGCGGGCGCCGGTTCTCGGCGGGCATGACCATCGTGTTGTAGACGACGGGGCTGACCGACCAGTGCAGATTGCGGGTGACTGGTGTCAGGTCATCGGGTACCGACTGCCCTGCCAGGACGAAGAGGTCGACGGTGCGCAGGCTGAGCACCGGTCCGAGGCTCCTGAGCAGCCCTCCGGTCGGCGGCCGTCCGTCGAGCACGGCCTGCAGCTCCTCCAGGTCGGTACCGGCTGCTGTCGAGAGCACGGAGGCGTCCAGCGTTCGATGCCTCATCAGGCGCGCCAGCAGCGCGCCGAACTCCAGCACTCCTGTCATTCCGTCACCCTATCGACCTGCAGAGGCCATCTGGGGCCCGCCCGGTGGCCTGTGTTGCACCGGCGTCCGGCGCCGGCCGGGTCCGGACACCCGGGCCGTCCCGCTGTGTCCTGCCCCGGGCCGCTGTCCTGGTCGGCCCCCGGCTCGCCCCGGTCAGTGTGCCGGGCCGGTGTCCTTGGGGAGTACGGACACCACGAGGGCGACGGCTTCCTCAGGGCTCGCGGTGTCTATGACGACGTCCCCCTTGTCTCGTACGACGTATCGCCCGTCAGGGAGCGGATCGATCGAATACCCGACCCGGGCATACGGGAAATCGGCGCGTGTGGAGAACCAGAGCATGAAGTGGCTGGTGACCGGCGTCAGCCGACGCAGTTCCGGTCGGGCATGAGCCGCCTCCAAGAGCGCGAGGCTGCGGGGGCTGCGGTCCCACGGCGACAGGCGGAGGGAGTCGAGCCTGTGACACCAGGCCAGTTCGACTGGGTCGAGCGGCTCGCGCTCGTGGGCGACGGCCCAGTTCCCGAACTGGATGAACGGGGCGACCGCCTGGGTCTGTTCGAGGTCCGCGCCGCCCATCCAGGCGGCCGCGCACCGGACCACGGCGATCAGCTCCGTGGTCACTCCGGCGGCGAGCCAAGCGCCTTGCTTGTGGCAGCGCACCCAGTAGCCACGCTCATCGCGGAGGAAGAGCACGACCACGCGCCGACCGTCGTTGCTGAACTCCGCCTTACGCTCCCACTTGTCCTCCGGCATGGGGAGGGAGAGGCCGAGCTGGGCGGCTGTGCGGCACAGAATGTCCGCGAGGCTGCCGTCGGTCTCCGGCCGGAGGTGGGGCACGGGGTCGGGGACAAGGTTCGCCGAGGAGGAGGTCATGGCCCCAGTCTGCCGGTGAACAGCCCTACCGACCCGGGTGCCGAGTGCCCAGGAGGCGACCAGCCCGATCAAGCACCCACTTGCCTTGCCCGCCAGCAGCCAGAGGTCCGTGCCGTCCATACCGACGCAGGCGAGCACACCCCGAGCGGCTTGGTCCAGTTGCTTCCCGCCGACCCGCAGGAACGGCCCGCTGCTGTCTCGGAACGGTGCGTGTACCGCACAACCCACCCTGGTGTCAGCGGAATGCCGATTGCGGTGTCACGCCTACGCAGACTCCGGCTTCCTGGATACAAGGCGCCCGCGCCGGAGGGGCACGGGTTCTCACAGCGGCCGGGGGAGTGGGGGCGGTGTTCATGCGGGAGGAGGACGGAGCAGCCGGCGCTGGGCGGGTGGTGCCGGTTGCGCTCGCGCGGCAGCAGGCGGTGGACCGACTGCTGGCCCTGGATACGAGGGGCGAGTTGACAACCGGTCACGTACGGCTTGTTGCGGAATCCGTGGGGGTGTCGCTGCGCACCGTCTGGCGTTGGCTGGCCGCGGCGCGTACCGAAGGAAGGACCGGTACGAAGGGGCGGGAGCGTTTCACGATCACCCCCGGGCTGCACGCCCGGCTCATCCTGTGGTGCGGGAACGCAGCCGCCGTGCACCGCGAGCTCCTCGCCGAGGCCCGCGTTGCGGCTGCGACCGCGGGCGACCAGGAGGAGACGACCGCACTGGATGCGGTGCCGTCGTTGGCGTCGTTGCACCGGGCGATCCGCCGGGACCTGAACCCGGGCCAGCGCGCGGCCCTGGCCGGTGGGGAGCGGGCCCGGCGCGCCCACGACGTGCACCTGCGCCGGCCCCGCCAGTGGCGCAATGCCTGCTGGGAAGGCGACCACAAGCACGTCCCCGTCGAGGTCGACCTGAACGGCGAGCTGGTCTGCCCGTGGGTGACCTGGTTCATCGACTGCGCCCACGACGCCGTCACCGGCGTCGCGATCACTCCGCACACCCCGTCCCGGGACGCGATCCTGGCGGCGCTGCGCACCGCGATCGCCCGTGACGAGCCGGACGGCCCCTACGGGCCGGTCGGCGGCCTTCCGTCGCTGGTGCGTATCGACCGCGGTAAGGACTTCCTTTCCCGCACGGTTGCCTCCGCGCTCGGCGCGTTCGCCGTCCCCGTGCACGACCTGCCCGCCTACACCCCGCACCTGAAGGGCACGGTGGAGAACCTCAACCGGTGCGCGGAGCGGATGCTCTTCGCCTCGCTGCCCCGCTACACCCACGCCCCCACCGCCTCGCTGCGCCGCCGTGATCGTGCCAAGGACGACACGGCGCCGCTGACGTTCTCCGCGTTCGTTCGACTGCTGCTGGACTGGGTGCGCTGGTGGAACACCGAGCACACCTCACCGGCCCTGGCCGGCCGCACCCCTGTACAGGCGTGGCTGGAGGACCCCACGCCGATCGAGGACCCGAAGCCGGGGCAGCTGTGGGCGTTCACGCTGGAGGACGACGGCCGAGCCCGCACGCTCACCACCAGCGGCGTGTACTGGCGGGGCCGGTACTACGTCGGCGACTGGATGCAGGGCCTGGCCGACGACGGGATCAAGGTCCGGGTCCGGTATCTGCCTCACCACGCCCACGAGGTCGAGATCGTCGACGCCGTCACCGGCACCCACCTCGGTGCCGCCCACCTGTCCGACGCCGCCACCGACGAGCAGCGCGCCGCCGTGCGCCGCACCAGATCGGCAGAGCAGCGAAGGCTGAAGAAGGCGCTGGCCGCCGCCGAACGACTGCGCACCGAGCGGTTCGCGGCCGTCACCACTGCCCGAACCCCCGAACCGCTCCAGGCACTGACAGCGGCGGAAGCGGTGGAGGAACTGGCGACGGCCGACGGCCGGGACCTGCGGGCCCTGGCCCTGCCCGGCCTGATCCCGCACGCCCCGCTGCCCGACGGCTGGGTCCTGCCCCGCCCCAGGACCCCCGCCAGGCCCAAGCCCTGCCCCCGGCCCGGGTCCGCAGACGGTGGCCGGGCGGATCCCGTGCCGCCGTCCTGAAGCAGGAACACCAGCAACCCGGCGCGCACCTGTCCTGCCCCGTCACCGACCGGACCGGCGCACGAATGGAACACCGGAAGGCGGGCCGCGAAGGCCCTCCTAGGTAGCTCCGGCGCCCGCGCCGTCATGGGTTCGTGCGGGGCCTCCCAAGCCCCGTCCACCGGACCGTCCAGCAGGCCGCGCTCCCTGCCCGCCCCTTCCCTTCTTGCCCCGCACCCACCCAAGGAGCTTGCACGTGTCCACCGTGCCCGCCGTCCGTCCCGGCATGCTGCCCCCCGAGCGCACCGACCACTACCTGAACCTCGCCGACGCCCGTGTCGTGGCCACCGAGGCGCTGCGCACCGCCCGGGACAACATCGCCGCCACCCTCGAAGCGAGGGCGATGATGTGCATCTCCGGCGCCGCGGGCAACGGCAAGTCCCTGTCCGTGAACGCCTCGCTGCGCCTGCTCGCGCCGCACAACACCTACCGGATCGCGTTCCGGGCCCGCCCGACCCCGCGCGACATCCGCCACGAACTGTTCCGGGCCCTGGGCCTGCCCGGGGAGCCGCCGGCGCGGCCGATCGAGTTCGACGCCGTCCTCAAGGACGCCCTGGCCCGCACCTTCCACGTCCTGGTCTGCGACGAGGCCCAGTGGATGTCCCGCGAGTGCTTCGAGTACTGGCGCTACCTGTGGGACGACCCCTCAACCGACATCGCCGTCGTCTTCGCCGGCGGCGACGGCTGCGCGAAGGTCCTGCGCCGGGAGCCGATGCTCGCCTCCCGCGTCTACATCTGGCAGCACGCCGTCCCGCTCACCCTGCCGGAGGTCCTCGCGACGATCCCTGCCTTCCACCCGCTGTGGGAGGGCGTCGACCCCGATCTGATCGCCCTGGTCGACAAGCAGGCCGCCCACGGCAACTTCCGCGCCTGGGCCCGCAT
>NZ_JBITZW010000008.1:234771-388713 GCF_044547105.1 Kitasatospora sp. NPDC052868 | reverse complement strand
ACGCGAAGGGCTATGTGCGGGAGCGCAGGCAGTTCGGGAAGCCGATCGGTGACTTCCAGGGTGTGCAGTTCATGCTGGCGGACATGGCGATGAAGTTGGAGGCGGCGCGGCAGCTGACGTATGCGGCGGCGGCGAAGTCGCAGCGGGGGGACGGGGATCTGACGTTCTTCGGGGCGGCGGCGAAGTGCTTCGCGTCGGATGCGGCGATGGAGATCACGACGGATGCGGTGCAGTTGCTGGGCGGGTACGGGTACACCCGGGACTACCCGTTGGAGCGGATGATGCGGGACGCGAAGATCACGCAGATCTACGAGGGCACCAACCAGATCCAGCGGATCGTGATGGCCCGCAACCTGCCGTAGCCCACCCGCGGCACACCACCGCGCGCGGCAGTACACGGCAGTCCGGCTGTTCGAGGCCGATGCTATGTTCCGGGGAATGAGCGAGCAGGAAGAACAGGACCAGCCCATGAACGACGGGCCGTCGAAGCCGGCGATGCGCGAAGCGCTCGTCGCCGCAGCCTTCGAGCTCTTCCTGGAACGCGGCTTCGAACAGACCACCGTCGACGACATCGTCTCGCTCGCCGGTGTCGGCCGGCGCTCGTTCTTCCGCTACTTCCCGGCGAAGGAGGACGTGGTCTTTCCCGACCACGAGCGCAGCCTCGCCGAGATGACGGAGTTCCTGGAGTCCGGCACCGGCGAGGAGGACCCGGTCAAGCACGCCTGCGACGCCGCCCGCCTCGTCCTGCGGATGTACGCCGAGCAGCCGTCCTTCTCCGTCCAGCGCTACCGGCTCACCCGCAAGGTGCCCGGCCTGCGCGCGTACGAGCTGTCGGTGGTCTGGCGGTACGAGCACACGCTCGCGCACTACCTGCGCGGCCGCTACGACGGGCGGCCGGACGGGGCGCTGCGCGCCGACGTGATCGCCGCCGCCGTGGTCGCCGCGCACAACCACGCGCTGCGGACCTGGCTGCGTTCGGGCGGGGAGAGCGACTGGACCGTCGAGGTGGACGCGGCGATGGCCTTCGTCACCGGCACCTGGAGCGACCGGGCGGCCGAGGGCGCAGCGGACGGCGGCGACGCCGAGCCGGACGAGGTCGTGGTGCTGGTGGCCAGCCGCCGGGCGCCGCTCTGGCGGATGGTGCAGGGCATCGAGAGCGCGCTGGGGGAGACCCGACAGGTGCAGCCCTGACCCTGCTCCTGACGTTGCCTCCGGCTTTTGACGGTGCCCGGACTCCCCACGGAGTCCGGGCACCGCGTGCGTCTCGCCCGCTGCCCGACCTGCCCGACCTGCCAGACCTGCCCGTCCGTCCCGTTCTGCCCGTTTCCGGTCACCCGTCCGGCGCAACCCGACCGGGACGCGCCGGTGCGCGCCGGCGGCCGCCGTGCAGGCCCGTCGCCCCCGGGCGAGACTCGGCCGCAGGAGCGGGACGCCGTAGGAGCGGGACGTCGCAGGACGGCCCGGGTGGTGGCGGCCCGGGGAGCGGGAGGAACGGGCATGCCCCAGCAACCGGTCGGCGATCCGACCCTGAGCGACGTGGTCCTGACGAGGGGATACCTCGGACTGCTGCTGATCGCCACTGTGGTCGGCATCCCGGTCTCGCTGGCGGCCTTCGGCTTCGTCAGCCTGGAACACGAGCTCCAGCACTGGGTCTGGGAGAGCCTCCCGCAGGCCGTCGGTCTCGACCGGGCGCCCTGGTGGTGGCCGCTGCCCGCGCTGCTGCTCGCCGGCCTGCTGCTCGTACCGGTCGTCACCCGCCTGCCGGGGCGCGGCGGCCACGTCCCGGTGGACGGCCTCGGCGGCCCGCCGACCCCGCCGAACGCCCTCCCGCGCCGGACGGCACAGCGGACGGTGCTCTGCGCGGTCGCGGTCGGCGCCTGCATCACGGCGTTCGCGCTGCTCACCGGCCGCTCGCCGGAGGAGGCCGCGCTCTCCGGACAGGCCACCCTGGGCGCGCTCGCCGCCGACCCGCAGTCCTGGTCGATCGGCGCGCTGGTGGCGCTGACGCTCTGCAAGGCGGCGGGCTGGGGCATCGCCCTGGGCAGCCTGCGCGGCGGCCCGATCTTCCCGGCGCTGCTGATCGGCGCCGCCATCGGGGTGGCCTGCGGGGCACTCCCGGGCCTGGGCACGGCCCCGGGCCTGGCCGCCGGGCTGGCCGCCTCCGGCGCGGCCGTCACCCGGCTGCCCGTGACCAGCACCGTGCTCGCGGCGGAGCTGCTCGGCGGCGACGCCACCAACGCGATGCCGCTGCTGATCGTCGCCACCGCGACCGGCTTCCTCACCGGCGAGCTGATCCGGGCCCGGGCGACGGGACGGGGTGCCGGACGGGCACCGGTCCCGGCCGCCGCCGGACGCACCGGCTGACCGGCGCCCGGCCGTAGACCCTTTCGACGGACGCGCGGTGAACATCCGTCGATTCACCGTGGCCCGAGGCCTCTCGTAAGGGATAACGGAGGGGCTCCGCCCCACCCCCGACCCCGAAGGGACCCGCCCATGCCCATCAAGAAGTACGGTGTGCTCGCCGCCACCGCCGTCGAGCGCCGCCGCGAGGGCTCCACCGACACCCCGCACTACCAGATCCACCTCCGCGACGCCCACGGCACCGACTACCGGGCGGCGGTCAACGTCGAGTCCCAGCAGGCGCCCTCGGACCTCCTCTTCGCCGTCGTGGAGGACTTCCGGCACCCGGTCACCGGGCTGCTCCCCGATCCGGGCAGCGGCTGGACCGACCTGCCCTCCAAGCCCGGCACCGCCAGCCTGGACTACATCCGAGGCAACCTCTTCGACCCGGCCACACTGCGCACCCTGCCGCCCGACCTCGCGGGCGCGGACAACGACCTCGCCGACCTGCTCGACCACTACGTGCAGCGCGCGATCAACGACCAGACGGCCGCCGTCTTCCTGCTCGGCCAGCGCTTCGGCCCCGAGCCCACCGTTCCCGACAAGGTGTTCGGCTTCCGCCCCGGCAACGGCGTCCACGACATCCACATGAACCAGGGCAACGGCGGCAAGTTCCGCGCCGACAACGGCGTCTTCCAGGACGGCGGCCTGCTGATCCACCTGCCCGCCGAGAACCGCTGGGTCGCCGTCTTCCTCGCCTTCCAGTCCCAGTCCTGGCACACCGACGACGAGCACGGCAACCCGATCGCCGACGCCCCGTCGCGCCCGGTCGACCCGACCGGCGGAGAGATCCCGCTGCGCATCGTCGCCGCCCTGGTCAACCCGGTCGGCCCGGCCCCCGAGGACGAGACCGTCACCGTCCTCAACACCTCCTCGGGCCCGGTCGACCTGACCGGCTGGCACCTCGCCGACCTGGCCAAGCACCGCCTCGCCCTCCCGGCCGGCCCGCTCGCCCCCGGCGCCACCCTCACCGTCCACCGCGCCGGCGCCTTCGAGCTCGGCAACCACGGCGGCGCGATCACCCTCCTCGACCCCGCCGGCCTCAAGGTCCACGGCGTCGCCTACACCGCCCGCCAGGCCTCCGCCGAGGGCCGCACCATCACCTTCTGACCCCACCCCCGTCCCCGCCCGGCTCCCCGGCCGGGCGGGGGATTCCGGGTGCGGGACGCTGCGTCGTTCGCCTCGATGCGCCGTCCGGATTCCATCGAGCGGGTCCGAAGCGTCGGTGCCGGAGGCTACTCTCACCCGCATGGAGCAGCAGTCCCACCAGCCACGGGGTCACGGAGACGGTGAGGGGCTGTCGGAGGGCGGATCCGATGAGGACCGGCTGTGGCAGCGCCTCACCGCCTACGCGTATCTGAGCGCGCCCGAGCGCCAGGAGTACGTGGCGGTCATGCGGGTGTTCTGTTCGACCCTGCTCGCGGATCTGGCGGTCCCGGATGTGCTGGCGAAGCTCGTGGCGGGGGGCGATCCGGCCCGGACGCCCGACTCGGAGACGCTCACCGCCAGGCTGGAACAGCTGGTGAAGTGGGGCAACCTGCTGCGCAGCACACACGCGGTGAAGGCGGCCAGCATCGCCGACTACCAGCGTTCGCGGGCGCGGTACCAGCTCTCGAAGCCCGGCGAGCGGGTGCAGCGGGACGCCGACGAGGTGCTCGCCGGCGCGGACGCGGCCCGCGAGGTGAGCAGCGAGCTGCTGGCGCTGGTGGACCGCGGGCTGCGGGAGCTCCTCGCCGCCGTGCGGCAGCCGGGTGGGGCCGATCCGCAGGGCGCGTTGGAACAGGTCAGCACGCTGTTCGTGCAGTTCGCCGGGTTCGCGGAGTCGGTACGGGACTTCTACGCCTACCTGGGGCAGGTCCTGACCCGCTATGACCTGGACGGCCACGAGTACCAGGGTTTCAAGGGGCTGCTGCTCGACTATGTGGAGGCCATCACCGAGGACGTGTCCTACCGGTCGCCGAGGATCGCGGCGAGTCTCACGGAACTCTGGCCCGTCCTTCCGGGACTGCTCCAGCGGATCGACGAGCACGCGGTCGGTCTGACCGCACTCGCCGCGAGTCCGTCCGGAGCCTCGGGTCCGGCGACGAAGGTCCAGCGCAGCCGCGGGCGCGAGCTCGCCGACTGGGAGGGGCTGCGCGGCTGGTTCGTCGACGCCGACGGCCAGGGAAGCCAGGTCGACCAGCTCCGGGACGCCACGCTCCGGGCTCTTCAGTCCCTGCTGGCCAACGCCAAGCGGATGCTGCGTTCGGCGTCGGGGGAGATGTCGAGACGCCGGGACCTCCTGCGGCTCGCGGCCTGGTTCGACGCCGCCGACCCGGACGGGGCGCACGATCTCGCGGTCGCCGCCTTCGGCCTCTACGGGGCCCGCCATCTGGGGGTGGCACCGGACCCGGACGGGACGGTGCCCGCCTACGTGAGCTGGTGGAACGGGCCGGTCGTCGACGTACCGGTGGCCCTGCGCGAGCGGGGGAGCCGTGCCCAGCGTGGCCGTTCCGCCGCCGTCGAGGACCACTCCGTTCAGAAGCGGCGTCTGCTGGAGGAGGCCCAGGCCCGCGCCGCCGCCCGGCAGGCCGCGGCCGACGAGCTTCGCAGCGCCTCCGGCCGGTTCGGGCGGGTCCGGCTGACGTCCGCCGCGATGACGCTGCTGCTGGAGCTGCTGGCCTCCGCCCTCGGCAACGCCCAGGTGCGGCGATCCGTTCACGGGGTCGACCAGGTGCCCGACTTCGCGCTGGACGACATCTCCGCGGGCGACGCCGAACTGGACATCAGGCTGACGGCCCGCCGGGTCCTCGGCGCCGCCTCGGTGCTGTACTCCGTGGACGGCGACCTGGTGGTGGACGACCTGGAGATCACGGTCTGCGGATACGGCGGTCCTGTCCTGCCGCGCCCCGCCGTCCCGGCATCTGCCGTCCAGGACCCTGCGGCTCAGGACCCTGTGGCTCAGGACCCCGCCGGTCCGGGCCTCGCCCAGCAGACCGCCGGCGTGGAGGTGGGCGCCTGATGGTCCTGCCCTCCACGCACGACGTCGCCCTGGCCGCCGAACGGCGGGCCGCCGCCCGGCTGCTCCTCGCCCACCCGCTGGTGACCGCGGACGGGCCGCACGCCGACACCTTCCCGCTGATCAGACGGCACGTGGACTGGCTCTCCCAGCGCTTCCAGCAGGTGCTGGGCTACCGCCTGGTGGTGGAGGCCTCGTTCGCCCGCCTGTTCAAGGCCGGGCTCGGCCCCGGTGCCGGACACCGCCTGGTCCGTTCGACCGGCACGCCGTTCACCCCGCGCACCTACTCCTACCTCACCCTCGCCCTCGCGGTGCTGGTGACCGCACCCGAGCAGATCCTGCTGTCGCACCTGGTGGCGGATCTGCGGGCGGCAGCGGTCGACGCGGGCCTGGACCTGGCCGACACCGGTCGGCAGGTCGAGAAGCGGACGCTGGCCGCCGCGCTGCGACAGCTCGTCGACTGGGGGGTGCTGACCGAGACCGAGGGCAGCGTCGGATCGGTGACGGAGGATCGCGGCGGCGAGGCCCTGCTCACCGTGGACCGCGAGATCGCACGGTCGATCACCGCCGGTCCGCTCGCACAGAGCCGCGACGGAGCCGACCTGATCCGACGCGCGGCCGATCCCGGGTTCGGCGGCCCGCGCACCTACGTACGGCGGCGCCTGGTCGAGACCCCGGTCGTCCACCTCGACGACCTCACCGACGGTGAGCGCGAGTGGCTTCGCACCCGGCAGCGCCGGGAGGCCCACGCGTTCTCCGAACTACTGGGCCTGGAGGCCGAGATCAGGGCCGAAGGCGTCGTCCTGGTCGACCCGGACGACGAGTTGACGGACCTCCCCTTCCCCGGCACGGGCACGGTCGCCCAGGCCGCGCTGCTGCTGGTGGAACGGCTCGTGCGTCACCTGAGGCCCGATGGCGCCGGCCACCCGGCGGTCGGCGGCCGACTGGTCATCGGTGTCCCGATCCCGCCCGGGCTCGTCGACGAGATCCTGCGCGACCTGGTCGAGGAGTACGGCCGTCGCGGCAACTGGCAGCGCGGCTACCTGGACGACCTGGGCGCGCTGCACACCGACGTGCTCGACCTGCTGATCCGCGTCCGGCTGGTGGCCTCCGCGGGCCCGTTGCGGTCCGAGGGCCACGGACTCCCGCAGGATCACCCGAGCGGCTCCTCGGACGGCCGGCCCGTCACCGAAGTGACGGCGGCCCGCGGCCATCCGGTCAGCGGCCACGTGCTGCTCGCCGCGGCCGCACGCTATGCCACCACCGTCTCGGTCCGTCCACAGAAAGAGCCGGCACAGAGAGAACCAGCACAGAAAGAGCCGACACCGTGAGCCGCCAGTCCACACCCGCCGCGCCGCACGAACACGCCGCCCACCGCTATCGGCTGCACCGCGCCGGCATCCGCAACGTCTGGCAGTACGACGAACAGGAGTTCCTCTTCGGCGAAGGCCGTCTGCTGCTGCGCGGCAAGAACGGCGCGGGGAAGTCCAAGGCTCTGGAGATGCTGCTGCCCTACCTCCTGGACGGCGATGCCAGAGCCCTCGACGCAACCGGAACGGGTCGCACCACGCTCGCCTGGCTGATGCTCGACGGCTTCGAACAGACCAACCGCCTCGGCTACCTCTGGGTCGAGTTCCGCGGCACCGACGCCGAGGGCGCCGAACGGTTCCTCACCATCGGCGCGGCCGTCCGCGCCTCGAAGTCCACCAACACCGCCAAGCCCTACTTCTTCACCACCACCCGGCGCGTCGGTACGGACCTGCTCCTGGCCGAGGCGGGGCAGCCGCTGTCGCTCGACCGGCTGCGCACCGTCGTCGGCGCCGAAAACGTCCTGGAACGGCCCACCGACCACCGGGCACGCGTGGCCCGGGACTTGTTCGGCCTCACCGACAGCGCGCGCTACCGCAACCTCACCCAGCTGCTGCACCGGCTGCGCCGCCCCACGATCGGCGACCGCATCGAGTCCGGCGGGCTGGTCACCGTCCTCAGCGAGACCCTTCCCGCACTCGACGAGGACGTGGTCGAGAAGGTCGCGCGCAACCTCGACGACCTCGACAGCGTCCGCGACGACCTCGGCCGGCTGGAGAAGACCGACACGGCGCTGCGGCACTTCCTCGGCGGCTACCGGGGCTACCTGCACGGGGTGCTGCGCCGGCGGGCCGGCGCCGTCGACAGGGAACTGGCGGCCCTCGCCGACCGGCGCAAGGCGGCCGGTGACGCAGCCCAACTCGTCGGCGGGCTGCGGATCGAGGAGGCCGAGGCCACGGCGGTCCACGACCGGCTGCGCACCGAGCAGGAGGAGGCCAAGGCCGAGCTCTCCGCCCTGCGCCAGAGCACCGGCTACCGCAGCCTCCAGGAACTCGGCGAGCGGCGCCGGACCGTCGCAGCCGTGCGGGCCGCGGCCGAGGCGGCGTTCGAGATGCTGCGCGTGGCCCACGAGGGCGAGCATGCCGCCGGCGCCGCGGTGTCCGCCGGAGCGGACCGGGTCGGCACCGCACTGCGACGGTTCGGCGACTCACACCGGGACCTGCGCGACGCGGCGGAGCGGTCCGGCATCGGTCCCGCCCACCTGGGGGAGCAGTCGTCCGTCCCCGCGGTCGTCCTCCAGCCCGCCGGCGAGGAAGAGCTGCTCGACCCCGACGGCGTCGCCCGTCCGGTCGGGCGGAACCGGGTGACCGCCTACGACACGGAGGCACTGGCCGAGGCACTGCGGCTCTGGGACGCCTCACTGACGACCGCGGAGCCGGTCGTCAAGGCCAGAATGAGAACGGTCGCCGAACTCTCCGGCCTGCTGGCCCACGCCCGCAGCGCTGCCGCCACCGCGCGCGACGCGGACGTGGAACGCGAACGGCTGGGCGAACAGGCCGAGCAGGCCACCGAGCTGGTCCGGCACCGCCGCCTCGCGGTGCTGGCCGCCGGCGACGGCTACGCGGCGCAGGTCATCGCCTGGGCCGAGCACCTGGAACGGCTGGCCGGGACGCCTTCCGGCGAGGCCGACGGCCCGCCGGGTGACCTCCGCGCGCTGGTGGCGCGCGACGAGTCCGGTGACGGGTCCTTTGCCGACCAGGCCCTGCCCGCCGACGTCGGTGAGGTGGTGGCACGGTCCGCCGAGCGGATCGCCACCCCCGCCCTGAACACGCTCGCCGAGGAACGCGACCGGACGACCCTCCGGGTTCACGGCCTCTCCTCGACGCTGGACGAGATGCTCCGCGAGAAGCACGCGTGGGAGCAGCGGACGGACCCGGAGCCGCCCCGCCCCGCGCACCGTACCGCGGCCCACGCCGGGCAGACCGGGGCACCGCTGTACCGCACCGTCGACTTCGCGGACGGTCTGACCGCGCCGGAGCAGGCCGGACTGGAGGCGGCACTCGAGGCCGGCGGGCTGCTCGACGCCTGGATCACCGCCGAGGGCGCCCTCCTCGACCCGCTGACGCAGGACACCCTGCTGCGCCCGGGCCCCGCGGTCGCCGACAGCCCGACCCTCACGGCGGCGCTGCGCCCGGCCGTCGCACCCGGCGGCGCAGTGACGGCCGACCGGGTCGAGGCCCTGCTGGCGTCCGTCGCCCTGGTACCGGTCGGCGCACCGTTCGACGAGACCGCCCACAGCGCGATCAGCCCCGACGGGCGGTGGCGGCTCGGCGTCGCCCGGGGCGCGTACACCAAGGCGCAGGCCGAGTACGTCGGCGCGGAGTCCCGGGCCGCCACCCGCCGTCGCCACATCGCCGAACTCGCCGACCGCATCGGCGCCGCGCGGCAGGCACTGCACGAGGAGCGGGCCCGACTCACCGAGCTGACGGACCGCCTCGGCACACTGACCACCACCCTGCGCAACCTGCCGCGAACCCAGCCGCTCACCGACGCGTGGGCCCGGCTGGCCGCCGCCGAACAGTCCGAGGACGCCCTCGCCCAGGCCACGGCCGCAGCGGCGACCAGGGCGGACCAGGCACGCGCCGCGAGTGCGGCGGCCCGCCGACAGTCCGAGGCCACCGCCACCGCACACGCTCTACCGGTCGACCCGGCCCTGCTGGACACCGTGCGCGAGGCCCTGCGCGATCTGACGGCCGGAACCGGGCGCCTGCGCCGTGACCTCCTCGCCGCGGGGCGGATGGTCATCGACCACCGGACGGAACGCGGCGGCTTCGAGGACGCTCGCACCCGCCGGGCGGCCGCGGCCTCCGCCTACGCCGGGCGTCGCGGCGAGCTGGCCGAGTCACGGCGTGAGATCCGCACGCTGGAGGAGAGCGTCGGCGCCTCCGAGCAGCAGCTCCTCGCCGCCGAAGACGCCATCGGCCGGCGCCTGGCGGCGGCCGCCGACCAGGCACCCCGGGCCGGGGCCAAGGCGTCGGAGCTGCACGACAGGCGGGTCCGCGCCGAACAGGACGAACAGGTCCGCCGCGAGGAACTCGGCACTCAGGAAACGGCCGTGATCCAGCGCGGCCGAGAACTGCGCACCGCGCTCGCCGCCCCCGAGGTGCTGCGCGGCGCCGCGCTGGCGGGCCGTGCCGCCGAGCTGACCGCGCCCGACCCGGCGCACGACGACGCGCGTACCCGGCTCAGGGCCCTGCGCGGGCTCCTCGACCACCTCCGTGGCTCGCTGGATCCCGAACGACGCGACATCTCGGACACCACCCTGCTCAACCGGTTCAACGACCTGCGTGACCAGCTCGCCGGCGGCTATGACGCCGCGCTGGAGGAGCCCGACGGCGTCAAGGTCTGCCGGCTCGTCGACGACACCGGACAGCACGATGTCGCCCTGGTGGGCGAACGCATCGCCGCCCAGGCGGGCGAGGCCCGGGCCCGGCTCACCGAGCGCGAGCGCGACGTCTTCCAACGCTTCCTCACCGGAGAGCTCGGCGACAACCTCTCCGGTCAGGTGCTCGCCGCCGGTGCCCTGGTCAACGCGCTGAACGACACCCTCCGTTCGGTCCGCACCTCGCACGGCCTCGGCGTCGAACTCGACTGGCGGTTGGCCGACACCGTGGACGCCGACGTCCGGGCTGCCGTGGAACTCCTGCGAAGCCCCTCCGGCCTGCGGACCCGTGAGCAGTCCGAGCACCTACGCGAGGTGCTCCAGCGGCGCATCGAGGACGCCCGCCGGGCCGACCCCGCCGCCGGGTACGCCGCCCACCTGCGAACCGCGCTCGACTACCGCTCCTGGTTCACCTTCCAACCGTGGGTCGTCGACGAGTCCGCGACCGTGCGCAGGCGCAAACTCACCGGCCGCACCGGCCTGAGCCAGGGCGAGCAGCGGGTCCTGTCCTACCTGGTGTTGTTCGCCGCGGCGGCGGCCCACTTCAGCACCCTCGCGGAGTCGACCCCCCACGCGCCGCGCGTCATCCTGCTCGACGACGCCTTCGCCAAGGTCGACGAGCCGACGCACGCCCGACTCGGCCGCATCCTCGTCGACCTCGACCTCGACTTCGTCCTCACCAGCGAACGGCTGATGGGCAACTGGCCGGACGTGCCGTCCCTGCACATCTACGAATGTCTGCGGGACCCGCACCACCGGGGCGTCGCGACCCTCCACTACACCTGGAACGGGCGCAACCGCCGCCTGATGAGCGGATGAACGCCGCCGACGCGCCGGCCGCCGAGGCGAGGGAGTGGCTGTCCAGACCCGAACTCGCCGAGCTGTGGGCCGCCGTCCGCGCCCGGCTGGAACGCAACGGCCTGCAGGCCACCGGAACCGTTCGCCTCACCGGCCTCGGCCAGGCGCAGCGGGAGTCCATCTCCCTGCTGCTCGGCCGTCCGGTCGTTCGCGCCGAGGCCACCGTCCGGCTCGCCGACCTGGACAGCCGGCTGCGCGCCACGGCGGCGCAGAGCGGTCTGGTCGACATGGTGGGTCGGCTCGGAGGGCCACTCACCGACCGCCGCGCCGCCCGCGCCACCGTCGACGCCCGGCGCTCCGACCTCTGGGAGTCGGCGACGACGGCGCTGGCCTCCTCGACCCTCGCCGACCAC
This sequence comes from Kitasatospora sp. NPDC052868, assembly GCF_044547105.1. Classification (NCBI taxonomy): domain Bacteria; kingdom Bacillati; phylum Actinomycetota; class Actinomycetes; order Kitasatosporales; family Streptomycetaceae; genus Kitasatospora; species Kitasatospora sp. NPDC052868. The sequence continues at coordinate 377,354 of NZ_JBITZW010000008.1, read as the reverse complement.
GCGTGGGCACAGCGCTGGCTGACCGACCTCCGCCGCAGCGGCACCCCAGGGCGCCTCGGACCCGATGCCGCCAAGGAACTCCTCCGGCAGGCGGTCCACGTCCTCGCCCTGCTCCTGACCGACGAGGGCGGCGCGGGACGGCCCCGCGGCCGAGGCGAACTCGCCTCCCTCGTCACCGGAACCGCCCACGGACTCGACGACGACACCCTGCTCGCCCGGTTCGTCCTGCGCGGCATCGCCCTCGCCCACGACGAGCCCCCACCGGGCGATGCCGCGGGCCGCCGCTCCCTCTGGCGCCTCGTCGCCGTCTCGCCGGACGAGGTGTCCAGCACCGTCCTCACCTACGGCCTGCGCCCCGCCGGCGACGGCTGGCGCGAGCGGGCGCTGCGCGAGCGGGCCGACCACCACAGCGAGTCCCATCTCACCCTGCGCGACCTGCGGGCCCTCGACCCCGCACCGGCACCGGGCACCCGCGTCCACATCTGCGAGAACCCGCAGGTCGTCGAAGCCGCCGCCGACGCGGCCTGCGCGGCGCCCTTGGTCTGCACTTCCGGCAGTGCGGCCACCGTCGTCCTCGAACTCCTGGACGCACTCGCCGAGGCCGGCTGTGAACTCGCCTACCACGGGGACTTCGACTGGCCGGGCCTCAGCCTGGCCAACCGCCTCATCCAGCGCTACGGAGCCCGCCCCTGGCGGATGGCGGCCGACGACTACGAACAGCTCGCCGCCCACACCCGCTCCCAGGGAAGCCCACCCCTCCCACTGTCGGGAACCCCCGTGGCCGCGACCTGGGACCAAGCCCTCGCCCCCGCGATGACCGCCCTCGGCACCGCCCTGCACGAGGAGTCCGCCCTCCACCTGCTCCTCCCCGACCTGGCCTGAACCCCGCCCCGGGGCCGAGGGGGCTTGGGCCCAACGCAAAAGTGCGGGTCAGGATTTCTCCTGACCCGCACTGCACTGTGTCCGAGGGGGGACTTGAACCCCCACGCCCGATAAAGGGCACTAGCACCTCAAGCTAGCGCGTCTGCCATTCCGCCACCCGGACCGGGTGTTTGTCTTTGCAGCCTCGTCGGCCGCGCTGACAGATGTAACTGTAGCAAAGATCGGGTTGTGCTCCCAAAACGGGTCGGGGAGGTGGAGTGGGGGTTGCGGCGGCGTGTCGCCGTGTTTCGTGGGGGTGGATCCGGGTGGGGGGCTGGGGGAGGATGGGCGGACGTGCTCGTACGACCTGGGTGCAGGTCCCGGGGGTGGCGCGCTGGTGCGTCCGTGCGGGCCAGAGACGAGGAGTGACCCGTGAGCGAGCAGCGGAGCGAGCCGAAGGTGACGGCTGAGTCGGAGGTCGCGGAGATCTGCCGGGATCTGATCCGGATCGACACCAGCAACTACGGCGACGGCTCCGGCCCGGGTGAGCGGAAGGCCGCCGAGTACGTGGCGGAGCAGCTCGCCGAGTTCGGTCTGGAGCCGCAGATCTTCGAGTCGGCCAAGGGTCGGGCGTCGACGGTGGTCCGGATCGAGGGGGAGGACCGTTCCCGTCCGGGCCTGCTGATCCACGGCCACACGGACGTGGTGCCGGCCAACGCCGCGGACTGGACGTACGACCCGTTCGCCGGGGAGATCGCGGACGGCTGCGTCTGGGGGCGCGGCGCGGTCGACATGAAGGACATGGACGCGATGACCCTGGCGGTGGTCCGCGACCGGCTGCGCACCGGGCGCAAGCCCCCGCGGGACCTGGTGCTGGCCTTCGTCGCGGACGAGGAGGCGGGCGGCACCTACGGCGCGCGGTTCCTGGTGGACAAGCACCCGGACCTCTTCGAGGGGGTGACCGAGGGCATCGGCGAGGTCGGCGGCTTCTCGTTCACCGTGAACGACCAGGTCCGGCTGTACCTGGTCGAGACGGCCGAGAAGGGCATGCACTGGATGCGGCTCACGGTCGAGGGCCGGGCCGGGCACGGGTCGATGGAGAACGACGACAACGCCATCACCGAGCTGTGCGAGGCGGTGGCGCGGCTGGGGCGGCACAAGTTCCCGCTGCGGATCACCAAGACCGTCCGGGCCTTCCTGGACGAGCTCTCCGACGCGCTCGGGGTCAAGCTCGACCCGGAGAACATGGACGAGACGCTGCGGGTGCTCGGCGGCATCGCCAAGATGATCGGCACCACGCTGCGCAACACCGCCCAGCCGACCATGCTCGGGGCCGGCTACAAGGTGAACGTGATCCCCGGGCAGGCGACCGCGCACGTGGACGGGCGCTTCCTGCCCGGATTCGAGGAGGAGTTCCTGGCCGAGCTGGACAGCGTGCTCGGCCCGCGGGTGAAGCGGGAGAGCCTGCACTCGGACAAGGCGATCGAGACCAGCTTCGACGGGGCGCTGGTGGAGGCGATGCAGACCGCGCTGCAGGCGGAGGACCCGATCGCGCGCGCGGTGCCGTACTGCCTCTCGGGCGGGACGGACGCCAAGTCGTTCCAGGACCTCGGCATCCGCTGCTTCGGCTTCGCGCCGCTGCAGCTGCCGCCGGAGCTGGACTTCGCCGGGATGTTCCACGGCGTGGACGAGCGGGTGCCGGTGGACGGGCTGAAGTTCGGCGTCCGGGTACTGGACCGGTTCCTCGACGCCTGCTGAGCGGCGGAGCGAAGCCCCCGGCGGGCGGCTGGGTGCGGCGGGTGCGGTGCATGGACGGCCCGTCCCCGGGGTGCCGGGGGCGGGCCGTCCGCGCAGGTCCGCGGGGCAGCCGTCAGCATTGTCCGAGCTAATGATTTGGGGCAGCCCGAAGGAGATCAAGAGAAACGATTCTTCCCAGAATTCCGAGTCGACCATGTGTGCGACGCATCACCGTTGCGGGTGAATGGGGAAAGCCTTCCGTACCCCGTTTGCCACACCCTCGTTCATTCCTATGCAGCCCGCCGAACGGGTTGCGTTGTCCATACAGGAGGAATGATGAAGGTCAAGAAGATCGCCGCTGTTGCCGCTGCCACCGGTGGCCTGGTGCTCGCCGCGGCCGGTGTCGCGTCCGCCCACGGCGGCGCCGCCGCCAACGGTGTGGCCGCCGGCTCCCCGGGCGTCGTTTCGGGCAACCAGGTCCAGATCCCGGTCCACATCCCCGTGAACGTCTGCGGCAACACCATCAGCGTGATCGGCGTGCTGAACCCGGCGTTCGGCAACCACTGCGCCAACTTCTAAGCGCAGGTTGACCGCTTGATCGGCTGATCATCGGATCGACTCACTGTGCCCCCGGGTGGCGGACGCGCCGCCCCGGGGGCGCTGGTGTGTCCGGGGCCGGTGGCCACCCCCCCGGGGGGGGCTCATGGACCCGGGGTGTTCGTACGTTCGGACTGTCGCTCGATCGGGTGAAGCGGGTTTGGTCGGCTCAACCTCTCCCGACCAGCCTCGTTGTCCCGTGTGCAGTCGAATACCTCGTCCGTTATTCGGAAATTCCGACTTTCGGCAGGTCATAACGTCGTCTCGATACGTCAGGGGAAAATATGAGGAATGTAGCCAAGAAGGGGCTCCTCACGGCCGTGGCCACCGGCAGCGTGCTGGCCTCGACCGCCGGCTACGCCTACGCGGGCGCCGAAGCGCAGGGGGGTGCGGTCGGCTCGCCCGGCGTGGCCTCCGGCAACTCGGTGCAGGTGCCGGTCGACGTGCCGATCAACGCGTGCGGCAACACCGCCGACGTGATCGGCGCGCTGAACCCGGCGTTCGGCAACCGCTGCGCCAACGCCGACGGGCACGGCCGTTCCGGTCACCCCGCCCCGGGCACGTCGGCCTCGGGTTCGTCGGCGTCCGGCACGGCGGCCGGGTCGCCCGGAGTCGTCTCCGGCAACAGCGTCCAGGCGCCGGTGCACATCCCCGTCAACGCCTGCGGCAACTCGGTCGACGTGGCCGGCGTCGGCAACCCGGCGTTCGGCAACGCCTGCGGCAACGAGGCCTCCCCGATGACCAGCCCGCCCGCCAAGCCGGACGACGACTGCCCGGAGGACCACGGCTCCCACAACCCGCCGCCGCCCGGGACGACCCAGCCGTCCACGCCCCCGCAGACCGGCGGGGAGACCACGCCCGGCAACCCGCGGACCGGCAGCCCGTCCACCACCATCCCCGGAGCGCCCACCGGTACCGGCACGGCCGCCACGCCGTCCGCGAGCACGCCGGCCGCGCCGACGGCAGGCGGCGGGCAGAGCGGTCAGGCCGTGCCGGCCGCCGCCCGGCAGGTGAACGACACCGCCGCGCACGGTCAGGCCGCCACCGGCAGCCAGCTGGCCTCGACCGGCGCCGGCAGCACCGAACTGCTGGGTGCGGCCGGCCTGGCGCTGCTGCTCGGCGGCGGCGTCCTCTACCGCCGCGCCCGCGCCGGGGCCCGTTGAGCGGAGGAGCAGGCGGACGGATGGGGTAGGCGGCCGGCCTGAGCAGCCGCCGTGCCCACCTTTCGATCGACCCTGCGGCCCGCAACGACGGGTCCACGCCATACGCCCGCGGCCGACCGGTTCGTCCGGCGGCCGCGGGCGTATTCGGGCCGGGAATCGGCCGGGAACGGGCCAGGAAGGCGAGTCCAGCAGACCGGTCCGGCGGATGAGCTCAGCGCGCGTCCGTCGTGCGGTCGCAGCGGCAGGCCCCGGCTGGCCCCAGCAGGCCCCGGCGGGACGCCTCAGGGAGCCGGGCTCCTCACCAGCTCCGGACCTGCCGGATGATCCGCCGCCGAAGTAGCACCGTCCGGCTGCCGTCCGGGAACAGTCGCAGTCTGTCCAACTCCCAGTGCCCGTACTCGGCGTGCTCGGTGAGCAGTTGGCGCGCCGCGTTGCGGGTGGTACCGCGCGGCATGCGCAGCGACTGGTACTCGTACTCCGGCTGTCGGACCGACTTCGGTGGGGTCAAAACGCTCCTCCTGAGGGACACCTGCACGCAAGCGTACGGCCTGCCTCCGACAACCGGCCCGGGTATTTTCGGTCGTGCTCCGGCCGGCCCGGCGGACCGCACCCCTGGCAGTGCATCAGCTCCGTTTCCGCTGCTGACGGAATACCCCGATCGCCGCCTGCGAAGCGGCACTCGAACGGCCCAACCGTGCCGTTTCCGCACACCACGCCTGGGGCGTGCGCGGTCACAGAACCACGCGGATCGGACATCAGGGGGGAAGTTGCGGTGAAATCGCGGGTGTAGATGACAACCGCTGTGCGTACCGGCACCGGGGGGAGATAGCGTCTGCACCATGTCTGATGCCGCGCAGCCAACCCTTGCCGAGGTACGCGCCGCCGCCGAGGCGGTCAAGGCCGCCATCGATCGTCACCTGGAAGCGGTGTCAAGCCCCAACGCAGCGGACGATCCCGCCGTGTTCACCGCCTACGAGCAGCTGGCCACGGCGGCCATCGCCTACGACCAACTCCTCTACGAGGCCTACGACGAGGTGACCCCCTTCGAGGTCCCGGGTGACGAGGGCCCGGGCGGGTACCTCGGCCCCGAGCAGCCGGAGGCGATCAGTGTGCTGATCCGGCGCGACTACCACGTGGTCGACCCGAAGCGGCTGCGAGCCCAGGCCGAACGGCTGGAGGAGTCGCTGACCCCCGGCGGGGCCGGGACGGCCGGGGTCAACGCCGCGATCGGCGTGCTGTTCGGCGAGTACGAACCGGACGAGATCGCCGCCCGCAGTGAGGAGTTCGGCCTGGAGGAGGGCGATTCGACGCTCTGGGTCGCGGCCGCCGAGCCGACCGAGCCGGGGGAGTGGCTGCCCGAGCCCTTCGAGCGGGCCGACCCGCAGCTGCTGATCTGCCGGTTCGACGTCAGCGAGGTCTACGACGACGAGGACCCGGACGACTGACCGTCCGGCTCCAACGTCCATCGTCCACGGCCCTCCTGCACGGCCCTCCTGCACGGCCCTCCTGCGCCACCCTCCTGCACCGTTCGCTGTGCCGCCAGGGGCGGTGCCGGGGCACCCGTCCCGGTACCGCCCCGACCTGTGCGCACGCCCGTGTGCGCGGCACAGGACCTAACGGGCTGCCAGCACGCCGAGTTGGCTGTGCGCATGGTTTCGGACGTTTCTCTCGGGTGGCGGCGGTCAGAGCTGGCGCAGCGCGCCGCCGTCGACGGCCCACTCGGCGCCGGTCACCTGGCCGGCGAGCGGCGAGACCAGGTAGGCGATCACCCGGGCGACGTCCTCGGGCGTGCCGAGGCGGGCGCTCGGCAGGCGTCGGACCTCGTGGACGAAGTGGTCGATCGCCGCCTCGACGGGCAGGCCGAAGGAGTCGGCGAGCTGTTCGGCGAACCCGCCCGGCGCGTCCCAGAGCCTGGTCCGGGTCGGGCCGGGAGAGACCACGGTGGAGCGGACGCCCCGCGGGCCGAACTCGGCCGCGAGCGACTTGGACAGCGAGAGCAGCGCGGTCTTGGCCGCCGCGTAGTCCACCAGGGGGCTGTCCGGCAGCCGGGCCGCCTCGCTGGCGACGTGCACCAGCGCGCCGCCGTCGCGCAGCAGGGCGGGCAGCACGGCCCGGCTCATCCGCACCGCGGAGTGGAAGTTGAGGTCGAAGGCGGCCAGCCACTGCTCGTCGGTGACCTCCAGGAAGCCGGACCGGGCGTCCAGGCCGCCGACGTTGTTGACCAGGGCGTCGAGGCGGCCGTGTTCGGCCAGCACCTGTTCGACGATCCGGTCGGCCGCACCCGGCTCGGTGACGTCGGCGGCCACCGCCCTTACCCGCGACCCGAGTTCCTCGATGCCGGCGGGCCGGCGGGCCACCCCGACCACGGTGGCGCCTTCGGCGGCGAGCAGGCGTACGGCGGCCTCGCCGATACCGGCGGAGGCTCCGGTGACGACCACCACCTTGTCGGTGAGCTGAAGATCCATCGGACGTACTCCTCGGTTCGCTGGGGGTGTGCCTCCACCCTCCGCTGAACTGCGGGTATTCGTCCAAGACATGGCTTCTACCGGTCACATGAAGGTTGTTTATGGCGGGGGGGGGTGCCCAGTGCACAGGAGCGCCGGAGTGGGAAGTCGGCGGGTCCGACTTCTGGCGCAGGGCGCAGAGCGCAGGGCGGGCGGCCCCCCGGAGTCGGGGGACCGCCCGTCGGCGTGGTGCCGGTGCGGGGTCAGTACGCCTGGACGGCGTTCTCCGCGAGGATGGCGCGCAGGCGCGTGGTGCGCGGCTGGGCCGGCCGCTCGGTGACGGCCTGGAGCAGGGCCGGGCCGGCCGCGTGGACCACCGAGAGGTGGCGCTCGCCGCGGCCGAACGCGGTGTAGACCCACTGCCGGGTGAGCGCGGCGCCCGCGTCCTCCGGCAGGACGACGACCGTGCCGGGCCAGCGGCGGCCGACCGCCTGGTGGACGGTCAGCGCCCAGCCGTGCCGCAGGCGGGCGGCCTCGGCGGGCGGGACGGTACGGCGGGAGCCGTCGGCGTACTCCAGGTGCAGGCCGGTGGCATCGCCGTCGACCACCCGGGCGGGGCGGGTGACGCCGGGCGCGGGGGAGTCGACCACCCGGTCACCCGGGTCGAAGCCGCCGAAGCGGCCGGGGCCGGGGTTGAGCCGGGCCTTCGCGGCGGAGTTGAGCGCCCGGGTGCCGGCGCCGCCGCCGTGGCCGGGGGTGAGCAGGACCACCTGCTCGGCGGGGATGCCGAGCGCGCGCGGGATGGAGTCGGTGAGCAGCTGGATGGCGCGGTGGACGGCCTCGCCGGCGTCCTTGGCGGTCAGGATGACCACCTCCTTGTCCGGCGCCTCGACCGGCTGGAGCTCGCCGATGCCGACGCCGGAGACCAGCTCGCCGATCGGACCGAAGTCCGGGGTGCGGGAGGCCACCGGCGGGCAGACCTTGGCGGCCAGCAGGTCGGCGAAGAACCGCCCGGGGCCGGCCGACCAGAGCTGGCCCGGGTCGCCGCTGAGGACCAGGCGGGTGCCGTCGGCGAGCGACTCCAGGAGGGTCGCGGCCAGTTCGACGTCGAGCAGCGGGGCGTCCAGGACGACCAGCAGGTCGAGCGCCAGCGTCCCGTCGGGGGAGCGGCCGGGGCCGACGGAGCCGGTCAGCAGACCGGTGAGCGTGGCGACCTGGACGGCCGGCGCGTCGGCGTCGGCGGCCTCGGCGGCCAGCGCGGCGAAGGCGTCCCGGCCCTGGTCGGTCCAGGTGGCGGCCCAGGTGCGCAGCCCGAGGCCGGCCGCGGCCCGCAGCAGTGCGGCGGGCTCGGCCCGGGCGGCCTCACCGCCGGTGTGGGTGACCAGCGCGCTGTCGGCGACCGCCCGGATCAGGGCGGCCGCGGAGGAGGACGGCGCTGCCGCGGCGGCGGCCTCCCACGCGGCCGGGCCGGGGGCGACGGGGGCGGCCTCGGCCTCGCCGGGCTCCCCGGCCTCCAGGCCGTCCTCGGCACCGTCCTCGGCGCCGCCGTCGGCGGGGTCGGCGCTGTCGGACCCGGAGTCCTCGACGTCCTCCGGGTCCTCGCCCGTCTGGAAGGTGGACATCAGCCGGACCAGGCCGTCCGCCAGGCTCTCCTCCGCCAGCGCCAGCCGCTCCAGTGCGAGCAGCGTCCGGGTCGGGGGCTCGTCGTCCTCGTCGTCGGACCCGGCCTTCGCCTCCGCGCCGGTCAGTTCCTCCTGGAAGGGCATCGCCCGGCCGTCGACCATCGCCGCCTGCAGGGCGGCCGCGGAGTCCGGCAGGCCGAGGCGGTCGAGCCCGGCCGCGACCTCGCCGATCTCCACGGCGGAGTGCCCGCGCAGCGCGGCCTGCTCCAGCACCCACGGCACCAGCGCCTGGGCCCGGCGCGGGTCGCCCGGGCCGGCGGCGGGGCCGAGCAGCCCGCGGGCGAAGCCGTCCGCGTGCTCGGGGTGGACGCCGGGCAGCGAGAGGACCGCCCAGGGGTCGGCGCGCAGCTGTTCGGCGGCGCCGTCGCCGAACTCGGCCACGGCGGCGGTCGCGAGGTCGGTCGGCGCACCGCCGGCGGCCAGCACCTCGGCGGTGTCGCGCAGGGCCTGCGCCCGCTGCTCGTCCGTCTCGGCGCGGACCGGCCGGGCGCCGGCGGGGGCGTTCTCGCCGGAGGAGGCGGGCGCGGCGGACGTACCCGCGGCCTCGCCGGGCTGTTTCCCGACCGCGCGGACGGCCTCCGCCAGCGCCGCGATGGCCGCGGCCTTGTCGGCCCCACCGGCGCCACCGGCCTCGCCGACCTGAGGCGTACCGTCCTCCGGCGCACCGTCCTCGGGCGCACCCTCGTCGGTCACGCCGCCGTCGACCACGCCGTCGACCACGCCGTCCGCCGCCGCCCCGTCCGCCGTGCCGCCCGGAGCGTCGTTCTCCGTGTTGCCCATCGTCCGCTCCAAAAGGTCACTCCACAGCCGGGCACCGGTACCGCGGGCGCGAGCACGCGGCGGGTGCGGTCAAACGTCGTTCGTCACCGGGAGGCCCGAACCCCGGGGCCTCGCCGGCCCTAAAGCTCGCTCCACCCCTGGTCCGGGTAGCGGTGCACCGGCGACGAGATGTCGTCGAGCGCACCGCGGATCTCACCCGGAAGCGTAAGCGCCTCCACTGACAGCGCCGCCTGCAGCTGCGCCGGCGTCCGAGCCCCGACCAGTGCGGAGGCGACACCGGGCCGGTCCCGCACCCAGGCGAGCGCCACCGCGAGCGGGCTGCTGGCCAGCCCGTCGGCGGCGGTGGCGACGGCGTCCACGATCCGCCGCGAGCGCTCCCCGAGGTAGGGCTGGACGAAGCCGGAGAGGTAGGGCGAGGCGCCGCGCGAGTCCTGCGGGACGCCGTGCCGGTACTTGCCGGTGAGCACGCCCCGCCCGAGCGGCGAGGCGGCGAGCAGCCCGACCCCGGCGTCCTGCGCGGCGGGCAGGGCCTCGCGCTCGATGCCGCGCTGGAGCAGCGAGTACTCCAGCTGCACGCCGGCCAGCGGCACCCGCCCGTGGTGGGCGCGCTGCCAGGTGGCGGCCTTGGCGAGCTGCCAGCCGCTGTAGTCGCAGACACCGACGTAGCGGGCGCGCCCGGAGGCGACGGCGATGTCCAGGGCGCTCAGGGTCTCCTCGACGGGCGTCGTCGGGTCGAACGCGTGCACCTGCCACAGGTCGACGTAGTCGGTGCCGAGTCGGCGCAGCGAGGCGTCCAGGGCGGCGAGCAGGTGGCCGCGCGAGCCGTCGAAGCGCCGGACGGAGTCCGGAACGCTGCCCGCCTTGGTGGCGATGACGAGTTCGGAGCGGGGGATCAGGTTGTCGGTGAGCCGGGAGATCAGGTACTCGGCGCCGCCGTCCGCGTAGACGTCGGCGGTGTCGACCAGGTTGCCGCCGGCGTCGACGAACTCCTTGAGGAGCTCGGCCGCCTCGTGCTCGTCGGTGTCGCGGCCCCAGGTCATGGTGCCGAGACCGAGTCGGGAGACCTGCAGCCCGGTACGGCCGAGGTGACGCTTTTCCATCGGGCGGGCCCTCCAGTGGCCGATTACGTCGACAGCGCCGGTACCGTCCGTGACACCGGTGGGGCCCGGAGGTCGGCAACGCCGGTGAACCCGGCAAACGCGCAGGTGGAAAGAGGCTCCCCCACGTCGGCTGAGCGTAGCGGCCGGGGTCCGGACAGCTGCGCAGACCCGCAGGGCGGCCGTCGCGCGCCCGGCTCGCCGGAATGTGACCCGGCACACCACTACCGGCCAGTAGCATGACCGCCGGGCGCGCGGCTACCCTCACGATCAACCGGACTGGAAGGCAGGGCACATGCGACTCGGCATCAACCTCGGCTACTGGGGACTCGGCATGGACGCCGACAACATCGCGGTGGCCCAGGAGGCCGACCGGCTGGGCTACTCGGTCTGCTGGGCGGCCGAGGCGTACGGCTCGGACGCGGCCACCGTGCTGTCCTTCGTCGCCGCCAGGACCGAGCGGATCGACGTCGGTTCGGCGATCTTCCAGATCCCGGCCCGCACCCCGGCGATGACCGCGATGACGGCCGCCACCCTGGACACCCTCTCCGGCGGGCGGTTCCGGCTCGGCCTCGGCGTCTCCGGCCCGCAGGTCTCCGAGGGCTGGTACGGCGTGAAGTTCGACAAGCCGCTCGCCCGCACCCGCGAGTACGTGGAGATCATCCGCAAGGCGATGTCCCGCGAGCGCCTCGTCCACGAGGGCGCCAACTGGACGCTGCCGCTGCCCGGCGGGCCCGGCAAGCCGATCAAGCTCACCGTGCACCCGGTGCGCGAGCACATCCCGCTGTACATCGCGGCGATCGGCCCGAAGAACCTGGAGCAGACCGGCGAGATCGCCGACGGCTGGCTCGGCATCTTCTTCGCCCCCGAGCACGCCGCGCTCTCGACCGACCCGCTGCGGGCGGGCCGCGCCAAGTCCGGGCAGAGCCTGGAGGGCTTCGACCTCTGCCCGACCGTCACCATCGCGGTCGGCGAGGACATCAAGGCCGGCGCCGACGCCCAGCGCTCCTACGCCGCGCTCTACATCGGCGGCATGGGCAGCAAGGACAAGAACTTCTACAACCAGCTCACCCGGCGGATGGGCTACGAGCAGGCGGCGGACGAGATCCAGGAGAAGTACCTCGCCAAGGACTACGCGGGCGCCGCGGCCGCCGTCCCGCACGAGCTGATCGACGCCACCTCGCTGATCGGCGACACCGCCCGGATCGCCGACCGGATGCAGGCCTACGCCGATGCGGGCGTCACCACGCTGACCCTGGCCCCGGCCGGATTCAGCCTGGAGGAGCGGGTGCAGGCGCTGCGCACCGGCGTCGAGGCCCTGGAGCGCGCCGGGCTGGCCTGAGCCCGAGCACATCGGGGGGCCTATCGGGGGGCCTGCGGAAGGACCCTCGGCCCCCCGATGCGGCGGCTACAGCCAGCCGTGCCGCTTGAACACCCGGTGGAGCACGGCGCAGACCAGCACCATCAGCCCCACCGCGGCCGGGTAGCCCCAGGGCTGGTGGAGCTCGGGCATGTGCTCGAAGTTCATGCCGTACACGCCCGCGATCATCGTCGGGACGGCGGCCAGCGCCGCCCACGCCGAGATCTTCCGCATGTCGTTGTTCTGCTGCACGCTGACCTGCGCCAGGTTGGCGCTGAGGATGTCGGACAGCAGCCGGTCCATGCCCTCCACCTGGTCGTTGGCCCGGGCCAGGTGGTCGGCGACGTCCCGCAGGTAGGGCAGCGCCTCGGGGCGGACGAACGGCACGCCGCCGCGCTCCAGGCGCAGCATCGGCTCGACCAGCGGGCCGGTGGCCCGGCGGACCGCGACCAGTTGGCGCTTGTAGCCGTAGATCCGGCCCGCGGTGTCCCGGCCGACCCGTCCGGGGGCGAAGACGTCGGCCTCCAGCTCGTCCAGGTCCGCCTGGAGGGCGGTGGCCACGTCGAGGTAGCCGTCCACCACGGTGTCGCAGACCGAGTGCAGCACCGCGCTCGGCCCGTACCGCAGGACGTCCGGCTGCTGCTCCAGCTCGGCCCGCAGCTCGCCGAGCGGGCTGTCGGCGCCGTGGCGGACCGTCATGACGTAGCAGTCGCCGAGGAAGATCATCACCTCGCCGGTGGTCACCGCGTGCCCGCCGGGGTGGTAGCCCACGGTCTTGAGCGCGACGAACAGCGAGTCCTGGTACGCCTCCACCTTGGGCCGCTGGTGGGCGCCGACGGCGTCCTCGACGGCCAGCGGGTGCAGCGAGAACTCCGTGCTGACCAGGTCCAGTTCCTCGGCCGTGGGCTCGAAGAGGCCTATCCAGACGAAGCTGCCGTCGCCGGCCGCCCGCGCGGCGGCCAGGGCGTCCGAGTAGTCCTCGGGCCCCTCGATGCGGCGGCCGGCACGGTAGAGGGCGCAATGCACGATCATGCGGGCCATTGTGGCTGCTCGCGGCGGGCAACGGCGCCATCTCCACCGGAAGCGCACACCCGCAGGCCGCCACCCCCGACGGGCCCGCAGCGCCTCCCCGGCGGACCCCCGGGGGCCCGCGACCGGCCGCATCACCGGCCCTGACCGCCGGACGCACCCGCCCGCGGGCGTTGTCGTACGCTAGGCCCCATGCCCACCCTGCTGCTCGTCCGCCACGGCCGCTCCACCGCGAACACCGCCGGAATCCTGGCCGGTTGGACACCCGGGGTGGACCTCGACGACACCGGGCGAGCCCAGGCCGAGGCGCTGGCCGGCCGGCTCGCCGGGATCCCGTTGGCGCAGGCCGTCAGCAGCCCGCTGGAGCGCTGTCGGCAGACCCTGGAACCGCTGCTCGCCGCCCGGCCCGAGCTGGGCGACCCCGCCCAGGACGACCGCCTGGGCGAGTGCCACTACGGAGAGTGGACCGGCCGCCCGCTCGCCGAGCTGGCCGGGGAGCCGCTCTGGCGCACCGTCCAGGACCACGCGGCGGCGGCCGTCTTCCCCGGCGGGGAGTCGCTGCGCGAGCTGAGCCACCGCACGGTGAGCGCGGTGCGCGAGTGGAACGGGAAGATCGCCGCCGAGCACGGCGAGGACGCGGTCTGGATCGCCTGCTCGCACGGCGACGTGATCAAGGCGGTGGTGGCCGACGCGCTCGGCCTGCACCTGGACCACTTCCAGCGGATCAACGTCGATCCCTGCTCGGTCACCGCGATCCGCTACACCCCCCAGCGGCCCTTCGTGCTGAGAATGGGCGACACCGGCGACCTCGCCTCGCTGGCCCCCAGGCCCGGCGGCGGGGGCGCCCCGGCGGGCGACGCGGTGGTCGGCGGCGCCACCGGCACGGCCTGAGCCGCTCGCCCCGGCCCGGCCTCCCCCGCGTCAACCGGCCCGCGTCAACCGGCCCCGCGCCGACCGCCCCCGCGCCGACCGCCCCGACCGGCCGATCGCCCGTCCTCCGGGCCGTGCACCGACCCGCCCGGGGCAGGTCACCCGCCCGTAACGGGCGCGGCGCCCCGGGCCCGGCCCGGAAGTCGTAGGGTGACTAACGAGCCCGCGCAGGGGCCCAGCCCGTCACGTCCAGTCCAGCCACGACGTCGGAAGACGTCGGAACGATCGAAACGATCCGGAGCGAGAGCGTGCCCCGTCAGGTCTTCTTCTACGACCAGCCCGAACGGTTCGTGGCCGGTACCGTCGGCCAGCCCGGCGCCCGGGCGTTCTACCTGCAGGCCAGCGCCCGGGGCCGGATCACCAGCGTGCTGCTGGAGAAGACCCAGGTCGCCGCGCTGGCCGAGCGGATAGAGGAGGTCCTCGACGAGGCCCTGCGGCGCAGCGGCGGCGACGCCGCGATCCCCGCCGCCGCCCCGGTCGACCTGCTCGACACCGCCCCGCTCGACCTGCCGCTGGAACAGGAGTTCCGGGTCGGCACCATGGCGCTGGCCTGGGACAGCGTCGACGCCTGCCTGGTGGTCGAGGCCCAGGCGGTGGTCGAGGAGGAGGAAGGAGAGGGCGAGGAGGCGGCCGAGGCCGTCTTCGAGGACGACGAGAACGGCCCCGACATGCTCCGGGTCCGGCTCTCCGGCGCGATGGCCCGGGTGTTCGCCAAGCGGGCGCTGGACCTGGTCGCGGCCGGCCGCAAGCCCTGCCCCTTCTGCAACCTGCCGCTCGACCCGGAGGGCCACCTGTGCCCGCGCGCGAACGGGTACCGGCGCTGAACACCGACACCCCGCCCCAGGCCGACCCGGTGGCCGGCGCCGCCCTGGCCGCCGACGTGCCGACCGCGCTGAGCCTGCTGCGCGAGGGCGAACTCACCGTCCACGGGCGGCTCGCCGACGCCTCCAACGCCGCGCTGTACTGCAGCGTCAGCGCGGACGGACGGTCCGCGCAGGCCGTCTACAAGCCGGTGGCCGGCGAACGCCCGCTCTGGGACTTCCCCGACGGCACGCTGGCCGGCCGCGAGGTCGCCGCCTACGAACTCGCCGCCGCCACCGGCTGGGCGCTGATCCCGCCCACCGTGCTGCGCGACGGCCCGCACGGGCCCGGCATGGTGCAGCTCTGGGTCGAGCCCGACCCCGGGGCCGACCCGCTGCTCGCCCTCCAGGACCCGGCCGGTCCGGAGGCCGGCTGGCTGCCGATCGTCCGCGCCGACGTCGGCGACGGGCGCACCGCGCTGCTGGTCCACCCCGACGACCGGCGACTGCGCCGCCTCGCCGTCCTGGACGCCGTCCTCAACAACGCCGACCGCAAGGGCGGCCACCTGATCGCCGCCGCCGACGGCCGGATCTACGGCATCGACCACGGGGTCACCTTCAACACCGAGGGCAAGCTGCGGACCCTGCTCTGGGGCTGGGCCGGGGAGCCGCTGCCCGCCGAGGCGTTGGAGGTGCTGGCCGACCTGGCCGGACAGCTGGACGGCGCGCTCGGCGAGCGGCTCGCCCCGCACCTCACCGCGGCCGAACTCGCGGCCGCCCGCGCCCGGATCGCCGAGCTGCGTCGCACCGGCCGCCACCCGCTGCCGTCCGAGGAGTGGCCCGCCATCCCCTGGCCGCCCATCTAGGGCCTGGCCGGCCTCCGCAGGGCACGGTCGGGGCCGCGATCCGGGCCCGGTCCGGGGGCCGCTCCCGCGTTGGGACGTGTATTGGTCTGGACCGGTGCGGTGAACGGGTCGCACACTGCTCCGATGAACGAGCGACGGACGACCCCGGACCGGGCCCGGACCACCCCCGCCCCGGCCATCCCTTCCCGGACCGCGCCGTGAACGCCGCCCGCGCACTGGACCTGCCGCTGCACCGCTTACAGGTCCCGCTGCCGCACCTGCTGCCGTTCGCGACCGGCACCTTCGACACCATCGGCCCGCTCTCCCGGGCCGGCTTCCCCCACCGGCACTCCTTCTACGAGATCGTCCTGGTCACCGGCGGCCGCGGCGCCCACGTCGTGGACCTGGTCCACCGCCCGCTGCAGCCGCCCCAGTTGTGCGTCATCACCCCCGGCCAGGTGCACTACTGGGACGACGCGGACGACCTGGCCGGGCATGTCGTCCTGTTCAACGAGGACTTCCTGCTCTCCAACCCCCGGGACCTCGCCGCGCTGCGCACCCTGGCCGCCCGGCCCGGACTGCGGCTCGGCGAGCAGGCCGCCCCGATCATAGCGCTGCTGGCGGACATGGAGCACGAGTTCCGGTCCCGCCCGCCCGGCTACCCGGGCGTGCTCCAGGCCCTCCTGCACGTTCTGATCGTCCGCGCGCTGCGCGCCCGGGCCCCCGAGGAGGGCGCCGCCGCGTCCGGCCGTCCGGCCGAACTGGCCGCCGCCTTCACCAGGTTGGTCGCCGAACCGGGCGGGGTGCGGCGCTCGGTGGGCTCCTGCGCCCAGGAGTTGGGGGTCTCGCCCGGCTATCTGCACACCCTGGTCAAGCAGTCCACCGGCCGAACCCCCGGCCGGCTGATCCGCCAGCAGCAGACCCTGGAGGCCAAACGGCTGCTCGCCTGCACCGAACTGACGGTCCGCCAGATCGCCCGGGAGGCCGGCTTCGACGACCCGGCGTACTTCTGCCGGTTCTTCCGGCGGGAGACCGGCATGACGCCGGGGGAGTTCCGCGCCCGGGTCGGAGGAAATCACCACGATCCCCGGATCGGGTCCATCGCGGCGGCTCCGGACGGCCCGTAGGTTTCCTACTGGCCGCCGGTGGCCGCCCGCTGCGGAGGGCGGCCGCCGGCCCGGTCCTTGTCATGCCCCCACCATGACAAGGGCCGACCGCCGCATCCCCCCGTCTTTCTCAGCGAAGGAGTCGGCGCATGCCCGCACCCGAAGAGCCCGCGACCGGGCCGGAGGGCCTGATCGACCGCCGGATCACCCGCAAGACCGTCCTGAAGGCCGCCGCCGTCCTCGGCACCGCCCCGCTGCTGATCGGCGGCGGCGTGGCCCTCGCCCGCGACCGGGTCGGCACCGGCGAGGCGCCCGGCCTGACCCCCGCCTGCCACGACGACGACGATCCGACCATCGAGCAGACCGAGGGCCCCTACTTCAAGCCGAACTCCCCGCTGCGCACCTCCCTGGTGACGGCGAACACCCCCGGCACCCGGCTCACCGTCAGCGGCTACGTCTTCGGCCGGGCCTGCCTGCCGATCGCCAACGTCCTGCTGGACTTCTGGCAGGCCGACGTCAACGGCGCCTACGACAACGTCGGCTTCACCTTCCGCGGCCACCAGTTCACCAACGCGCAGGGTGCCTTCACCCTCTCCACGATCGTCCCCGGCCTCTACCCGGGCCGCACCCGGCACATCCACGTGAAGGTCCAGGCCCCGGGCCGCCCGGTCCTCACCACCCAGCTGTACTTCCCCGGGGAGCCGCGCAACAGCACCGACACCATCTACGACGCGCGGCTGCTGATGAACGTCCGCCAGGTCGGCTCGGCGAAGGAGGGCACCTACGACTTCGTCCTGAACGTCCCGCAGACCCCCACCACGCCGCCCACCAGCCCGAGCCCCACCACACCCACCACCCCGCCGACCACCCCGCCCGGCGGCAGCTGGACCGCGGGCACGCTCTACAACGCGGGCGACCGGGTCACCTACGCCGGCGCCTCCTACCGGTGCCTCCAGGCGCACACCGCCATCACCGGCTGGGAGCCGCCGAACGTGCCGGCCCTCTGGCAGCGCGTCTAGCGGCTCCGCGCGACTCCCGAGGGCCGGGCGCCCGGCCGGCGGCAGGGCCGGTCGGGCGCTCATCCCGGCATCCGACGCACCGTCGACTTATTCCCCGAAAGACGTCCGAAAGCCGTCAATGGCTGGTCCTTATCAGTACGGAACCGCTCGGACAACGAATCCAGTCGATCTTGTGCACTGGTTAGGCTTTCAAATGTTCGCAAGGTTAAGGTCAGTCCCATGCATGCCTGGCCCGCCTCCGAGGTTCCCGCCCTGCCTGGTCAGGGGCTCCCCCTTCGTATCCACGACACCGCAGCGGGTTGTATCCGGGAGGTCGTGCCGCAGGACGGCACCGCCCGGATCTACGTCTGCGGCATCACCCCCTACGACGCGACCCACATGGGCCACGCCGCCACCTACAACGCGTTCGACCTGGTGCAGCGGGTGTGGAAGGACGCCGGCCACGACGTCCTCTACGTCCAGAACGTCACCGACGTGGACGACCCGCTGCTGGAGCGCGCCGTCGCCACCGGCCAGGACTGGACGGCGCTCGCCGAGCGCGAGACGGCGCTGTTCCGCGAGGACATGACCGCCCTGCGGCTGCTCCCGCCGGCCCACTACATCGGCGCCGTCGAGTCGATCCCGTGGATCGTCCCGCTGGTCCAGAAGCTGCTGGCGAGCGGCGCCGCGTACCGCGTCGACGGCGACATCTACTTCTCCGTCGAGTCGGACCCGCAGTTCGGCGAGGTCTCCGGCCTCACGACCGAGGCCATGCGGCCGGTCTTCGCCGAGCGCGGCGGCGACCCGGACCGCCCGGGCAAGCGCCACCCGCTGGACGCCCTGCTCTGGCTCGCGGCCCGCCCCGGCGAGCCCGCCTGGGACACCGAGCTCGGCCACGGCCGCCCCGGCTGGCACATCGAGTGCGTGGCGATCGCCCTGAAGTTCCTCGGGATGTCCTTCGACATCCAGGGCGGCGGAAGCGACCTCTCCTTCCCGCACCACGAGATGGGCGCCGCCCACGCCCAGGTCGCCACCGGCCACCGCCCGTACGCCAAGGCCTACGTGCACGCCGGCATGGTCGGCCTGGACGGGCACAAGATGTCCAAGTCGCGCGGCAACCTGGTGTTCGTCTCCGCGCTCCGCCGCGAGGGCGTCGACCCGGCCGCGATCCGCCTCGCGCTGCTCTCGCACCACTACCGCGAGGACTGGGAGTGGACCAAGGGCACCCTGGACGAGGCCCTGGAGCGCCTCGCCCGCTGGCGTGCCGCGGTGTCCCGCCCGGACGGCCCGCCGGCCGAGGGGCTGCTCGCCGAGGTCCGGGAGGCGCTCGCCCACGACCTGGACGCGCCCGCCGCGCTGGCCGCGGTCGACCGCTGGGCCGCCCGGCAGGAGTCCGAGGGCGGCACGGACATCGGCGCGCCGGGCCTGGTCTCGCGCACCGTGGACGCGCTGCTCGGCGTCGCGCTCTAGGCCCTGTCCGGCCCAGCCCGTCGAGGGCAGCACGCACCGAAGGGGTGCCAGGAGACCTCTCCTGGCACCCCTTCGGTGCGTGCTGCCGTCCGGCGGCGCGGATCAGTCCTCCCCGTCGCCCTCCTGGGCCTCCCGGGCGCCGGGCGCCTCGGGCTCGCTGGGCCGCTCCGCCGTGGCGTGCCCGGCGACCGGCTTCTCGCCGGTCGGGCCGACGTTCTCCCGGCGGCGCAGGTAGCGCTCGAACTCCCGGGCGATCGCGTCGCCCGAGGCCTCCGGCAGCTCGGCGGTGTCCTGCGCCTCCTCCAGCTGCTGCACGTACTCGGCCACCTCGCTGTCCTCGGCGGCGAGCTGGTCCACGCCCAGCTGCCAGGCCCGGGCGTCCTCGCCCAGCTCGCCCGGCGGGATGCGCAGGTCCAGCAGGTCCTCCAGCTTGTTGATCAGCGCGAGGGTGGCCTTGGGGTTCGGCGGCTGCGCGACGTAGTGCGGCACCGCCGCCCACAGCGTCACGGCCGGCACCCCGGCGTGCGTGCAGGCCTCCTGGAGCACGCCGACGATCCCGGTCGGGCCCTCGTAGCGGCTCTCCTCCAGATCCAGCCGCTGGGCCAGGTCGGGGTCGGAGGTGACCCCGCTGACCGGCACCGGGCGGCTGTGCGGGGTGTCGCCGAGCAGTGCGCCCAGGATCACCACCAGCTCGATGCCCAGCTCGTGCGCGAAGCCGAGCAGCTCGTTGCAGAACGAGCGCCAGCGCATGCTGGGCTCGATGCCGCGCACCAGCACGACGTCCCGGGGCTTGGGCTCGGTGACCCGGATCACCGAGAGCCGGGTGGTCGGCCAGGTGATCCGGCGGATGCCGCCCACCAGCCAGACCGTCGGCCGGTTGACCTGGAAGTCGTAGTAGTCCTCCGCGTCCAGGGCGGCGAACACCTTGCCGCTCCAGGTGTCGTCCAGATGCGCGACGGCCGCGGACGCGGCGTCGCCGGCGTCGTTCCAGCCCTCGAAGGCGCAGACCATCACCGGGTCGATCAACTCGGGAACATCTTCCAGCTCGATCACCCAGCGTCTCCCTCCGGTCGGCGGTCGTCCGTGCCAGGCCCCGGGCGGGCTGCCGGGGCTTCGGCGGTGCGGCTGCCGACTGTCGAACCTCTCGTCACCCATGGAACGCCTCGCTCCATGGTCCCTACCTGCCCAGCCTACGGGCTTTGATGCGCGCCTCGGCCGGGCACCGGGACAGTCTGGGGGAGCGGGGCGCCGGGATCCACCGGTTATCCGCGGCCCGCCCCCGGCGCCCGCCGGGGCAGGGCCACCGGGCGGTACCCGGGCCCGGCCGGACTCAAATCAGCGCGGGCCGGCGGCCGCGGTGACGGCCGGGAGGTAGCCGAGGGACTGGCCGTCGGCGGTGGGGTGGAAGGACTCCCAGAGCCGGGGGAGCACGATGCCGGTGATCCACTCCCGGCCCGCCGGCGCGCACACCTCGTGGCCCTCGAACGCCGTCCGGACGTCGGCGAACCCGAAGCCGAAGGTCCCGGCCTGACGGCGGATGAGCTCGTCCAGCTCGTCGGTGAGCGCGTTGAACCGCTGCCGGCGCGGGTCGGTGCCGATCAGGCAGGTGGTGCCGGTCCGCAGCAGGTGCGGGTAGCCGGTGACGACGACCCGCGCGGCCGGGGCGGCGGTCCGGACGCCGTCGTAGAGCTCCGCCAGCCGGTCCGGGAGCTCCTCGCGCAGCCGCCGCTCGGCCTCGTCCAGGGTGCGGTCGCAGCGGCTCTCGGTGGTCAGCGGCTGGAGGCAGTCGCCGGCGGCCTGGGCGAAGCCGAGGTCGTTGCCGCCGGCGGTGAGGGTCACCAGCCCGGTGTCCGCCGCCACCCGGGGCAGCTGGTCGCGCCGCACGTCGGCGGTGGTGGCGCCGCTGCACGCGGCGGCGAGGAAGGCGGTGGCGCCGTGGTCGGCCGCCCAGAGCGCGGGGTAGGCGTTGGCGCTGCGGTGGCAGTCGCCGCCGTCCTGCTCGTAGGCGCCGGCCCCGGTCCCGGCGGCGTAGGAGTCGCCGAGGGCGGCGTACCGCGGCGGGGCGTCCAGGGCGGAGGTGTCCACCGCGCGGGCGGGGCCGGCGACGGTGAGGGCGAGCAGGGGGGTGGCGGCCAGGGCGGCCAGGAGGCGGTGGCGCTGCACGGCGGTACTCCGGGGGGTTCCGGCGGCCGGGCGCGGTCCGCCTCGGCCCATCGGGCACGGATCGTATCTGAGTGGGCACGCAGAGTTGCCATCGTGCCCGCGTGGCGGGGCGGCGCGATGATAGGAGACGGGGCCGGACGGCGGGTGTGAGGAGCCGGCGGATGAGCAGATGGCTGTGGATCGGCGCGGGTGCGGTGGTGGCGTTCGGCGCCGGGGCGGCGCTGGCCGCGGTGGCGGCGGGCCGCCGGCTGCCGGTGGAGCACGTCACCGAGGGCGGGCTCGAGCTGGCGCAGCCGCCGGGCGCGGTCTGGGAGGTGCTGACCGACATCGACCTGTACCCGGCGTGGCGACCGGGCCTGTCCCAGGTGGAGCGGCTGCCCTCGGCCGGCGGGCGGATCCGCTGGCGCGAGTACGACCGGCACGGGCACACCACGTACGAGGTGGTGGAGAGCGAGGCGCCGCACCGGCTGGTGACCGGCATCGCGGACCAGGACCTGCCCTACGGCGGCACCTGGACGTACACCCTCACCCCGGCCGGCCAGGGCTGCACCCTGACGGTCACCGAGCGCGGCGAGGTCTACCGCCCGGTGTACCGCGCGGTCTCGCACTACGTGCTGGGCGAGGACAGCTCCGTCCACCGCTACCTGGGCGCCCTGGCCCACCGGCTGGCCTAGGGCCCCGGCGGGCCGGGCTCAGCGCACCCAGCCGCTGCGGTAGTCGGCCCAGTTCTCCTCGGTCGCGGCGAAGTCCACGTACAGCCCGACGCCGAAGTTCCGCCGCTGGAGGTCCTGGCGGCCCAGGCCGAGCCGGATGCCCCGGATGGCGGCGTCCACCGTCTCGGCCGCGCCCCAGTGCCCCCACTTGTCCTCCCAGTAGAACGGCAGGCCCATCAGCAGGTCCACGTCCTTCGGGGTGGCCTCCAGCGCCAGCTCGGTCTGCAGGGCGTTGTACCCGCCGTACAGCGAGGCCGTCGGCATGCTGGAGTCGTACGTCATCACCGCGATCTGGTCGACGCGGCGGGCGGTCTCGGCGAAGTAGGCCTGGTCCCACCACTTGCCGTGGTCGGTGAGCAGGATGCCCGCCGAGTGCAGCCCGGGCAGCGGGTCGATCTGCGGCGCGGCCACCGAGAGCGGCGCGCCCCGCGCGGACGTCACCCGGCGCACCTGGTCGAGGAGGGCCAGCCAGCCGGCCGAGCCCGGGCGGATCGGCTCCATGTCGAAGTGCACGCCGTCGAAGCCGAGGTCCAGGACGGACCGCGCGGAGGCGGTGACCCGGTCCCGGGTGGCCGCGTCCTCCAGGTCCAGGGCGTCCTTCTCCGGCTTCACCTCGTCGCCGAGCCAGCTCTGCACCCGGATGCCGGGCAGCGCCCGGTGCACGGCGTCGGTGAACCAGCGGGCCCGCGGGTGGACGGCCTCCGGCAGCGAGCCGTCGTGTTCCAGCGGGCCGGTGTGCACGTACAGGTCGTGGATGCCGGTGCCGGCGAGCCGCGCGGCGAGGGCGGTGATGTCGGCGTCACCCTTTCGGCCGTCCACCCAGGCGTGGCCGAGCCACACCGCGTCCCGGCCCCTGGTCCGGGCCTCGGGAGAGGGATCGCCCGCGTACTGCAGGCGCAGCGCCAGGGCCGCCGTGCCCGGCGGTACGACCAGGACGGCCGACAGCACCGCGGCCACGACCAGCGCCCGGCGCCACCGCGACCACCCCCGCCACCGCAGCCGAAGCGCCCTGAACGGCGCCCCCAGAGCCCGTGGAATCCGACGGGCGTGTGTCCGGAACCTGGCCATCGTGTTGCTCCCCCTTTGCGGCCGAGCGCTCAGGATACGAAATGCTCCAACGGCTCACGCCGTCGGCCGGATACCCTGGCCACGTGCGTCCCCGAGTCAGCGGGGTCGCAAAGCCGACAGCCGTCGCACCCAGGGAGAAGCCCCATGGCCACTGCAGCCGACCCGTCCACCATCCAGCAGATCCGCGCGAACGCGTTGCGCGAGGCACTCGCCACCCGCGTGGTCGTGGCAGACGGGGCGATGGGCACCATGCTCCAAGCCCAGGATCCGAGCCTGGAGGACTTCCAGAACCTGGAGGGCTGCAACGAGGTCCTGAACGTGACCCGGCCCGACATCGTCCGTTCCGTCCACGAGGCCTACTTCGGTGTGGGCGTGGACTGCGTGGAGACCAACACGTTCGGCGCCAACTTCTCCGCCCTCGGCGAGTACGACATCGCCGAGCGGATCTTCGAGCTGTCCGAGGCCGGCGCCCGGATCGCCCGCGAGGTCGCCGACGCGCACGCCGCCGACGGCCGGACCCGCTGGGTGCTCGGCTCGATCGGCCCCGGCACCAAGCTGCCCACCCTCGGCCACGCGCCGTACGAGGTGCTGCGCGACGGCTTCCAGCTGAACGCGGCCGGTCTGATCGCGGGCGGCGCGGACGCGCTGCTGGTGGAGACCAGCCAGGACCTGCTGCAGACCAAGGCGGCCATCCTCGGCTCGAAGCGCGCGCTCGCCGAGGCCGGCCTCGACCTGCCGGTGCTGGTGCAGGTGACGGTGGAGACCACCGGCACCATGCTGCTGGGCTCGGAGATCGGCGCCGCGCTGACCGCCCTGGAGCCGCTGGGCATCGACTACATCGGCCTGAACTGCGCCACCGGCCCGGCCGAGATGAGCGAGCACCTGCGCTACCTGGCCAAGAACGCGAAGATCGGCCTGTCCTGCATGCCGAACGCCGGTCTGCCGGTGCTGGGCAAGGACGGCGCGCACTACCCGCTGTCCCCGGAGGAGCTGGCCGAGGCGCACGACACCTTCACCCGCGAGTACGGCCTCTCGCTGGTCGGCGGCTGCTGCGGCACCACTCCCGAGCACCTGCGCCAGGTGGTCGAGCGCGTCCAGGGCCGTCCGGTCGTGGTCCGCACCCCGCAGCCGGACCCGTCGGCGGCCTCGCTCTACCAGGCGGTGCCGTTCCGTCAGGACACCTCGTACCTGGCGATCGGCGAGCGCACCAACGCCAACGGCTCGAAGAAGTTCCGCGACTCGATGCTGGCGGGGGACTGGCAGGCCTGCGTGGAGATCGCCCGCGACCAGATCCGGGACGGCTCCCACCTGCTGGACCTCTGCGTCGACTACGTCGGCCGCGACGGCGTCGCCGACATGAAGGAGATCGCCGGCCGCCTGGCCACCGCCTCCACCCTGCCGATCGTGCTGGACTCCACCGAGCCGGACGTGCTGCGCGCGGGCCTGGAGTCGCTCGGCGGCCGCGCGCTGCTGAACTCGGTGAACTACGAGGACGGCGACGGCCCGGACACCCGCTTCGGGCGGATCGCCTCGCTGGCCCGCGAGCACGGCGCCGGCCTGATCGCCCTGACCATCGACGAGGACGGCCAGGCCCGCACCGCCGACAAGAAGGTGGAGATCGCCGAGCGGCTGATCGCGCAGCTCACCACCGAGTACGGCATCGACGAGGGCTCGATCCTGGTCGACTGCCTGGCCTTCACCCTGGGCACCGGGCAGGAGGAGTCCCGTCGCGACGGCATCGAGACCATCGAGGCGATCCGCGAGCTCAAGCGCCGCCACCCGGACGTGCAGACCACCCTGGGCCTGTCCAACATCTCCTTCGGCCTCAGCCCGGCCGCCCGTATGGTCATCAACTCGGTCTTCCTGAACGAGTGCGTGGAGGCCGGCCTGGACTCGGCGATCGTGCACGCCTCCAAGATCCTGCCGATGGCCCGGATCCCCGAGGACCAGCGCGACGTCGCGCTCGACCTGGTCTACGACCGCCGGGCCGAGGGCTACGACCCGCTGCAGAAGCTGCTCCAGCTGTTCGAGGGCGTCTCCTCGACCTCGATGCGGGCCTCCAAGGCGGAGGAGCTGGCGGCGCTGCCGCTGGAGGAGCGCCTGCAGCGCCGGATCATCGACGGCGAGCGCAACGGCCTGGAGGCCGACCTGGACGAGGCGCTGACCGGGCGCCCCGCGCTGGAGATCGTCAACAGCACGCTGCTGGCCGGCATGAAGGTGGTCGGCGAGCTGTTCGGCTCCGGCCAGATGCAGCTGCCGTTCGTGCTGCAGTCCGCCGAGGTGATGAAGACCGCGGTGGCCCACCTGGAGCCGCACATGGAGAAGTCCGACGACGAGGGCAAGGGCACCATCGTGCTGGCCACCGTCAAGGGCGACGTCCACGACATCGGCAAGAACCTGGTCGACATCATCCTGTCCAACAACGGCTACACCGTGGTCAACCTGGGCATCAAGCAGCCGGTCTCGGCGATCCTGGACGCCGCGCAGGAGCACCGCGCGGACGTGATCGGGATGTCCGGCCTGCTGGTGAAGTCCACCGTGATCATGAAGGAGAACCTGGAGGAGCTGAACCAGCGCAAGCTGGCGGCCGACTACCCGGTGATCCTCGGCGGCGCGGCCCTCACCCGGGCGTACGTCGAGCAGGACCTGCACGAGATCTACGAGGGCGAGGTCCGCTACGCCCGGGACGCCTTCGAGGGCCTGCGGCTGATGGACGCCCTGATCGCGGTCAAGCGCGGGGTGCCCGGCGCCAGTCTGCCGGAGCTCAAGCAGCGCCGGCACGCCCGGGTGGAGGTCGAGGAGCCGGAGGAGGTCAACCTCGGCCAGATCCGCTCCGACGTCTCGGTGGACAACACGGTGCCGGCCCCGCCGTTCTGGGGCGACCGGATCGTCAAGGGCGTGCCGTTCGCGGACTACGCCTCCTGGCTGGACGAGGACGCGCTCTTCAAGGGCCAGTGGGGCCTCAAGGCGGCGCGCACCGGTGACGGGCCCTCGTACGAGGAGCTGGTGGAGACGGAGGGCCGGCCGCGGCTGCGGATGTGGCTGGACCGGCTGCAGACCGAGGGCTGGCTGGAGGCGGCCGTGGTCTACGGCTACTACCCGGCGAACTCCAAGGGCGACGACCTGGTCGTCTACAACGAGGACGGCTCCGAGCGCACCCGGTTCACCTTCCCGCGCCAGCGGCGCGGGCGCCGGCTCTGCCTGGCGGACTTCTTCCGCCCGGAGGAGACGGGCGTCAAGGACGTGGTGGGCCTGCAGGTGGTCACCATGGGCAACCGGATCTCCGAGGCGGCCAACGAGCTGTTCGCCAACAACTCCTACCGCGACTACCTGGAGCTGCACGGCCTCTCGGTGCAGCTGGCCGAGGCGCTGGCCGAGTTCTGGCACGCCCGGGTCCGCTTCGAGCTGGGCTTCTCCGGCGAGGACCCGCAGGACGTCAAGGACATGTTCGCGCTGAAGTACCGGGGTGCCCGGTTCTCGCTCGGCTACGGGGCCTGCCCGGAGCTGGAGGACCGCGCGAAGATCGCCGAACTGCTGCGGCCGGAGCGGATCGGCGTGGTGCTCTCCGAGGAGTTCCAGCTGCACCCCGAGCAGTCCACCGACGCGATCGTGATCCACCACCCGGAGGCCAAGTACTTCAACGCGCGGTAGCCCCCGCGTCGCGTACCGTTCGCCCTTTTCGGGCGGTCGGGGCGTATCCTGGATCATCCTGAACGGGCCGGTCCGCTCACCAGCGGGCCGGCCTGTGCCATCCCCAGGGCCCTGCGGCCCGGGGCACGGACGGAAGGACGCCCTCCATGACCACCATCTCCACCGCCACGCGCACCCTCGACCAGGGCGACGGTCGGGGCCTCCAGGCGGTGCTGCTGGACATGGACGGGACGCTGGTGGACACCGAGGACTTCTGGTGGCAGGCCGAGGCCTCGCTCTTCGCCGAGCTGGGCTACGCGCTGGACGAGAACGACCGGGTCCACCTGGTCGGCGGCCCGATGAGCCGGGTGATCGACTACCTGATCGGCGCCACCGGGGTGGACCTCGCGCCGGCCGATCTGACGGTGCTGATCAACCAGCGCTTCGTGGACCTGCTGGCGGGCGGCGTGCCGCTCATGCCGGGCGCCGAGCGGCTGCTCAACACCCTTGCCGCGCACGGGATCCCGGCCGCCCTGGTGTCGGCCTCGCACCGGCACGTGATCGACATCGTGCTGGACTCGCTGGGCTCCCGGCACTTCGCGTTCTCGGTCGCGGGGGACGAGGTGCCGCGGACCAAGCCGCACCCGGACCCGTACCTGGAGGCGGTGCGCCGGCTCGGCGCCGAGCCGGCCCGCTGCGTGGTGGTGGAGGACGCGCCGACCGGGGTGCGCTCGGCCGAGGCGGCCGGCTGCCCGGTGATCGCGGTGCCCTCGGTGGCGGCGATCGAGCCGGCCCCGGGGCGGCTGGTGCTGTCCTCGCTGGAGCAGGTCGATCTTGAACTGCTGCGCTCTCTGGTCGCCTCGCGCGTGTGATTATCGTCTCATTGCGGTGGTGTCCTACTCGCCGGTAAGCGGTCGGAGCCAGTCGCATTCCGGGGTCGTCCCGGGAGAAAACGGGCATTGCCTGACAACTGGTCGGATCGCCGTCGCGGATCCGTCCCCTCGTGTCCCAACTGTCACCTGTACGCGTAGCGGTACCGCGTGTTCGATATGGCACGCTACTCCAGTTCGTTCCCCACCCCCGAGCCCTGTCGCCGCCGCTGACGGTCAACCCCCGTCCTGTCCGCGGTCGCACGGCCCGGCCCGCGCGCGCCCTCCGCAAACCCCGGAGGCGGACCCCACCGCGGGCCGACCGGCCCCCGGCCGGACCGCACCCAGAAGGACGCGACGCGTGAAGAACTCAGCTGAACGACTGGCAGTGCTCGGCTGTGCCGGCCTGGTCGCCGTCTCCGTGGCCGGCTGCGGCTCGGTCACGGACGCAGTCAAGGGGGACGGCGACAAGGCGATCACCATGGGCACCACCTCGCTCACCAGCGTGCTGGACCCGGCCGGCGCCTACGACGCCGGCTCCTGGCTGCTGCTGCGCAACACCTTCCAGTCGCTGCTGACCTTCCCCGCGGCCTCCAGCTCGCCGAGCCCGGACGCCGCGCAGTCCTGCGAGTTCACCGGCGGCGACGCCATGACCTACCACTGCACGCTGCGCGCCGGCCTGAAGTTCTCCAACGGCCACCCGCTGACCGCCGCCGACGTGGTGTACTCCATCGAGCGCAGCAAGAAGATCAAGGACGAGAACGGCCCCTCCGGCCTGCTCGACTCGATCAAGACCGTCGAGGCCAAGGGCGACACCGAGGTGGTCTTCCACCTCTCGCAGCCCGACGCGGTGCTCCCCGCCAAGCTGGCCGGCCCGGCCGGTGCCATCGTCGACCACCAGGTCTTCCCCGCCGACAAGCTGCTGGCCAACGACCAGCTGGTCGGCTCCGGCCCGTACAAGATCGACTCGGTCGACACCATCACGGCCGGCAGCGGTGCCAAGATCCCGGGCAAGGTCGTCCTGACGCCCAACGACAAGTACACCGGCGACGCCAAGCTGCGGAACAAGAAGTTCACGCTCCGCTACTTCGACAAGGCCGTCGAGCTGAAGGCCGCGCTCGACAAGGGCGACGTCGACCTCACCGACAACAGCCTGGAGCCCAACACCGCCGCCCAGATCCGCTCCGAGCAGCAGGGCGGCAAGACCGACCTGCAGGTCGTCGAGGGCGACAGCAACGACACCCGCTCCCTGGTCTTCAACACCAAGGACGCGACCGGCGGCAACGTCGCCGTCCGGCAGGCCGCGGCCCAGCTGATCGACCGCAAGGCGCTCGCCCGCGACGTCTTCGCGCGCACCGTCCAGCCGCTGTACTCGATGGTCCCGGCCGGCGTCATCGGCCACAACACCGCCTTCTTCGACAAGTACGGCGACCAGGACGTCAACAAGGCCAAGGCGATCCTGACCGCCGCCAAGGTCCCGCTGCCGGTCAAGCTGAACCTCACCTGGTCCCGCTCGCGCGCCGAGGGCGCCGAGTCCGACGCCCTGAAGAAGCAGCTGGAGGCCGGCGGCCTGTTCCAGGTGGCGGTCCAGCAGGAGGCCGACTGGGACACCTTCAAGAAGGGCTGGATCGACGGCAAGTACCAGGCGTACATCATCGGCTGGTTCGCCGACTACCCCGACGCCGACAACTACGTGGCGCCGCTGATCGTCGAGGGCGGCTCGTACCACCACGGCTGGGACGACCCCCGGATCAGCCAGAAGCTCGTGCCGGAAAGCCTCAAGCAGGCCGACCGCGGCGCCGCCGCCGCGACCTTCAACCAGATCCAGACCATCGTCGCCGAGAACGCGCCGCTGATCCCGCTCTTCCAGAACAAGGCCTTCTTCGTCTCCCGCTCCAACATCACCGGCGTGGAGTCGACCGTCGACACCACCGGCGTCTTCCGCTTCTGGGAGATCAGCCGGGTCGGCAAGTAGGCGAACAGCCCGGTGCACCGAGCGGTTCGGTGCGCCGGGCCACCCTCAGCACGGTGGCCCGTCCGATCCCCCCAGGGTGCAAGGGGAACGGACGGGCCACCGTCACATCCGGACCGGGCCGGGCCGGCGCCGCACGGGCTCAGAGCGCGCCGGGACGCACCAGCCCGCTCTCGTACGCGTACACCGCCGCCTGCACCCGGTCGCGCAGCTGGAGCTTGGTCAGCACATGGCCGACGTGCGTCTTCACCGTCGTCTCGCTGACGAACAGCTCCGCCGCGATCTCCGCGTTCGACAGCCCGCGCGCCACCAGCTTCAACACCTCCAACTCGCGCTCCGTCAGCGAGTTCAGCGCCTGCGGCGGCGCCTCCTCGCCCGAGGGCAGCTTGGTGGCGTACATGTCCAGCAGCCGCCGGGTGATGCTCGGCGCCAGCATCGCCGCGCCGTCCGCCACCACCCGGATCGCCTGCACCAGCTCCTCGGCCGGCACGTCCTTCAGCAGGAAGCCGCTGGCGCCCGCGCGCAGCGCCTCCACCACGTACTCGTCCAGGTCGAAGGTGGTCAGCACCAGCACCTTGGCCGGACCGTCCCGCCCCGGACCGGCGATCCGGCGGGTCGCCTCCACGCCGTCCATCCTGGGCATCCGGATGTCCATCAGCACCACATCGGGCTGCAGCGCCCGGACCTGGTCCAGCGCCTGCTGACCGTCGCCGGCCTCGCCGACCACCACCAGGTCGGACTCGGCCTCCAGGATCATCCGGAAACCGGTGCGCAGCAGCGGCTGGTCGTCGACCAGCAGCACTCGGATCGTCACCTAGGACTCCTTGCTCATCGGATCCCCCGTGGGATCGTCTTCGTCAGACGTTCGGGCCAGCGGCAACGGGTACGGCGGCGGAGTGCCGCCGAACTCCGGGCAGCTGGCCTGGTGGTCGCACCAGTCGCAGAGCCGGTTGCGGGTGGCGGGGAAGTCCCCGGTGGCCACCGCGAGCGAGATCCGCTCCCACAGCGCCTGGAGCTTGCGCTCCACCGCCAGCAGATCCGCCTCGTCCGGGTCGTAGCTGACCACGTCCCCTCCGCCGCCCAGGTAGACCAGCTGCAGCCGCTTCGGGATCACGCCCTTCCAGCGCCACACCACCAGGGCGTAGAACTTCATCTGGAACATCGCCTTGCCCTCGAAGTCCCGCGAGGGCGCCCGGCCGGTCTTGTAGTCCACCAGCCGGACCTCACCGGTCGGCGCGACGTCCACCCGGTCGATGTACCCGCGCAGCAGCAGCCCCGACTCCAGGGCCGTCTCCACGTACAGCTCCCGCTCCACCGGGTGCAGCCGCGTCGGGTCCTCCAACCGGAACCACCGCTCGACCAGCTTCTCGGCGTCCGCCAGCCAGCGCGTCAGCGCCCCGCCGTCCGGATCGTCCGGGAACAGCGAGACCAGCTCCGGGCGCTCGCCCAGCAGCCGCTCCCACTGCGGGCGCAGCAGGCCCAGCGCCCGGTCCGGCGTGCGATCCGCCGCCGGGCTGTCGAACAGCCGCTCCAGCACCGCGTGCACCAGGGTGCCGCGGGTCGCCGCCTGGCTCGGCGGCTCCGGCAGCCGGTCGATCACCCGCAACCGGTACAGCAGCGGGCAGGTCAGGAAATCCCCCGCACGCGACGGGGACAGGCCGCTCGGAGGCGACGCCGGGCGCGCCGGAGCCGCGGCGGCACTGCTGTGGTCGGTCTGCTGCATACCCCGACCCTATTGCCCTGCGCTGTCATCCCGCTGCCACGGTGCTGCCACAACGCCCGCACAGTGGGTATGAAGCCACCGAGAGGGGCGCGCGGAGCGTTGCGGCCCAGATCACGTAGCGTGGGCGCACCGACGCGCGGTGCACGACGGGGGACTCGACCTGAAGGGATCACGGTGAGCGACAGCAGGGGTCGGCAGACCTCCGACCAGCCACCGCACGACGACCACGGCGCCCGCCCCGGGCCCCCGCCGCCGCCCGAGGAGCCCGAGCGGCGCGGCGGCATCCTGATGGGCCGCCCCTTCGGCGTGCCGATCTACGTCACCCCCTCCTGGTTCGTCATCGCCGCCCTGATCACCTGGGTCTTCGGCGGCCAGCTCGACCGCGTGCTGCCCGAGCTCGGCGGCACCCGCTACCTGGTGGCCTTCTCCTTCGCCGTCGCCTTCTACGGCTCCGTCCTCGTCCACGAACTCGCCCACACCCTGGTCGCCCTGCGCTACCGGCTCGGGGTGCGCCGGATCCAGCTGCAGTTCTTCGGCGGCGTCTCCGAGATCGAGAACGAGGCCGAGACCCCGTGGCGCGAGTTCTGGCTGGCCTTCGTCGGCCCGCTGCTCTCCCTGGCCCTCGGCGGCGCCTTCTACCTCGCCGTCCAGGCCGTCGAGCTCTCCACCGTGCCCGGGGTCCTGCTCACCGGCCTGATGGTCTCCAACCTCGTCGTCGCCGCCTTCAACCTGCTGCCAGGCCTGCCGCTGGACGGCGGCCGGATGCTGCGCGCCGTCGTCTGGGCCGCCACCGGCAGACCGATGAGCGGCACCGTCGCCGCCGCCTGGGTCGGCCGCGCCCTGGCCGTCGCCGTCCTGATCGGCCTGCCGCTGCTCAGCGCCGCCCGCGGCGTCGAGCGCAGCACCACCGACACCCTGGTCGACGCCGTCCTCGCCGCCGTCCTCGCCGCGATCATCTGGAACGGCGCCGGCGGCAGCCTGCGCAACGCCCGCCTCAAGGAGGCCCTGCCCGGCCTGCGGCTGCGCGAGCTCGCCCGCCGGGCCGTCGAGGTCACCGCCGACACCCCCCTCGGCGAGGCGCTGCGCCGCGCCCGCGAAGGCGGCGCCGGCGCCCTGGTGGTGGTCGACGGCCGCGGCGAACCGGTCGGCCTGGTCCGCGAGTCCGCCGTCCGCGCCGTACCCGAGCACCGCCGCCCCTGGGTCGCCGTCGGCGCGCTCGCCCGCGACCTCGAACCCGGCCTGCGGCTGTCCGCCGAGCTCACCGGCGAGGACCTGCTGCGCGCCGTCCGCGCCACCCCGGCCGGCGAGTACCTGGTCGTCGAGGAGGACGGCCGGGTCTACGGCGTCGCCGCGCTCACCGACATCGAGCAGCGCCTCACCGCGGCCGTCACCGGGCACTGACCCCGCGGCCCGCGCCCCCGGCCCGCCGTCGGCACGGCCGCGACCGGGCCGGTGATCATTGTGGTCGGGCGGAGCGCCTGCTTCCCTTAGGATTGTCCGCATGTCCGAACCGACCGGTGCCACCCGCCGACGCGGGCCCTTCCAGGTCGGGGACCAGGTCCAGCTGACCGACCCGAAGGGCCGCCACTACACGTTCACGCTCCAGGCCGGGAACCAGTTCCACACCCACAAGGGTGCGTTCCCGCACGACGAGCTGATCGGCGCCCCCGAGGGCACGGTCGTGCGTACCACGGGGAACGTCCCGTACCTCGCGCTGCGCCCCCTGCTCCCCGACTACGTCCTGTCCATGCCGCGCGGCGCCGCCGTGATCTACCCGAAGGACGCCGGGCAGATCCTCGCCATGGCCGACATCTTCGCCGGCGCCCGCGTGGTCGAGGCCGGCGTCGGCTCCGGCGCGCTCTCCACCTACCTGCTGCGCGCCGTCGGCGACACCGGCATGCTCGCCTCCTACGAGCGCCGCCAGGACTTCGCCGACATCGCCAAGAGCAACGTCGAGCGCTACTTCGGCGGGCCGCACCCGGCCTGGAAGCTCACCGTCGGCGACCTCCAGGACAACCTGGTCGAGGGCGACGTCGACCGCGTCATCCTCGACATGCTGGCCCCCTGGGAGTGCCTGGACGTCGCCTCCAAGGCGCTCGTCCCCGGCGGCCTCATCTGCTGCTACGTGGCCACCACCACGCAGATGTCCAAGACCGTCGAGGCACTGCGCGAGCACGGCACCTACACCGAGCCGCAGGCCTGGGAGACCATGGTCCGCACCTGGCACCTGGAGGGCCTGGCCGTCCGCCCGGACCACCGGATGATCGGCCACACCGGCTTCCTGCTCACCGCCCGCCGGCTCGCCGACGGCGTCGAGCCGCCGCTGCGCCGCCGCCGCCCCGCCAAGGGCGCGTACGGCGAGGACTACGACAACGCGACGGCCGAGCCCAGCCTCCAGGAGCGCGCCGCGGCCCGGGCCGCAGCCCGCACCTCCGGGGACGAGCAGACCGACCTCGGCTGACCGTACGCCCGACAGGGGTGGCACGACGGGCTTGTGCCCACCGTGCCACCCCTTCGTGCTACCTGCGCACCCCGGCGCATTTCGCCGTCGCCGAGGTGTGGGACGATGCTCGCTCACACAGCCCACAGGAGGGGAACGCCTGGTGGAGAGCGCGGTCGGGACGATGGCTGAGCAGCAGACACCGCAGGGCCGCAACGGCCCCGCACACGCCCGTTCCGCCCCCTGGCACTGGGCCCTCGCGACCGCCGGCTGCGCCGCCGTGGTGGCCACCGCGCTCGCCGCGAACCCGGCCACCGGCACCCCCGGCCCGATCCGCCCCACCGCGAAGGCGATACCGGCGGCCACCGCGCCCGACCCGGCGAAGGCGGAACTCCCGCTGGACTGCGGGCCGTTCCCGGTGAAGATATCGGTCAGCTTCGCCGCCGACCTCGGCGACGGACGGCCCGGCACCGTCGCCGCCGCGCACTGCGCGGCCGAGAACGGCACCCCGCCCGACGCCGTCTACCTGCTCGGCCCCGGCCCCGGCGGCCGCCCCGCGGTACTGGCCACGCTGCTCTCCGAGCGCGAGAACCTCACCGTCAGCCGGCTCGGGCTGCGCAGCGACGGCG
This sequence comes from Kitasatospora sp. NPDC052868, assembly GCF_044547105.1. Lineage (NCBI taxonomy): Bacteria > Bacillati > Actinomycetota > Actinomycetes > Kitasatosporales > Streptomycetaceae > Kitasatospora > Kitasatospora sp. NPDC052868. The sequence continues at coordinate 343,248 of NZ_JBITZW010000008.1, read as the reverse complement.
TCATCACCGGCCACGGTCAGGGGTATTCCAGCGACGACGTGCCGCGCTTCAGCCCGGACATCTCACTGGACCTCACCTGGACGCGCAAGGGCGGCGGCTGGGACCGGTCCCAGACCGCCGCCCCGCTCGCGCAGTCCTGACTGTTACTCGCCCGCTCGCCTCCGGGGCGCTCGGACCCGGCGCCGACGCTCCTCGCTCCGGCGCTCGTACCTCGCTCGTCGCTCGTCGCTTTCGGCACCGGCGCGCCCCTTCGGCTCGGGGCGGGAGTGGTGCCCGCCCGCGAGCCTGGGGCGGGGTCAGTCCGCGTCCGGGCCGTAGACCTCGACGAGGTCGGTGGTCCGGCGCACGTGGATGCAGTCGCCGGGGCACTCCTTCGCGGAGTCCACCACGTCCTGAAGCAGCGTCAGCGGCACCGGGGCGCTCTGGCCGGGCTCCTGGCGCAACTCGTCGTCCGGGCCCTTCACATACGCCAGGCCGTCGATGTCGAGCTCGAAGACCTCCGGCGCGTACTGCACGCAGATGCCGTCACCGGTGCACAGATCCTGGTCGATCCACACCTCCAGCGGCTCGCTCGCCGTCGCCTCACCGCTCACCGACATGGTCCCCTGCCGTTTCTGTCCCGGGTCGCCCCTGATTGAGGGCATTCCCGCCATTCGTACAACGATCGGACCGAAGGCCTCGGTCGCGATCGGATATCGACTCGCTCGACGATACATCTGGTCGGCTTTGGGCGGTGCGCGCTGGGTATCCCCTTAGCAGAGGGGAAGCACGCGAGGGCGAAGATCGGACACGCCCGTTCCATCTTTCTTGATCTAGGGGTTTACGGACCCCTGGTCCCAGGTAGGGTCTGGAAGCGTCCAGCTCCCCGGAGGAGGTGAGGACCGTGGCAGCCCACGATGACGACTACAACCGCAGCACCGGCAGGCCCGCTCGTGGTTCCGACGAGACCGCTCAGGTCTCGTACCTTGAGCAGGAAATCGCCGTGTTGCGCCGCAAGCTCGCCGACTCGCCGCGCAATTCGAGAATCCTCGAAGAGCGGATCGTCGAGCTCCAGACCAACCTGGCCGGCGTGACCGCCCAGAACGAACGGCTCGCCTCCACCCTGCGAGAGGCCCGCGACCAGATCGTGGCCCTCAAGGAGGAAGTGGACCGGCTGGCACAGCCCCCGGCCGGATTCGGCACCTTCCTCAGCCAGAACGAGGACGGCACCGCCGACATCTTCACCGGCGGGCGCAAGCTCCGCGTGAACGTCAGCCCCAACGTCGACCTCGACGAGCTGCGGCGCGGCCAGGAGGTGATGCTCAACGAGGCCCTCAACATCGTGGACGCGATGGCCTTCGAGAGCATCGGCGACATCGTCACCCTCAAGGAGATCCTCGAGGACGGCGAACGCGCCCTGGTCGTCGGGCACACCGACGAGGAGCGGGTGGTCCGGCTCGCCGAACCGCTCCGCGAGATCACCATCCGGGCGGGGGACGCCCTGCTGCTCGAACCCCGCTCCGGCTACGTGTACGAGGTGGTGCCGAAGTCCGAGGTCGAGGAGCTGGTCCTCGAGGAGGTCCCGGACATCGACTACCGCCAGATCGGCGGTCTGGCCAACCAGATCGAGCTGATCCGGGACGCGGTCGAGCTGCCCTACCTGCACGCCGACCTCTTCAAGGAGTACGAGCTGCGCCCGCCCAAGGGGGTGCTGCTCTACGGCCCGCCCGGCTGCGGCAAGACGCTGATCGCCAAGGCGGTGGCGAACTCGCTGGCCAAGAAGGTCGCCGAGGTCACCGGCCGCCCTCAGGGCAAGAGCTACTTCCTCAACATCAAGGGCCCCGAGCTGCTCAACAAGTACGTCGGCGAGACCGAGCGGCAGATCCGCCTGGTCTTCCAGCGGGCTCGGGAGAAGGCCAGCGAGGGCACGCCCGTCATCGTCTTCTTCGACGAGATGGAGTCGCTGTTCCGCACCCGCGGCTCGGGTGTCAGCTCGGACGTGGAGAACACCATCGTCCCGCAGCTGCTGGCCGAGATCGACGGTGTGGAGGGCCTGGAGAACGTCATCGTCATCGGCGCCTCGAACCGCGAGGACATGATCGACCCGGCGATCCTGCGGCCCGGCCGGCTGGACGTCAAGATCAAGATCGAGCGTCCGGACGCCGAGGCCGCGAAGGACATCTTCTCCAAGTACCTCAAGGGCAGCCTGCCCTTCCACCCGGACGACCTCAAGGAGCACGGCAGCTCCGTCGAGGCGACGGTGGACGCGATGATCCAGGCCGTCGTCGAGCGGATGTACACCGAGACCGAGGAGAACCGCTTCCTGGAGGTCACCTACGCCAACGGTGACAAGGAGGTCCTGTACTTCAAGGACTTCAACTCCGGTGCGATGATCCAGAACATCGTCGACCGGGCGAAGAAGATGGCCATCAAGGACTTCCTCGACCACGGTCAGCGGGGCTTGCGCGTCTCCCACCTGCTCGCCGCCTGCGTGGACGAGTTCAAGGAGAACGAGGACCTGCCGAACACCACCAACCCGGACGACTGGGCCCGGATCTCCGGCAAGAAGGGCGAGCGGATCGTCTTCATCCGCACGCTGGTCACCGGGAAGCAGGGCGCCGAGTCCGGCCGCTCGATCGACACCGTCGCCAACACGGGGCAGTACCTGTAAGCGCGCGCAGTACCCGCAGGAGCACCACCCGCAGGAGCACTACCCGCAGTACCCCGGGCCGCCGGCGGTCCCCGGAGCAGCACGCACCCCGTCCGGCTGTGGCGCCTCGCGGCCCCGCAGCCGGACGGCGCGTCTCGGGGGCCGCCCGTCGGTGCGGCGTTCTAGGCTCGACCCACCGCTCGCGGCACCTCGCCGGCGTCGGTGTTGTTCAGCGGTACGTCAGCGTGTCCCGCCCGTGGGGGGCGGCACACCGGGCAAGGAGGGCCGCATGACCGTACGGCGCGTGATGGGCATCGAGACCGAGTACGGGATCTCCGTGCCCGGGCACCCCAACGCCAACGCCATGCTCACCTCGTCCCAGATCGTCAACGCGTACGCGGCGGCGATGCACCGGGCACGGCGGGCCCGCTGGGACTTCGAGGAGGAGAATCCACTGCGCGACGCCCGGGGCTTCGACCTCGCGCGCGACGTCGCGGACGCCAGCCAGTTGACCGACGAGGACATCGGCCTCGCCAATGTCATCCTCACCAACGGCGCGCGTTTCTACGTGGACCACGCGCACCCCGAGTACAGCTCGCCCGAGGTGACCAACCCTCGCGACGCCGTGCTCTGGGACAAGGCCGGCGAGCGGATCATGGCGGCCGCCGCCCAGCGCGCCCTGGAACTGCCCAACGGGCAGACCATCCACCTCTACAAGAACAACACCGACAACAAGGGCGCCTCCTACGGCACCCACGAGAACTACCTGATGAAGCGGGCGACGCCGTTCGCCGACATCGTCCGCCACCTCACCCCGTTCTTCGTCTCCCGCCAGGTGGTCACCGGCGCCGGCCGGGTCGGCATCGGCCAGGACGGCTCCGCCCACGGCTTCCAGATCAGCCAGCGCGCCGACTACTTCGAGGTCGAGGTCGGCCTGGAGACCACCCTCAAGCGGCCGATCATCAACACCCGGGACGAACCGCACGCCGACGCCGAGAAGTACCGCCGGCTGCACGTGATCATCGGGGACGCCAACCTCTCGGAGATCTCCACCTACCTGAAGCTGGGCACCACCGCCCTGGTGCTGTCGATGATCGAGGACTCCTTCATCGCCTCGGACCTCGCCGTCGACCAGCCGGTGCGCACCCTGCACCGGGTCTCCCACGACCCGACCCTCAAGCATCTGATCACCCTGCGCAACGGGCGCAAGCTCACCGCGGTCCAGCTTCAGCTGGAGTACTTCGAACTGGCCCGCAAGTACGTCGAGGACCGCTTCGGCACCGACGCGGACGAGCAGACCATCGACGTGCTGGCCCGCTGGGAGGACGTGCTGGGGCGCCTGGAGCGAGACCCGATGTCGCTCTCGCGGCAGCTGGACTGGGTCGCCAAGCGGGAGATCCTGGAGGGCTACCGCAGCCGGGACGCCGTGGAGTGGGACAACTCGCGGCTGCACCTGGTGGACCTCCAGTACAGCGACGTGCGCCCCGAGAAGGGCCTCTACAACCGCCTGGTGGCCCGCGGCAGGTTCGAGCGGCTGCTCACCGAGGCGGAGGTCGAGCGGGCCGTCTCCAAGCCCCCGGAGGACACCAGGGCGTACTTCCGCGGCCGCTGCCTCGAGCAGTACGCGGAACACGTCGCGGCGGCCTCCTGGGACTCGGTGATCTTCGACCTGCCCGGCCGGGACTCGCTGCAGCGGGTGCCCACGCTGGAGCCGCTGCGGGGGACCCGCAACCACGTCAAGGAACTGCTGGACCGCTGTCGCACGGCCGAGGACCTGCTCCGGGTCCTCTCCGGCGGGTAACTTTTCGATCACCACGGGTGAACGGCCGTCGAATGGGAATCATCCGGGGTGGCAGCGGGTGTTGGACAGGAAGCGCCACCGGCAAACCGGGAGCGGTTGTCGCACCTTGTGTATAGGGTCGGTGCAGCAAGCAGCGACCAAACCGTGCCAGACGAATCGAGCGGGGTGAGGGAAATGGCGAGCAAGGACACCGACGGCGGCCAGCAGCGGGCGAACCGCTCCTCCGAGGAGGTCGAGGAGCAGACCGCGGAAGCGCAGAATTCCGACGACCTCAAGGAACGCCAGGAAAAGCTCAGCGACGACGTCGACGCGGTTCTGGACGAAATCGACGAGGTCCTCGAGTCCAATGCCGAGGATTTCGTGCGGCAGTTCGTGCAAAAGGGCGGCCAGTAACCCCGTCCGGGCATTCAGGGAATTCTCGGTTGCGACCGTCACGGCGGGCGGGCGGCGAAGGCCGTTCGTCCGCCCGGGTCCGGCCCCAGCCACGGGTGGATAGTGATCGCCGGGCGGGTAGGGTGCGGGCAGCGCGCGCTTCAAGCTACCTGGAAGGAATCGTGTGGAAGCCAACACTCGTGGCACCGGGCGTCTACCGGCTGCCTTCCTGACCCCGGGATCCTCGTCGTTCCTCGAGTTCCTGGCGGACCACCAGCCGGAGCTGATCCCGGGCCGCCGCGGCCTGCCCGAGGGGGCCGTCGTCGAGGCCCCGCACGGGACGACGATCGTCGCCGCGGTCTTCGACAAGGGCGTGGTCATCGCCGGTGACCGCCGCGCCACCATGGGCAACGTGATCGCCCAGCGGGACATCGAGAAGGTCTTCCCGGCCGACGAGTACAGCGCGGTCGGCATCGCCGGCACCGCCGGCCTCGCGGTCGAGATGGTCCGGCTGTTCCAGCTGGAGCTGGAGCACTACGAGAAGATCGAGGGCACCGTGCTCTCCCTGGAGGGCAAGGCGAACCGCCTGACCACCATGATCCGGGGGAACCTCGGCATGGCGATGCAGGGCCTCGCGGTCGTCCCGCTGTTCGCCGGCTACGACCTCGACCTCGGCCGCGGCCGGATCTTCAACTACGACGTCACCGGCGGCCGCTCCGAGGAGCGCGGGTTCGCCGCCACCGGCTCCGGCTCGGTCTTCGCCCGGGGCTCCCTGAAGAAGCTCTACCACAAGGACCTGACGGCCCGGCAGGCCTCCACCCTGGTCGTCCAGGCCCTCTACGACGCGGCCGACGACGACTCCGCGACCGGCGGTCCGGACCTCGCCCGCAAGATCTTCCCGATCGTCTCGCTGATCACCGAGGACGGCTTCCGCCGGCTCACCGAGGCCGAGGTCTCCGAGATCGCCGTCTCGATCACCGACGAGCGCCTGATCCACCCCAACGGCCCGCAGGCCCCGCTGCTCTAGCCATCACCTACCAAGGAAGGGACGACCGCCGGTGTCGACACCGTTCTACGTCTCGCCCCAGCAGGCCATGGCGGACCGCGCGGAGTACGCCCGCAAGGGCATCGCGCGCGGTCGCAGCGTGGTCGTGCTCACCTACACCGAGGGCATCGTCTTCGTCGCGGAGAACACCTCCCGGGCGCTGCACAAGGTCTCCGAGATCTACGACAAGATCGCCTTCGCGGCGGTCGGCCGCTACAACGAGTTCGAGAACCTGCGGATCGGCGGCGTCCGCTACGCCGACCTGCGCGGCTACTCCTACGACCGGGCCGATGTCACTGCCCGGGGCCTGGCCAACGTCTACGCCCAGACGCTCGGCACCATCTTCTCCTCGGTCGGCGAGAAGCCGTACGAGGTCGAGCTGATCGTGGCCGAGGTCGGCCGCACCCCGGACGAGGACCAGATCTACCGGCTCACCCCGGACGGCTCGGTCGTCGACGAGAAGAGCTACGTGGTGGTCGGCGGCAACGCCGACTCGATCGGCAACTACCTGGGACAGCGCCACCGCAGCGGGCTGTCCCTCACCGAGGCGGTCAAGGTCGCCGTGGACTCCCTCGCCCGGGATCCCAACGGCGGCAGCCCGCGCACCCTGACCCCCGAGCAGCTGGAGGTGGCGGTGCTCGACCGCCAGCGCTTCCAGCAGCGCAAGTTCAAGCGCATCCTGGGCGGCCAGCTCGCCCGGCTGCTCGACGGGGACGAGTCCGCCGAGACGGACGACGAGGAGAAGCCGGCGGCCGCCGCGCCGGCGGACGAGTCGGACTAGCAAGACGGGAGTGGTCCCGTACGGCGGCTGTCCGCCGCCGTACGGGGCCTCCCCGGAGGCCCTCTCAGAGAACGGATGCCTCGTGACTCCTCACCGACGGTCGAGACCGCGGGACTCCGAGCCTGCCTGACGGCCGGCCCCGGACAAGCCCTGCCCGCCGCCGAAGCAGGGGATCAGCCTTCAAGGCCTGCTGCGGCCTGGCGCCGCAGAGTTCAGGATCCCGATCCGCTCACCGGCCACAACCGGTGATTCCTTCGAAAGAAGGTGCCATGGACCGCCGAATTTTCGGGCTGGAGAACGAGTACGGAGTCACCTGCACATTCCGGGGGCAGCGACGGCTGTCGCCGGACGAGGTGGCCCGGTACCTCTTCCGCCGCGTTGTCTCCTGGGGCCGCAGCAGCAACGTCTTCCTGCGCAACGGGGCCCGGCTTTACCTCGACGTCGGCTCCCACCCCGAGTACGCCACCCCCGAGTGCGACGACGTCGTGGAGCTGGTGACGCACGACAAGGCGGGCGAGCGCATCCTCGAAGGGCTTCTGGTGGACGCCGAGCGGCGGCTGCACGAGGAGGGCATCGCGGGCGACGTCTACCTGTTCAAGAACAACACCGACTCGGCCGGCAACTCCTACGGCTGCCACGAGAACTACCTGGTGGCCCGGCACGGCGAGTTCTCCCGGCTGGCGGACGTGCTGATCCCCTTCCTGGTGACCCGGCAGCTGATCTGCGGGGCCGGCAAGGTGCTGCAGACCCCGCGGGGCGCGGTGTACTGCGTCAGCCAGCGGGCCGAGCACATCTGGGAGGGGGTCAGCTCCGCGACCACCCGCTCCCGCCCGATCATCAACACCCGTGACGAGCCGCACGCCGACGCCGAGCGGTACCGCCGGCTGCACGTGATCGTCGGCGACTCCAACATGTCCGAGACCACCACCCTGCTCAAGGTCGGCGCCACCGACCTGGTGCTGCGGCTGATCGAGGCCGGCGTGGTGATGCGCGACCTCACCCTGGAGAACCCGATCCGGGCGATCCGCGAGGTCAGCCACGACCTCACCGGCACCCACCAGGTGCGGCTCGCCAACGGCCGGGAGGCCTCCGCCCTGGACATCCAGGAGGAGTACTTCACCAAGGCGCTGGAGTTCGCGGACCGCAAGGGCATCAACACCGGCACCATCGCCACGGTGCTGGAGCTCTGGGGCCGCACCCTGGAGGCCGTCCGCACCGAGAACCTCGACTCGGTGGCCACCGAGATCGACTGGATCATGAAGTACAAGCTCATCGAGCGCTACCGGGCCAAGCACGAGATGAGCATGTCCAACCCGCGGGTGGCCCAGATCGACCTCGCGTACCACGACATCCACCGCCGGCGCGGGCTGTTCTACCTGCTCCAGGGCAAGGGCCAGGCGAAGCGGGTGTCCACGGACCTCAAGACCTTCGAGGCCAAGTCGATCCCGCCGCAGACCACCCGGGCCCGGCTGCGCGGGGACTTCATCCGCCGGGCGCAGGAGCAGCGCCGGGACTTCACGGTGGACTGGGTGCACCTGAAGCTGAACGACCAGGCCCAGCGGACGGTGCTCTGCAAGGACCCGTTCCGCTCGGTGGACGAGCGGGTGGAGAAGCTGATCGCGGGGATGTGAGCGGCCCCGGCCCCGATGTGATCTTTGCGGTGTCCGGCCCCGGCGTTGTCTACCGGGGCCGGACACCGCCTGGGCATACGCTGTCCGTCGAGTCCGGAGACCGACTTTGACCGACAGTTAGGAACACCGTGCGTCGCACCGCCGGTTTGCTTCTCACCCTGCCGCTGCTGCTGGCGGTCGCCTGCAGCAGCTCCACCAAGGCGGCCAGCCCGGCCTCGCCCACGGCGTCCAGCGCGGCCCCCACCGTGCCGTCGCCGGTGAGCGAGGCCTCGCCGATGCCGACGCTGTCCGGTGGCGGGTTCGGAAGCAAGGCCACCATCACCCTCCCCGAGGGCCAGCCCAGCGGCCAGTTCGTGGTGAACACCGTCAGCGAGGGCGACCGCTCCACGGTCAACAAGGGCGACTGGGTGACGGTCAACTACACGGCGAAGGACTGGACGACCGGCAAGGACCTGCCGAGCTCCTACGACGAGGGCGGCAAGCCGCAGCTGTACCAGGCCGGCAGCGGGCAGCTGGTGCCCGCCTTCGACCAGAGCGTGCTCGGCAAGAAGGTCGGCAGCCGGCTGCTGGTGGTGGCGCCGCCGGCCGCCGCGTTCGGCAGCCAGGGCAACACTCAGCTCGGGGTGGCCGGCGGGGACACCGTGGTGTTCGTGCTGGACATCATGGAGAGCCTGCCGCAGGACTCCACGCTCTCGGGCGCGATGACCCAGCCGCCGGCGACGCTGCCGCAGGTGAAGGACAACGGCAAGGCCGCGGTGACGATCACCATTCCGCCCGGCCAGCCGGCGCCCACCGAACTCCAGCAGGCGGTGCTGATCAAGGGCGAGGGCAAGCAGGTCAAGAGCGGGCAGACCCTGGTGGTGCAGTACACCGGGGTGCTCTGGAGCAACGGCCAGCAGTTCGACTCGTCCTGGAGCCACGGCGGTGCGCAGGCGCTGCAGATCGGCACCGGCAGCGTGATCGAGGGCTGGGACAAGGGCCTGGTCGGGCAGACCGTGGGCAGCAGGGTCGAGCTGGTGGTGCCGCCGGCCCTCGGTTACAAGGACAGCGCCCAGGGCTCGGTGCCGCCGAACTCGACCCTGGTGTTCGTGATCGACATCCTTGAGGCGGTGTAGGTCCGGACCGGGCCCAGCGGCCCAGGCCCTGCCCGGGGCGGTCCGGCGGTTCTCGCCATGCACCTGGCGGGAATTGTTCCGATGCGCCCTAGGAAGCGACGGGGTGGATTCCGTACGCTTGGGCGGGCGCTCGCACAAGGAAGCGTCCGCCCTCATCCTGACCTGTCATACTGCCCTCGCACTGTGGTAGGCGCCGCCGATGTGCGGGGTCCGGGCGGCAGTGCGACCGCACCCCGGCGATCACGACGCCGGCCGTAGACCTCGAAGACCTCGTGGCGAGATGGATGGGGAGTCATGTCTGAGAAAGCGTCGAGCCCGGGCGGGGCCGGCACCGCGAACGGAAACTCCGCCGGGGACCCGGCAGACTCGCGGCCCGGCGGTCCGCTTCCGGGCGACGGCGAGTCGATCGTCGTACCGCCGTCGATCCTGAAGCAGCAGGCGGGCTGGGCCCAGCCCGGCCAGGCCCCGCGGCCGGTCGGTGGGACGAAGACCGAGGACACCCCGCAGATCTTCGCGTCGAACGTGCGCCGCCAGGACAGCTCCGAGGCCGGCTACGACGAGAACCCGCCCGGGGTCGGCCGACTCGGTGTGATCCTCGGCACCGTGCTCGCCGTGCTGCTGGTCGGCAGCGGCATCACGCTGTACGTGGTCAACCGCGACGGCGGCGACAAGGCCGACACGGCCGCCAAGCCGGACGCCGCCAAGAGCGCCCCGGCCACGCCGACCGCCGACCCGGTGCCGCCGATCAAGGACAGCGCCAAGGTGATGCCGACGATCACCGGCGCGTTCGGCACCAAGGCCGGCATCGAGGTGCCCGCCGAGCAGTCCGACGGCAGCTTCGTGGTGAAGGTCCTCTCCGAGGGCACCGGCGCCAAGGTCGAGAAGAACTCCTGGACCTCGGTCGACTACACCGCCAAGGACTGGACGACCGGCAAGGACATCCCCAGCTCGTACGACGACAAGGGCAAGCAGCAGATCTTCCAGGCCGGCATGGACGCGCTGATCCCGGCGCTGGACCAGGCCGTGCTCGGCAAGAAGGCCGGCAGCCGGCTGCTCGTGGTGGCCCCGCCGGCCGCCGCGTTCGGCTCGCAGGGCAACCCGAGCATGTCGATCGGCGCCAAGGACAACCTGGTGTTCGTCATCGACATCCGCAACAGCAACGCCCCGGACGCCGTGGTCAGCGGCACCGTCACCCCGCCGCCCGCGGACTTCCCGCAGGTCAAGGACAACGGCAAGAAGCCGGCCGACATCACCCCGGTCGCCGGCGCCGCCGACCCGACCGAGCTGAAGTCCCACGTCCTGATCAAGGGCACCGGCCCCAAGGTGGAGAAGGGCGAGAAGGTCGTCGTCCAGTACACCGGCGCGCTGTTCAAGGACGGCAAGGTCTTCGACTCCTCGCTGAGCAAGGGCCAGGCGTTCTCCTTCCCGGTCGGCGGCGGCCAGGTCATCGCCGGCTGGGACCAGGGCCTGGAGGGCCAGACCGTGGGCAGCCGGGTCGAGCTGGTGATCCCCGCCTCGCTCGGTTACAAGGACCAGGCGCAGGGCGACATCCCGGCCAACTCCACCCTGGTGTTCGTGGTCGACATCCTGGATGCGGGCGTCGGCTGATCCACTTTCGGGTGACAATGGTGTGCGTGTGACCTTCGGGTCCGGCCGCGTGGCCGGGCCCGGACGGGCGGCGGGCGCCCGTACCGTGGTCCGGGAACGGACCGGGTGCGGGCGCCCGCCGCTTGGTCATGAATGGAACCAATCGCGAGAAGAGGCAGCAGTGAGCAACAAGACGAAGCCGGAGATCGACTTCCCGGTCGGCGACGCGCCGACCGAGCTGAAGATCCGCGACATCGAGGTCGGCACCGGCGAGGAGGCCAAGCCCGGCCAGGTCGTCGAGGTGCACTATGTCGGTGTCACCTTCGAGTCGGGCGAGGAGTTCGACGCCAGCTGGAACCGCGGCAGCAGCTTCAAGTTCCCGCTCGGTGGCGGCCGCGTCATCAAGGGCTGGGACCAGGGCGTCGCCGGCATGAAGGTCGGCGGCCGCCGCGAGCTGACCATCCCGGCCCACCTGGCCTACGGCAACCAGTCGCCGAGCCCGCTCATCCCGGCCGGCTCGACCCTGATCTTCGTGGTCGACCTGCTCGGCGTCTGACACCGTCCGACACCGGCCGCTCCACCGGGCCGCACCCCGCCTGCGGGGTGCGGCCCGCGGCATTTCCGGACGCGGCTTTTGCACTGCGTACCGCTACCGGTACGGTCGGTCCCGCCGGGTCGACAATTGCCCGGCGGGCGCACCCCGCGCGCGGCGCGGCACACCGGAAGGGTCAGCGATGGCGATCGCCAAGGCAGAGCGGCTGATGAATCTCGCCCTGTGCCTGATGAACACCAGACGGCCGCTCTCCAAGAAGGAGCTGCGGGAATCCATCGAGGCGTACCGCGAGGCCTGGCAGAACAGCAGCGAGGACGCCTTCAACCGGATGTTCGAGCGGGACAAGGACGACCTGCGCGAACTCGGTCTGGTCATCGACGTCGACGAGAACGCCCTCGACGGCGAACTCGGCTACCTCGCCCGCGCCGACCGCAACCGCCTGCCGGAGATCGCCCTCGACGCCGAGGAGGCCGCGGCCCTCACCCTGGCCGCCCGCGTCTGGCAGCAGGCCAAGATGTCCGGCGCCGCCAGCGGAGCCCTGCAGAAGCTGCGCGCGGCCGGCGTCCCCTTTACCGAGACCGAGGGCCGCACCGCCCTGGAGCCGCGCATCCCCGCCCGCGAGGCCGCCTTCGAGCCGCTGCTCACCGCCGCCCGCGACCGCCGCCCGGTCACCTTCGAGTACCGCAAGGCCGGCGCCGCCACCGCCGAGCAGCGCAGCGTCGAGCCCTGGGCCCTGGAGTGCTGGCGCGGCCACTGGTACCTGGCCGGCTGGGACCGCGACCGCGGCGACGCCCGGGTGTTCCGGCTCAGCCGGATCACCGCCAAGGTCCGCGCCCGCAGCGGCGCCTTCCTCGGCGCCGTACCCGAGCACGTGGACGTCCGCGCCACCGTCGCCAAGTTCGCCGGCGAGGGCGCCACCGCGACCGCCGCCGTCAAGGTCCGCCGCGGCGCCGGGTTCCCGCTGCGCACCAAGGCGCTCAGCACCCGCCGGATCGACGAGGCCTGGGACGAGCTGGAGATCCCGTACGGCAACGGGCTGGGCGCCGACCTCGCCGAGTTCGGACCGGACGTCCTGGTCCTCGGGCCGGAGGAGCTGCGCGCCGACGTGATCGAGCGGCTGCGCGCGGTGGCCGCCGTTGAACCGGTCACCGCCGTGGAGCCGGTCACCGCCGTTGGAGAGGGAGCACAGGCATGAGCAACGCCATCGACCAGACCCGCCGGATGCTCTCGCTGGTCACCTACCTGCGCGAACGGCCGGGCGCCGAGGTGGCCGAGGTGGCCCGCGCCTTCGGCATCACCGAACGCGAGCTGATCGGCGACCTCAACGTGCTGCCCATGTGCGGCACCAGCTTCCGCGGCGGTGACCTGCTCGACATCGACACCGACGGCGAGCGGATCTGGTGGCACAACGTCGACGACGTCGCCCAGCCGCTGCGCCTGGCCGCCGACGAGGCGACCGCGCTGCTGGTCGCCGCCCGCGCGGTGGCCGGCCTGCCCGGACTGCGGGCGGGTGACCGCGAGGCGCTCACCCGGGCCGTCGCCAAGATCGAGAACGCCGCCGGGGACAGCGCCGAGGGCAGCGCCCGGGTCGGCGTCACCTTCGAGGCCGAGAGCCACGTCTTCGCCGACATCGACCGCGCGCTCAGCGAGGGCCGCCGGCTCTGGCTGCGCTACTACTCGCACGGGCGCGGCGGGATGACCGAGCGCGAGGTCGACCCGATCCGACTGCTCACCGAGGGCCACACCTACCTCGAGGCCTGGTGCCGGACCTCCGAGGACCACCGGATGTTCCGGCTCGACCGGGTCGCCGAGATCAAGGTGCTCGACGCCCCCGCCGACCCGCCGCGCCGGGAGCCCCGTGACCTCTCCGGCGGACTGGTCAACCCCTCCGCCGACGACCCCGAGGTGGTCGTCGAGGTGACCTCCGGCGGCCGCTGGGTCGCCGAGTACTACACCCACGACCGCGCCGAGGAACTCCCCGACGGCGGGCTGCGGATCACCCTGCGCAGCGCCGACCCCTCCCAGCTGCGCCCGCTGGCGCTGCGGCTGGGCCGGGACGGCCGGATCGTCTCCCCGCCCGAGCTCGTCGAGCAGGCGCGTTCGGCGGCGCTGGAGGCGCTGGCCGGGTACGGGGACGGACGGGACTGAGCCGTGGAGCCGGGTACCAGATTCAAGGTGTACTGCTCGGAGTGCCGCGAGAAGGTGGAGCTGCCGGCGGAGGAGTTCCGCCTGACCTTCGGTCGGACTCCGGACCAGGCCCACTACAGCTTCGGCTGCCCGCTCTGCGGGGCGGCGGTGCGCAAGGCCGCCGGCGAGAAGATCGTCGCGGCGCTGACCGGCGCCGGGGTGCGCACCATGCGGCTCGTCCCGGTGGAGGGCGCCGCTACGGCGGGCGCGGTCGGCCCGGGCGCGGTCGGCCCGGCCGCGGGCGGACCGCAGTTCGGCGGACCGCAGTCGGGCGGCGGGCAGGCCAGGGGCGCGGGCCAGGGCGCTGTCCAGGGCGGGAACGTCGTCCAGGCCGGGGGACTGTTCCCGGGCGGGGGACTCGTCCCGGCCGAGGGCTGAGCAGGGCCACCGGGCCCGGCGGATAGGGTGGTGCGCATGTCCTGGATGCTCGTCGCCGCCGTACTGCTCGCCACCGCCGGGCTGCTGGTCCTCGGGGTCCTCGCGGTCCGGCTCTGGCTGGACGTGCGGGCCCTGGCCAAGGGAGTGGACGCCGCCTCCCGGGCGCTGGCCGAGGCGGCCGGCGACCTCGCCGCGGCGGTGCCCGGGCGCTGAGGCGCCGGGTGAGCCGTACCACGGCCCGGCCGTGAGCGGTACGGGGGCTGATGCGCGCGGGGGGCGTCGGGTTACCCTCTCAGCAGGCTCCTGAGGTGCGACGGGGGCCGCTGTCCCGTTCGGGCGGCCGTCGTCCAGGTGTCACCCGCAGCGGTTACCATCCCCGCAGCGGGCGGCCTGTCGGTGCCGCCATGACTGAAGGTGGTCGAGCATGCGGATCTCGCCGACCGCGATCCTGGTGGTCGTGGTCCTTGCCATTCTGCTTTTCGGCGCCAAGCGGCTGCCCGATCTGGCGCGCTCGCTCGGCCAGTCGCTGCGGATCCTGAAGAGCGAGACCAAGGCGATGCGCTCCGACGGCGCGCAGGACGCCGACGCGCCGGCCCAGCCGCCCGCGTCCGCGGTGGGCGCCGAGTCCGGGACGGCCAGGACCATCCAGGCCGCCCCCGGCGCGTCCGCGACGGCCCGGCCGGTGGCCGAGCCTGCCTCCGGACAGTCCGCGCACTCCGCCCCGGACGGCGGACAACCGCGGTGAGCGGCACGCCCGCCGCAGGTGCGGCGGGCGATCCACGTACGGGACGTGCCGCACGTGACCATGGAGGCCCGCCGACCGGCGGGCCTCGACGCACGAGTTGAGGACCGGGGTTGAGCAAGCTCTCCAAGGCGTCGAAGGCGCCCAAGGATCCTGACGGGCGGATGGCGCTCGCCGACCACCTGCGGGAACTGCGGAACCGCGTGGTCAAGTCGGTCCTGGCGATCGTGATCGTCACGATCGTTGCGGCGATCTACCACAAGCAGATCGAGGACTTCCTGCTGAAGCCCCTGCCGCACTGCACGCCGGAGACCTCCTCCCAGTTCCACGGCAAGTGCGCCCAGGTCTCCAACATCGGTCTGACCGCCGGTTTCACCTGGATGCTCAAGGTGTCGCTGACGGCCGGTGTGGTCGCGGCCGTGCCGATCTGGCTCTACCAGGTGTGGGCCTTCATCGCGCCCGGCCTGCACAAGCACGAGAAGAAGTACACGGTCATCTTCATGGCCTGCGGGGCGCCGCTGTTCCTGGCCGGCGTGAGCTGCGCCATCCTGGTGCTGCCGACCACGGTCGACGTGCTGATCTCGTTCACGCCGAACAACACCACGCCGATCCTGCCACCCGAGGACTACCTCGACATCGCCACCCGGATGGTGCTGGTCTTCGGCCTCGCCTTCGAGTTCCCGCTGCTCCTGGTGATGCTGAACATCGTCGGCATGGTCACCGGCAGGCGGCTGCTCGGCTGGTGGCGCGGCATCGTGATGGCCATCACCGTGTTCGCCGCCTTCGCGACGCCGAGCGCCGATCCGGTCAGCATGCTGGTGCTCGCCGCACCGATCTGGGCGCTGTACTTCGTCGCGGTCGGGATCGCCATCGTGAACGACAAGCGCAAGGCCAGGCGCAACCCGGACCTCGCGCTGGACGACGAGGAGGCCTCGCAGCTGGACCTCAGCGTCCAGCCGGTCTCCGGGGCGGAGGCGGTGGAGGCCTCCACGGCGCCGGTGGCGAGCGCACCGGTGCCGGCCGCCCGCCACGAGCAGATGGACGACATCACCTGATCGGCCGGTGATCGTCTCGTCAAGGAGCCCCGGTCCGCCGAGTGTCGGCTGGCCGGGGCTTCTTTGCGTCGGTTTGGCCGTTCGGCGGGGCGGTCTTGGCAGGCGGGATGGCATGTGACATATTACTGACGTGCCCAAGTCCAAGACCTCCCTGGATGTCGTCGTGGTCGGTGCCGGCGTGGTCGGTGCCGCCTGCGCCTACTACGCCGCCCGCGCCGGACTCTCCGTCGCCGTCGTCGACCGCGGCCCGGTCGCCGGCGGCACCACCGGGGCCGGTGAGGGCAACCTCCTGGTCTCCGACAAGGAGCCCGGCCCCGAGCTGGACCTCGCGCTGTTCAGTACCGGGCTCTGGACCGGGCTCGCCGAAACCCTCGGCGAACACGTCGAGTACGAGCCGAAGGGCGGCCTGGTGGTCGCGGCGACCCCGGCCCGGCAGGACGCCCTGCGCGCCTTCGCCGCCGAGCAGGCCGCGGTCGGCGTCGTCGCCGAGGAGATCCCCGGCGAACGGCTGCAGGAGCTCGAACCGCACCTCGCATCCGGCCTGGCCGGCGGCTTCCTCTACCCGCAGGACGCCCAGGTCCAGCCCGCCCTGGCCGCCGCCCACCTGCTGCGGGCCGCCCGCCGCGACGGTGCGCTGCTGTACACCGGCGAGACGGTCGGGGCGGTGCGGACCGGGCCGGACGGCGCCGTGCTCGGCGTCGACACCGACCGGCGCAGGCTGGACGCGCCCGCCGTGGTCAACGCGGCCGGCACCTGGGGCGGCGAGCTGGCCGCCCTGGCCGGGGTGCACCTGCCGGTGCTGCCGCGGCGCGGATTCGTCCTGGTGACCGAGCCGCTGCCGCGGATCGTCCGGCGCAAGGTCTACGCCGCCGACTACGTCGCGGACGTCGCCAGCGGGTCGGCGGCGCTGCAGACCTCGGCGGTCGTCGAGGGCACGCCGGGCGGGCCGGTGCTGATCGGCGCCAGCCGGGAGCGGGTCGGCTTCGACCGGACGCTCTCGGTGGAGGTGCTGAACCGGCTCGCGGCGCAGGCCGCCGCGCTGTTCCCCGTCCTGGCGGATGTGAACGTGCTGCGCGCCTACCGGGGCTTCCGGCCGTACCTGCCCGACCACCTGCCCGCGATCGGGGCCGACCCGCGGGTGCCCGGGCTCTACCACGCCTGCGGGCACGAGGGCGCGGGCATCGGGCTGGCCCCGGCCACCGGGCTGCTGATCAGCGAGCAGCTGGTGGGGAAGGCGCCCTCGCTGGACCTCACGCCCTTCAGGGCGGACCGGTTTCCGGTCGCCGCTTGACCGTCGGTGCACTTTGCAAAGAGTCTGATGACTTTGCAAAGTGGATAGCCACTTTGCAAAGTGCACCGACGGGCGATCCGGGACCGGCCCCCGGCTCATGACCTGCCCCATGCCCCGCCCCCTGTCCTGCTCGGCACCGTTGCGCAGCACCGTTGCCCTGCACCTAGCTCAGCACCTCGCTCAGCACCTCGCTCAGCACCCGCTCAGCCTCCCGATCGGAACGGAGACGCCGCCGATGCGCCGAACCCCCGCCGCCCTGGTCAGGGCGGTACCCGGCACCGCCCACACCATCGAGTTCGACGGGCGACCGGTGACCGCACTGCCCGGGCAGTCGATCGCCGCCGCCCTGTGGGCGGACGGCGTGCTGGCCTGGCGCACCACCCGGGTCGGCGGCAGGCCGCGCGGGGCGTTCTGCGGAATCGGCGCCTGCTTCGACTGCCTGGCGGTCGTCGACGGCCGCCCCAACCAGCGGACCTGTCTGATCCCCGCCGAGCCCGGCACCACCGTCACCACCCAGGAGGGCAACGGCCGTGCCGACCTCGCCGTCTGACGCCCGCCGCCCCGGGTACGACCTCGCGGTGATCGGAGCCGGCCCGGCCGGCCTCGCCGCCGCCGTCACCGCCGCCGACCTCGGGCTGCGCTGCGCCCTGCTCGACGCGGGCCCGCGCACCGGCGGCCAGTACTACCGCCACCCCGCGCCCGGTCTCGGCGCCGCCCGGCCGGACCGGCTGCACCACGGCTGGTCCGTCTACACCGGGCTGGCCGACCGGCTCGCCGCACACCAGGAGATCGGCCTGGTCGACTTCCTGGGCGGACACCAGGTCTGGGCGCTGGAGCGAACCGGCGAGGCGGCCGACGCCTGGGCGGTGCACGTCACGCTCGGCGCGCAGGCCGAGGAGCGGGCGACCGTCCGGGCCCGCGCCGTCCTGCTGGCCACCGGGGCCTACGAGCGGCAGCTGCCGTTCCCCGGCTGGACGCTGCCCGGCGTGGTCACCGCCGGCGGAGCGCAGGCGATGCTCAAGGCGGGCCTGGTCCTGCCGGGCCGACGGATCGTGGTGGCCGGCAGTGGACCGCTGCTGCTGGCGGCAGCATCCTCCCTGGTCACCGCCGGGGCCGAGGTGCCCGCGGTGGTCGAGGCCACCGACTACCTCGGCTACGCCCGGCGCCCCGGCGTGCTGGCCGCCGTCCCGGCCAAGCTCGTCGAGGGCGCCGGCCACGGCACCGCCCTGCTGCGCCACGGCGTCCGGCTGCGTCGCCGCAGCGCCGTCGTGGAGGCGCACGGCACCGACCGCGTCACCGCCGTCACGGTGGCCCGGTTGGACGCCGACTGGCGGCCGGTGCCCGGCACCGAGCGGCGGATCGCCTGCGACGCCGTCGCCGTCGGCCACGGACTGCTGCCGCAGATCGAGCTGGCCGTCGAGCTGGGCGCCGACACCCGGGCCGTCGCCGACGGCGCGGTCGCGCTGAAGGTCGACGCCCGGATGCGCACCACCGTCCCCGGCCTCTGGGCGGCGGGCGAGACCTGCGGCGTCGGCGGCGCCGACCTGGCGATCGCCGAGGGGGAGCTGGCCGCGCACGCCGTGGCCGACCGGCTCCCGCACGCCGCCCTGCTGCGCCGCCGCTCCCGGCTTCGGGCCTTCGCCGACCTGATGGCCGCCGCCCACCGCCCCGGCCCCGGCTGGACGGGGTGGCTGCGCCCGGACACCGACGTCTGCCGCTGCGAGGAGGTCCCCGCGGCCCGGATCACGGAGGCCGTGGAGGAGCTGGGCGCCGGCGACGCCCGGACGGTCAAGCTGCTCACCCGGGCCGGGATGGGCTGGTGCCAGGGCCGGATGTGCGGTCCGGCCGTGGCCGCGCTGGCCGGCGGCGGGGAACCGACCGCCGACCGGCGCCCGCTGGCCTGTCCGGTGCCGCTCTCGCAGCTCGCCGCAGGCGCACCGGACTGACCTGGACCCCGTTTCCCGGCCGGATCGCACCCGGTCGGGAAACGGCTTTCGAACCCGCGGGCGTAGGCACTTGCCCTCGCCCGCGCCCTCTAATAAAATGTCACACCTCACCAAGGAGTCCCTCGTGTCCAACACCCCGTACGACACCACTCGTCCTTGGCGCGGCGTCATGGTCGCCACCACGATCCCGCTGCGCTCGGACCTCTCCGTCGACTACGACGCCTACGCCGACCACGTCCGCTGGCTGATCGACTCCGGCTGCGACGGCGTCGTCCCCAACGGCTCGCTGGGGGAGTACCAGACCCTCACCGACGAGGAGCGCCGCCGGATCGTCGCGGTCGCCGTCGAGGCGGCCGGCGACGGCGCCCGCGTCATGCCCGGCGTGGCCGCCTACGGCAGCGCCGAGTCCCGCCGCTGGGCCGAGCACGCGGCCGAGGCCGGCGCCGGCTCCGTCCTGCTGCTGCCGCCGAACGCCTACCGCGCCGACGAGGCCATCGTCCGCGCCCACTACGCCGAGGTCGCCAAGGCCGGCGTGCCGATCGTGGCGTACAACAACCCGTACGACACCAAGGTCGACCTGGTCCCGTCGCTGCTCGCGAAGCTGCACGCCGAGGGCTCGATCGTGGCGGTCAAGGAGTTCAGCGGCGACGTCCGCCGGGCGTACGAGATCGCCGAGCTGGCCCCCGGGCTGGACCTGCTGATCGGCGCCGACGACGTGCTGCTGGAGCTGGCCGTGGCCGGCGCCGTCGGCTGGATCGCCGGCTACCCGAACGCCCTGCCGGAGGCCACCGTCGCGCTCTACCGCGCCGCGGTCGCCCGCGACCTGGACGTCGCGCTGCCGCTCTACAAGGCGCTGCACCCGCTGCTGCGCTGGGACTCCAAGACCGAGTTCGTCCAGGCGATCAAGCTCTCCCAGGACATCGCCGGCCGCCCCGGCGGCCCGACCCGGCCGCCGCGCCTGCCGCTGTCCCCGGAGATCGAGACGGCCGTCCGCGCGGCCACCGAGAAGGCGCTCGCCGAGGGCCTCGCGTAGTACGCGCGCAGCTCGACAAGCCCGGGATCGGCCGGCTGCGGGGGCAGCCGGCCCGGCCCCACCACCCCCCCCACCCGACGGGAGTCACACCCACATGCGCAGCCGCCACGTGTTCCACGCCGTCGACTCGCACACCGAGGGCATGCCCACCCGGGTCATCACCGGAGGGTTCGGGGTCATCCCCGGCGCCACGATGGCCGAGCGCCGGGTGCACTTCCAGCAGCACCTGGACCACTTCCGCACGCTGCTGATGTACGAGCCCCGCGGCCACGCCGCGATGAGCGGCGCGATCCTGCAGCCGCCGACCCGGCCGGACGCGGACTTCGGCGTGCTCTACATCGAGGTGTCCGGCCTCCTGCCGATGTGCGGGCACGGCACCATCGGCGTCGCCACCGTCCTGGTGGAGACCGGCATGGTCCCCGTGGTGGAGCCGGTCACCACCATCCGGCTGGACACCCCCGCCGGACTGGTCGTCGCCGAGGTGCAGGTCGAGGACGGCGCGGCCAAGGCCGTCACGATCCGCAACGTGGCCTCGTACAGCGTCGCGCTGGACCGGAAGATCGAGGTGCCCGGATACGGCACGGTCGGCTACGACCTCGCCTACGGCGGCAACTTCTACGCCATCCTGCCGCTCGCCGAGTTCGGGCTGCCGTTCGAGCGCGAGCGCAAGCAGGACATCCTGGACGCGGGCCTGGCCTTGATGGACGCGATCAACTCGGGCCCGGACCGGCCGGTGCACCCCGACAACCCGTCCATCCACAGCTGCCACCACGTCCAGCTGCTCGCTCCCGGCTCCACCGCCGAGCACTCCCGGCACGCGATGGCCATCCACCCCGGCTGGTTCGACCGCTCGCCCTGCGGCACCGGCACCTCCGCGCGGATGGCCCAGCTGCACGCGCGCGGCGAACTGCCGATCGGCCGGGACTTCCGCAACGACTCCTTCATCGGGACGACCTTCACCGGTCGCCTGGTCGAGGAGACCGAGGTGGCCGGGCACCCCGCAGTGGTGCCCACCGTCACCGGACGGGCCTGGGTCACCGGCACCGCCCAGTACTTCCTCGACCCGAGCGACCCGTTCCCGGCCGGGTTCCTGCTCTGAACCGCCTGAACACCCTGAAGGGCTGCCTGCTGTGACGATCCTTTCGTACAACCCCGCCGATCCCGAGGACCTCGTGGCCGCGGTCGACGCACCCGGTGTCGAAGCGGTGCGGGCCACCGTCGGCCGGGCCCGGACCGCGCAGGCCGGGTGGCTCGCCGCCGGTGCCGGTGCCCGCTCCGCCGCGCTCACCCGGATCGCCGAGCTGGTCGAGGCGAACGCCGAGGAGCTGGCGGCGCTGGTCGTCCGCGAGGTCGGCAAGCCGCTCGCCGAGGCGCGCGGCGAGGTCGCCCGCACCGCCGCGATCTGGCGCTACTACGCGCAGGCGCCGTTCGCGGCGTCCGGCGCCGTGCACGAGACCGCCGCCGGGCCGGGGCTGCTGCTCACCCGCCGCCGCCCGTACGGGGTGGCCGGGCTGGTCACGCCGTGGAACTTCCCGCTGGCGATCCCCACCTGGAAGGCCGCCCCGGCGCTGGCCGTCGGCAACTCCGTGGTGCTCAAGCCGTCCTCGGAGGCGATCGGCTGCGCGCTGCGGCTGGCCGAGCTGGTCGCGGAGGCCGGTCTGCCGGCGGACGTCTTCACCGTGCTGCCGGGCGGCGGCGCGGAGGGCGGCGAGCTGGTCGGCAGCGCCGACGTCGTCTCCTTCACCGGCTCCACCGGAGTGGGCCGACAGGTCGTCCGGACCGCCACCGAGCGCGGCATCCCGGTCCAGGCCGAACTCGGCGGACTGAACGCGGCACTGGTCCTTCCGGACGCCGACATGGCGCAGGCCGCCGCCCACCTGGCCGCCGCGATCGCCGGGTACGCCGGGCAGAAGTGCACCGCCACCAGCCGGGTGATCGCCGTCGGCGCGGCGTACGAGCCGCTGCGGGCCGCCCTGGTGAAGGCCCTGGAGCAGGTCGACGACACGTCGTGCGGGCCGGTCATCAACTCCGCGACCCGGGACGAGATCGTCGCGGCCGTGGCCTCGGCCCGGGACGCCGGGGCCGAGGTGCTGACCGGCGGCGGCGCACCGGAGCGAACCGGCTGGTACCTCGCCCCGACCCTGGTCGCCGACGTGCCGGACGACCACCCGCTGCGACGCGAGGAGTTCTTCGGCCCGATCGCCGTGCTGCACGCGGCGGCCGACCTGGACGAGGCGATCGCGCTCGCCAACGACACCCCGTACACGCTGTCGGCCTCGGTGCACACCCGCGACCTGGACGCGGCGCTGGCCGCCGCCGACCGGCTGGACGCGGGCATGATCCGGGTCAACGCCCCGTCCAGCGGCGTCGACTTCCACCTGCCGTTCGGCGGGGCCAAGGGCGCCAGCCACGGCGACCGCGAACAGGGCGCCGCCGCACTGGACTTCTACACCGCCAGCCGGACGGTGACGCTGCTTCCGGCCGGGGGCGCGTCGTGATCGTCGAGACGGTCGACTACCACGCGGCCGGCGAGCCGTTCCGGATCGTCCTGACCGGCGCGCCGGTGATCCCCGGTGACAGCGTCGCCGAGCGGCGGGCCATCGCGCTCGGCGCGGGCGGCGAGGCGACGGCCCCGCGGCCGAGCGCGCTGGACGACGTCCGGCGGCTGCTGACCCGCGAACCGCGCGGCCACGCCGGGATGTACGGCGGCTTCCTGGTGCCGCCGGACGACGACGAGGCCCACCTCGGCGTGCTGTTCTGGCACAAGGACGGCTACTCCACCGCCTGCGGGCACGGCACCATCGCGCTCGGCGCCTGGGCGGTGGACTCCGGTCTGGTCGCGGCCCCGGACGACGGTGTCGCCCGGGTGCGGATCGACGTCCCCTCCGGGCGGGTCACCGCCACGGTGCACCGCGCGGGCGGGCGGACCACCGGGGTGACCTTCCGCAACGTGCCGACCGTGGTCAGTGCGCTGAAGCTTCCGGTGGAGACCTCCCGAGGGGTCGTGGAGGTCGCCGTCGCGCACTCCGGCGCCTGCTACGCCTCGGTTCCGGCGGCGGCGCTGGGCCTGTCGGTGACCACCGCGCAGCTGCCCGAACTGACGGCGGCCGGGCGGGAGATCCGTGCGGCCCTGGCGGGCTCGCCCGCCGTGCGCAACACCGAGGATCCGCGGCTGTCCGGCGTGTACGGGGTCATCCTGTACGACGAGCTGCCCGACACGCCGTCCGGCCCGCACCAGCGCAACGTCACCGTCTTCGCCGACGGCCAGATCGACCGCTCCCCGTGCGGCTCCGGCACCTCGGCCCGCCTCGCGGTGCTCACCGCCGAGGGGCGGCTGGCACCCGGCGAGGAGCTGCGGCACGAATCGGTGATCGGGACGGAGTTCACCGGCCGGGTGCCCTCGGGCGGCGACCCGCTGGCCGGCGGCGTGGTCACCGAGGTCACCGGCACGGCGTACCGCACCGGCGAGCACCGCTTCCTGCTGGACGCGCGGGACGAGCTGGGGGCGGGGTTCCTGCTGTGACCGACCCCCGCGCGGCCGCGGACCCCGCGGCCGCCCCCCTTCTGTCCGGCGCGGCCGCTGAGCCGCTCCCGCGCGTCGCGCCGGGCGCCGTCGACCTGACCCCCGCGCAGGCGGCGGACGCCATCGAGCAGGTGCTGCTGGACGGCCTGGACCCGGAGGCCGGGCCGGCCCGCTCGGCCGTGCCGGTGCCCGCCGGCGAGCTGCTGCTGATGCCGGCCGCCTCGGACCGGTACGCGGGCGTCAAGATCGCCGGGGTGGTGCCCGCCAACCCGGCCGTCGGACTGCCCCGGATCACCGGCAGCTACCTGCTGCTGGACGGCCCGACGCTGCAGCCCCTCGCGCTGCTCGACGGCGCGGCGCTGACCGCGCTGCGCACGCCCGCCGTCACCGCCGTCGCGCTGCGCCGGCTGGCCGCGCCGGATGCGGCGCACCTCGTCCTGTTCGGCGCGGGACCGCAGGCGTACGGGCACCTGGACGCGCTGCTCGGGGTGCGCCCGCTGACCCGGGTGACGGTGGTCGCCCGGCGCGCGGAGCCCGCCGAGGCGCTGGCCGCGTACGCCCGCCGGCGCGGGCTGGAGGCCGTCGTCGGCACGGCGTCCGCGGTGGCCCACGCCGACCTGGTGGTCTGCTGCACCACGGCCCGCACCCCGCTGTTCGACGGCGCCCTGGTGCCCGACCACGCGGTGGTCGCGGCGGTGGGCTCCCACGAGCCGCAGGCGCGCGAGGTGGACACCGTGCTGGTCCGCCGCGCCGCGCTCTACGTGGAGGCACGCGCCGCCGCCCTGCGCGAGGCGGGCGACCTGCTGGCGGCAGGCGTCACCGGCGCGGACACGCTGTGGAACCTGGCCGAGCTGGTGCGCGGCGAAGTCCCGGTGCCGGCCGACCGCCCGCGCTTCTTCAAGAGCGTCGGGATGGCCTGGCAGGACCTCGCCGTCGCGGCGGAGGTCCACCGCCAGGGCGGCTGACCGGGCGGGAGCAGGGCGACGGACAGGCTGCGGCCGGTGCGGCGGGGAGGGATCCCCCGCCGCACCGGCCGCTTCTGCGTGCCCGTGCCCGTCGCCGGCGGCATCCCGGTGCGGGAGTGCCCGCCCTACGCCGCCTCGACGTTCGGCAAGCCGTGAGGAGTTTCGGCAAGCCGTGAGGAGTGGGGAGCCGCCGGCCGTTGTCACGGCCGGCGGCCGCTGCCACCATGGGGTGACACGTTCTTTCGGGATGCTCAGGGATCACCCGAATCCCAGACTGTTGCACACTCAACGTAACGTGACATTGTACGCTGGTGTTCAGCAACCACCGGAGGAACACCATGGCCGACCTCAAACCCCGCACCCTGATCTCCGTCCAGGAGCGGCTGCGCGACCAGGTCGCCCACGCGCTGCGCGCCGCCCTCATCTCCGGCGAGCTGCGCCCCGGTGTCGTCTACTCCGCACCCGCCCTCGCCGCCGACTTCGGGGTCTCCGCCACCCCCGTCCGCGAGGCCATGCTCGACCTCGCCCGCGAGGGCCTGGTCGAGGCCGTCCGCAACAAGGGCTTCCGGGTCACCGAGCTGACCGAGCGCGACCTCGACGACTTCACCGAGATCCGCGCCCTGATCGAGGTCCCCACCATCGGCCGGGTCACCCGCTCCGCCGCCGCCGAGCAGCTGGAGGCCCTGCGCCCGCAGGCCGATGCGATCGTCGCGGCGGCCCGCAAGCACGACCTGATCGGCTATCTGGAGGCCGACCGCCAGTTCCACCTCGATCTGCTGGGCCTGGCCGGGAACGCCCGCCTGGTCGAGGTCGTCGGCGACCTGCGCAAGCGCTCCCGGCTCTACGGCCTCAACCGGCTCGACCAGCGAGGCGAGCTGGTCTCCTCCGCCGAGGAGCACCTGGAGCTGCTCGACCTGATGATCTCCGGCGACGCCGACGCCGCCGAGGAGTGCATGTCCCGCCATCTCGGCCACGTCCGCTCGCTCTGGGCGGCCGGCCGGGAGGAGTCGCCGGAGGCGGCCCCGCCGGGTCTGCGGCTGCGGTCGCGGTAACGGCCTGCGGCACTCGTTCGGGTGAACACCGGTGATCAGGCGGTGATCGGCGCCCGGGCTCTACGATGATGCTCTCGACATCGGCAGCCAGGAGGAATTCCATGTCCGCCGCAGCAGTGGAAGAACCCATGGAGCAGCCGACGCTACTCGAAGCCGCCGAACTGATCTCCAAGCAGTTCCCCGGCTACCGGGTCGAGATCATCGGGAGCCAGATCGCCGTGACGCCCGCGCCCAACCTCCCTCACAGCCGGTCTCTCACCAGGCTCATGAAGCTGTTCTTCGCGGCAGGGCTGGACGACGGCGAGACGGAGGTCTTCCAAGGCGTCGGCATCTGGCTGCCGGACGGGCCGTCCGACTTCGCCGTCCCCGACCTGGCGGTTCTCGACGCGGGCAGCGACGACCGACTGATCGAGTACAACAGCTACGACCCTGCGGTCTTCCGCCTCGTCCTGGAGGTCACCTCCTCCAACCTCAGCGACGACCTGAAGCGGAAGCCGACGGTCTACGCCTCCGCCGGGGTGCCGGTCTACGTCATCGTGGACCGCGCCAACCAGCGCGTCATGGTGCTCACCGAGCCGCAGGACGGCGAGTACCGGGTGCACGCCGTCCACCACCCCGGCCAGTCGTTCACGCTGCCCGAGTCGATCGGGGCGTCCGTGACGCTCTCGGTGGACGACGTGCTCACCACGAAGAAGTAGCTCAGGCCGCCGCCGGGACGGTCAGCCGGCCGTCGTGGACCTCCGCTACCTGGTCGACGGCCCGCAGATGGGTGCGGTCGTGGGTGACCAGTACGGTCGCGGTGGCGCGGCGGTGGGTGAGCTCGGTGATCAGGTCGATCACGGCGGACCCGCGTTCGTGGTCGAGGGCGCTGGTCGGCTCGTCGACGAGCAGGACGGTCGGATCGTTCATCAGGGCGCGGGCGATGTTGACGCGCTGGCGCTGACCGCCGGAGAGCTGGTGCGGCCGGCGGGCGGCCTGGTCGCGCAGGCCCACCGCGGCGAGGAGTTCGAGGGCCCGGGGGAGGGCGGCGCGCGGGGAGCGGCCGTCCAGGTGGGCCATCACCTGGAGCTGTTCGGCCGCGGTCAGCGAGGGCAGCAGGTTGGCCTGCTGGAAGACGACGCCGATCCGGTGCCGGCGCAGCGCGGTGAGCCCGGCGCGGCCCAGCCCGGTGGTGTCGACGCCGTCGACCACCACCCGGCCGCGGTCCGGGGCGATCAGCGTCGCGGCGACGGCCAGCAGGCTGGACTTGCCGGAGCCGGACGGGCCGACCACCGCCGTGAGCGAGCCCTTGGGGACGGTGAGCGAGACCTCGTCCAGGGCGGTGAGCCGGCCGTCGCCGTCCGGGTAGGTGAGGGTGATGCGGTCGAGGTGCAGGCTCATCGGGCGTTCCCCAGGGCGGTCAGCGGGTCGACGGAGGTGATCCGCCGGATGGACAGGGCCGCGCCGACCGCGCCGAGCACGATCATCACGGCGGCCGGGAACAGCAGGGTCGGGGCGTCCAGGACGAACGGCACGGCCGAGCCGATCACCGCCCCGGCGGCGAGTGCGACCGCGGTACCCGCGGCCGTGCCGAGCACCAGCAGCAGGACGGCCTGGCCGAGCGCGTCCTTCAGCAGGTAGCCGGTGGAGGCGCCGAGCGCCTTGAGCACGGCGACGTCGCCGCTGCGCTGGATCGTCCAGACGGTGAAGAAGGCGCCGATGACCAGGGCCGAGATGGCGAACAGGAACCCGCGCATCAGCTGCAGCGAGCCGTTCTCCGAGGTGTAGGAGCCGATCGCGGCGAGTGCGCCGTCGCGGTCGCGGGTCTCGGTGCCGTACCGGGAGTCGGCGGCGGCGAGGTCCGCGCCGGCGGCGGTGGTGAGGGCGATCACCGTGGCGTGCCCGGCGCCGCCCGGGGCGAGCTGCTGCCAGTCGCCGAGGCCGGTCCAGACGACCGGGGTGTGGCTGTACGAGGCGTCGCCGGCCACCGCCGCGACCTGCAGCGGGCGGCCCGCCAGGGTCAGCTCGGCGCCCGGCCGCAGGCCGCCCAGCTGGTCGGCGGCGGCCTTCGACAGGACGACCCGGCCGGAGCCGGGCTGCGCGCCCGGAGGGGCGAGGGCGGAGCCCTCGGGCACCCCGAAGGCGGCGAGCGCGGCGGTGCGCTGCCCGGCCGCCGCCTTGGTGGTGGCGATGCCGAGCGGCTGCGCCGCGGTGACGCCCGGCTCCCGTGCCCAGCCCTGCCACTGCTCGGGCGTGACCTGGGAGTCGGTGAAGGAGAGCTTCTGGCCGTCGGCCGGCCGGGAGAAGGCCAGGTGGTCGGCGGGCAGCCCGGTGATCGCCGAGATGTTCTGCCGCCCGAGGCCGGCGGTCAGGCCGGACAACAGGCCGACCAGCACGGTGATCAGTACGATGACGCTCCCCATCAGGGCGAACCGCCCCTTGGCGAACCCCAGATCCCTCCAGGCGACGAACACGACGAGCCCTTTCTCCGGTCCCAGTACGACGCTCCCCACAGTGGCCGGGGCGGGGCGGCGCGGGCATCGCACCGGGGATTGGATCCTCGGCGTCCAAGGGCGGAAGCGGAGTTCAACCTTTTGATTGATGCCGGACGGCGGGGCTGCTCCTAGGCTGGACGGATGGCGACCGAACAACCCCGCACCACCCCCGTCGCCCGCGTACTCCAGGTCTGCCTGCACCTGCTGGTGGCGGGCCTGCTCGGGCTCGCCGTGGCCCGCGCCGCGGCCGGCCGCGGCGGCGATCCGGCAGCGGTCGCCTCCGCCGCGCTCGCGATGGCCGCGGTCTACGCGGCAGGCCCGTTCCTGGCGGCCGTCCGCCGGTCGCGGCGGGCCGCCGCACTCTGGCTCGGACTGCTGGGGGCCGCCTGGGCAGCGCTGCTGGTCACCACCCCGGACGGGGTCTGGCTGGCCTTCCCGCTGTACTTCCTGGAGCTGCACCTGCTCGGCCGCCGGACCGGGCCCGCAGCCGTCGCCGCCACCGCCGTGGCGGCGATCACCGCCTACTCCTGGCACCAGCACGCCCTCACCGCCGCGGCGGCCATCGGCCCGGCGCTCGGGGCCGCCGTCGCCACCGCCACCGTACGCGGCTACCAGGCGCTCTACCGGGAGAGCGAGGAGCGGCGCCGGCTCATCGACGAGCTGACCGCCGCCCGCGCCGACGCGGCCGCCGCCCACCACGCGGCGGGGGTGCTGGCCGAGCGGGAGCGGCTGGCCCGGGAGATCCACGACACCCTCGCGCAGAGCCTCTCCAGCATCCAGCTGCTGCTGCGCGCCGCCCAGCGGGCCCTGCCGGAGCGCACCGAGGCCGCCGGCGGCTACGTCGAGCAGGCCCGGCAGGCGGCCCAGGACAACCTGGAGGAGGCGCGCCGCTTCGTGCGCGCGCTCACCCCGCCCGGCCTGGACGACGCCTCGCTGCCGGTCGCGCTGGGCCGGCTGTGCGCCACCACGACCGCGCACAGCGGCCTTCCGGTCCATCTGCACGTCTCCGGGGATCCGGTGGGGCTGCCGGTGCCGCAGGAGGTGGCGCTGCTGCGGATCGCGCAGTCGGCGCTCGGCAACACCGTGCGGCACGCGCACGCCTCGCGCGCCGAGGTGACGCTCAGCTACATGGAGGGGGAGGTGGCACTCGACGTGTTCGACGACGGGGCCGGGTTCGACCCGGCGGGGGCCGGCGCGGGAGCGGGGCCGGGGGCGGCCGGCGGGCCGGCGGCCGACGGGGGCTTCGGCCTGCCGTCGATGCGGGCGCGGGCCAGGGCGCTCGGCGGCACCTTCACCGTGGAGTCCGCCCCGGGGGAGGGCACGGCGCTCGCCGTGCTGCTGCCGGTCGCCGCCGGGGAGCGGCCGTGACCGGCGGGGTGATCCGCCTGCTGCTCGCCGACGACCACCCGGTGGTCCGGGCCGGGCTGCGGGCGGTGCTGGAGGCCGAGCCGGACCTCGCCATCGTCGCCGAGGCGGCCACGGCGGAGCGCGCCGTCGAGCTGGCCGGCGAGCTGGCGGTGGACGTGGTGCTGATGGACCTGCAGTTCGGGCCGGGCTCCGCGATGAACGGCGCGCAGGCCACCGCGGCGATCACCGCCCGGCCCGGGGCGCCCCGGGTGCTCATCGTCACCACCTACGACACGGACGCCGACACCGTGCCGGCGCTGGAGGCGGGCGCCACCGGGTACCTGCTGAAGGACGCGCCGCCGGAGGAGCTGGCCCGGGCCGTCCGGTCGGCGGCGGCGGGGCGGACGGCCCTGGCGGCCACCGTGGCGGACCGGCTGCTGGAGCGGATGCGGACGCCCGCGGCGGCGCTGAGCGCGCGGGAGACGGAGGTGCTCGGGCTGGTGGCGGACGGGCTGACGAACCGGCAGATCAGTCAGCACCTGCACCTCAGCCAGGCCACCGTGAAATCCCATCTGGTGCACATCTACGTGAAGTTGGGGGTGGACTCGCGGACCGCGGCGGTGCGCGAGGCGCGCGGGCGGGGGCTGATCCGCCGCGGGGCCTGAGCGGTCCGGACCGCTCCCGTCACGGGCGCGCCGCTGACCGCGCGGCGCGCCCGCGCCCGTGCACCCCTTCGGCGGGCCGGCGGTCAGGACAGCAGGTTCGCCATCCAGGACTCGACGCCGTCGGCCGTGCGGGGGAGCGCGCCGGACATCAGGTGGGCGCCGTCGGCGGTGATCACCAGGTCGTCCTCGATGCGGATGCCGAGGCCGCGCAGCTCGGGGGGAAGGGTCTCGTCGTCGGGCTGGAGGTAGAGGCCCGGCTCGACGGTGAGGACCTGGCCCTCCTCCAGGACGCCGTCCAGGTAGGTCTCGGCGCGGGCCTTGGCGCAGTCGTGCACGTCGAGGCCGAGCATGTGGCCGGTGCTGCAGAGGGTGTAGCGGCGGAAGATGCCGCTGTCCTCCTGGAGGGCCTGCTCGGCGGGGACGCGCAGGACGCCCCAGTCGGCGAGGCCCTCGGCGATGACCCGCATGGCGGCGCGGTGGAAGTCGCGGAAGCTGGCGCCGGGCCGGAGCGCGGCGATGCCGGCGTCCTGGGCGGCGAGGACCAGCTCGTACGCCTGGCGCTGGACGGGGGAGAAGGTGCCGCTGAGCGGGAGGGTGCGGGTGATGTCGGCGGTGTAGAGGGTGTCGGTCTCCACGCCGGCGTCGAGCAGCAGCAGCGCGTTCGGGTCGAGCGCGCCGTCGTTGCGGATCCAGTGCAGGACGCAGGCGTGGGCGCCGGACGCGGCGATGGTGTCGTAGCCGGTGCCGTTGCCCTCGGCGCGGGCGCGCAGGTTGAAGACGCCCTCGATCCAGCGCTCGCCGCGGGTGTGCTGCAGGGCGGTGGGCAGCGCGCGGACGACGTCCTGGAAGCCCAGCACGGTGTGGTCGACGGAGAGCTGGAGCTGCTCGACCTCCCAGGAGTCCTTGACCAGGCGCAGCTCGGACAGGACGGAGGCGAGCCGGCCGTCGCCCGCGGCCAGGGCGGGCGAGCCGGGCCGCTCGGTGACGGCGTCCAGCGCGGGGTCGACGCCGGCCAGCACCCGGGTGGCGGGCTGCGGGCCGGTGAGCAGCTTCTCCAGGTCGTCGAGGTGCTCGGTGCGCACGCCGGTGAGCCGGGAGGCCTCGGCGAGGTCGGGGCGGCGCCCGACCCAGAACTCGCCGTAGCGGCGGTCGCGGTAGAACTCCGAGCCCCGGTTGGGGCCGCCGCGCGGGGAGCGCGGGCGCAGGTAGAGCACCGGCTCGTGGCCCTCCGGGCCGGAGGGCTCCAGGACGAGGATGTGTCCGACCTGGTCCTCGCCGGTGAGGCCGGTCAACCAGGCGTACGCGCTGTGCGGGCGGAAGCGGTAGTCCTCGTCGTTGCTGCGGACCTTGAGCTCCCCGGCCGGGACGATCAGCCGCTCGCCCGGGAAGGCGGCGGACAGCCGGGCCCGGCGGCGCGGCATGACGGCGTACCCGGGAACGCGCTGCTCGGCGGGGAGCGGGGTGGGCGCCCAGGCGGTGCCCATGAAGGCGTCCAGGGCGGGGGAGACGGGGAGGTCGTGGCTGCCGGTGTTGAGACCGGTCTGACGGAGGGTCACCGGAGGTACTCCTAAAGGGGCTGGGGGTGCTGCACGGACACAGGTCGGTAACGGGAGCCGCCACCTCTTGTGCAGTGCAATTTCACATTACTATGTTACGGGTCACACCGTGGAGCGGCTAGACCCCTGAAGTCGCCCTCCCGGTCTGGCCCCGGACCTGCCCCGGGGCGAGTCACGGGCCTTCACCTCCGGCCCCCCATTGCGGAGTTGCACATGACCAGGCGCACCCACGCCGCCCTCGCGGCGGCCATCGCAGCCACACTGACCCTCGGCCTCGGGGCCTGCAGCAACGACAAGAGCGACACCGGCGGGGACGCCGCGCCGAGCGCCACCAAGGGCCCGGGCGCCGAGACCGGGACGATCATCGGCGGCACGCCGGTCAAGGGCGGCACCCTCACCGTGCTGACCAACCAGGACTTCGCGCACCTCGACCCGGCCCGCAACTGGACGCTGCCGCACATGGACTTCGGCACCCGCCTGATCTACCGCACCCTGGTCACCTTCAAGGCCGAGCCGGGCGCCGCCGGAAGCGAGATCGTACCGGACCTCGCCACGGACACCGGCCGCCCGTCGGACGGCGGGAAGACCTGGACCTTCACCCTGAAGGACGGGCTCAAGTACGAGGACGGCAGCCCGATCAAGTCCGCCGACATCAAGTACAACGTCGAGCGCTCGTTCTCCCCCGACCTCACCGGCGGCCCCGACTACGCCGCCCAGTACCTGGCCGGCGGCGAGAACTACAAGGGCCCGCTGACCGGCGAGCACCTGTCGAGCATCGAGACGCCGGACGACAAGACCATCGTCTTCCGCCTCAAGCGCCCGGTCGCCGAGTTCGCCTACACCGCGACCCTGCCGACGTTCTCCCCGGTGCCGCAGGCCCAGGAGAAGGGCACCCAGTACGACATCCGGCCGTTCTCCTCCGGCCCGTACAAGATCGAGACCTACGACCGCGGCAAGCAGCTGGTGCTGGTCCGCAACACCAACTGGGACCCCGCCGGCGACCCGGTCCGCAAGGCCTACCCGGACAAGATCGTGGTGACCCAGGGCCTCAAGGGCGGCCAGGTCGACGACCGCATCATCGCCAGCGACGGCGCCGACGCCTCCGCCATCGAGATGCCGTGGATGCGCCCCGAGTCCGTGCCGAAGGTGCTGCCCAAGGCGGACGTCAAGGCCCGCATGGTGGCCGAGCGCACCGGCTGTACCGACAGCCTCTACCTGAACACCTCCAAGGCGCCCTTCGACGACCCGAAGGTCCGCGAGGCGATGATGTACGCCGTCGACAAGGAGGCCCAGGTCACCGCGTTCGGCGGCCCCGCGATGGCCGACGTCGCCACCTCCTTCCTGCCGCCGTCGCTGAACGGCGGCACCAAGGCCGACCCGCTGAAGATCCCCGCCGCCGGCGACCCGGAGAAGGCCAAGGCCATGCTGAAGGCGGCCGGCAAGTCCGACCTCAAGCTCTCGCTCACCGTCTCGCTCGGTGACAAGACCCGCGGCGAGGCCATCCAGCAGTCGCTGAGCAAGGCCGGCATCCAGGTCACCGTCAACACCGTCGACCCGTCGGCCTTCACCGACACCCTCGGCGACACCAAGAACGCCCCTGAGCTGACCATCAACGGCTGGTGCCCGGACTACCCGTCCGCCGCGACCTTCTTCCCGTTCCTGTTCGACGGCCGGACCATCAAGGAGAAGGGCAACCAGGGCAACTACAGCCAGTTCCGCGACCAGGCCACGATGGACCGGATGGACCAGATCGCGGCCATGACAGACGTCAACGAGGCCAACAAGGCCTGGGCGCAGCTGGACGAGGACCTGATGAAGAAGGCCCCGGCCGTCCCGCTGATGTGGCAGCGCCGCCCGTTGCTGGCCGGCACCAACGTGGCCGGCGCGTTCGGCAACTCCGGCTACGCCGGCATGATCGACATGGCCGTGATCGGCCTCAAGGACCCCTCGAAGAGCCAGGGCTGAGGGATCTTTCGCCATGAGTAGTACTTCCACTGAGCCCGCCGCCGCGCCCGTCGCGGCGGCGGGCCCCGAGAAGGCCGGGCGCGGGCCCTGGCGGCTGGTCTGGGACCAGCTCTGGGCCCGCGGTTCGGCCCGGTTCGGCCTGATCACCGTCGGCGTCCTGGTGCTGATGGCGGCCCTGGCCGGTCCGCTGAGCGCGCTCGGCGGCTGGTCCCCCGAGGAGTTCGACAAGCGGGCCATCGACCCGTACCTGGGCGGCGTGCCCATCGGAGACTTCGGCGGCATCGGCGCCCGGCACTGGTTCGGCGTCGAGCCGGTCACCGGCCGCGACCTGTTCGCCCGGGTCCTGCACGGCGGCCAGGTGTCGCTGATCATCGCCTTCACCGCCACCGCCGTGGTCGTGGTCTCCGGCACCCTGGCCGGTATCGCGTCCGGCTACTTCGGCGGCCGCGTCGACACCGTGCTGTCCCGGCTGATGGACCTCACGATGTCGTTCCCGTCGCTGATCTTCATGATCGCGATGATGTCGGTGGCCAAGGACGTCAACCGGATCCTGCTGATGACCCTGGTGATCGGCGTGTTCGGCTGGCCCGGCATCGCCCGCGTGGTCCGTGGCCAGACCCTCTCGCTCAAGCACCGCGAGTACGTCGAGGCCGCCAAGGTCGGCGGCGCGCGCTCCTGGCGCATCCTCACCCGGGAGATCCTGCCGAACGTCTCCGGCCCGATCATCGCGTACACCACGCTGCTGATCCCCGGCATGATCGCCACCGAGGCGGCCCTGTCCTACCTCGGCGTAGGCGTCCGCCCGCCCACGGCCTCCTGGGGCCAGATGATCGCCGAGTCCATCGTGCACTACGAGATCGACCCGACGTACTTCCTGATCCCGACGGCCTTCCTCTTCATCGCCGTGCTCGCCTTCACCCTGCTCGGCGACGCGCTGCGGGACATCCTCGACCCCCGGGGAGGCCGGTCGTGATCCTCTTCCTCGGCCGCAGACTGCTCGGCGTGGCCGGCATCCTGCTGGCCATCTGCGCCATCACCTTCACCATCTTCTACCTGCTGCCGAACGACCCGGCCGCGGCCGCCTGCGGCAAGACCTGCAGCCCCGAGCGGCTCGCCGAGGTCAAGGCCGCGATGGGCCTCGACGCGCCGATCTGGGAGCAGTTCGGCTCCTACCTCTCCGGCATCGTGGCCGGCCGCGACTACGGCAGCGGCCTGAGCGCCGTCCACTGCGGCTTCCCCTGCCTCGGCTACTCCTACGAGTACTCGCTGCCGGTCTGGGACCTGCTCGTCGACCGCCTGCCGGTCTCCGTGTCGCTCGCCCTCGGCGCGTCCGTGCTCTGGCTGCTGCTCGGCCTCGGCGCCGGCGTCACCTCGGCGCTGCGCAAGGGCAGCCTCACCGACCGAACGCTGATGGTGCTTTCGGTCGGCACCGCCTCGCTGCCGGTCTACTTCACCTCGATCATGCTGATCTGGGGCGTCGTCCGGACCGCCGGCCTGCTGCCCTACCCCGCGTACCACGACTTCACCGACGGCCCGGTCGCCTGGGCGTCCAACCTGCTGCTGCCCTGGACCGCCCTGGCCCTGCTGTACGCGGCCATGTACGCCCGGCAGAGCCGCAACTCGATGATCGAGGCGATGGCCGAGCCGTACATCCGCACGGCCCGGGCCAAGGGGCTGCCGTCCCGGACCGTCACCGTCAAGCACGGGCTGCGCTCCGGCATGACGCCGATCCTCACCATCTTCGGCATGGACCTCGGCGGCCTGCTGGCCGGCGCCGTGATCACCGAGTCCATCTTCGGCCTGCCC
The DNA here is from genome assembly GCF_044547105.1 of Kitasatospora sp. NPDC052868. Lineage (NCBI taxonomy): Bacteria > Bacillati > Actinomycetota > Actinomycetes > Kitasatosporales > Streptomycetaceae > Kitasatospora > Kitasatospora sp. NPDC052868. Next base: position 307,749 of record NZ_JBITZW010000008.1, on the reverse strand, counting down.
GGCATCGGACGGCTCTTCTACGACGGCCTGCTCCGCTCCGACCAGCCCGTCATCCTCGGCGTCACCCTGCTCGCGGCCTTCTTCATCGTCGCCGCGAACCTGCTGGTCGACGTGCTCTACGCATACGTCGACCCGAGAGTGAGGTACTGACCATGGGCGAGCGAAGCGAGCTCATCGGAGGGCACGGCGCTCTCCTGGAGGTCGACGACCTCAGGGTCGCGTTCAACACCCCGCGCGGCCTCGTCCAGGCCGTCGACGGCATCAGTTTCGCCGTCGAGGCCGGACGGACGCTCGGCCTGGTCGGCGAGTCCGGCAGCGGCAAGTCCGTCACCTCGCTGGCCGTCATGGGCCTGCACCGCGGCGCCAGCGTCACCGGCTCGATCCGGCTGAACGGCCAGGAGCTCAACGGCTTGAGCGAGCGGGAACTCGGCACCGTCCGGGGCCGGCGGATCGCCATGATCTTCCAGGACCCGCTCTCCAGCCTGCACCCCTTCTACACCGTCGGCGAGCAGATCGCCGAGCACTACCGGATCCACTTCAAGGCCTCCCGCAAGGCGGGCCGCCAGCGCGCGATCGAGATGCTCGGCGAGGTCGGCATCCCCGAACCCGCCCGCCGGGTGGACGAGTACCCGCACCAGTTCTCCGGCGGCATGCGCCAGCGCGTGATGATCGCCATGGCCCTCGCCTGCGAGCCGGACCTGCTGATCGCCGACGAGCCCACCACCGCTCTCGACGTCACCGTCCAGGCCCAGATCCTCGACCTGATCGCCAAGATCCAACAGGACCGCGGCCTCGGCGTCGTGATGATCACCCACGACCTCGGCGTGGTCGCCCGGGTCGCCCACGAGGTCATGGTCATGTACGGCGGCCGGGCCGCCGAACAGGCCCCCGTGGAAAGGCTGTTCGGCGCACCCGCGCACCCGTACACCCGCGGGCTGCTCGACTCGTTGCCCCGCCTCGACGACACCGACGACGCCCCGCTGCGGGCCATCCCCGGCAGCCCGCCGTCGCTGATCAACCCCTCCCCGGGCTGCTCCTTCGCCCCGCGCTGCGCCCGCACCACCGCCGCCACCGCACCGGAGCACGCCCGCTGCCTCGCCGAGCGCCCGCAGTTCGGGCCGCTCTCCACCGGCCACCAGGCCGCCTGCCATCTGCCGCTGGTGGCGGAAGGAGCCCTCGGATGACCGAGCCCCTGCTGTCCGTCCGGGACCTGGTCAAGACCTTCCCCGGACGGCGGTCCCGCACCGGCCGGCCCGGCGCGCCCGTCCGGGCCGTGGACGGCGTCAGCTTCGACGTCGGCGCCGGCGAGACCCTCGGCCTGGTCGGCGAGTCCGGCTGCGGCAAGTCCACCACCGGGCGCATGGTCGTCCGGCTGATCGACCCGACCTCCGGCACCGTCGACTTCGACGGCACCGAGATCGGCGGACTGACCCAGGCCCAGCTGCGCCCGCACCGCCGGGACCTGCAGATGGTGTTCCAGGACCCGTACTCCTCGCTCAACCCCCGGCAGACGGTGGCCCGGATCATCTCCGAGCCGCTGCTGGTCCAGGGCACCGGCGCGGCCGACGCGCGCAAGCGGGCGGCGGAGCTGATGGAGCTGGTCGGGCTGATCCCCGAGCACCTGGACCGCTACCCGCACGAGTTCTCCGGCGGCCAGGCGCAGCGGATCGGCATCGCCCGCTCGCTGGCCACCTCGCCGCGGCTGGTGGTCGCCGACGAGCCGGTCTCCGCGCTGGACGTCTCCATCCAGGCCCAGGTGGTCAACCTGATGGAGCGCCTGCAGAAGGAGCTAGGCCTGGCGTACATCTTCATCGCCCACGACCTCTCGGTGGTCAAGCGGGTCTGCGACCGGGTCGCGGTGATGTACCTCGGCCGGATCGTCGAGATCGGCGACAAGGCGGAGGTCTACGGCAACCCGGCCCACCCCTACACCCGGGCGCTGCTCTCCGCCGTGCCGCTGCCCGACCCGGCGGCGGAGCGGGCCCGGGAGCGGATCGTGCTGCTCGGCGACCCGCCGAGTCCGGCGAACCCGCCGAGCGGGTGCAGCTTCCACCCGCGCTGCCCGAAGGTGCAGGAGGTCTGCCGCACCGAGCGGCCGCTGCTGCAGATCGCCGGACCGGGCACCCGGGAGGCGGCCTGCCACTTCCCGGAGGCCTAGGCCGCGGCCTGAAGGTCCTTCGGGCCCGTCTGCCGCTGTACCGCCGGCGCCCCACGCCCGGCGGTGCAGCCCCAGATGTGCCCGACGGGCGCAACACCCGCCAGAGGTCGCACCCCACACCGCGCCCTTTCGCGTTTGCACAGGTACACCGCTCCACCCCCCCACACCTCCACATCCCAGGAGCACTGGTGTCAACTTCCCGTACCGGCCGAAGAGTTCTGCTCGCGGCCGCGATGGCCGCCACCCTCACGCTGCCGCTCGTCCAGAGCGCGCAGGCGTTCGGTGCCGCGCAGCCGGCCGTCGGCACCCAGTCCGTCGGCACCCAGCCTGCCGGCGCGCCGTCCACGGGTACGCCGTCCACCGGCGCGCCGTCCACCGCCGGGACTTTCGACGGCGCCCGGACCGGCTACGACGAGGTGGACCGCCTGGGCGACGCCGTCGCCAGGGCCGGCACCGCCGCCCCCGCGCCCGGCGGCGGTTCGCTCGGCGACGCGCTCGTCCCCGGCCTGCTGCCCGACCACGTCGGCGCGCCCGCCCCGACGGCGGACGGCCCGGCCACCGCCACCGCCGCCGCGCCGGCCACCACGGCCGCCGGGGTGCCCTGCACGCTCGACGGCATGACCGGCCTCGGGCCGGCGCAGCTGGCCGACTTCCTGACCGACCCGGCGGTGAGCGCCGACGGCTGTCTGACCTCCCTCCTGTGGACCTGGGACGCCCGCTTCGCCACCACCATGGACGACGCCCACGTGCAGGCGGTCGCCGACCGGATCACCCGGCTCGCGGCCGCGGACGACGGCACCGGCGCCTCGCACCTGTACGAGCTGTGGACCTTCCTGCACGCCACCGTCTACCACGACTACAGCCGCGCCGAGATCGACGTCACCGACGCGCCCACCCTGGCGGCGATCCAGCGGGCGATCGAGGCGTACACCGGCAGTGCCCACGCCTTCGACGTCACCGACCGCGCCGCGGCGACGATCCGGGAGCTGGCCATCACGGCCGGCAGCTTCGGCCTGCGCCAGCACAACCTCCAGGTGGCGAGCCGGATCCTGGCCGTCCTCGCCCCGGGCACCACCGTCGCCGACAACGTCCTGTGGGGCAAGGCCGCGCTCGCCGCGCTCAACCTGAACTACCTGGGCATCCGCGACCAGGACCCGGCGTTCACGGCGGCCGTGGCCGCGGACGGCGGCTACCGCACGTCCTTCCGGGCCTTCGCCTCCTACGGCCACCTCAAGGGCACCAGGAACGCCTGGGTGGCCCGCGACGCGATGGCGGAGGCCGGTCGCTTCGGCCAGATAGCCCAGCTGCGGGACGGCGTCACCGTCGAGCTCGGCCCGCTGCTCGACGCGGCGAAGACGGCCTTCGGCGAGTTCTCCGACCCGTGGGTGAAGCTCATCGGCTGGGCCGCCTACTTCAACGTCTGCGCGCAGTACGGCGTCTGCACCGACCAGCTCGAGGCGCGGATCTTCCCCAACACCTACCGGTACGACAACGGCGCGATCGAGGTCCGCACGGCTCTCGACAAGGCCACCGTCGACCAGATGTACTACGCCAGCAAGCAGGTGAAGAGCCAGTACTTCAGGGTGCTGGGCACCGATGTGCCGCTGGCCGGGGACGTCAACTCCACGCTGCACATCCACCTCTACGCCTCGCGCGCCGACTACGAGGTGTACCAGCCGGTGCTCACCGGCTACTCCACCGCCAACGGCGGCATGTACATCGAGCGCGGCGCCACCTTCTACACCTACCAGCGCAGGGTGCCGCAGGACTCCCAGCTCACGCTGGAGGAGCTGTTCCGGCACGAGTACGTGCACTACCTCAACGGCCGCTGGGCGACGCCCGGTTACTTCAACGAGCCGCGCTGGTACGCGGGCGACAAGACCACCGCGATGGACGAGGGCACGGCCGAGTTCTTCGACGGCGCCACCCGCGACCAGGGCATCCTGGTGCGGAGGTCGCTGGTCGCCAAGCTCGCCGCCGACGAGGCCAAGGGCCTGCCGCGGATGACCGTCAACGAGCTGATCCACGCCACCTACACGGACACCCCGGCGTTCCACTTCTACAACTACGCCGGCACGTTCTTCGAGTTCCTGTGGCAGCAGCACCCCTCGCTGATCCGCGAGATGTACGGCTACCAGCGGGCCGACGACCCGGCGGGCTTCGACGCCTGGCGCAACCGGGTCGGCGCGGACGCCGCGCTCCAGGCGCAGTACAGCGCCTTCCTGGACGCCCAGATCGCCGCGGTGAACAACCTGTACGTGCCGCAGACGGCCTTCACGCCGAACGGCTCGCTGAAGTACGCCTACGCCTCCGAGGTGCAGTCCGCCTTCGCGCTGGCCACCTCCAACACGCCGAACTGCAAGGACAACGGCGACTGGGACAACAAGCCGATGCGCTTCGTCTGCACCGGCCGGATCACCGCCAACCTGTCCGACGCGGGCAGCCAGGACAAGGTCTTCAAGGACATGTCCGGCACGGTCGACTACTTCATCCTCACCAGGACCAAGGACGTCGCCAACAACTTCAACGACATGAACTGCACCTTCGGCAAGGTCGACGTCTGGCCCTCGGGCACGGCGGGCACCGCCGACTACACCTGCGAGGGCCCGCTGCGGCGGTAGACCCCGCTCCCCAAGACCCCCGTACGGGCCTGCCGTTCAACCGCTTCCGCGGTGGGCCCGTACGGGCCTGATCCGGCCGTTCCTTCCACCCGGCCGGCCCCGCCCGGGCGCACACCTCTCCCCGCCGCGCCCGGGCCCGGTCCCTCGTGCCGCCCGCCTCCACAATCCCCACGGGTCGGTACGGGGTTCCTGCACGACACCAACTGCCCATCACCCCACACTCGCAGGAGTCATTGGTGTCTTCCACGCGACGCATGCGCACCACCATGCTCTCGATCGCACTCGCCGCAACCCTGGCCGCGCCGCTCGTCCAGAGCGCGCAGGCGGCCGGCAACCCCGCCGCCGCTGCCGCCGGCGCCGCCTCCGCCGCCACCCCGGGCGGGGCCTTCGGCCAGGCCGCGTACGGCCCCGACGGCGAGGTGGCCCACCAGGCCGCCGCGCCGGCCGGCGCCTTCTCGGCCGGTCCCGGCGGCTGGCCCGGCGCCGCGGCCCTCCAGCCGACCACCGCCGCGCCGCAGGCCGCGGCGCCGGCCGGCACGGCGCCGGTCGCCGCCGCCGCGGACCAGGCCGCACCCTGCACCGTCGAGCGGTTCAGCGCACTCACCCCGGGTGAGCTGGCCGACTTCCTCGCCGACCGCCGGCACCCGTACCAGGAGTGCCTGCTGCCGCTGCTGACCAGCTGGGACGCGCGGTTCGCCAAGGTGATGACCGGCGCCCACGTCCGGGCGGTGGCCGACCGGATCAGCGATCTGGCGCCGTCCTTCGACAGCGCCGACAACCTGAACCAGAGGGAACTCTGGTACTTCCTGCACGTCGCGGTGCTGTTCGACTTCTACCACCACGACGTGATCGACATCCGCGACGCCGTGACCACGGCGGCCCTCGACCGGGCGATCGCCCGCTACACCGCCAACCCCAGGGTGTTCGAGCCGACCACCGCCGCGGGCAGCGCGATGGGCGAGCTGCTGCAGACCGGCACCATGCCGACCCTCCGGCTCGGCCGCATCCCCCTGGTCAAGCGGGTCCTCGGGATGTTCGCCCCCGGCAGCGCCGCGGTCGGCGACTACGGCTGGAACTGGGCCGTCCAGAGCGCCCTGCAGCTCAACTTCCAGGGCGTCTACAACGAGGGGGACGACCCGCAGGGGCTGTTCCGGGCCGCCGTGGCCGCCGACACCGGCTACCGCGAGGCCTTCCGGGCGTACGCGGGCTACCGGCACCTCAAGGGCACCGGCAGCGAGTGGGCGGCCGGCGACGCGATGCTGGAGTACGGCCGGTTCAGCACCATCGACGCGCTCAAGTCCGGGCTGCGCGACCAGGCGGGCCAGACCTTCACGCAGGTCACCGATGTCTTCGGCCGGCTCAGCAAGCCCTGGGCCAGCCTCGGCGTGTGGCTCAACGAGATGGGGACCTGCGGCCAGTACAACGTCTGCCGGGCCGACGTCCAGAAGGAGATCCTGCCGAACACGTACAGCTACGACAACGGCGGCCTGATCATCCACACCCCGCTCGACCGGGCCACCGCCGACCAGCTGTACTACGCGACCAAGCAGGTCAAGGCCCAGTTCTTCCGGGTGATCGGGACCGACCGGCCGGTGGCCGACGACCCCAACCCCACCCTGGAAATCCAGCTGTACGGCACCAAGTCCAGCTACATCAACCTGCAGAACCTGCTCTTCGGGATCGGTGACGTCAACAACGGCGGCATGTTCGTGGAGGGCCGTTCCACCTTCTACACCTACCAGCGCACCAGCGAGGAGTCGTACTTCAGCCTGGAGGAGCTGTTCCGGCACGAGTACACCCACTACCTCAACGCCCGCTGGGCCATCCCCGGCCCCGCCAACTCCGCCCGCTGGACCGACGACTCCACCTTCGCCATGAACGAGGGAACCGCCGAGTACTTCGCCGGCTCCACCCGTGACGGGGGCGTCAAGGCGCGCAAGATGATGGTCAACCAGATCGCCTCGGTGGAGGGGTACGGCGCCGCCCGTCTGACCATCGCCCAGATCCTCCAGGCCACCTGGGCCTCGCGGGGCTTCACGGTCTACCCGTACGCGGCGACCTTCTTCAACCTGCTGGGCGAGAAGCACCCCGACCAGCTGGCCGAGATGTACCGCCTCATGCGGGCCGACGACCGTGCCGGCTACGACGCCTGGCGCGACCGCCTGGGCCGGGACGCGGCGCTGCAGCGCGAGTACTCGGCCTTCCTGGACGCGGAGATCCCGCTGGCGGAGAAGCTGCTCGTCCCGGTGACCCGCTACGCCCCGAACGGCTCGCTCCAGTACGCCTACGCCTCCGAGGTGCAGGCCGCGCTGGCCGCGGCCACGTCCAACTCGCCGACCTGCAAGGACAACGGCGACTGGAACAACAAGATGCGCTTCACCTGCACGGGCCGCATCACGGCCAACCTCACCAACGCGGCCGATGCGGGCCGGGTCCGGGGGGACATGGCCGGCACCGTCGACTACTTCCTGCTCGGTCGCGGCGGCGCGGCGGCCAACAACCTGGCCGACATGAACTGCTGGTTCGGCAAGGTCGACGTCTGGCCCTCCGGCCAGGCCGGCACCGCCGACTACACCTGTGAGGGCCCGCTGCGGCGGTAGTCCTCCCACCGACCCCCGGTCGGGCGCGGCGGGGAACCTCACGAGGGCCGCGCCCGGCCGGGACCAAGGCAGAAGGCCTCGGCCCCCGCTCCTGAGCGGGGACCGAGGCCTTCTGCTGCTGCCGGGGTCAGGAGGCCGGGCCGACCCTGACGGTGGTGAGCTGGCCGCCGTGGGTCTCGCGGACCACCTCGATCTTGGTGTTGGTGTCGGGCACCTTCACCCCGAGCTGCGGGGTGGCCGGGTCGCTGTACACGCCGGTGCGGTCGTTGAAGGCCGGGACGGCGGGCTCGGACGGGACCTTCACCGCGACGCCCGCCTTGTGCAGGGTGAACGCCGTGGTGGGCTTGAGCGAGAAGGTCGCGTCGAAGGTCTGCGCGCGGCCGTTGACCAGGGTGCCGTCCTTGAAGCGGATCGGCGCCGGGTGGGCGTCGATCGGCAGGATCAGGCCGCCGCCCAGGTGGTCCTTGGTGTTGTTGTCGCCGTACGCGGTGTCCCAGAGCCAGATGAGCACGCCCTCCTGGTACGGGTAGTTGTCGACGATGTTCTGCTTGCCCTCGACGCCCGAGTACCCGAAGTTGTACGGGCCGGTCTTGAGGAAGGCGCCGTAGCCGGTGTAGCGGCGGTTCTCGACGATGTAGGCCCGCGGGTGCTGCTTGACGGCGGCGCGGCCGGTGATGACCGAGAAGCCGGTGGCCGTCCAGTCGCCCGCGCCGTTCTCGGCGCCGTCGGCGAACAGCTCGGTGTCGCCGGCGGTGATCCGGACGGCGTCGACGAGCACGCCCCGGCCGTGCGTGTTGTTGTCGGAGGTGACGTGGAACCGCAGCCGCACCTGCTGGCCGGCGTAGCCGTCCAGCGGGATGTGCACCTTCCGGTACGTGCCCGAAGTGCCGCTGAAGCCAGGCGTGTTGGCGGCGGTGGTGCCGATCGGGGCGCCGTCGACGGTGCCGCCGAGGGCCTTCCAGGTCTTGCCCTCGTCGGTGGAGGCCTCGACGGTCAGGAAGTCGTAGTCCTGCTCGATGTCGTACCAGGCGGCGGCGTCGAGTGCGGCCGGGCCGCTCACCGACCGCAGGTCGACGGTGCGGGCCAGCGCGTTGTCGAGGTTGTCACCGGTGTCGCTCCACCACTGCCGGCCGCCCTGGAACGGGTCGGCGAGGTCGGTCGTGGTGGTGCTGTCCGGCAGGTGGACCAGGACGGCCTGGGCCTGGTCGGTGTTGTAGCTGCTGACCCCGAGCGCGTGGCTGGAGCGGGTCGCGGCCTGCGCCTCGTCGTAGTTGAGCCAGCCGAACTGCAGCTTGCTCCAGGCGTCGAGGTCGCCCGGGTAGGCGCCGGTGGTGTTCTTCTCCTTGCCCAGGTACGAGCCGGAGGACATCAGCGACCAGAAGTTGACGCTGTTGTCGCCGCCGCTGGTGCTGTACAGGTCGGGCAGGCCGAGGTTGTGGCCGAACTCGTGGGCGAACAGGCCGACGCCGCTGTTCTCGCCGCCCTGGACGTAGTCGTAGACGTACAGGCCGGTGTCGCCGACCGGCGCGCCGCCGATCTTGTTGCCGGTCGGACCGGTCTGCCCGGACGCGTCCGGGAAGGCCCAACTGCGGTGCGCCCACAGGGCGTCGGCGCCCTGGGCGCCACCGCCCCAGGTCTCGTCGACGCCGGCGTGCACGACGACGACGTTGTCCAGGTAGCCGTCCGGCTGGTTGAACTCGCCGTCCTTGTCGTGGTCGTAGCGGTCGTAGACGTCGTACTGGGCCAGCTCGGCCTTGACGTCCGCGGCGGAGCGGCCCTTGGCGACCTCGCCGTCGTACCAGGCCTTGACCGCGTCCCGGATGAACTCCTGCCCCTGGGTCCAGGCGCCGGAGCCCTGCGGGCCCTTGTTGCTGCCGTAGCGGGCCTCGTTGTACGGCAGGGTCACCCAGTTGCTGACGGTGCCCTCGATGTCGTACCGGCCGGAGGACTGGGTGCGGTAGTAGTTGCGCATCGACACGGCGCCGGGCCGGTCGTCGAAGAACAGCTGCTGGTAGTAGTCCCGGCTGAAGTCCTTGCTCCAGAGCGTGTGGTTGTCGCTCTTGTCGGGCTTGGGGATGGTGTTGGCACGCGGGCCGGGGGTGCCGGCGTAGCGGGGCTGGCCGTTGTAGAGGGTGGAGTTGTCCACCTCGTCGCCGAACTGGGCGAGGATGACGAAGACCTTGTCCTTGCGCTGCTGCGCGAGCTGGACGTAGTCGTTGCCGACCTTCACCTTGGCGGGCGCCCGCTTGTCGGAGGTCTTGGCGACCGCGCCCTTGTTGAGCTGCTCCAGGGCCTTGGTGCGCAGCGACTGGCGCTCGCGCTCCTGGGGGGCGAGCGGGCCGGGCGGGGCTTCGGCGCCGCCCTCCTGCGCGCTCTGGGCCGCGATGGTGGCGGCGGGGGAGGGGGGTGCGGCCTGGGCGGGGGTGCCGAGGAGGGTGGCCGCTATCGCGCTCGTGGTGAGCGCTGCCGCGAGTACCGCGGACAGTCTGCGCAACTGACCGGTCCTTTCGGGGAGATGGGGGTGACCGGATGGGCGCAGGTAATATTTCACATGTCATGGGTCACACGGAAGAGTGTTGGCGCATCAGTGGGCACAGAAGTGGGTACACCGGTGGGCAAACCGATGGCCGCCCGGTGGGCGCATGCGGAAGGGGCGTCGTGCGGTGGGTCCGCACGACGCCCCTTCCGGAGGCCGGTCCGTCACCTCGCGGTGTACTCCACGGCGACGCTGAGCAGCGCGAGGCCGCCGAACACCAGGCCGGCCGCCGGGTGCCCGGCGGCGTCCAGGGCCAGCGCGCCGAGGGCCAGCACCAGCAGCTTGAGCGCGATCTCGGCGGCCACCGGCAGCCGCACCCTCGGTCCGCCCGCCGCCAGGAACAGCCCCCAGACCAGGATCGCCAGCGCCGGTGCGCCGACGCCCAGCAGCGTCCTGGCCACCGGCCCCGAGCCCGTCCCGAAGCCCCAGAGGGCGAGCGCCGCGAGCAGCCCCAGCTCCAGGGCGAAGGCCAGCGCGCCGTTGGCGACGGTCAGCGGGGTCCACTTCCGTGCGGAGACCGGTCCCGGTCTGGCGATCCTCATCCGTCCTGCCTCCCCCGTCGGGTGCGGCGCCCGTGCGGGCACCGCACCCGGAGTGTGGCAGGCGGTACCGGTGAACTCAACGGATCACCCGACGGTCTCGCGCAGGAAGGCGAGTTCGGCGGCCGTGAGCTGTTCGTTCACCCCGTTCGGGGTCATGTGGGTGATGCCCGGCAGCGGCAGCACGCGGTGCGCCCGGCCGGCCCGGGTGAGCGCCTGGGAGAGCAGCAGGGTGTGCGAGGGGTGGACGTTGTCGTCGGCCAGGCCGTGGATCAGCAGCAGCGGCCGGGAGAGGCCGGGCGCGTCGTCGACCAGGCAGTCGGCCGCGTAGCCCTCGGGGTTGTCCTGCGGCAGGCCGAGGTAGCGCTCGGTGTACGCGGTGTCGTACTGGCGGAAGTCGGTCGGTGCCGCGCCCGCGCAGGCGGCGTGGAAGACGTCCGGGCGGCGCAGGACGGCGAGCGCCGCGAAGTAGCCGCCGTAGGACCAGCCGCGCACGGCGACCCGGGTGAGGTCGAGGTCGGGGTGGGTGGCGGCGAGCGCGTGCAGGGCGGCCACCTGGTCGTCCAGCGCCACCTGGGAGAACCGGCGGAAGATCGCCCGGGTGAAGTCGGGGGAGACGAAGGGGGTGCCCCGGTTGTCGGTGGTGACCACGGCGAAGCCCTGGTCGGCCCACCACTGGCGGAGCTGCCAGCGGCGCGGCTCGTTGGCCACGGCCTGGAAGCCGGGCCCGCCGTAGACGTCCAGCAGGACGGGCAGCCGCTCGCCGGCCCGGTGCTCGCGCGGGTACACGACGGCGGTGGGCAGGGCGAGTTCGGTGACCCGGGCGAGCTGCGGGGTGACCCGGTAGGGCAGCGCGGCGGCGTGGTCGGCGAGCTCGATCTCCTCGCCCCGGAACAGCACCCGGCGGCGGACCCCGTCCGGACCGGCGGAGGTGAGCAGCAGGGTCTCGCCGGCGGCGAGGGCCGAGTGGACGCCGGGGCCGGTGCTGAGCCGCTCGGGCGCGCCGCCGTCCGGGTCGATCAGGTGGACGTGCTGGTCGGCCGGGTCGCCCTCGCCGGTCTCGCAGAGCAGCCGCCCGCGCAGCCGGCCGACCACCCGGCGGATCTGCAGTCCGGTGGTGTTGAGCGGCTTGCCGTCCACCGCCAGGCCGCGGGCCTCGGGGGTGTCGAGTACGGTCAGCAGTCGGCCGCCGTCCAGCCGGGCCGGGGTGCCGGGCAGGTCGTCCACCCAGAACTCGTCGGTGGTGCGGGAGAGTTCGGTGCACACGCCGGTGGCCGGGTCGGCGCCGAGCAGCAGCACGTTCTGCTGCAGGCGGTCGGCGACGGTGAGCAGGATCTCCTCGTCGGAGGCCCATTCGGCGGCGCAGAGGTAGGGGAACGCCTCGGTGTCCCAGTGCAGTTGGACCCGGGTGCCGTCGAGGCCGAGGATCCAGAGCCGCACCTCGGCGTTGGGCCCGCCGGCCTGCGGGTAGGCGAAGTCCTCGGACGGCTCGGCCGGCCGGGCCGGGTCGGCGAAGTAGCGCCGGGGCAGGTCGGACTCGTCCACCCGGGCGGCCAGCAGCGCGCCGCCGTCCGGGCGCCACCAGTGGCCCCGGGAGCGGCCCAGCTCCTCGGCGGCGGCGAACTCGGCGACGCCCCAGCGGGCGCCGTCGGCCGGGCTGAGCGGGCGGGGGTCGGGGTGGACGTACAGCGCGTCCCCGGCGACGTAGGCGATCCGTCGGCCGTCCGGGGCCGGGCGCGGGTCGAAGGCCGGTCCGGCGGTGGGGAGTTCGGTGGTGGCGCCGGTGGCGGTGTCGGTGCGGAACAGCCGGCCGTCCAGGGCGAAGACGGCGGTCGCGCAGTCGGCGGTGGCGGCGAACGAGCCTATGCCGGCCGCGGTGAGCCGGATACGCTCGCGCAGGCGGCGCTCGACGGCCGGCAGGTCGTCCCGGTCGCCGGTGCGCTCCGGGGCGAGCCCGGCGGGGTCGGCGACCAGGCGCTCCTGACCGGTGGCCAGGTCGAGCAGCCGGAGCCGGTCGACCGGGTCCTCGGAGCCGGTCGAGCGCAGCAGGAGCAGCCGGCTGCCGTCCCCGGCGAGGACGAACGCGCGCGGGGCGCCGTAGGTGAAGCGGCCGGTGCGGGCGCTGAGGGAGAGAAAGGGGTCGGTGATGGTCACCGCCCGATGGTCTCCGCGAGGCGGTCGGCTCACCAGTATTATGTCATGTGAAATGTCACACATCATGACGGAGGAATCGTGATCGAGGCCCCGCGGACCGTCGAGCCCCCGGCCCCCCTGCCGGACACGGACGGTCTGTTCACGCTGGACCGGGAGACGGCGCACCTCAACCACGGCTCCTACGGCGCCGTCCCCGTTCCGGTCCAGCGGGTCCAGGAGCGGCTGCGCAGGGAGATGGAACGCGACCCGGACGGCTTCTTCGCCGACCTGCCGGCCCGGGTGGCCGCGGCCCGGGTCGGGCTCGCCGCCGAGCTCGGCGCGGACCCGGACCGGTCGGTGCTGGTCGGCAACGTCACCGAGGGCATCGCCATCGCGCTGGACTCCGTCCCGCTGGCGGCCGGGGACCGGATCCTGCTCACCGACCACGGGTACGGCGCGGTCGAGCTGGCGGTGCGCCGGCGCGCGGCGGAGACGGGCGCCGAGGTGCACGTCGTCCCGCTGCCGCTGGACGCCCCGGACGAGGACACCGTCCGCGAGGCCGTCCTGGCCGGGGTGGACGACCGCACGGTGCTGGCCGTCCTGGACCAGATCACCTCGGTCGGCGCCCGCCGGATCGCCTCCCCCGAGCTGCTCGCCGACCTGCGCGGGCGCGGGGTGACCACCGTGGTGGACGGCGCCCACGCCCCCGGCACCTTCACCGACCCGATCGACGAGGCCGCCGACTTCTGGGTCGGCAACCTGCACAAGTGGGCCTTCGCCCCGCGGGCCACCGGCCTGCTCGCGGTCCGCCCCGAGTGGGCCGGCAGGGTCCGCCCGCTCGCCGTGTCCTGGGAGCACGCCGGGGGCTTCCCGGCCGCCGTCGAGTGGCGCGGCACCGTCGACTACACGCCGTGGCTGGCCGCCCCGGCCGGCTTCGAGGTGCTGCACGGGCTCGGCGCCGAGCGGGTGCGCGCACACAACGACCGGCTCGCCGAACACGGGCAGCGGGTGCTGGCCGAACGCGCCGGGCTGCGGCCGCTGCCGGGCCAGGCGGGCGTGCCGATGCGCGCACTGCGGCTGCCGCCGGGGCGGGGCGAGGTCGAGGCGGACGCCCGCGCGGTGATGGCCTGGCTGTGGGATCGGGCGGCGGTGCGGATCGCGGTGCGTCCCTGGGCGGGCGGCGGCGTGCTGCGGGTCAGCGCGCAGCTGTACAACCGGCCGGAGGAGTACGAGCGGCTGGCGGCGGCCCTGGGGGAGATGCTGCGCGGCTGACGGGCGGGCCCGGCGGGGCCGGTCAGTCGGCGGCCGCCCGCAGCTCGGCGAGCAGCCGGTGCTGGTCGGCGAGGAGCACCGTCAGGATCCGCCGGGCCGCCCGCAGCAGGTCGGCGACGTCCCCGCCGGCCAGGGCGTACACCACCGTGCCGCCCTCGCGGGTGGCGGTGACGATGCCGGACCGGCGCAGCACCGCGAGCTGCTGGGAGAGGCTGGACGGTTCGACCTCCAGCTCCCCCAGCAGGTCGCGCACGGGCGTCGGCCCGGCCTGCAGCAGCTCGAGGACCCGGATCCGGACGGGGTGGCCGAGCATCCGGAAGAACTCGGCCTTCGCCTGGTACAGCGCTACCGCCACGACTCTCCCCTCCCTGGTGGCAGGCCGGTCAGATCTCCAGTGCGAGTTCGATCCGCTTGAGCTGGTGGCGGGCCATGGCGAGGTTGGAGCGGCCGCGGTTGAGCGCCAGGAAGAGGAACAGGCCGCGGCCGTTCTGCGTGGTGAGCGGGCGGACCAGGTGGTACTGGCTGGTCAGGCTGACCAGGATGTCCTCGATCTCGTTGTCGTGGAGGCTGAGCATCTCCATGGTCCGCATCTTGGCCCGGACCAGGTCGGTGTTGCCGGCGGCGGCGACGTTGAGGTCCAGCTCGCCGGTGTCCCCGCCGAGGGTGCCGAGCGCCATGCCGCTGCCGTAGTCGACCAGGGCGACGCCGATCGCGCCGTCGATGCCCATGGCCTCCTTGAGGGACGTCTCCAGGTTCGCCATCGTCTTGCTCCTCCCGTGCGTGGTGGCTGTTGGGCTCCGAATGTAGGGAGGGTTGCGGGCCGTCCACCGAGGATGACCGGAGAAGTTCGAAGCCGGTGCCATCGTGATCACTTGAAGATGTTTGCAACTATGGATCTGAGAGAGAACTGATCTCGTCGCATCTCTTCGCACGAAAAACGGTGCTATCGATGTCGGTCCTCCCGGGTAACCTCTCGCTGAGATGCGAGATCACACCAACCACACCCGGACGGCGATGAACACCCCTCAGCCCGAGCAGTCCGAAGACCAGGAGCTGAGCCCCGCCGAGGCGTACGCGGCCTTCCGCCGCAGGGCCAAGGAGCAGGCCACCGCCCTGTACGGCTTCCAGCAGCTGTACGACTTCCCGCTGGACGAATTCCAGCTGGAGGCCTGCCAGGCCCTGGAAGGCGGCTCGGGCGTCCTGGTCGCCGCCCCCACCGGCTCCGGCAAGACCATCGTGGGCGAGTTCGCGGTCCACCTCGCCCTCCAGGGCGGGCGCAAGTGCTTCTACACGACGCCGATCAAGGCCCTCTCCAACCAGAAGTACGGAGACCTGGTCAAGCGCTACGGCGCCGACAAGGTCGGCCTGCTCACCGGTGACAACAGCGTCAACGGCGACGCCCCCGTGGTGGTGATGACCACCGAGGTGCTGCGCAACATGCTCTACGCGGGCTCCAGCACCCTCAACGGCCTCGGCTACGTGGTCATGGACGAGGTGCACTACCTCGCCGACCGCTTCCGCGGCGCCGTCTGGGAGGAGGTCATCATCCACCTCCCCGAGTCCGTCACGCTGGTCTCGCTCTCCGCCACCGTCTCCAACGCCGAGGAGTTCGGCGACTGGCTGGACACCGTGCGCGGCGGCACCAAGGTGATCGTCTCCGAGGTCCGCCCGGTGCCGCTGTGGCAGCACGTGATGGCCGGCAACCGGATGTACGACCTGTTCGCCAATCCGGACCGCGACGGCCGGCCCAAGGACGCCCCGCGCAACCCGGCAAAGGCGGTCAACCCCGAGCTGGTCCGCCTCGCCCGCTCCGAGCTCGACCGCAACCCCCGCGACAGGTTCGGCCGCGGCCGCGGGCGGAGCATGCCCAACGGGCGGCCCGGCAAGGTCTGGACCCCGGGCCGGGTCGACGTCATCGACCGTCTGGACGCCGAGGGCCTGCTGCCCGCCATCACCTTCATCTTCAGCCGGGCCGGCTGCGAGGCCGCCGTGCAGCAGTGCCTCAGCTCGGGCCTGCGGCTCAACAAGGACGGCGACCGGGGCCGGGTCCGCGCCATCGTCGAGGAGCGCTGCGCCGACATCCCCGACGAGGACCTGCACGTCCTCGGCTACTTCGAGTGGCTGGACGGGCTGGAGCGCGGCATCGCCGCCCACCACGCCGGCATGCTGCCGCGGTTCAAGGAGGTGGTCGAGGAGCTCTTCGTGAAGGGCCTGGTCAAGGCCGTCTTCGCGACCGAGACCCTGGCGCTCGGCATCAACATGCCCGCCCGCTCGGTGGTCATGGAGAAGCTGGTCAAGTGGAACGGCGAGACCCACGCCGACATCACCCCCGGCGAGTACACCCAGCTCACCGGCCGGGCCGGGCGGCGCGGCATCGACATCGAGGGCCACGCCGTCGTGCTGTGGCAGCGCGGCCTCGACCCGGAGGCCCTGGCCGGCCTGGCCGGCACCCGCACCTACCCGCTGAAGTCCTCGTTCCGGCCGTCCTACAACATGGCCGTCAACCTGGTCTCCCAGTTCGGTCGGCACCGCTCCCGCGAGCTCCTGGAGACGTCCTTCGCGCAGTTCCAGGCGGACCGCTCGGTGGTCGGGATCGCCCGCCAGGTCCAGCGCAACGAGGAGGGGCTCGACGGCTACCGCGAGTCCATGACCTGCCACCTCGGGGACTTCGACGCGTACATGGACCTGCGCCGGCGGCTCAAGGACCGGGAGAACGACCTCGCCCGCGAGGGCACCAGCCAGCGCCGGGCCGAGGCCGTCGAGTCCATCGAGCAGCTCAAGCCGGGCGACGTCATCCACGTCCCCACCGGCAAGTTCGCCGGCCTCGCCCTCGTCCTCGACCCGGGCCTGCCGCCGGTCAGCCGCTCCCCGCGCGGCAACCCGCGCCACCCGGACTTCGCCGACGGCCCGCGCCCGGTGGTGCTCACCTCCGAGCGGCAGGTGAAGCGGCTCGCCATGATCGACTTCCCGCATCCGGTCACCGCCGTCGAGCGGGTGCGCATCCCCAAGTCCTTCAACCCGCGCAGCCCGCAGTCCCGGCGCGACCTCGCCTCCGCGCTGCGGACCAAGGCCGGCCACCTGGAGCCCGAGCGGTTCCGCAAGGGCCGCGCGGCCGCCGCCGACGACCCGGAGATCAGCCGGCTGCGGGCCGAGCTGCGCCAGCACCCGTGCCACGGCTGCGACGAGCGCGAGGACCACGCCCGCTGGGCCGAGCGCTACCACCGGCTGCACCGCGACACCGAGCAGCTGGAGCGCCGGATGCGCTCCCGCACGCACACCATCGCCCGCACCTTCGACCGGGTCTGCGGGCTGCTCACCGACCTCGGCTACCTCCGGGGCGACACCGTCACCGACGACGGCAAGCGGCTCGGCCGGCTCTACGGCGAGCTGGACCTGCTCGCCTCCGAGTGCATCCGCGAGGGCGTCTGGAGCGGGCTGGGCGCAGCCGAGCTGGCCGCCTGCGCCTCGGCGCTGGTCTACGAGGCCCGGCAGTCCGACGACGCCGCCGCCCCCCGCGTCCCGGAGGGCGGTGCCAAGGAGGCGCTCGGCAAGATGGTCCGGATCTGGGGCCACCTGGACGCCCTGGAGGAGCAGCACCGGATCAACACCGCCGAGGGCGTCGGCCAGCGCGAGCCGGACCTCGGCTTCGCCTGGCCGGCCTACCGCTGGGCGCTGGGCCACAGCCTGGACCAGGTGCTGCGCGACGCCGACATGCCGGCCGGCGACTTCGTCCGCTGGACGAAGCAGCTGATCGACGTCCTCGGCCAGATCCAGGATGCCGCCGGCGAGGACGCCGAGCTGCGCCGGACCGCCCGCAAGGCGGTCGACGGCCTGCGCCGCGGCATCATCGCCTACTCCTCGGTGGGCTGACGCAGGCGCGCAACAGGAAGGGGCCCGTCAACTCGACGGGCCCCTTTCGCGCGCCGCGGCTCAGCGGGCCAGGACGGCCAGGACCCGCTCCAGGGAGGTGCCGAGGCCCCAGCGGGCGGAGAGCTCCTCCAGCGACATCGGGTCCAGCGGCTCGTGCGGCAGCGCCGGGTCGAAGTCCGGCAGCGGCGCGTCCTCGGCGACCCGCACCACCGTCGGCGCGACGTCCAGGTAGGCGCCGCCCTCGACGATGTTGCGGCGCCGGGCCGGGGTCAGCTTCGAGCCGATGTCCAGGGCGGCGGCCCGGATCGCGGCCAGGTCGCCGTACTCGTTGATCAGCTGGGCGGCCGTCTTCTCGCCGATGCCCTTGACGCCCGGCAGGCCGTCGCTCGGGTCCCCGCGCAGCGCCGCCATGTCGGCGTACCGGGAGCCGGGCACGCCGTACTTCTCCAGCAGCACGGCGTCATCGGTGACCTGGAGGTTCCCCATCCCCTTGACCGGGTAGAGGACGGTGATCCCGCGGGCGTCGTCCACCAGTTGGAACAGGTCGCGGTCGCCGGTGACGATCTGCACCGGCCCGGTGGCGCGGGCGGTCAGGGTGCCGATCACGTCGTCGGCCTCGTAGCCGGGGGAGCCGACCCGGGCGATGCCGAGCGCGTCCAGCACCTGCTCGATCACGGGGACCTGCGGGGCGAGGGTGTCCGGCACCTCCTCCTCGCCGTCCTCGGCCGCCTCGGCGACCCGGTGCGTCTTGTAGGAGGGCACCAGGTCGACCCGCCACTGCGGGCGCCAGTCGGCGTCCATACAGGCGACCAGCTGGTCCGGGCGGTGGTCCTGGACCAGCCGGGTGATGAAGTCCAGCAGGCCCCGGACGGCGTTGACCGGCTCACCCTGCGGCGAGCGCAGGGTGTCCGGCACACCGTAGTAGGCCCGGAAGTAGAGGCTGGCGGAGTCGAGCAGCATCAGTCGCGGTGCGGTCACGGGTGCGGTCACGCCTCCGATCATGCCGTACCGGACCGACGCCGCGCCCCTCCCCGCCCGTGCCGGTCCCGGGCCCGCTCCGTGTCCGCGGCCGGTCAGCGCCTGTACCGGTCCAGGGCCGCGGCGGGTCAGTGCTTGTGCGGGCCGGCGCGGTGGACCGGGCCGTGCGAGTCGGCGCAGTGCTCGGGGCCGGTGTCCGTCGGCGCGGTGATCTGCAGCAGCCCGCCCGCCTCGTCCTCGCCGACGTGGTCCACCTGGAGGGTGCTGTGGGTGATCCCGTACTCGTCGGCCAGCCGGCGCTGGAGCCCGCGACGCACCGCGTGGCAGTCGCCGCCCGGGGTGACCAGGATGTGTGCGGACAGGGCGGGCTGGTTGGAGGTGATCTCCCAGATGTGCAGGTCGTGGATCTCCTCCACCAGCGGCTGGGCGACCATCCGGTCCGCCACCGCGTCCGGGTCGATCCCGGCCGGCGCGGCCTCCAGGAAGATCCGCCCGGAGTCCCGGACCAGGCCGATGCCGGCCTTCAGCATCAGCGCGACCACGATCAGCGAGGCGATCGCGTCGGCCCGGGAGAAGCCGGTGATCAGCATCACCGCACCCGCGACGGCGGTGGCGATGAACGCGTACAGGTCGGTCAGCACGTGCTGGAAGGCGCCCTCGACGTTCAGCGAGCTGCGGTTCGCCTTGGACATGCACCAGGCGGCGGCCAGGTTGACCACGATCCCGACCAGCGCGGTGACCAGGACCAGCGAGCCGGCCACGTCCGGCGGGTCGATCAGCCGGGCGACCGCCTCGTAGCCGAGCCAGGCGGAGAGCACCAGCAGCGTCACCCCGTTGGCCTGGGCGGAGAGGATCTCGGCCCGCTTGAGCCCGTAGGTGTACCCGCCCCTCGCCGGCCGGGCGGCCAGCCGCATCGCGACCAGCGCCAGCACGATCGAGGCGGCGTCGGTGAGCATGTGCGCGGCGTCCGAGATCAGCGCCAGCGACTCGGCGGCGAAGCCCACCACGACCTCGCCGGCCATGAACACCACGATCAGTGCGAGCGCGCTCAGCAGCCAGCGGCGGTCGGCGTCGGCGGCCACCCCGTGCGAGTGCCCGCCGTGACCGTGCCCGCCGTGACCGCGGCCGCCGTGGGCGTGCCCGTGGTCATGCGCATGATCATCGTGGGAGTGCTCGTGCCCGGCCATCGAAGTCCTCTCCTGGACGCACGGGGTGGGGTAAGGGGCGCAACCGCCCTGCACCCGAAGTGAACCGCAGATCGGACAAAGATCCAAAGGCTGTACTGGTGACCGTTGTCGTTGCCGCCTGGCACCCCTCGCCCGATCGGAGCACGCCCGTGGTGAGCAGGCGGGACGCCCCCCGTCGGGCGCCACCTCCTCAACGCCGCCGCCCCCCGTCAGGTCACCCCGAGCCCCCCGGCCCGACCCGTCCGCCTCCGGACCTCCGCCCCTCCACTCCGGGCCCGGCCGCTGCCCGACCAGGCAACTCCCGCCAACGCGACGGGAGTTGCCCGGCGCGTCCAGGGCCTAGCCGGCCACCGCCTCCAGCGGCACCGACCGGGCCGCCGTCGCCGCCCGCACCAGCGCCTGCATCACCCGCAGGTCCTCGCCCTGCTCCGGGTGCCACTGCACGCCCAGCGTGAAGCCCGGCCCCTCCACCGACTCGACGGTGCCGTCCGGCGCGTACGCGCCCACCCGCAGCCCGGCGCCCAACCGGTCCACCGCCTGGTGGTGGAAGGTCGGCACGGCCAGCTCGGTCTCCGGCAGAAGCCCGCCGAGCAGCGTCCCGGGCACCGGCCGCACGGTGTGCTCCCCGTACCTGCCGGGCGAGCCGCCGTGCACGTCCGGGCTCACCACGTCCGGCAGGTGCTGCACCAGCGAGCCGCCGCAGACCACGTTCAGCACCTGCATGCCCCGGCAGATGCCCAGCAGCGGGATCCCCGCCGCCAGCGCCGCCCGGATCAGCGCCGACTCCCACTGGTCCCGCTCCGGTGAGTCCACCTCGGTGCGGGGGTGCGGCGGCTGCCCGTAGTACGCCGGGTCGATGTCCGGCCCGCCCGCGATGACCAGGGCGTCCAACCGGGCGAGCACCTCCGGTGCGCGCTCCGCGGCGTCCGGCGGCAGCAGCACCGCGATCCCGCCCGCATCCCGCACGTATGCGGTGTACCGCTCGGGCACCAGCGCCACCCGGCGGTCCCGCCAGTCGCTCCAACTCGCGTCCACCACGTAGGTGCTGACGCCGATGAAAGGCCTGCGATCCATGGCGGGCATTCTCCTCCCGCACCGCCCGTTCCCTCGTCAACCACGCATATCGGCGCGCCACACCCGCCCGCCCTCTTCCGCGCCGTCCGGCCCAGGCCGTACGGTTCGCTGTGACCGGTTGATCTCGCTGAGTGATCGAGTAGGAGGGTTCCGCCATGCCCGACCACACCCCCGGTGCCACCGCGCCGCCGCGCCCGCCGCTCACCCTGGACCAGCTGCGCACCCTGGTCGACACCGGCGAGATCCACACCGTCGCCCTCGCCTTCACCGACATGCAGGGCCGCCTCCAGGGCAAGCGCTTCGCCGCCCGGTTCTTCCTCGACGAGGTCGCCGAGAACGGCGCCGAGGCCTGCGACTACCTGCTCGCCGTCGACATCGACCTCAACACCGTGGACGGCTACGCCCTCTCCTCCTGGGAGACCGGCTACGGCGACTTCGCCATGCGCCCCGACCTCGCCACCCTGCGGCTCACCCCCTGGCAGCCCGGCACCGCCCAGGTCACCGCCGACCTCGCCCGGCACGGCGGGCGCCCCGTCGCCGCCGCACCGCGGCAGCTGCTGCGCCGCCAGATCGAACGCCTCGCGGAGTACGGCCTCGCCGCCGACATCGGCACCGAGCTGGAGTTCCTGGTCTTCCGCGACACCTACGAACAGGCCTGGCTCGGCGGCTACCGCGGCCTCACCCCGGCGAACCAGTACAACGTCGACTACTCCCTGCTCGGCACCGCCCGGGTCGAGCCGCTGCTCGCCCGGATCCGCAACGAGATGGCCGGCGCCGGACTCGTCGTGGAGTCCGCCAAGGGCGAGTGCAACCTCGGCCAGCACGAGATCGCGTTCCGCTACGCCGACGCCCTCACCACCTGCGACCAGCACAGCGTCTACAAGACCGGCGCCAAGGAGATCGCCGCCCAACAGGGCTGCGCGCTCACCTTCATGGCCAAGTACGACGAGCGCGAGGGCAACAGCTGCCACATCCACCTGTCGCTGCGCGACGCCGTGGGCGCCCCCGCCTTCGCCGGACGCGACGGGCGGATGACCGACACCATGCGCCACTTCCTCGCCGGACAGCTCGTCGCGCTGCGCGAGTTCAGCCTGCTCTACGCGCCGAACATCAACTCCTACAAGCGCTACCGGCCCGGCTCCTTCGCCCCGACCGCCGTCGCCTGGGGCCGCGACAACCGCACCTGCGCCTACCGCGTGGTCGGCCACGGCCCCGGCCTGCGGATGGAGAACCGCGTCCCCGGCGGCGACGTCAACCCGTACCTCGCCGTCTCCGGCATGATCGCCGCCGGGCTGCACGGCCTCCAGCAGAAGCTCGACCTGCCGGCCCCCTGCCTCGGCAACGCCTACGCCGTCGACGAGTACGCCCGGGTGCCCGCCACCCTGCGCGAGGCCGCCGACCTCTGGGAGCGGAGCGACCTCGCCCGCGCCGCCTTCGGCGCCGACGTGGTCGAGCACTACCTCAACATGGCGCGGGTCGAACAGGCCGCCTACGACGGCGCCATCACCGACTGGGAGCGCTACCGGTCCTTCGAGCGGATGTGAGCACCCTGCCCGGGCCCACCGCCGGCACCGCCGACGCCTACAACCCCGCCGACGTCCTCGACCCCGCCGACGTCCTCGACCCCGCCGACCCGGGCGGGCCGGCCGCCACCGAGATGGTCCTCGGCCCGGTCGCCGCGGTGCCGCCCTTCGAGGACGGGGCGCACGCGCTGCGCCGCTTCACCGAGACCCGAGACCGAGAACGTCTTCATCCACACCGAGCCCCAGGGTCCGAGGAGTAGGAGCCCCCATGACCGAGAAGCCAGCCGGGACCGCGAAGGACGCCCCGGTCTGCCGGCGGCTGGTCGGCCGCACGGCCGTGATCACCGGCGCGGGCAGCGGCATCGGCCTGGCCGCCGCCCGCCGGCTCGCCTCCGAGGGGGCCCGGGTGGTCTGCGCCGACCTCGACGAGAAGACCGGCAAGGCGGCCGCCGCCGAGGTCGGCGGCCTCTTCGTGCACACCGACGTCACCGACCCGTACATGGTCGAGGCGCTGTTCGACGAGGCCTACGAGACCTTCGGCAGCGTGGACGTGGCGTTCAACAACGCCGGGATCTCGCCGCCGGAGGACGACTCCATCCTGACCACCGACCTGGCGGCCTGGCGCAGGGTCCAGGAGGTCAACCTGACCTCCGTCTACCTGTGCTGCAAGGCGGCGCTGCCGTACATGCGGCGGCACGGACGCGGGTCGGTCATCAACACCGCCAGCTTCGTGGCCAGGATGGGCGCGGCCACCTCGCAGATCTCGTACACCGCCTCCAAGGGCGGGGTGCTGGCGATGTCCCGGGAGCTGGGTGTGCAGTTCGCCCGGGAGGGCATCCGGGTCAACGCCCTGTCGCCCGGGCCGGTGGACACCCCGCTGCTGCGGGAGCTGTTCGCCAAGGACCCGGAGCGGGCGGCGCGCCGCCTGGTGCACATCCCGCTGGGCCGCTTCGCCCGGCCGGAGGAGATCGCGGCCGCCGTCGCCTTTCTGGCGAGCGACGACTCGTCCTTCATCACGGCGAGCGAGTTCCTGGTCGACGGCGGCATCGCGGGGGCCTACGTCACCCCGTTGTAGGCCGCATCCGGGGTTCTCACCGGAATCTCATGGAAAACACCGGGAATTCGGGCCCGCGCTGATATCGCGTTTATCCGGCGCCCTTTAGATTCTCTTTCGTGAGTGAGCAGATCCCCGCCGGGTGGTACCCGGACCCCAAGGACACCGGCGGCGACCCGAGGCCGCAGCGCTGGTGGGACGGCAAGGGCTGGACGGCCGACACCCGGCCCGCACCCTCGGACGCCCCGCCGGCCCAGGCGACGGCTCCGGGGCCGGAGACGGCCGCCGAGACGACGGTGCTGGAGGGGGAGGTGCTGGGCAGCGGGCCGTCGGTCCGCTACCCCGAGCCGCCCCCCTTCGGCGCCGCCTACGGCACGGCCGCGCCGCAGCCGCCCAAGCCCCGGCGCAAGCCCTCCGCGGCGGTCGTGGCGGCCGCCGTGGCGGCCGTGCTCGGGCTGGGCGTCGGCTCCGGCGTCACCTACCTGGCGATGGACCACGACTCGGACCGGGGCTCGCGCCGGGTCACGCCGCAGGCCGCCCCGCGCGGTGAGAACGGCCCCTGGGGCGGCCTGCCCGACTTCGGTGACGGCGGCAACGGAAACGGCAACGGGAACGGCAACGGGAACGGGAACGGGAACGGCAAGGGCGGCGGAAACGGGGGGAACGGCGGCAACGGGAACGGCAAGGGCGGCGGCAACGGCGGCTCCGGGGACGGCAAGCAGGCCGGCGGCGGCACCGCGGCCGACCTGGTCAACCGGATCACCCTGCCCGTCCCCGCCGGCTGGGAGGGCGGCACCACCAGCGACGGTTACGCCGCACTCAGCATCGGCTCGTACAAGTGCGAGGGCGCGACCGGGGACGCCAACCAGTGCTCGCTCGGCGGCGCCAACACCAACCGGATCGCCGGGGGCGGCAGCGACGTCCAGGCGGCGGCCAAGGCCGACATCGAGAAGGCCGCCAAGGAGTCCTACAACGAGATCAACTCCCATGAGGAGCTGAAGTCCGAGGCGGTCAAGGTCGACGGACGCGACGGCTACCTGGTCCGCTGGAAGGTCGACGCGGCGAAGGGCAACGACGGCTACGTCGAGACCGTGGTCTTCCCGTCCGCCGACGGCAAGAACCTGGTCGCCGTCCACCTCGGCTTCGACATCGCCGACAAGGCGCCCGACGTCGCCGTGATGGACACGATCGTCAAGGGCATCGCCGACTACACCGGCAAGCTCCCCGCCTTCCCCGGCGGTGGCGGCCCGGGCGGCGCCGACGGCGGCGCCAACACCTGACCGGCCCCGCGCTGCTCACGCACGGCGGCCCACCCGGATTCCGGGTGGGCCGCCGTCATGGTTTCACCCGATGCGGGGGCATCGGCCGGGTCCGGACCGCACGGGGGTCGGTGAACGGTCCGGCCCCGGCCTCCGGCGGTCAGGCGCCGCGTCGAACAGCCTCGATACGACGACGCCGGAGAACCATGCCGGCCCAGCCGACGCTGATCGCGGCGGCGCCGCTCAGCAGCAGCGGGCCGGTGGCCGAGGTGCCGACGGCGGCGTTGGCGGTCGGAACGACCGCGCCGGCCGGCTCGAGGGCGTTGCCGCCGTGCCCGTTGTGGGACACGGTGGACTTGGACTGGCCCGCGGCGATCTGCTGCTCGCTCGGCGCGACGGGAGCGTCGGCGGCGAGGGCCGAGACCGGCTGCCCGGCAGTGGCCGCGCCGCCGAAGTCGACGTCGGAGCAGCTGTAGAAGGCCTCGGGGCTGTCGGTGCGCTGCCACACCATGTAGAGCAGCTGGCGGCCGGTGCGCTGCGGCAGTGTGCCGGTGTAGCTGTAGTAGCCGTCCGCGGCGGTCCGGCTGGTCGGGATGACCGCGACCGGGGTGGCCTCCAGGTCGGACCACTTCAGCGGCTTGGTCGGGTCCCAGCTCTGCTTGGTGATGTAGACGGTCTGGTTGCCCTGGTGCGGCGCGGTGACGCGGAACTTGAAGTTGAACGAGCCCGAACTCACCGGGGTGGCGGGCCAGTCGGTACGCGGCAGGTCGAGGGCCTTGTACTTGTCCCGGTTCGCCGAGCAGAGCTTGCCGTCCGGGATCAGCGCCTGGTGGTGGCCGTCCGCGTTGGCGATGTTGACCTCGTTCCAGTCGTACAGCGGCTGGGTGCCGCTCATCGCCACGAGGTCCTTGCACACCTGGGACTTGGGGGTCTCCGGGCCCTCGGCGTAGCAGGCCGCGACCCGGCTCACCGGGTTGGTCATGGTGCCGTGGGCGCTGGCCGTACCGGCGGTGGAGGCCGCCACGGCGATGAAGGCGGCGCCAAGGACGCCGACGGAGAGGGCACTTCGCTTGAAGGACATGGGGTGGGGACTCCTTGACCGTCTTCCGGGCCGAGAGTGTGGGGGAGTGGACACGTCTGCCCGAGGGGCCGCCGGCCCGGCACTCTGACCCCCGGCTGAGCGTATGATTGGACTAGACCAACTGGCAATAGCCCGTGGTGGCGTACTTTTTGACGGACTGTAGCCGTACGCGCAGCACAAAGGCCCGATGGGACACCGGAGTTAGGTGTCCCATCGGGCCCTTTTAAGGTCTGGCTAAGCCGCGGCCGAGGCGCTCCCGGCCGGCCGCCCTCAGAGGAAGGTCAGCCCCTCGCCCCGGTAGGTCGGGACGCTGCGCACCACCCGGTCGCCCTCGATCAGGTGCAGCTCGGGGAAGCGCTCGCACAGCTCGCCCGCCTTGGCGTGCCGGAACCAGACCCGGTCGCCGATCAGCAGGTCGTCGGCGGCCGCGCCGAGCAGCGGCGTCTGCACCTCGCCGGCGCCCTCCATCGGGTCGTAGCGCAGCCCCTGCGGCAGGTAGGGCACCGGCGAGCGGTCCGGTCCGGCCGCGCCCGAGGCCGGGTAGCCGCCGCCGAGCACCGTCACCACGCCGAGGCCGGGCCGGCGCACCACCGGCTGGCCGAACAGCGCGGCCGGGCGGCCCCGGAACGAGCGGTAGTGGTCGAACAGTCGCGGGAGGTACAGCCCGGAGCCGGCCGCGACCTCGGTCACCGCGTGCTCGGCCACGGTCGACTCGACGCTGCCGGTGCCGCCGCCGTTGACGAACTCCAGGTCGGCGACCTGCCGCAGCCGCCGCACCGCGGCCGCGCGGCGCTCGGCCAGTTCGGCGCGCGCCCTGGCCTGCATCAGCCGGATCATCCGCGAGCGCACCGGCCGCCCGGGCACGATGTCGCCGACCCCGGCGATGTGCCCCTCGTACGCCATCAGCCCGACCACCCTGAAGCCCGGGCGGCGCTGCACCAGTTCGGCGAAGGCGCCCAGGTCCTCGGGCGCGTGCAGCGGCGAGCGCCGGGCGCCGACCCGGACCCGGCCGTTGAACAGCCGCAGTGCGGTGTCCAGTTCCAGGCAGAC
This sequence comes from Kitasatospora sp. NPDC052868, assembly GCF_044547105.1. Taxonomy (NCBI): domain Bacteria; kingdom Bacillati; phylum Actinomycetota; class Actinomycetes; order Kitasatosporales; family Streptomycetaceae; genus Kitasatospora; species Kitasatospora sp. NPDC052868. The sequence goes on along the minus strand of NZ_JBITZW010000008.1, from coordinate 280,814 downwards.
CCGGATCTCGGCGGTGCCGGTCCTGGCGCGGTCGATCAGGTCCAGCTGGGCCGGGTCGTCCAGCAGCACGGTGACGGCGCCGGCCAGCGCCGGATCGCCGGTGAGCTCGGCGAAGGCGGCCCGGTCGGCGGAGGGGTAGGCGAGCAGGATGTCGGTGAACCCGTGGCGGGCCAGCCAGAGCGACTCGGCGAGGGTGAAGCTCATCACCCCGGCGAAGCCGTCCATCGCCAGCACCCGCTCCAGCAGCGCCCGGCACCGCACCGACTTGCTGGCCACCCGCACCGGCTTGCCCGCGGCCCGCCGCACCAGGTCCGCGGCGTTGGCGTCGAAGGCCGCCAGGTCGACCACGGCCACCGGGCCGTCCAGCCCCGCGGTGGCCCGGTCGTACCGCGCCCGGTCGGCGCCGGGCGAGGCCTCGGCGAGGGCGGACGCGGCGGTGCGGGCGGCGAGTTCGGGCGTGGCCATGCGCGCAGACTGCCACACCGCCACTACCGGTGGGTAGGGGCGTGACACGACCGGCCCAGGCCGGGCCCGGGCGGCCGGACCGGGCGGGGGGCGTGAGGTGGCATAGGGTCGGCCGGGTGGATCGCAAGAACATTCCGAACCCAGGATTCGCCGAGGACGACGGCACCGCCGACCCGGCGCTCGCCGCGGCGCTCACGCGCTGGTCCGAGGACCGCACGGCCGAACCGGAGGTGCTCGCGGCGCTGACGCCGACCCGGCTGATGGTGCCGATCGTCGCGATCCTCGGCGAGGTGGAGGTCGACGCGCACGGCCACAAGCACGAGAAGACCAGCGACATGGCCGTCCCGGTGGTCGAGGCCCCCGACGGCCGCCGGGCGCTGCCCGCCTTCACCTCCCTGGAGGCGATGGCCCGCTGGCGGGCCGACGCCCGCCCGGCGCCGGTGGCCGCGCCGCAGGCCGCGATGGTGGCCTTCTCCGAGCGCGCAGACACCCTGCTGATCGACCCGGCCGGCCCGGTGGCCTACCAGCTGTCCGGCGCCCGGCTGCGCGCGCTGGCGGAGAACCGCCCCTACCTGCCGCCGGTGCGCGACCCCGAGGTGCGCGAGGCGGTGCGGACGCTGCTGGCGGCCGAGCCGCAGGTGGTGACCGGCCTGCTGGCGCCCTACGAGGACGGGGACGGCCTGCTCGTGGTGGTGTTCGAGCCGGGCCTGGACCAGCAGGCCGTCCAGGCGGCCGCGCAGCGGGTCGGGCAGGCCGTCGCGGCGGATCCGGTGCTGCGGGTCCGGCTCGACCGCGGCCTGAGCCTGGCGGTGCTGCCGGCCGGCGCCCGGCTGCCCGGCGAGCCGCTGTACCAGCGGTAGCGGCAGGCCCCGGACACCGCTGAAGGCGCCGCCCTCGTCGCACGAGGGGGCGCCTTCAGCGGTGTCCGGCGGTTTCGCCGGGCAGTCAGGACTCAGGCGTAGACCGGCCCGGTGAACTTCTCGCCGGGGCCCGCGCCCGGGGCGTCCGGGACGAGGGAGGCCTCGCGGAAGGCCAGCTGGAGCGACTTCAGGCCGTCCCGCAGCGGCGCGGCGTGGAAGTTGCTGATCTCGGGGGCGCCGGCGGTGACCAGCCCGGCCAGCGCGGTGATCAGCTTGCGGGCCTCGTCGAGGTCCTTGTCCGCCTCGCCGCCCTCGGCCAGCCCGCACTTGACGGCGGCCGCGCTCATCAGGTGCACCGCGACGGTGGTGATCACCTCGACGGCCGGGACCTCGGCGATGTCCCGGGTGAGGTCGTCGAAGCCGAGCGCCTCGTCGTCGGAGGCGGGGTTCTGGGTGGGCTCGGTGCTCAAGGGGACTCACTCCGTCGTGCCGGTGTACGTACACCAGGAGCGTACAAGGGAGCGGGGGGACGGCCCGGGCCACGGGGAGCGAGGGGCGGAATACCGCCGGGAGTCGAAACGCTGTATGCTTCGAGACTGACCGGCCGGGAGCCCCCAGGGCGCCTGGCCAGCAAGTGGAGGCTCCACTCACAGGAGGCCCGAGAGGGCAACCGCGAAAGTCTCCCACCTGATCGGCCTCACCGTCGACGGGTCCCGGTCCGCGACAGGCGCCGCAGGGCGCCGAGCCGCCGCAGTACCCCTCACCGGGTACCGCCCCCGGATATGTGGAGCCCCGCTTGCACCGAGCGGGGCTTTTTTCGTGTCGCGGTGCATGCAGTGCCTACCAGCAAGTCAGGCAGCGCAGCACGAATGAAGCCCCGCCCAGTGGTCGAGTCCACTACGTGCGACCGCCGCCCGACGGCCGCATCGCAGAAGGTGCAACCGAGGAGGCCCCATCAGCACCGAGCCCCGCATCAACGACCGGATTCGCGTCCCCGAGGTGCGACTCGTCGGTCCCAGCGGCGAGCAGGTCGGCATTGTGCCGCTTGCCAAGGCGCTGGAGCTTGCGCAGGAGTACGACCTTGACCTCGTCGAGGTCGCGGCGACCGCCCGGCCGCCGGTGTGCAAGCTCATGGACTACGGCAAGTTCAAGTACGAGTCGGCCATGAAGGCCCGTGAGGCGCGCAAGAACCAGGCGCACACGGTCATCAAGGAGATGAAGCTCCGGCCGAAGATCGACCCGCACGACTATGACACCAAGAAGGGTCACGTCGTCCGGTTCCTCAAGCAGGGCGACAAGGTCAAGATCACGATCATGTTCCGCGGTCGTGAGCAGTCCCGCCCCGAGCTGGGCTTCCGACTGCTGCAGCGGCTGGCGAACGACGTCCAGGACCTGGGCTTCGTGGAGTCCTCGGCCAAGCAGGACGGCCGAAACATGATCATGGTTCTTGGCCCGCACAAGAAGAAGACCGAGGCGATGGCCGAGGCCCGCGCGCTCGCCGACGCCCGCAAGGCCGAGCGACAGGGCCGGACCCCCGGCTCCGACGCCGCCGAGCTGGACGAGGACGCGGCGCTCGAGGCCGAGAATGCCGCGGCCGAGGCGGATGCCGACGAGGCCGACGACATCGAGGATGTCGAGGCCGCCGAGGACACCGAGGCCGCCGCCGAGGTCGAGCAGCCGGCCGAGGCCTCCCAGGACGCCTGAGCCTTCACCGGCCAGGGCGGCCCGGGGGACCGGCCACCAGGGTGACGGGGCGTCCCGCCCGGTCATCACAGATCCATCCTTCACGCCCGCGCGGCGCAAACCGCGCGGGCGTGGACGGACCGACGAGGAGATACGGCGAAATGCCGAAGCAGAAGACGCACAGTGGCGCCAGCAAGCGCTTCAAGATCAGTGGCTCTGGCAAGGTGCTGCGCGAGCGCGCGGGCCGTCGCCACCTCCTGGAGCACAAGCCCTCCACGCTGACCCGCAAGCTGGCCGGCACCGTCGTGGTGGCCCCGGCTGACGCCAAGAAGATCAAGAAGCTTCTCGGCAAGTGATCGCCCTCCCGTCCGGCGCGAGCCGTCGACGGGGCAGCTGATCCTTCCCGACCCATTCGAATGACGGACCACGTGAAGTAGTCCGTGGTCCAACTCAAGGAGTAATCAAGTGGCACGCGTCAAGCGGGCAGTCAACGCCCACAAGAAGCGCCGGGTCATCCTGGAGCGCGCCAGCGGCTACCGGGGCCAGCGCTCGCGTCTGTACCGCAAGGCCAAGGAGCAGGTCACCCACTCTCTGGTCTACAACTTCAACGACCGCAAGAAGCGCAAGGGCGACTTCCGTCAGCTGTGGATCCAGCGCATCAACGCTGCGGCCCGCGCCAACGGCATCACCTACAACCGCTTCGTGCAGGGCCTGAAGGCCGCGAGCGTCGAGATCGACCGCAAGATGCTTGCGGACCTCGCGGTCAACGACCCGGGCGCGTTCGCGTCGCTCGTCGAGGTCGCCCAGAAGGCGCTGCCGGCCGACGTCAACGCCCCGAAGGCTGCCGCCGACGCCGCCTGATCCTCCTGGATCAGCTGAGCTGACCGGACCCGCAGGCTCCATCCTGCGGGTCCGGTTTTGCGTTCCGCGCGTTTCGCGCTCCGCGCGCCCCCGGCCCGACCGCGCGCGCCCCGACCGCACGCCCCGACCGCACGGGCCCCCGCGTACCGGCCCGCCGCACGGGCCCGCTGCACCGGCCCCCCGCCACCGGCTCCCCGCCCCAGAGACGAGAACATGCCGAGCACCGACACCCCCCTGCTGACCTCCCTGCGCTCGCCCCGGGTGATCGCCGCCCGCCGGCTCGCCAAGCGGAACCAGCGCACCAAGGAGCGCCGCTTCCTCGTCGAGGGCCCGCAGGCCGTCCGCGAGGCCGTCGCCTTCGGGAAGCTGCCGGGCTCGTCCGAGCACGCCGTGGTCGAGGTGTACGCCACCCCCGAGGCCGCCGAACGGCACGCCGGCATCGTCGCCGCCGCCCTCGCCGAGGGGCTGCCGGTGCTCACCGCCACCGACGAGGTCGTCGCCGAGATCTGCGACACCGTGACCCCGCAGGGCATCGTGGCGCTCTGCCGCTTCATCGACACCCCCTTCGAGGAGGTGCTCAGGGCCCGCCCCCAGCTGGTGGCGGTGCTCGCGCACGTCCGCGACCCCGGGAACGCCGGCACCGTGCTGCGCACCGCCGACGCGGCCGGAGCGGACGCCGTGGTGCTGACCGACGCCTCGGTCGACCTGTACAACCCCAAGGCCGTCCGGGCCTCCGTGGGCAGCCTGTTCCACCTCCCGGTCGCCGTCGGCGTGCCGGTCGAGGAGGCCGTCGCCCGGCTGCGCGAGGCGGGCGTACGGGTCCTGGCCGCGGACGGCGCGGGAGAGCGCGACCTCGACCAGGAGCTGGACGAGGGCACCCTGGGCGCGCCCGGCGCATGGGTGTTCGGCAACGAGGCCTGGGGTCTTCCGGAGGAGACCCGCGCACTCGCCGACGAGGTGGTGCGCGTACCGATCCACGGACACGCCGAGAGCCTCAACCTCGCCACGGCCGCCGCCGTCTGCCTCTACGCCTCCGCACGTGCTCAGCGCTCGCCCGGAGGGTGTCGCGCACAGGGCCAGGAGCGCTAGGGTCTGCCTCGGTGGGGGGAAAGACACGGTGGGTAATCGGGGAGGACACCCATGGCCGTCAGCGGGGCAGAACTGGACCCGGACGACCTGCCGGACGGCCTGGTGGTCGCCGACGCCCTGGGCCGGGTGGTCTGCTTCAACCGCGCGGCCTCCCGGCTGACCGGCATCGCACCGCAGGACGCGCTCGGCAGCCCGCTGGCGGACGTGCTGCCGCTGGAGGACCTTGACGGCCGCCGCTGGTGGCAGCTGACCGATCCGTACGGTGGCCTGGCGATCCGCACCAGCCAGCCCGAGCGCAACCTGCTGCTGCCCGGCGGCCGTGAGGTGCTGGTCTCCGCCCGGTACGTCCGGGCCAGCCCGCAGGGCCCGCTGGAGCGGCTGGTGATCGCCCTGCGCGGCACCGAGGCCCGCCGCCGCACCGAGCGCAGCCACGCCGAGCTGATCGCGACCGTCGCCCACGAGCTGCGCTCGCCGCTGACGAGCGTCAAGGGCTTCACCGCGACCCTGCTGGCCAAGTGGGAGCGGTTCACCGACGGGCAGAAGCGGCTGATGCTGGAGACCGTCGACGCCGACGCCGACCGGGTCACCCGGCTGATCGCCGAACTGCTGGACATCTCCCGGATCGACGCCGGCCGGCTGGAGCTGCGCAAGCAGGTGGTCGACCTGGCCGCCGCCGTGCGCCGGCACGTGGACGGCAAGGTCGCCGCCGGCACCCCCGAGGACCGCTTCGACATCCGGATCGGCGAGCCGCTCACCGTGCTGTGGGCCGACCCCGACAAGGTCGACCAGGTGCTCGCCAACCTGCTGGAAAATGCGGTGCGGCACGGCGAGGGAACTGTCACGATCGAGGTGGCACCGGCCAAGGAGGTCGTCGAGGCACCCGTCTGGGAGCGCCCCGGCACCCCGCCCCGCATCGTGGAAGGCACAGCGATCACCGTGAGCGACGAAGGCGGAGGCATCCCCGAGGAGTCGATGCCGCGCGTCTTCACCCGCTTCTGGCGCGGCTCCAAGCGCGGCGGCACGGGCCTGGGCCTCTACATCGTCAAGGGCATCGTGGAGGCCCACGGAGGCTCGGTCCGCGTCGACCGCGCACCCGGCGGCGGCGCCCGGTTCCGATTTATCCTGCCCGCCGGGGTGCCCGACTTCATGCTCTGACCGAGCGCGGGCAAGGAGCCGAGCAGGCTCACGGGCGCTCCCGGACGGGCTTCACGACAGTCGCGCTACGCACTGCGACTACACTCGACCTTTGGCGTTGTGCAACGCCCTGCGCGGCTGCGCCGCGGACATCCCCCTCTTCGGTACGGAGAGCGGTTGCCCGTGCCCCGGCCACGCCGGGCGTGACGCAGAGGCGAGCCCCTTACCTGAGCACGGACGAGCAGGAGCACGGGAAGATAGAGATGTCGGCACCCAACAAGTCGTACGACCCGGTCGAGGTCGAGGCACTCAAGCCCGAGGTGGTGGAGCAGGCCCGCGACGAGGCCCTCGCAGCCTTCGCCGCCGCCACCACCCTGGACGAGCTGAAGCAGGCCAAGGTCGCCCACACCGGCGACCGCTCCGCGCTCTCCCTCGCCAACCGCGAGATCGGCGCCCTGCCCCCGCACGCCAAGGCCGCCGCCGGCAAGCTGATCGGCCAGGCCAGGGGCGCCGTCAACCAGGCCCTCGCCCGGCGGCAGGCCGAGCTGGAGGCGGAGCGCGACGCCCGCGTACTGGTCGAGGAGGCGGTGGACGTCACGCTGCCGTACGACCGCACCCCGCGCGGCGCCCGCCACCCGCTGACCACGATGGCCGAGCGCATCGAGGACACCTTCGTGGCCATGGGCTACGAGGTAGCCGAGGGCCCCGAGGTCGAGGCCGAGTGGCTGAACTTCGACGCCCTCAACCTGGGCCCGGACCACCCGGCCCGCTCGATGCAGGACACCTTCTTCGTCCAGGCCCCGGACGGCTCCGCCGACTCCGGCGTGGTGCTGCGCACCCAGACCTCCCCGGTCCAGGCCCGCACGATGCTCGACCGCGAGCCGCCGATCTACGTGGTCTGCCCCGGCCGGGTCTACCGCACGGACGAGCTGGACGCCACCCACACCCCGGTCTTCCGGCAGGTCGAGGGCCTGGCCGTGGACGAGGGCATCACCTTCGCCGACCTCAAGGGCACCATCGAGCAGCTGGTGTCCAAGCTGATCGGCGACGGCCTGGAGCTGCGCTGGCGCCCCTCGTACTTCCCGTTCACGGAGCCGAGCGCCGAGATCGACCTGCAGTGCTTCGTCTGCCGCGGCGAGAGCGTCGGCAACCCGGACAAGCCCTGCCGCACCTGCTCCTCCGAGGGCTGGATCGAGCTCGGCGGCTGCGGCGTGGTCAACCCGCGCGTGCTGATCGCCTGCGGTGTCGACCCGAACCGCTACAGCGGGTTCGCCTTCGGCCTGGGCCTGGAGCGGATCCTGATGAACCGTCACAACGTCGCCGACATGCGCGACATGGTCGAGGGTGACGTCCGCTTCACCCTCCCGTTCGGGATGGAGATCTGATGCGCGTCCCGCTTTCCTGGCTGCGCGAGTACGTCGACCTGCCGGCCGGCGAGACCGGCCGCGACGTCGCGGAGCGCCTGGTCCGCGCCGGCCTCGAGGTCGAGACCGTCGAGCAGATCGGCGCCGACCTCAAGGGCCCGCTGGTCGTCGGCCAGGTGCTCTCCATCGAGGAGCTGTCCGGCTTCAAGAAGCCGATCCGGCACTGCTTCGTCAACGTCGGCGACGCCAACGGCACCGGCGCACCGCAGGAGATCGTCTGCGGCGCGACCAACTTCGCCGTCGGCGACAAGGTCGTCGTGGTCCTCCCGGGCGCGGTGCTGCCCGGCCCGTTCCCGATCGCCGCGCGGCAGACCTACGGCCACACCTCGGCCGGCATGATCTGCTCCGCCCGCGAGCTGGGCATGGGCGACGACCACAACGGCATCATCGTGCTGGAGCAGCACCACGAGCCCGGCACCGACGCGATCGAGCTGCTCCAGCTCGTCGACGAGGTGCTGGACATCGCCGTCACCCCGGACCGCGGCTACTGCCTGTCCATGCGCGGCGTGGCCCGTGAGGCCGCCGCCGCGTACGGGCTGCCGCTGGCCGACCCGGCGCTGCTGGACGTGCCCCCGGCCAACTCCTTCGGCTACCTGGTCAAGGTCGCCGACCCGGCCGGCTGCGACCGCTTCGTCGCCCGCACGGTGATCGGCCTCGACCCCGCCGCCAAGTCCCCGATCTGGCTGGAGCGCCGGCTCCAGAAGTCCGGCATCCGCCCGATCTCGCTGACCGTCGACATCACCAACTACGTGATGCTGGAGGTCGGCCAGCCGCTGCACGCCTACGACAAGCAGCGCGTGGACGGCCCGATCACCGTGCGCCGGGCCGAGAACGGCGAGCGCCTCACCACCCTCGACGGCGTCCAGCGCAAGCTGTCCGCCGAGGACCTGCTGATCTGCGACAACAGTGGCCCGATCGGCCTGGCCGGCGTCATGGGCGGCGCCTCCACCGAGATCCTCGACCCGGCCGCAGGCCCGGGCACCACCGAGGTGATCATCGAGGCGGCGCACTTCGACCCGGTCGCCATCGCCCGCGGTGCCAAGCGGCACAAGCTGCCCTCCGAGGCGTCCAAGCGCTTCGAGCGCGGCGTCGACCCGGAGGCCGCCCGCGCCGCCGCGCAGCGCGCCGTCGACCTGCTGGTCCTGATCGCCGGCGGTACCGCCGAGGCCGGGGTCACCGACATCGCCGCCCCGCACCCGGTGCGCACCATCACCATTGCCGCGGACCTGCCCGACCGGGTGGCCGGCGCCGAGTACGGCCGCGAGACCGTCACCCGCCGCCTGCAGGAGATCGGCTGCTCCGTCGCGGGCGCCGACATCCTGGAGGTCACCCCGCCGACCTGGCGGCCCGACCTCACCGACCCGTACGACCTCGCGGAGGAGGTCATCCGCCTGGAGGGCTACGACAACGTGCCCGCCCGGATGCCCACCGTGCCGCCGGGCAAGGGCCTGACCGAGGCCCAGCGGATGCACCGCCGGGTCGGCGTGGCGCTGGCCGGCGCCGGCTACGTCGAGGTCAACAACTACCCGTTCGTCGGCGAGGCCGCCTTCGACGCGCTCGGCCTGGAGAAGGACGACCGCCGCCGCCGTACGGTCAAGCTGGTCAACCCGCTCAACGACGAGGAGCCGGCGCTGCGCACCACGCTGCTGCCGGGCCTGCTCGGGGCGCTGCGCCGCAACATCGGGCGCGGCAACACCGACCTGGCGATCTTCGAGACGGGTACCGTCTTCCTGCCCAAGGACGAGCTGTCCGTCGCGCCGCGCCCGGCCGTCGACCACCGTCCCAGCGACGAGGAGCTCGCCGCCCTCGACGCCGCCCTGCCGCACCAGCCGCGCCGGGTCGCCGTCGCGCTGGCCGGCGAGCGGCTGCCCTCCGGCTGGTGGGGCAAGGGCGCCGGGGCCTCCTGGGCGGACGCCGTCGAGGCGGCCCGCACGGTGGCCCGCGCGGCCGGTGTCGAACTGACCGTGCGCCAGGGCCAGCTGATGCCCTGGCACCCGGGCCGCTGCGCCGAGCTGCTGGTCGCCGGCACCGACCGGGTGGTCGGCCACGCCGGCGAGCTGCACCCGCGCGTGGTGAAGGCGATGGGCCTTCCGGAGCGCAGCAGCGCGATGCAGATGGACCTCGACCTGCTCACCGCCGACGGCGTCGAGCGGGTCTCCGGTCCGGCGGTCTCCGGCTTCCCGGTGGCCACCCAGGACGTGGCGCTGATCGTCGACGCCGCCGTCCCGGCCGCCGAGGTGGAGGCGGCGCTGCGCTCCGGCGCGGGCGAACTGCTGGAGGGCATCCGGCTGTTCGACGTCTTCACCGGCGAGCAGGTCGGCACCGGCCGCAAGTCGCTGGCGTACGCGCTGCGCTTCCGCGCCGCGGACCGCACGCTGACCGCCGACGAGGCGAGCGCCGCCCGCGAGGCGGCCGTGGCCGAGGCCCTCGCCCGCACCGGCGCGGTGCTGCGCGGCGCCTGATCCGCAGGCCGCAACCGAAGGGCCCCTGGAGACCACCCGGTCTCCAGGGGCCCTTCGGCGTGCCGGGCGGTGCGCGCTTCGGCCGCGCGGTCTGAAGCGGTTGCGGCTTGCAGCGATGGCGACCTGAGGCGATGTCGACTTGAGGAGTTTGCGTCAAACCCCTTGCGGGCGCGCCGCGGTGGGCGCTATCTCTTAGTTAGGAAAGTTTCCTAACTCCCACGGAGCCTGGGTACCCCCTGCCCGGGCCAAGGAAACGGAGCGTCAGATGCACCGTCCGCAGCACCGCACCGTACGCATAGCCCTCGCCGCCCTCCTGGTGGCCGCGCCCGCCACCGTGGCGGCGGCCGGCGCCGCCCACGCCGCACCGGCCGCGGCCGTCGTCCAGGTGAAGGCCGTCGGCCTGGACGACCCGCACAAGAAGGACATCGCGATGCAGCTGGTGTCCAGCGCCGAGAACTCCTCGCTGGACTGGAAGGCGCAGTACAAGTACATCGAGGACATCAAGGACGGGCGCGGCTACACCGCCGGCATCATCGGCTTCTGTTCCGGTACCGGCGACATGCTCGACCTGGTCGAGCACTACACCGACCTCAAGCCCGGCAACATCCTCGCCAAGTACCTGCCGGCCCTGCGCAAGGTCAACGGCACCGAGTCGCACAGCGGCCTCGGCAGCGCCTTCGTGAAGGACTGGGCCACCGCCGCCAAGGACTCCGTCTTCCTGCAGGCCCAGAACGACGAGCGCGACCGCGTCTACTTCAACCCCGCCGTCAACCAGGCCAAGGCCGACGGCCTGCGCGCGCTCGGCCAGTTCGCCTACTACGACGCCATCGTCATGCACGGCGGCGGCTTCGACGCGGCGGGCTTCGGCACCATCCGCAAGAACGCCCTGAAGAAGGCCAAGTCCCCCGCACAGGGCGGCGACGAGGCCACCTACCTCAAGGCCTTCCTGGACGCCCGCAAGGCCGCCATGAAGCTGGAGGAGGCGCACTCCGACACCAGCCGCGTCGACACCGAGCAGCTGGTCTTCCTGAACGCGAAGAACTTCGACCTCAACCCCCCGCTCAAGTGGAAGGTCTACGGCGACAGCTACGCCATCAACAGCTGAGCGCGGGCACGACGAAGGGGCGGGGGAGGCCGCGGCCTCCCCCGCCCCTCACGCGTGCTCCGGTCAGACGCTCGCGGTGTAGTCGTAGAAGCCGCGGCCGGACTTGCGGCCCAGCAGCCCGGCGTCGACCATCCGGGACAGCAGCGGGGGAGCGGCGTACAGCGGCTCCTTGTACTCGTCGTACATCGACTCGGCGATCGACACGATGGTGTCCAGGCCGATCAGGTCGCACAGCCGCAGCGGGCCCATCGGGTGGGCGCAGCCGGCCTCCATGCCCTTGTCGATGTCGGACGCGGTCGCCACGCCGGACTCGAACATCCGCACCGCCGACAGCAGGTACGGCACCAGCAGCGCGTTCACCACGAAGCCGGCGCGGTCGCGGGCCCGGATCGGCTCCTTGCCGAGGACCTGGGTGGCGAAGGCCTCCACCCGCTCGGTGGTGGCGGCCGAGGTGGTCAGCGTCGGGATGACCTCGACCAGCTTCTGCACCGGCGCCGGGTTGAAGAAGTGCAGGCCGATGACCTGCTCCGGGCGCGAGGTGGCGGCGGCCAGCTTCACGATCGGGATCGACGAGGTGTTGGAGGCGAGGATCGCGTCGCGGCGCTCCACCACCTGGTCCAGGGTCTGGAAGATCTTGACCTTGATGTCCTCGCGCTCGGCGACCGCCTCGACCACCAGGTCGCGGTCGGCGAAGTCCGCCAGGTCGGTCGTGAAGGCCAGCCGGGACAGCGCCTCGTCGCGCAGCTCGGGGGTCAGCTTGCCGCGCTTGACCGCGGTGTCCAGGGAGTTGGTCAGCCTGGTCCGGCCGAACTCCAGCGCCTCACCGCTGGCCTCCGACACCAGGACGTCCAGCCCGGCCCGGGCGAAGACCTCCGCGATGCCCGACCCCATGAGACCGCAGCCGATCACTCCGACGCGCGCGATGTCACTCACTCCGTTGCCCTTCGGTGGTGCTGGGGGTGGCCCAGCGAGGTGTCCCAGCAAGCTGCTGTTCAGCGGGGGGCGTACCGGAATGCGTGAACCGGTGCACCGCCCCGACGACGTTACTACTCCGTACCGGCTGGTAGGTCATCCCCTCCCCGGCTGGGCCGAACGGGTGAGGCCGCTCCCGCCGCCCGTGCGCCCGGGTACCGACCCGCCCGCGGACGGACAGAATGCGGGACGGTCGGGGGCAGGCGAAGGGAGCAACGGGATGCCGTCGGGATCGCTCAGAGGACAGGTCGCCCTGGTCACCGGGGCCGGCCGGGGCATCGGCCGGGAGATCGCCATCGGCCTGGCCGCCGAGGGCATGGGCGTCGGCCTGGTCGGCCGCACCCACGAGACCCTCACCGACACCCTCAAGGAGTGCGCCCGGCACGGCTCCCGCGGGGTCGCCGTCACCGCGGACGTCACCCGGCACGGCTCGGTCCGCGAGGCCGTCCGGGTCGTCGAACGCGACCTCGGCCCGGTCGACCTCCTGGTCAACAACGCCGGCCAGGTCGACCGCGCCGAGGTCCCGCTCTGGGAGACCGACCCCAACCACTGGTGGCAGGTGATCGAGACCAACCTGCGCGGCCCCTACAACCTGCTGCGCTGCGTCCTGCCCGGCATGGTCGAGCGCGGCCGCGGCCGGGTGGTCAACCTCAACTCCGGGTTCGCGCTGCGCCCCGACGGCAACTACACCGCCTACGCCACCTCCAAGGGCGCGCTGTTCCAGCTCTCCGACAACATCGCCGACTCGCTCGCCGGACACCACATCGTGGTCCTCGACATCAGCCCCGGCGCAGTGGCCACCGACATGACCGCCGGGATGCCGATGTTCCAGGACATGAAGACCTGGGGCTCCATCCCCTACATGGTCGCCGTCACGGTGGACGCGGCGCGCGGCCGCTTCGACGCCCTGCACGGGCGCTTCATCCACGCCGGACGGGACAACCTGGAGGAGCTGGTCCGGCGTGCCGAGGAGATCCGCGAAGCCGACGCCCGGACGCTGCGGCTGCGCCCCTACGGGCCGCAGGACCCGATGGGCTGAGCCCGCCGGGCCGGGAGTCCGAGGGCCGGGGGCCCGACAGGACCTACGCGCAGAGCTGGCTGGCGGTGACCGGCTTGAGCCCGGCCTTGGCCAGGCCGTCGAGGATGCCGGGCAGCGCGTCCACCGTGCACTGGTGGCCCATGTGCAGCGCGACCACCGAGCCGCCCTTGGCCGAGCCGAGCACCCGGCGCTGGAGCTCGGCGGCGCTCGGGTCGCTGTAGTCGCGCGGGTCCACGTCGAAGGAGAGCACGTGCTCGTACCCGACCGCCCGGGCCTGCTCGCGCACCATCGGAGTGGCGTACTGGGCGGCGGACGGCCGGAACCAGCGGCCGATCGAACCGGTGAGCCGCTGCAGCCGCTCCGCGCACTGGGCGATCTCGGCGCGGGCCTGCTCCGGCGTCATCGTGGAGATGTTCTGGTGGTTCTGGGTGTGGTTGCCCAACTCGTGGCCGCCGTCCAGGATCCGACGGGCCATCTGCGGCTGCTGGTCCAGCCAGCTGCCGACGGCCATCACGGTGAGCCTGGCGCCGCGCTGCTCGGCGATCTCCAGCACGGCGGTGGCCAGCTTCGGGTCCCCGCTGCCGTGGAAGGTCAGGGCGACGTTCCGGCCGGTGCGCGGCCCGTACGCGACCTCGGCCGGGGTGCCCGGGGCCAGCGGCGGCAGTGCGGGCGGGGCGGGCGGCGCGGTGGCGGTCGGGGCGGGGGTGGCCGGGAGGTCCGGGGAGGGGGCCGGGTCGGGCGAGGCGGTCGGCGCGGGGGAGGCCGGGCCCTCGCCGGCCGCCCAGGCCGGGTCGACGGCGCCCGGGTCGCCGCCCTGCGGGTCGACGGTGCCGGCGTGTACGGCGAGGAGCCCGGGATCCGCCCGGCGGGGGGTGTTGTCCCCGCACGCGGTGAGCAGCCCGCCGACGGCGGTGAGAACGGCCAGCTTGGCGGCGGAGCGCAGTACGGTGCGGCGGTCGGCAGTCATCGGCAGTCAGCATAGGGACGACGCGGCGCCCAGGCGATTCGGAGGGTGCCCCCGGGGTCGGGTTGACGTGCCCGTACCCGGCCGGGCGGGCGTTGCAGGAACCTGCACTCGCGCTGTTTCCGCACGGTGTCGTCGGATACGATCACGGCGCACCGCCCGGTACGTGGCAACAGACCGTTCCCGCCGAGCAGTTCGCTGGTCGGCCGGGGCACTGCAGCGCAGCGGTGCGCATTCCGGCAGGTCAGCATAGGGGGCGGACAGGATGCACGAGGACGAGGGCACCGCCGTGGCGGCCGCGGGGGCGGACACGGACTGGGACTGGGCGAAGTCCGAGGACTGGCAGCCGCCCACCGAGCTGGACACCGGCGTCCCGCACACGGCCCGGATGTACGACTACTACCTCGGCGGCAAGGACAACTTCGAGGCCGACCGCAAGGCCGCCGAGGCCGCCATCGCCGCCTACCCCGCACTGCCGCTGCTGGCCCGCACCAACCGCGAGTTCCTCGGCCGCGCCGTCGAGTTCGTGGCCGGCCGGGGCATCCGCCAGTTCATCGACATCGGCACCGGCATCCCCGCCATCGGCTCCACCAGCGAGGTCGCCCAGCGCGCCGCCCCGGACGCCCGCGTGGTCTACATCGACAACGACCCGATCGTGGCCACCCACGCCCGCGCGCTGCTGGCCGGCCACCCCGCCGGACACACCTCCGTCATCGAGGCCGACCTGCGGGACCCGGTCTCGATCCTCGAACACCCCGGTCTGCGCGCGTCCGTCGACCTCGGCGAGCCGGTGGCGCTGATGCTGGTCGCGGTCCTGCACTTCATCCGGGACGAGGACGGCGCCCAGGAGATCGTCCGGACCCTGCGCGACGCGCTCGCGCCGGGCAGCGCGCTGATCCTCTCGCACGGCAGCCCCGACTTCGCCTCCCGGGAGAGCGCGGCCGAGGGCACCCGGATCTACAAGAGCGCCAGCGCCCCGCTGGTGCTGCGCCCGCGCGCCGCCGTCGAGCCGTTCTTCGGGGACTTCGAGTTCACCGGCCCGGGCCTGGTCCAACTCCCGCTCTGGCGTCCGGAGGCCGGGCACGTCCCCACCGGGCAGCTGCCGACCGGGTGGCAGGACGTCTCCGCGTACGCGGCCGTCGCCTTCAAACACTGACCGGCAAGCACTGACCGGCCTTCAGCCGTCTTCTCCGGGCACCGCCGAACGCTGAACCACCGGGCGGCCGACCGGCCCCGGCGCCGCCTTCCGGGCGCCCGGGGCCGCGCGGCGTTCGGCACGGCTCCCGGTACGGCGCCGCACGGGCCGCCCCGCACGGGCCGCCCCCGACCGCCGGCCGTACTACCGCCCCTGGCGCAGCTGGTCGAGCTCGCGCCGGTCACGCTTGGTGGGCCGCCCGGCCCCCCGGTCGCGCTCGCCGGCCACCATCACCTGGTCCCGCGGCGGGCGCGGCGGGCCGGTCTCCACCAGGCACTCGGCCGCGACACCCGCGCCGACCCGCTTGCGGACCAGCCGCTTCACCACGACGACCCGCTCGAACCCGTCCTGGCGCACCCGCACCTCGTCCCCGGGCTTCAACGCCTGCGCCGGCTTCGCCCGGTCCCCGTTCACCTGCACATGCCCGGCCCGGCACGCCGCCGCGGCCAGCGCCCGGGTCTTCGTCAGCCGCACCGACCAGATCCAGCTGTCGACCCGGACGCTTCCCTCGTCTTCGACCATCCTCCGAGCCTACCCAGGCCCGCGGCCCGGGCCGCAGCCCGCAGAACACCCGCGCCTACCGGGGCGGCGACTCCTGGACGGCCCAGCCGTTGCCGTCCGGGTCGTTGAAGAACACGAAGGAGTTCCACTCCCCGCCCGGCCCGTCCACCCGGGCGCCGTCCTCGAAGTGCTGGACCGGGCTGACCTCCACGCCCCGGGCGACCAGCTCCCCGTGTGCCCGCTGCACATCCGCCACCACCAGCTGCAGGCCCTTCATCGAGCCGGGCGGCGCCTCCGTCACCCCGGTGCCGACCACGATCGAGCACCCCGAACCCGGCGGCGTGAGCTGCACGACCCGCACACCGTCACCGAGCCGGGTGTCGTGGTCGACGGTGAACCCGGCCTGCTCCTCGTAGAACAGCCTGGCCCGGTCCACGTCCGCCACCGGGACGACCACCACTTCGAGCTTCCAGTCCATGGCCCAGGCCCCTTCCGGTCCGGCCCCTCCGGGCGGGCCCTTCCAGTATCGGCCGCCCGGGCCGCCGCCGCCCGCCCGTCGGCTAGCCTGAGATCACGATGAACCGCCTCAGCACGCCCGCAGCCACGTCCTTCGCCACTCCGTGGGGCACCTACGACCTCACGCGCTACCCGGAGGACCCGCGCGAGCAACTGCGCGCCTGGGACGCCGCCGACGAGTACCTGCTGCGCCACCTCGCGGGCGAGGGCGACAGCGCCCAGGGCGCCGCGACCGACCTGGCCGGCCGCGCCGTCGTCGTCCTCGGCGACCGCTGGGGCGCCCTCACCACGGCCCTCGCCGCCCACCGCCCCACCGGGATCGGCGACTCCCACCTCGCCCAGCGCGCCACGGCCGCCAACCTCGCCCGCCGCGGCGCCGACCCCGCCGCGGTCCGGCTGCTCTCCACCCGCGACACCCCGCCGGACCGCATCGACGTCCTGCTGGTCCGCGTCCCCAAGAGCCTCGCGCTGCTGGAGGACCAACTGCACCGGCTGGCCCCCGCGATGCACCCCGGCACGGTGGTGGTCGGCACCGGCATGGTCACGGAGATCCACACCTCCACCCTCCGGCTCTTCGAGCGCATCCTCGGCCCGACCCGCACCTCCCTCGCGGTCCGCAAGGCCCGGCTGATCTTCTGCACCCCCGACCCCGCGCTCGACCCCGGTCCGAGCCCCTGGCCGCGCAGCTACGCCCTGCCCGCCGACATCGGCGCCGCCTCCGGGCGCACCGTGACCAACCACGCCGGCACCTTCTGCGCCGAACACCTGGACATCGGCACCCGGTTCCTCCTCGGCCACCTGCCGACCGCGGCCCCCGGCGCCACGGTCGTCGACCTCGGCTGCGGCAACGGCGTGGTCGGCACCGCCGCCGCGCTGGCCGCCCCCGGCGCCCGGCTCCTGTTCATCGACGAGTCCCACCAGGCCGTCGCCTCCGCCGAGGCGACCTTCCGCGCCAACCTCGGCCCGGACGCCCCCGCCGAGTTCCGCGCCGCCGACGCGCTGAGCGCCGAGGCGGTCGAACCCGGCTCGGTGGACCTCGTCCTCAACAACCCGCCGTTCCACTCCCACCAGGCCACCACCGACGCCACCGCCTGGCGGATGTTCACCGGCGCCCGCCGCGCCCTGCGCCCCGGCGGCGAGCTCTGGGTGGTCGGCAACCGGCACCTCGGCTACCACGTCAAGCTGCGCCGCCTCTTCGGCAACTGCGAACTCGTCGCCGGCAACCCCAAGTTCGTGGTGCTGCGGGCCGTCCGCCGCTGACCCGGCCGGCCGCGCCCCGTGCGGGACGCCCCACGATCAACTAAGGGTAGCCTAAGCTCATCTCGCTGCCGGGGCAGTCGTCCAGGCGGCGGGCGGAGCATCCCGGCCCGGGGGTGCGGAGCGGGCGCACCGTGGCCCCGCCCTGCACTCCCTTGCATGAATGTTCCGTGATGCGTATATTCATGCTCCGACCAAGGAGGGAAACTGCCATGGCATTGCGAGTCGCCGTCGCCGGCGCGAGCGGTTACGCGGGCGGTGAGGTGCTGCGCCTGCTGCTCGGCCACCCGGAGGTGGAGATCGGGGCGCTGACGGGCGGCTCGAACGCGGGCACCAGGCTCGGCGCGCTGCAGCCGCACCTGATCCCGCTCGCCGACCGGATCCTGGAGCCCACCACCCCCGAGGTGCTGGCCGACCACGACGTGGTGTTCCTGGCCCTGCCGCACGGCCAGTCCGCCGCCGTCGCCGAGGCCCTCGGCCAGAACGTGCTGATCGTCGACTGCGGAGCCGACTTCCGGCTCAAGGCCGCCGCCGACTGGGAGCAGTTCTACGGCTCCGCGCACGCCGGCACCTGGCCCTACGGCCTGCCCGAGCTGCCCGGCCACCGCGCCGCACTCAAGGGCGGCAACCGGATCGCCGTCCCCGGCTGCTACCCGACCGCCGTCTCGCTCGCGCTCTTCCCCGCGTACGCGGCACGGCTCGCCGAGCCCGAGGCCGTGATCGTCGCCGCCTCCGGCACCTCCGGCGCCGGCAAAGCCGCCAAGACGCACCTGCTGGGCAGCGAGGTGATGGGCAACGTCAGCGCCTACGGCGTCGGCGGCCTGCACCGGCACACCCCGGAGATGTCCCAGAACCTCACCCCCGTCGCGGGCGAGCGGGTCAGCGTCTCCTTCACCCCCACCCTCGTCCCGATGCCGCGCGGCATCCTCGCCACCTGCTCGGCCAAGGCCAGGCCCGGCGTGACCAACGAGAGCCTGCGCGCCGCCTACACCGAGGCGTTCGCCGACGAGCCCTTCGTCCACCTGCTGCCCGAGGGCCAGTGGCCCCAGACCAGCAGCGTCTACGGCTCCAACGCCGCCCTCGTCCAGGTCGCCCTGGACGAGAACGCCGGGCGGATCATCGCGATCAGCGCGATCGACAACCTGGTCAAGGGCACCGCCGGCGGCGCCGTACAGAGCATGAACATCGCCCTCGGGCTGCCCGAGGAGCTGGGCCTTCCCCTGAACGGAGTCGCACCGTGACCGACCACCAGAACGTGGGCGTGACCGCCGCCAAGGGCTTCCGGGCCGCCGGCGTCACCGCCGGGATCAAGGCCTCCGGCACCCCCGACCTCGCCCTCGTCGTCAACGACGGCCCCTCGCTCGCCGCCGCCGGCGTCTTCACCGCCAACCGCGTCAAGGCCGCCCCCGTCCTCTGGTCCGAGCAGGTCCTCAAGGGCGGCCAGGTCTCCGCCGTGATCCTCAACTCCGGCGGCGCCAACGCCTGCACCGGCCCGCTCGGCTTCCAGGACACCCACGCCACCGCCGAACGGGTCGCCGAGGAGCTGGGGCTGAGCGCCGGCGAGGTCGCCGTCGCCTCCACCGGCCTGATCGGCGTCCGCCTCCCGATGGACGTCCTGCTGCCCGGCGTCGCCCTCGCCGCCGCCGAGCTCACGCAGACCGGCGGCGAGGCCGCCGCGATCGCCATCAAGACCACCGACACCGTCCACAAGACCGCCCAGGTCACCAGCCCGGCCGGCTGGACGGTCGGCGGCATGGCCAAGGGCGCCGGCATGCTCGCCCCCGGCCTCGCCACCATGCTCGTCGTCCTCACCACCGACGCCGACCTCGACGCCGCCGCCCTGGACACCTCGCTGCGCGCCGCCACCCGCACCACCTTCGACCGGGTCGACTCCGACGGCTGCATGTCGACCAACGACACCGTGCTGCTGCTCGCCTCCGCCGCCTCCGGCACCACCCCCGGCCAGGCCGAGTTCGACGAGGCCGTCCGCACCGTCTGCGCCGACCTCGCCCGCCAGCTGATCGGCGACGCCGAGGGCGCCAGCAAGGACATCCGGATCGACGTCACCGGCGCCGCCACCGAGGACGAGGCCGTCGACGTCGCCCGCGTCATCGGCCGCAACAACCTCCTCAAGTGCGCCCTCCACGGGGAGGACCCCAACTGGGGCCGCGTCCTCGCCGCGATCGGCACCACCGCCGCCGCCTTCGACCCCGACCGGCTCGACGTCGCCATCAACGGCATCTGGGTCTGCCGCAACGGCAGCGTGGGGGAGGACCGCGACCTCGTCGACATGACCGGCCGCGAGATCGTCATCACCGCCGACCTCAACGCCGGCCAGGCCGCCGCCTCACTGTGGACCAACGACCTCACCGCCGACTACGTGCACGAGAACAGCGCCTACTCCAGCTGACAGCCGCCACCAGCCAACCGAGCCGGGGACCAGAAGACGTGCAGATCGCACCCAAGGGCGAACAGGCCCGCAACAACACCGCGCTGCCCAAGGCCATGACGCTGATCGAGGCCCTGCCGTGGCTGGAGCGCTTCCACGGCAAGACCATCGTGATCAAGTTCGGCGGCAACGCCATGGTGGACGAGGGCCTCAAGGCGGCCTTCGCCCAGGACGTCGTCTTCCTGCGCTACGCGGGCCTGCACCCCGTCGTGGTGCACGGCGGCGGCCCGCAGATCAGCGCCCAACTCTCCAAGCTGGGCCTGGAGTCCTCCTTCACCAACGGCCTGCGGGTCACCACCCCCGAGACCATGGACGTGGTCCGGATGGTGCTCGCCGGCCAGGTCCAGCGCGAACTCGTCGGGCTGCTCAACGGCCACGGCCCGTTCGCCGTCGGGATGACCGGCGAGGACGCCCACACCATGACCGCCGTCAAGCGCTACGCCGTCGTCGACGGCGAGCAGGTGGACATCGGCCTGGTCGGCGACATCGTCAACATCGAGGCCGGCGCCGTGAAGGCGCTGATCGCCGACGGCCGCATCCCGGTGATCTCCTCGATCGCCCGGGGCACCGACGGCCACGTCTACAACATCAACGCCGACACCGCCGCCGCCGCCCTCGCGGTCGCCCTCGGCGCCGAGATGCTCGTCGTCCTCACCGACGTCGAGGGCCTCTACGCCGACTGGCCGAACTCCGACGACGTGATCAGCCAGCTCAACGCGAGCGAACTGGAGGAGCTGCTGCCCGGCCTGGCCAGCGGCATGCTCCCCAAGATGGAGGGCTGCCTGCGCGCCGTCCGCTCCGGCGTCGGGACCGCCCGCGTCCTGGACGGCCGGGTCCAGCACTCCCTGCTGCTGGAGATCTTCACCGACGAGGGCATCGGCACGATGGTCGTGCCGGACGACGAACCGACCGTGACCGGGGGACTCGCATGACCAGCAACGAACAGCTCACCGACCGGTGGCAGCACGCCTTCACCGACAACTACGGCACCCCGCGCATCCCGCTGGTCCGCGGTGAGGGCGCCAAGCTCTGGGACGCCGACGGCAAGGAGTACACCGACCTCCTCGGCGGCATCGCCGTCAACGCCCTCGGCACCGCCCACCCCGCCGTCGTCGAGGCGGTCGGCCGCCAGATCGCCACCCTCGGCCACGTCTCCAACCTCTTCATGGCCGAGCCCACCATCGCGCTCGCCGAGCGGCTTCTCGCGCTCTCCGGCCGCGAGGGGCGGGTCTTCTTCTGCAACTCCGGCGCCGAGGCCAACGAGGCCGCCTTCAAGATCAGCCGGCGGACCGGCCGCACCCACGTCGTCGCCCTCGAGGGCGCCTTCCACGGCCGGACGATGGGCGCCCTCGCGCTCACCGGCCAGCCGGCCAAGCAGGCGCCCTTCCTCCCGCTGCCCGGCGACGTCACCCACGTCCCGTTCGGCGACATCGAGGCCCTGCGCGCCGCCGTCACCACCGGGACCGCCGCCGTCTTCCTGGAGCCCGTCCAGGGCGAGAACGGCGCGATCCCGCTGCCCGACGGCTACCTCCGGGCCGCCCGCGAGATCACCCGCGCCACTGGGACCCTGCTCGTCCTGGACGAGATCCAGACCGGCGTCGGCCGCACCGGCCACTGGTTCGCCCACCAGGCCGAGGACGGCGTCGACCCGGACGTCGTCACCCTCGCCAAGGCCCTCGGCGGCGGCCTGCCGATCGGCGCCGTCCTGGCCTTCGGCGACGCCGCCGACCTGCTCACCCCCGGCCAGCACGGCACCACCTTCGGCGGCAACCCGGTGGTCGCCGCCGCCGCCCTCGCCGTCCTCGACACCATCGAGTCCGAGGGGCTGCTGGAGCACGCCCGCAAGATCGGCGAGCGGCTGCGGCACGGCATCGAGGCGATCGGCGACCCGCTCGTCTCCCACGTGCGCGGCGCCGGACTGCTGCTCGGCATCGTGCTCACCGAACCCGTCTCCGCCCGGCTCCAGGCCGCCGCCCAGCAGGCCGGCTTCCTGGTGAACGCCGCCGTCCCGGACGCCGTACGGCTCGCGCCCCCGCTGGTGCTCACCGAACAGGAGGCGGACGCCTTCCTCGCCGCGCTGCCGGACATCCTCCGGTCGGTGCGCGAGAACGCCCCGGCCGATGCGAGCCGAGCGTAGTCCGGGAGAATAATCACATGACCGTTCCCCACTCCGGCCAACCCGCCGCCGGCCCGACGCCGCAGGTCCCGCAGACCCGCACCGCGCGCCACCGGCGGATCGTGGACCTGCTCACCCGCCAGCCCGTCCGCTCACAGAGCCAGCTCGCCAAGCTGCTCGCGGACGACGGACTGGTGGTCACCCAGGCCACCCTCTCCCGGGACCTGGACGAGCTGGGCGCGGTCAAGATCCGCAACCGGGACGGCGCGCTCATCTACGCCGTCCCGGCCGAGGGCGGCGACCGCACGCCGCGCGCACCGATGGGCGAGTCGGCCAGCGAGGGCCGGATGGCCCGGCTGGCCGGCGAACTCATGGTCTCCGCCACCGCCTCCGGCAACCTCGTCGTGCTGCGCACCCCGCCGGGCGCCGCGCAGTTCCTGGCGTCCGCGATCGACCAGGCCGAGGTGTTCGAGATCATCGGCACCATCGCCGGCGACGACACCGTGCTGCTGATCAGCCGCGACCCGTTCGGCGGCCAGGCCCTCGCCGACCACCTGATGCAACTGGCTCAGGCGAAGGCCCAGTAGACCCTCCCGTGGGCCCGGACTCCGGGCCCACCGGCCGTTTCGGCCCCCTGCCGCGCGTCCCGCACCCCGCACCCCGCACCCGTGCGCCCCGCCTCCCCGCACCCGCGCACCCCGCACCCGTGCGCCCCGCCTCCCCGCCTCCCCGCACCCGCGCGCCCCGCGCGCCGCGCCGGAGCCGGCCCGTCCCCACCCCCGCGCGCCCGCCCGGCAGGGCCCGCGCGACCCCGCCTCCCCGCACCCGTGTGCCGGGGTTTTGAGTTTCATACGGTGTAGTGCATACTTATGCCTATCGCCGTAAACCTGTTCGCACAGTTGTGAAGGAGAAAGCCGTGACCGAGCGCGTCGTACTCGCCTACTCGGGCGGTCTGGACACGTCCGTCTGCATCGGCTGGATCGCCGAGGAGACGGGCGCCGAGGTCATCGCCGTCGCCGTCGACGTCGGCCAGGGCGGCGAGGACCTGGACGTCATCCGCCAGCGCGCGCTGGACTGCGGTGCCGTCGAGGCCGAGGTCGCGGACGCCCGCGACGAGTTCGCCGACGAGTACTGCTTGCCGGCCATCAAGGCCAACGCCCTCTACCAGGGCGAGTACCCGCTGGTGTCCGCGCTGTCCCGGCCGGTCATCGTCAAGCACCTGGTCGCCGCCGCGCAGAAGCACGGCGCCACCACCGTCGCCCACGGGTGCACCGGCAAGGGCAACGACCAGGTCCGCTTCGAGGTCGGCATCAACTCGCTGGCCCCCGGCCTCAAGTGCATCGCCCCGGTCCGCGACTACGCGATGACCCGGGACAAGGCGATCGCCTTCGCCGAGGCCAAGGGCCTGCCGATCGCCACCACCAAGAAGTCCCCGTACTCGATCGACCAGAACGTCTTCGGGCGGGCCGTCGAGACCGGCTTCCTGGAGGACATCTGGAACGCCCCGATCGAGGACGTCTACGAGTACACCCAGAACCCGGCCCTCCAGCGCGAGGCCGACGAGGTGGTCATCACCTTCGACGCCGGCGTCCCGGTCGCCATCGACGGCCGCAAGGTCACCGTCCTGCAGGCCGTCGAGGAGCTCAACAAGCGGGCCGGCGCCCAGGGCATCGGCCGCCTCGACATGGTCGAGGACCGGCTGGTCGGCATCAAGTCCCGGGAGATCTACGAGGCCCCCGGCGCGATCGCCCTGATCACCGCCCACCAGGCCCTGGAGAACGTCACCGTCGAGCGCGAACTGGCCCGCTACAAGCGGCAGGTCGAGCAGCGCTGGGCCGAGCTGGTCTACGACGGCCTGTGGTTCTCCCCGCTCAAGCGGGCCCTGGACGGCTTCGTCAACGAGGCCAACCAGCACGTCACCGGCGAGATCCGGATGGTCCTGCACGGCGGCCGGGCCGTCGTCAACGGCCGCAAGTCGGACCAGTCGCTGTACGACTTCAACCTCGCCACGTACGACACCGGCGACACCTTCGACCAGTCGATGTCCAAGGGCTTCATCGAGATCTTCGGGATGTCCTCGAAGATCGCCGCCCGGCGCGACCTCGCCTGACAGGCCACCCTCACCGGGCCCCGGCCGTCGCACCCCGCGGCCGGGGCCCACCCCCTCTTCGGAACCCCTCCGAACCCCTCCCGAACCACCCGCGTAAGGAGCCCAAGCGATGTCTGCCGACCAGAACGCCTCCGGTGGCGACGTCCGCCTGTGGGGCGCACGCTTCGCCGACGGTCCCTCCGAGGCGCTGGCCAAGCTCTCCGCCTCGGTGCACTTCGACTGGCGCCTCGCGCCGTACGACATCGCCGGCTCCAAGGCCCACGCCCGCGTCCTGCACAAGGCCGGCCTGCTGAGCGACGAGGAGCTCGCCGGGATGCTCGGCGGCCTCGACCGGCTGCTGGCCGACGTCGAGGCCGGCACCTTCACCGGCACGATCGCCGACGAGGACGTCCACACCGCGCTGGAGCGCGGTCTGCTGGAGCGGCTCGGCGCCGACCTCGGCGGCAAGCTGCGGGCCGGCCGCTCGCGCAACGACCAGATCGCCACGCTCTTCCGGATGTACCTGCGGGACCACGCGAGGATCATCGGCGGCCTGGTGCTCGACCTCCAGCACGCCCTGGTCGGCCTCGCCGAGGCGCACCCCGACACCGCCATGCCGGGCCGCACGCACCTCCAGCACGCGCAGCCCGTCCTGTTCGCCCACCACGTCCTCGCGCACGTGCAGGCCCTCGGCCGGGACGCCGAGCGGCTGCACCAGTGGGACGTCCGCACGGCCGTCTCGCCGTACGGCTCCGGCGCGCTGGCCGGCTCCTCGCTCGGCCTGGACCCGCAGGCCGTGGCCGCCGAGCTGGGCTTCGAGCGGGGCTCGGTCGGCAACTCGATCGACGGCACCGCCTCGCGGGACTTCGTCGCGGAGTTCGCCTTCGTCACGGCGATGATCGGGATCAACCTCTCCCGGATCGCCGAGGAGGTGATCATCTGGAACACCAAGGAGTTCGGCTTCATCACGCTGCACGACGCCTTCTCCACCGGCTCCTCGATCATGCCGCAGAAGAAGAACCCGGACATCGCCGAGCTGGCCCGGGGCAAGTCCGGCCGCCTGATCGGCAACCTGACCGGCCTGCTGGCGACGCTCAAGGCACTGCCGCTCGCCTACAACCGGGACCTCCAGGAGGACAAGGAGCCGGTCTTCGACTCCTGCGACACCCTGGAGGTGCTGCTGCCGGCCTTCACCGGGATGATGGCCACCCTCACCGTGCACCGGGAGCGGCTGGAGGAGCTGGCCCCGGCGGGCTTCTCGCTCGCCACCGACATCGCCGAGTGGCTGGTCAAGCAGGGCGTGCCGTTCCGGGTCGCGCACGAGGTGGCCGGCGCCTGTGTGAAGGTCTGCGAACAACAGGGCATCGAGCTCGGCGACCTGACGGACGAGCAGTTCGCCGGGATCTCGCCGCACCTGACCCCCGAGGTCCGCTCCGTGCTGAGCGTCCACGGTGCGATCGCCTCGCGCAGCGGGCGCGGCGGCACGGCCCCGTCGGCGGTCGCCGTCCAGCTCGCCGAGGTGAAGGCGGACCTGGCGGCCCAGCAGGAGTGGGTCAAGGGCTGACCCCGAAGCCGGGGGAGGGGCGCGGCGGGTTGACCGCCGCGCCCCTTTCGCGTGCTCCGGCCCCGACGGCCGTGACCGGCCCCGCCCGGGGCGAGTCATTCACCGTATGTGCACCAACCTCCCCCACGCCCCCTCCGCCGAGGAGCAGGTGTTCGCCGAGCGCCGCCGACGCGTCGTCCGCGAGGCGGTGGCGGCGCTGCCCGGCCGCTGCCCGCAACTGGTCGCCGCCCTCGCCGAGGACCCGCCGCCGAGCTACCGCGAGCTCTCCGTCCGCCTCGGCATGCCGCACGGCTCCATCGGCCCCACCCGCTCCCGCTGCCTCGCCTGCCTGCGCACCCTGCTGCACACCGAACGCCACCTGTGACCCCGTCGCCGCCCGTCCGCGCCCGCCGCGACCGCCCGTCCGCGCCCGCCCGCCGGGCCCCGCCGTGCGGTCCGGCCCGTCCGTCCCCGTCCGCCACCCGCGCCCGGCCCGCCCCGGCGGTCCGACGTGACCCTCGCCACGTCGGGCGGCCGGGAGGTTGAGAGCAGCTGACACGCGGGTAGAGCGGTGGCGAACGTAGCTCTTGACGACGCCGCGATCGCTTGGATACTGAGCGTGAGCGCGTCGCCGGTGTCGCGGGCCCGACCAGGGCCCTGCGGCTGGTACGTTCGTGCGCCACCCCCGGTCAGGGCAGATCCCCGGCCGGGACATCTCCGGCAGGGCATCCGGTGCGGCACCCTCACGTTTGCGCGCCGGGCACGACGATGGGGAGGCCCCAGCACATGGGCATGAGCGTGATCATCGCGGCGGCGGACGCCGAGGACGCGGAACAGATCCTCAAACTCCAGTACCTCGGCTACCAGAGCGAGGCCGAGCTGTACGGCGACTGGACCCTGGAGCCGCTGACGCAGTCCCTGGAGAGCCTGCGCGAGGAGCTGACCGAGCAGCACTTCCTGGTCGCCCGCCTCGGCGGCGAGGTGGTCGGCAGCGTCCGCGGCCAGGTCGGCCCGGACGGCATCGGCCGGATAGGGCGCCTGGTGGTCCACCCCCGGATGCAGCGCCACGGCCTCGGTGGACGCCTGCTGGAGGCGCTGGAGCGCCGCCTCGCCGAGGGCGACGGCCCGCTGACCGCCTACCGCCTCTTCACCGGCCACCGCAGCCTCGGCAACCTGCGCCTCTACGCCCGCCAGGGCTACCGCCAGACCACCGTCGAGCAGATCGACGGCCGGCTCACCCTGGTCCACCTGGAGAAGCCCGCCGGGGTGCGCCTCGCCGCCACCGCCTGAGCCCCGCTCCGCCCCGCGCCCCACCCGGCGCCGCCACCATTCGGACCATCGGTGGCGGCGCCGAGGCGTGTCACCGCAGGTCACAGCGGTAGCCGTCCGCATTGCGGACGGTCGGTCCGAATAATTGGGACGGGATCGATCGATCTGATTTACTGGCTCACATGACTGCGACGACGAAATGGACCCCCACCGGCACCCTGCCGGCAGGTGAGCGTGCCATGTGTTGTCGAATGTGTCACCGCTGAGGGCCACTGTCCCCCCGGCCTCCCGCTGGGGACGCCCCCGCTCTCGCGCCCCGAAGCGAGACCCCCGGCCGCTCCCACCCGAGTGAGCGCGCCCCCTGCCGCCGCTGAGAAGCCGCCCCGTCCGCCTGCCCACCCGCAGACGGACGGCCTTCCCCTGATGACTCGTAAGGGCCACGCCGTCGCGCGGCCCGGCCGCCCAGCGGCGACGATCAAGGGGTGGCAGGTCCGGACCCCCCTGGCGCAACGCCGCCCGCATCGCCGACCGCAACCCGGTCCGGCGGTGGAACGCCGTCCGCCCCCGACCCACGGAAGCAGCTGTGATCACCACCACGGACCTCACGAAGGTCTACCGCTCCCGCGGCCGCGAGGTGACCGCCCTCGCCGGCGTCGACCTGCACGTCCGCCCCGGAGAGGTCTACGGAGTCGTCGGCACCAGCGGCGCCGGCAAGTCCACCCTCATCCGCTGCGTCAACATGCTGGAGCGCCCCAGCTCCGGCACGGTCACCGTGGACGGCGTCGAGCTCACCTCGCTCGCCGGCGGCGAGAACCGCGCCGGCAGGGAGCTGCGCGAGGCCCGCCGCCGCATCGGCATGGTCTTCCAGCACTTCAACCTGCTCGCCTCCCGCACCGTCCAGCAGAACGTCGAACTCCCGCTGGAGATCATCGGCCTGGACCGCACCGAGCGCCGCCGCAGGGCCGCCGAACTGCTCGACCTGGTCGGCCTCGCCGACAAGGCCCGCAGCTACCCCGGCCAGCTCTCCGGCGGCCAGAAGCAGCGCGTCGGCATCGCCCGCGCCCTCGCCGGCGACCCCAAGGTGCTGCTCTCCGACGAGGCCACCTCCGCGCTCGACCCCGAGACCACCCGCTCCATCCTCAAGCTGCTGCGCGACCTCAACCAGCAGCTCGGCCTCACCGTGCTGCTCATCACCCACGAGATGGACGTCATCAAGTCCGTCTGCGACTCCGCCGCCCTGATGCGCGGCGGCAAGGTGGTCGAGTCCGGCGAACTGACCGACCTGCTGGCCAAGCCCGGCTCCGAACTCGCCCGCGAGCTCTTCCCGCTCAGCGAGTTCGCCTCCGGCCACCCCGGAAAGACCGTCCTGGAGATCACCTTCCAGGGCGACACCTCCGCCCAGCCGTTCGTCTCCCAGCTCGCCCGCACCTACCAGATCGACATCAACATCCTCGGCGCCGCCGTCGAGACCATCGCCGGCCGCATGGTCGGCCGGATGCGGGTCGAGCTCCCCGGCACCCGGGCGGACAACGTGGTGCCGATCGGCTTCCTGCGCGAGCAGGGCCTGCAGGTGGACGTCCTCGACGCGGACGGCTTCGACAAGACGAAGGGAGCGGCGGCATGACCTGGGACCAGATGCAGGAACTGATGTGGCCCGCCACCTGGGAGACCCTCCAGATGGTCGGCGTCTCCACCGTCGTCACCGTGCTGCTCGGCCTGCCGCTCGGCGTACTGCTGGTACTCACCGACAAGGGCGGCCTGCTGGCCAACCGGCCGGTCAACAAGGTGCTCGGCGCCGTGGTGAACATCGCCCGCTCGGTGCCGTTCATCATCCTGATGATCGCCCTGATCTCCTTCACCCGCTGGCTGGTCGGCACCTCCATCGGCTGGGAGGCCGCCACCGTGCCGCTCACCATCGGCGCGATCCCCTTCTTCGCCCGGCTCGTCGAGACCTCCGTCCGCGAGGTCGACCGCGGACTGATCGAGGCCCTCCAGGCCATGGGCGCCTCCACCTGGACCATCGTCCGCAAGGCCCTGCTGCCCGAGGCCCTGCCCGGCCTCGCCGCCTCCGTCACCACCACGATCATCACGCTGATCAGCTACTCGGCGATGGCCGGCGTGGTCGGCGGCGGCGGACTCGGCACCCTCGCGGTCAACTACGGCTACTACCGCTTCGAGACCGGCTTCATGTGGATCATCGTCGCGGAGCTGGTGATCATCGTGACCATCGTCCAACTGCTCGGCGACTACACCGTCCGCCGACTTGCCAACCGCGGCCGCACCGGCGGCCGGCCGCGACTGCTCGGCCCGCGCGGCACCACCCCAGGCGCCCCGGCCACCTCCGGCGAGGACCTCGTCGCCCCCTGAGACCACCCGACGTCCGCACCTGGACGCGGCTCCCCGTATCACGCAGAAAGGCACTTTTCGTGCGCAACGCCCTGAAGTTCACCAGCATCCTCGCCACCGCCGGCATCGCCCTCTCGCTCGCCGCCTGCGGCAGCTCCGGGTCCTCCGGGTCCTCCGACCCGAACGCCCCGCTGACCGTCGTCGCCAGCCCCACCCCGCACGGCCAGATCCTCAAGTTCGTCAAGGACAACCTGGCGGACAAGGCCGGCCTCAAGCTCACCATCAAGGAGGTCACCGACTACGTGACCCCCAACACCGCGGTGCAGGACGGCTCGGCCGACGCGAACTACTTCCAGCACGTCCCGTACCTGGAGGACTTCAACAAGAAGCACGGCACCCAGATCGTCTCGGTCGAGCCGGTCCACCTGGAGCCGCTGGGCGTCTACTCGAAGAAGATCAAGGCCATCGGCGACCTCAAGGACGGCGCCACCGTCGGCCTGCCCAACGACGCCACCAACGAGGGCCGCGCGCTCAAGCTGCTCGCCGACAACAACCTGATCACCCTCAAGGCCGGCGTCGGCACCGCCGCCACCCCCTCCGACATCACCGGCAACCCGAAGAACCTCAAGTGGAAGGAGCTGGAGGCCGCCCAGCTGCCCCGCTCCATCGACGACCTCGACGCCGCCGTGATCAACGGCAACTACGCCCTCGACGCCGGCCTCAAGCCGGCCGGCGACTCCCTGCTGCTGGAGAAGGCCGAGGGCAACCCCTACGCCAACATCCTCGCCGTCAAGCAGGGCAAGGAGAACGACCCGCGGGTCAGGAAGCTCGCCGAGCTGCTCCACTCCGCCGAGGTGAAGAAGTACATCGACGACACCTTCAAGGGCTCCGTCATCCCCGCCTTCTGAGCCACCCCGCCTGCCCCCGACCGGGCCCCCGCCGCATCCCGGCGGGGGCCCGGTCGGGCAGTATGCAGGTAGTGACACCCTGACAGGCCGAGTTCTGACGTACCGTCGTGCGGGCCGTGCACCGCGTCACACCCGGGCACCGGCGAGGCGTACGGTGTGTCAACGACCCGGCGAGGAGAGACGGCATGGCAGCGAGCTTCCCCGAGACCGCCATCAGCACCGAACGGCTGCTGCTGCGCCCCCTTGCGGAGGACGACGCCCCCGGCCTGGCCGCCATGATGGCCGACGAACTGGTCCTGGCCTGGACGGACCTCCCGCACCCCTTCACCGAGCGCTACGCCGCCGAGCTCGCCCGCACCCTCGCCCCCGCCCACCGGCTGGCCGGCCGCGGCATCGTCTTCGCCGTCACCGAGCACCTCACCCAGCGCCTGGTCGGACTGGTCGAACTGCGCAACACCGACTGGCGGCTGCGCTCCACCGAGATCGCCTACGTCACCGCCCCCTGGGCCCGCGGCGAGGGCTACGCGCCGGAGGCCGTCCTCGGGGTCGCCCAGTGGCTCTTCGAGGACCGCGGCTTCCTGCGACTGGAGATGCGCACCGCCGCCGGGAACACCGCCGCCCAGCAGGTCGCCCAGAAGATCGGCGGCATCAGCGAGGGCGTGCTGCGCAGCGCCTGGATAGTGCGCGGCGAATCCGGCGGCTCCGGTGGGGTCGGCGGGTCCGGCGGGTCCGGTGGGTCGGCCGCGGGGGATCCGGTCGGCGCCCGGGGCGGGGAGGAGAGCCGCAGCGACGTCATCCTGTGGAGCCTGCTCCCCGAGGACATGGAGGCCCCGGTCGAGGCGGAGTCCGGCTGGCACGGCGACCACCGGTACGTCCTGCGCGACTGACCCCCGTCCTGCCTGATCCACTTCGCCCGTCCGGCAGGCCGCTGCCGCCGGGTACGTGACGGACATGTGTCCGAGTTGTCGGCACAAGGGGGATCACACCCGGTAGCCTCTGTCCGGCGCCGCACCCCGGCGCGAAGGACTGGCGCGCGAAGGACCGGCGCGGACGAGCGCACCGAGGCGAGGGAGAACGGCCGCAGATGGCTGACCGGATCACGGTCATCGGGTGGGACGGCACACCGCTGACCGAGGCCGCCGGCGCGGCGCTCGCCGCAGCGACCCTGGTGGCCGGCGCCCCCTACCAACTCAGCGCCCTCCCGGTGCCGCCCGGCGCCGAACGGATCGTCCTCGGCAACGTCCGACTCGCCGCCCACCGGATCGCCGAACACCGCGGCGCCGCCGTCGTCGTCGCCGAGGGGGACCCGGGCTTCTTCGGCGTCGTCCGCACCCTGCGCCGCCCCGAGTACGGCCTCGAACTGGAGGTCCTGCCCGCCGTCTCCTCGGTCGCCGCGGCCTTCGCCCGGGCCGGAATGCCCTGGGAGGACGCCCAGGTGGTCAGCGCCCACGGCGGACGGCTGCGCCGCGCCGCCAACATCTGCCGGGCCAACCCCAAGGTCGCGGTGCTCACCGCGCCCGGCGCCGGGCCCGCCGAACTCGCGCTGATGCTGCGCGGGGTGCACCGCACCTTCGTGGTCTGCGAGGCCCTCGGGACCTCCGAGGAGGACGTCACCGTCCTCACCTCGGACCGGATCGCCGACCACGTCTGGCGCGACCCGAACGTGGTGCTGGTGATCGGCGGCAACAGCGGCGGCCCGCAGCCCGGGGCGAACGGCGAGGCGGCCGGCTGGCTGGCCGGGCGCCCGGTCGGCTTCCCCGGCGCGGAGCGCGGCTGGGCGCTCCCCGGTGACGCCTACACGGGCGCCGGGCGCGCGGCGGACGGGCCCGGCGCATCGGACGCGCTCCCCGCGCACGTCCGCGCGCTGGTGCTGGCCCGTCTGGGTGCCCGTCCGGGGGACCTGGTCTGGTCGGTCGGCGCGGGCAGCGGCGCCCTCGCCATCGAGGCCGCCCGGTTCGGCGCGGCCGTGGTGGCGGTGGAGGCCGACAGCGCGGCCTGCGCCCGGCTGACCGTCAACGCGCGCCGCTACGGCGTCGAGGTGGAGACCGTCCACGGCCGCGGCCCGGAGGTGCTGGGCGGGCTGCCGGAGCCGGACGCGGCCGTGGTCGAGGCCGGCGGCCCGGAGGTCGTGCGCGCGGTGCTGGCCCGCCGCCCCGAGCGGTTCGTGGCGGTGGCCGGCACCCTCGCGGAGGCGGAGGAGCTCCGCCGGGCGATCACCGGGGCCGGCTACCGGGCGGACGGCGCCCTGCTGCAGTCGGCGCCGCTGAGCGCGACCGCCGGCGGGGGGCTGCGGTTCGGGGCGGGGGAGCCGGGCGTGCTCCTGCTCTGGGGTGAGCAGATCGTGTGAAGACAGTGCGCCGCCGACACCGGCCCGGGCATGCTTCCAAGCGTTCCCGGGGCGTCTGCGGCAGGCCTCCGGGGGGCTTCCAGTGGGCTTTCGGTGCGACGTCGGCCGCCGGCCCGCGGCCCCTCCCCGCGCCCTCGTGCGGTGATCCAGGTCGCATCCGGACACCGATTCGAGAGGTGACAGTGCCGGGCCGGTAGTGTGGCGTCCTGGGCTGCTGCGGCGGCCGGTGACCTGCCCGATCCAGTCGGTTTGTCGCCTTTTTGACGTGCTGCAACCCGATGTGGCTCGGAGTGTGGGCAATTCGACGGGCCGCGTGCCGGACCTGGAGAATGCCGTAGGGTCCGGTGCGGTCGTGCCGGTTGCCCCGGGTTGTCGTTGTTTCAGATGGCGCGCCGACCCTGACGGGTGGTGCGCGGGCCGGTGTGCCGCAGTGCGCCGGAAGGACTTCGGCCGCAGCGCCCCGGCGCGGCGGCCGCGTGTGATTGAGGGGCGGGCCGGTGCAGGCCCGGCCCGTGCGGATGGGCGCTGCGGTCGGTGATCGCGTCGCCAAGGACGCGGCAGCGGCCTGGAAGGAGCTTT
This sequence comes from Kitasatospora sp. NPDC052868, assembly GCF_044547105.1. Taxonomy (NCBI): domain Bacteria; kingdom Bacillati; phylum Actinomycetota; class Actinomycetes; order Kitasatosporales; family Streptomycetaceae; genus Kitasatospora; species Kitasatospora sp. NPDC052868. Next base: position 247,641 of record NZ_JBITZW010000008.1, on the reverse strand, counting down.
GACATGACCGATGGCGGCCACGTCCCGAACGAGGGACTGCCGGAGCACCTGCTCGCCGGGCCCGACCCGCTCGGCGGCCCGGAGGGCGTCGCGGTACCCGTCGCACCCGTGCAGGGCATCGCGACGGACGGCGGTGTCGTGCCGAACCCCGCGGTGCCGGGGACGGGCCTGCCGGGCGCGATGGCGCCCGGCGCCGCCGTGATCCCGCCGCAGGGCGCAGGTGTCGTGGGGCAGGCCCCCGGCTTCGGCGTGCCGGTCGCCGGTGTCCCCGGGGAGGGCTGGCCCGCCGAGGGCGGTGCGCCCCGCCCCGCCTTCCACTTCCTGGACCAGCCCGACCAGCCGGACCTGCTCGACGAGGATGACGACGTCCTGCTGATGCCCGGTCCGCAGGGCTCCTGGGGCGAGCCGCTCGCCTCCGCCACCGAGCCGGACGCCGCCGCGCAGTACGGGGACGGGCAGCAGGCCGCGGCGGGCGCGCCGGGCATCCCGGTCGACCCCTCCTGGCCGCCGCTGGAGCCGCCGCTGCTCGGCGCCGCCGACCCGGCCGCGCAGCAGGCCCAGGCCTTTGCGCAGGCCCAGGGCCAGCCGCAGGCCGTCCAGAACCCGCTGCAGGCGACGGGCCAGGACGCGCTGACGGCGACTCAGCCGCCGCGCCGCCCGCTGCACGCCGGTCCGCCGATCCCGGACCCGTCGCTGATGACCGGCCACGTCCCGGTCCGCTCGCTCGCCGACCGCGGGCCGTCGCAGGGCGGCACGCCCGCGCACGGCATCCCGGTCGTCATCCCCGTCGTCGGGCAGCCCGAGCCGCAGTTCGCCGCGCCGACGGCCGCTCCGGTGCAGGCCCCGGCCCAGCCGCAGGGCGTCCCGGTCGTCTCGGGTCAGCCGGTCCAGGACGTGCGGCCGGTCCAGGACGTGCAGCAGGCTCCGCAGCAGGTCGAGGCCCCGCAGGCCCTCGTCGCCGAGCCGGTCGCAGAGCAGATCGCCGAGCCGGCCGCCGAGCCCGTGGTGACCGTCGAGCCGGTCGCGGCCGAGGTCCAGCCCGAGGTCCAGCCCGAGCCGACCGTCGAGGCGGTGCCCGTCGAGGCCGCGGAGGCCGTGGCGGCCCCGGAGACCGTGGCGGACCAGGCCCTGCCGGTCGAGCAGACGCCGCAGGCCGAACCGGTCGTCCAGCCCGCTCCCGTCGACGCACCGGCAGCCACCGACGCTGTCACCGCCACCGACGTCGTCACCGAGCCCGGCGCCGTTGCCCAGCCCGAGCAGCAGCCGGCCGCTCCGGCCGGTCAGCCCCGGCGCATCTCGGCGTTCCTCGCCGCGCCCACCCCGCACGGCCTGCCGCAGGTCGAGCCCGTCGAGTCGGCCGCGCCGCAGCAGCCCGCCCCCATAGCGACCGCGGCGCAGCCCGAGGTGCCGACCGCCGAGCAGGCACAGCCTGCCGAGGTGGCACAGCATGCCGACCCGGCGCAGGATGCCACTCTGGCGCAGAGCGCCACCGAGGCAGACCGTGCCCCTGAGGCAGACCAGGCCGCCGTGGCGGAGGCTGCCGCAGTGGCAGAACACGCCATCGAGGCACAGCCTGCCGACCAGGCACCCGATGCCGCCGACACCCAGGTCACCGCCCCCGCCGCCGAGGCCGCCCCCGCCGCCGAGGCCGCCCCCGCTGCCGAGGCCGGGACCGCCGCGGAGACCGCCGTCGGCACCGGCGAGATGCCCTCGGGCCAGGCCGTGACCGCCCCGGAGACCGAGCAGCAGCCGCAGGAGGCCGCCGTGCAGGAGGCCGCCCCCGCCACCGAGTCCGCCGTGGAGCCCGAGCCGGCCGCTGAGCCCTCCGCTGAGCCGGTCACCGAGCCCGAGGCCGCCGCCGAGACGGAGTCCACCCCGGACACCGCGGCCGCTCCGCCGGCCGAAGCACAGGACGAGGCCGCAGCCGACGCCCCGACCGACGCCCAGGCCGAGGTCCTCCCCGGCGGCCCCATTGAGGAGACCGCCCAGGAGGCCGCCGCGGAGGAGCCCGTCGAGGAGCCCGCCGAACCGCGCGGCCCCGCCGCCCCCGGCTACGACGAGGCCGGCCGCGACGCCGTCCACCAGGTCATCCGCGAGCGCCGCGACATCCGCAACGGCTTCCGCCCGGACGCGATCCCGCACGAGGTGCTGATCCGCGTCCTGGAGGCCGCCCACACCGCGCCCAGCGTCGGCTACTCCCAGCCGTGGGACTTCGTGGTGATCCGCTCGGCCAAGACCCGCCGCAAGATGCACGAACTCGCCGAGCGCCAGCGCGAGGCGTTCGCGGACTCGCTGCCCAAGGGCCGGGCCAAGCAGTTCAAGGAAATCAAGATCGAGGCCATCCTCGAAACGCCCGTCAACATCGTGGTGACCGCCGACCGCACCCGCGGCGGCCGCCACACCCTGGGCCGGCACACCCAGCCCCAGATGGCCCCGTACTCGGCCGCCCTCGCCGTCGAGAACCTCTGGCTGGCCGCCCGCGCCGAAGGCCTCGGCGTCGGCTGGGTGAGCTTCTTCGACGAGGACGAGATGGTCCGCGAGCTCGGCCTGCCCGAGCACCTGGAGGTCGTCGCCTACCTCTGCGTCGGCTACGTCGACGTCTTCCCCGACGAGCCCGAGCTCCAGCAGCAGGGCTGGGCCAAGAAGCGCCCGCTCTCCTGGGTCGTCCACGAGGAGCAGTACGGCAACCGCGCACTGCCCGGCGAGGAGCCGCACAGCCTGCTCGCCGACACCCTGCGCGGCATCCGCCCGCTGGACGCCAAGGCCCTCGGCGAGGCCTGGGACCGCCAGAAGCGGATGACCAAGCCGGCCGGCTCCCTCGGCATGCTGGAGATCATCTCCGCCCAGCTGTCCGGGCTCTCCCGCAAGTGCCCGCCGCCGATCCCGGAGCCCGCCTGCGTGGCGATCTTCGCGGCCGACCACGGCGTGCACGCCCAGGGCGTCAGCCCCTGGCCGCAGGAGGTCACCGCCCAGATGGTCGGCAACTTCCTGGCCGGGGGAGCGGTGGTCAACGCCTTCGCCAAGCAGATCGGCACCGAGGTCTGCGTGGTCGACGTCGGCGTCGCCTCCGAGCTGCCCGACGCGATCCAGCAGGGCCGCACCACCGGCCTGCTCCCGCGCAAGGTGAAGCCCGGCACCGACGACATGACCCAGGGCCCGGCGATGAGCCGCGAGGAGGCCCTCAAGGCCATCGAGGTCGGCATCGAGACCGCCCGCGACCTCGTCGCCGCCGGCAACAAGGCCCTGGTCACCGGCGACATGGGGATCGCCAACACCACCGCCTCGGCCGCCCTGATCTCGGTCTTCACGGGCCTGGACCCGGCCGAGGTCACCGGCCGCGGCACCGGCATCGACGACGAGACGCACGCCCGCAAGATCGAGGTGATCCGCACCGCACTGGCGCTGCACCAGCCGGACCCGAGCGACCCGATCGGCGTCCTCGCCGCCATCGGCGGCCTGGAGCACGCGGCCCTCGCCGGCTTCCTGCTGGGCGCCGCCTCGCTGCGCACCCCGGTCATCCTGGACGGAGTCATCGCCGGTTCGGCCGCGCTGGCCGCCAAGGCGATCGCCCCCGAGGTGCTGGCCGCCTGCATCGCCGGGCACCGGTCCGCCGAGCCCGGCCACCAGGCCGCGCTCGCCAAGCTCGGACTGCGGCCGCTGATCGACCTGGACCTGCGACTGGGGGAGGGCACCGGTGCCCTGCTGGCCCTCCCGCTGGTGCAGAGTGCGGCCCGTGCGATGCACGATGTAGCCACGTTCGACTCCGCCGGGGTCACCGAGAAGGCCTGACGCACATCGTCACCGCTTCCCGTACCGGCCCGAGGGCGCGCCGGTACGCGAAGCGGTGACGCGCCGTACCCCCACCACCCTCACCCCCGATCCAGGAGCACCGCCCATGACCGCGCCCACTCCTCACCCCAGCACCGAGGGCCGCACCCCCTACCCGGTCGGCCTGCTGCTCGCCGGCCGCCGCGTGGTCGTGATCGGCGGCGGCCACGTCGCCCAGCGGCGACTGCCGGCCCTGCTCGCCACCGGTGCGGACGTGCACCTGATATCCCCCGTGACCACCCCCGCCGTCCAGGCCATGGCCGACGCGGGCGAGCTGACCTGGCACGAGCGCCGCTACCAGGACGGCGACCTCACCGCGGCCTGGTACGCGCTGGTCGCCACCGACGACCCGGCGGTCAACACGGCGGTCAGCGCCGAGGCCGAGCGTGAGCGGGTGTTCTGCGCCCGCAGCGACGACGCGGCGGCCGCCACCGCCTGGACCCCGGCCAGCGGCCGCGACGCGGGTGCCACCGTGGCCGTCCTCACCGGGGACCCGCGGCACTCCGCCGCCCTGCGCGACACCATCGTGGACGGCCTGCGGGACGGTTCGCTGGCCGCCCGCCAGTTCCGCTCGCACGGCGCGGGCGTCGCCCTGGTCGGAGGCGGCCCGGGCGACCCGGACCTGATCACCGTGCGCGGCCGCCGCCTGCTCGCGGACGCGGACGTGGTGGTCGCCGACCGCCTCGCCCCGCGCGAGCTGCTGGCCGAGCTGCCGGAGCACGTCGAGGTGATCGACGCGTCCAAGATCCCGTACGGGCGGTTCATGGCCCAGGAGGCGATCAACCGCACGCTGATCGAGCACGCCAAGGCGGGCAGGTTCGTGGTCCGGCTCAAGGGCGGCGACCCGTACGTGTTCGGGCGCGGCGGCGAGGAACTGCTGGCCTGTGTCGAGGCCGGGCTGCCGGTCACCGTGGTGCCGGGCATTTCCAGCTCGATCAGCGTGCCGGCGGCGGTCGGCGTCCCGGTCACCCACCGTGGCATGACGCACGAGTTCACCGTGATCTCCGGCCACGTCGGCCCGGACGACGAGCGCTCGCTGACCAACTGGGAGGCCGCCGCGCGGATGAACGGCACGCTGGTGCTGCTGATGGCCGTGGACAAGATCGGGGCGATCGCGGCCAGGCTGATCGAGTGCGGCCGCCCGGCCGACACCCCGGTCGCCGTCGTCCAGGAGGGCACCACCGCCGCCCAGCGCCGGGTCGACGCCACCCTCGCCACCGTCGCCGCCACGGTCGCCGCCGAGCAGATCAAGCCCCCCGCCGTCATCGTCATCGGCGACGTGGTCAACGTCCTCGCCCCGGCCTTCCCCGCCTGACCCTCCCACCCCCAGCACCCCCCGCCCACGGCGTCACCCCGCCGTGAGCCCACCCCCGCCCTCAGCGGACCCCTGCGCCCTGAGAGCGTGCTGCACTTTGCAAAGTCCAACTTTGCAAAGTGCAGCACCGGCTCAACGAAGCGGCCCCGGGTAGTTCGGGCTGTTTGCAAAGTGCGACTTTGCAAACAGTCCGGAGTGGGAAGTCGGCCCGCCCGACTTCCCACTCCGCCCTCCACCTGGCCGCCCCGCCCGCGCCCCAGCCCAGCCCCGTGCTGCGCTGCCCCACCCCACCCCACGCACTCACTCCAACGGCTGCTCGGTCCAGATCACCTTCCCGGTGGCCGTGTACCGGGTGCCCCACCGGTCCGCGAACTGCGCCACGAGGAACAGCCCGCGGCCGCCCTCGTCTGTCGTCGCCGCGTACTTCAGGTGCGGCGAGGTACTGCTGGTGTCGGACACCTCGCAGATCAGCGCCCGGTCGCGCAGCAGCCGCACCCGGATCGGCCCGGTCCCGTACCGGATCGCATTGGTCACCAGCTCGCTCAGGATCAGCTCGGTGACGAACGCCGCCTCGTCCAGCCCCCACAGAGCCAGCCGCTCCGCCACCGCCGCCCGCACGCCGCCCACCGCCGCCGGGTCGGACGGCACCTCCCACTCCGCCACCTGGTCCGAGGCCAGCACCCGCGTCCGCGCCACCAGCAACGCGATGTCGTCCTGCGGATGCGCCGGCAGCAGCGCGCCCAGCACATCCGCGCAGGTCTGCTCCGGCGTCCGGTCCGGCCCGGACAACGCCGCCCGCAGCAGCTCCAGCCCCACGTCGATGTCCCGCTGCCGGTCCTCCACCAGCCCGTCCGTGTACAGCACCAGCCGACTGCCCTCCGCCACCTCCAGCTCCACCGTCTCGAACGGCAGCACCGCCAGTCCCAGCGGCGGCCCGGTCGCCAGCTCCGGGAACTCCACCCGCCCGTCCGGGTGCACCAGCGCCGGCGGCGGATGCCCCGCACTCGCCAACGTGCACCGCCGCGACACCGGGTCGTAGATCGCGTACAGGCAGGTCGCCCCCGTCAGCGCCGCCCCGCCACCGGTCGCCGACTCCTCCTGGTCGAGCCGGTTCACCAGGTCGTCCAGATGCCCCAGCAGCTCGTTCGGCGGCAGATCGAGCGTCGAGAAGTTGTGGATCGCCGTCCGCAGCCGCCCCATCGTCGCCGCCGCATGCAGTCCGTGCCCGACCACGTCCCCGACCACCAGCGCCACCCGTGCCCCCGGAAGCGGGATCACGTCGAACCAGTCCCCGCCCACCCCCGCCTGGGCCGGCAGGTACCGATGCGCCACCTCCAACGCGTTCTGCACCGGCAGACTGCGCGGCAGCAGACTGTGCTGCAGCGTCACCGCCATCGCATGCTCCCGGGTGTACCGCCGGGCGTTGTCGATGCAGACGGCGGCATGCGAGACCAGCTCCTCCGCCAGCGCGAGGTCGTCCTCCTCGAACGGCTCCGGTCGATCGGCCCGCCAGAACCGCACCACCCCCAGCGGCACCCCGCGGGCCCGCAACGGCACCCGAACCAGCGAGTGCACCCCGTACTCCAGCACCTGTGCGGCCCGCTCGGGGTCCTGCCGGCGCCACTCCTCAGCCTCCGCCAGCCGCGGTTCGACGGCCGGCAGCCCGCTGTCCAGCGTCCCGGCCAGCGGCGAGGCCGGAACCACCTCCAGCACCGTGCCCGCCGGGTAGAACGGCGAGTCGTCGCGCGCGCCGCAGAACGCCGCCCGACGCATCCTCCCCAGCGCCGTCCCCGGCGGAGGCTCCTCGCCCTCCAGCACCTGCTCGGCCAGGTCCACACTCACGAAGTCCGCGAACCGCGGCACCGCCACCTGCGCCAGCTCCTCCGCCGTCCGCGTCACGTCCAGCGAACTGCCCACCGTCACCCCGGCGTCGTACAGCAGCCGCAGCCGCCGCTGCGCCACCTCCGCCCGGCCGGACAGCGCCAGCAGCTCGGTGGAGTCCCGCAAGGTGGCCACACAGCCCGGCGGGCCGCCGTCCCGGTCGGTCAGCCGGACGTTGACGGCCAGCAGCCGCTCGCCGGCCAGCACCACCTCGTCGGTGATCGGCCGGTTGGCCGTCAGCAGCTGCTCCGGCGCGTGGTCGAGCCCCAGCTCCGTCACCGGACGCCCTTCGGCGTCCGCGGGCAGGTCCAGCAGCCGGCGCGCCTCGTCGTTGCAGAGCAGCAGCACCCCGTCACCGCCGACGATCAGCACCCCTTCGCGCACCGCGTGCAGCACCGCCGCGTGGTGCTCGTACATCCGGGTCATCTCGGCCGGGCCGAGCCCGTGCGTCTGGCGGCGCAGCCGTCGGCTGATCAGCGCCGTACCGCAGGTGGCCAGTCCCAGCGCGACCGCGGCGGCGCCCAGCACCATCGGCAGCTGCCGCTCGCTCGCGCTGCTCACATTGGCGATCGTGATCCCCGCCGAGACCATGCCGACCACCGAGCCGTCGGGAGCAGGCACCGGCACGACCGCCTGGACCAGCGGCCCGATCGTGCCGTTGACCCGCTCGGTCACCACCTGCCCGTTGAGCGCGGGCAGGTAGTCGCCGACGAACTTCTGGCCGATCCGGGCCGGGTTCGGATGCGTGTAGCGGATGCCGTCGGTGTTCAGGACGACGATGAAGTCCACGCCGGAGGCCACCCGCGCGTCCTCCGCCTTCGGCTGCAGGAGGGCCGTCGGATCCGGTGAACGGAGCGCCGCGACGATGCCGGGGGAGTTGGCGAAGGTCTGCGCGACCGCCACCGACCGGTTGCGGGCCTCCTGCGCGGCGTCGTTGCGGGACTGCACCACCAGCGCCACTGCGGCCGATGCCACCAGCAGCAGCACCACGAGCACCTGCAGGGCGAACACCTGACCGGCCACGGACCGGCGCACGGCCGACCCCGGCCGCGCCGCTCGCGGCTGCTGGTGCCGACCGTGTGGGCGCCGCCCACCGGCGGATCCGGCGGTGCCGGTGGATCGGGAGGACACGGCGGAACCAGAATCACCAGAGGCCGACGGAGCCCAAGATCGGCCCGGAAAACGGGCCATACTGCATATTTGCACTCCGGCAGCCGCAGGGCCAGGCTAAGCGATCCCGGCCGTCGGCCGTTTGGCCTTCGCCACCCCGACTTGGCAAGATCGCAGGGTGTCCGAACCCAGCACCATCACCGACCCCGCAGACCCGCGCCTCGGCGACTACACCGGCCTGACCGACGTCGAACTCCGCCGCCGCCGCGAGCCCGCCGAGGGCCTGTTCATCGCCGAGGGCGAGAAGGTCATCCGCCGCGCCCTCGACGCCGGCTACCGGATGCGGTCGATGCTGCTGACGGCGAAGTGGCTGGACGTGATGGCCGACGTCATCGCGGAGGTGGACGCCCCGGTCCACGTGGTCGAGCCCGCGCTCGCCGAGGCCGTCACCGGCTACCACGTCCACCGCGGGGCGCTGGCCTCGATGGAGCGCAAGCCGCTGCCGGAGGCCGCCGAGCTGCTCACCGCGGCCCGCCGGGTGGCCGTCCTGGAAGGGCTGGTCGACCACACCAACCTGGGCGCGATCTTCCGCAGCGCGGCCGCGCTCGGCATGGATGCCGTCCTGCTCTCGCCCGACTGCGCCGACCCGCTGTACCGGAGGGCCGTCAAGGTCTCCATGGGCGCCGTCTTCGCCGTCCCCTACGCCCGGCTCGACCCCTGGCCGGCGGCCCTGGACGCCGTCCGCGCGGCCGGCTTCAGCCTCCTCGCCCTCACCCCCGCCGACACCGCCGTCGACCTGGCCTCCCTCACCCCGAACCGCCTCCCCAAGGCCGCCCTCATGCTCGGCGCCGAGGGCGACGGACTCACCCCCCAGGCCCTCGCCGCCGCGGACCACCCCGTCCGCATCCCGATGTCCCACGGCATCGACTCCCTCAACGTCGGAGCAGCCGCCGCAGTCGCCTTCTACGCCGTCACCACCGCCTGACCTTCACCCCCCGCTCCCACCCCCGGGCCTGCGCCCCTTCCCACCTCCGCCCTTGTCTGCCGTCTGCACTTTGCAAAGTGCAGAGACGGCCGGAGAGTACGCTCATAACCGGCGCCGTCACGGGGGAGCGCACTCGGGCTCGGGCCGCGGTTGCCCGTCTCCGCTTCGCCTGGCTGCGCCCCGAACGCCCAACACAAGGCCGAGGAGTAGGAAGTCGGCCTGCCCGACTTCCTGTGCAGTGGCCGGTTGCCACGCCAGGCCGGGAAAGCGTGCGGCAGACGGCGCCCCCACAAGCCGACCACACCGCGAACGCCTGCCGAGGCGGCTACTCAGCCCGTGGGCGCGGTGGGCGGCGCCGGGGCGGCGGCAGGGGGCGGGACGCTGGTGAGGCCGGTGCCGCCACCGGAGGCGCCGGCGCCGGGCCAGGACTCCTCGATGCTCCCGTCGGCCCGCACCGTGTACCGCGTCGAGGCGACCGCGCCGGTCTGGGTGACGCGCTCCTCGCGGACCAGCGCGCCGCCGTCGAGCCGCCAGGTGGCCGTCGCCTGCGGGTCTGCGGCAGAGGAACGGGACGCCAGCGCCATCGGCGCGTCCCCGTTGAACGAGAACAGCTGCACCAGGTCGAGCGGCACCGAGCCCTCCGTCCGGCGCAGCATCACCAGGGCCGCCGGCGCGCCCTTGTAGCGGGCCGGGAGTACGGCGCTGAGCGCCACCTGCGGCCCGTTGCCCGCCGAGCGTCCGTCGCGCAGCGCGACGGACGGGCCGCCCGCCGGGTCCGGGTAGCTGCGGTTCGGCCAGTCCACGACCGGCACGGCCCCCTGAGCAGGGGCCAGCGCCCCCTCCGCGGCCGGCGCGCTGCTGCGGGCCGCCGCCGAGAGCGGTGTCGCCGGCGGCGGGGCGGCGGACTGTGTAGCCCCGTCCGCCGACAGCCCGGCCCCCGGGGGAGTCGGCTGCTCGGCCGGCGCCGCGCTCACCCGCGTACCGCCAGGCGCCCGGAGGCCCTGGTTGCCGCGGTCCTCACAGCCCTGCGCCGCCGCGATGGCCAGCGCGACACCGAGCGTGACGGTGATGAAGACGACCACCCGCTGCCGCAGCAGCCGCTGCCGCGAGGTGCTCGGACGGACGCCGGGAGCGGGCGTGTGCTGCCGGTCCCGAGTCCGCCCGCGGGGCCGGTCGGCCCGCTGCTCCCGATCCCGGAAGCCCTCCGCTCCACCGGGCCCGGCCGGCCGGTCCGCCCGTCCGGGCGGCGGGGTCTGCTGGCGCTCGCGCAGCGGCCGAGTGGTCTGGGCGGCCTCCGGCCGGGGCATCGCCGCGGTCGGCGACTGCCCGTGCGGCCGTCGCTGCGGCGCAGCCCGGTGACCGCCCTGGTAGGGGCTCTGCCCGGCCGGGGGCGCGGAGTGCGGACGGCTCCCCGCCGCGGCCCGGGCCCGCGCCGGGTCCGGCGCCCGACCGGGCGCGGGGACGCCATGCTGCGCCGGACCCTGCGGCGGGGGGCCGGACGGCTGCACCGGCGTGGTGGGCCCGCCGCGCACCGCACCGCCGCCCGGACCGGCCGCCGGCCGAACCCCCGGGCGCCCGCCACCCGCACGGACCGCACCACCACCGACCCCGGCACCGCCGCCGATTCCGGCGCCACCGACTCCCGCGCCACCAACCCCGACTCCACCGAGAGCGGCACCGGCACCGCCCGCCGCCGCGCCGCCAAAGCCCGGACCACCCTGCCCGGCCCCGCCGAATCCCGCAGCCGGACCACCCGCCGCACCGCGCGCCGCCAGCTCGCTGAGCCGCTCGTGCAGCGCGGCCGCGCCGGGCCGCTCGCCGGGCTCCTTGGCCAGGCAGGCCCGGATCAGCGGCGCCAACTGCGGTGGCACGGCCGACAGATCGGGCTCCTCGTGCACGACCCGGTACAGCATCACCTCGGAGGAGGCCCCCGAACCGAACGGGGTGTCCCCGGTGAGCGCGTACGCCAGGGTCGCCCCGAAGGCGAAGACGTCGGTCGCGGGCGTGACGGCGGCCCCGCGCACCTGCTCGGGCGCGAGGAAGCCGGGCGAGCCGACCGCCGTGCCGACGTGGGTGAGCGTGCTGGCCCCGCGCGACCAGGCGATGCCGAAGTCGATGATCCGCGGGCCCCGGGGGGAGAGCAGGATGTTCGACGGCTTGAGGTCGCGGTGGACCACCCCGGCCTCGTGCACCTTGACCAGTCCGTCGGCCAGTGCGGCCCCGATCCTGGCCACCTCGGGCCAGTTGAGCGCGCCCTCGTCGCCGACCCGCTTGTACAGCGAGGGCCCCGGGACGTAGGCGGTGGCCAGCCAGGGCCGGTCGGCCTCGATGTCGGAACCGACCACACGGGCGGTGCAGCCGCCCCGGATCCTGGAGGCGGCGGCGATCTCCCGGGCGAAGCGGGTGCGGAACTCCAGGTCCTCGGCGAGTTCGGCGCGGATCAGCTTGAGCGCGACCCGCTGCCCCCGCCGGTCCGACCCCAGGTAGACGACGCCCATGCCGCCGGCCCCCAGCCGTCGGTGCAGCCGGTACGGCCCGACGATGCGGGGGTCCTCACGCCTCAGCCGCATCATCGCCATCTTCGTTCCCCGTCAGCCTGTGGGTGAGGCCCCGTCCGTTGGGGCATCGTCAGTTCCTGTCTGGCACAGCTTACGGACTGCCTGCTGCGGTGTGCTGATACGCAACACCTCAAGCCGCCGTGCGATTGTCGGATCTTGCACTGACATCGGGGTGGTGAGGGTGCCGAATCGTTTCTCGGGGTCGGCTCTCAGGGTTCCCTCGGGGGTTCGGTCGAGACCGTCTCCCCCTGCGGTAGTAGTCCCGAAGTCTGATCGTCATCCTCGGGGATGCCCGGAGAACAGTACGACGGCATGACGTCCGACTACCCCCTCGGGCAATAGCGTTGTGCTCAGCGGTGGACGGGGAGCTCGTCCCCCGAGGTAAGCCGTCCACCGCGCCAACATCGAGCGATCAGCACGGGCAGCGCGCACAGCTAGCGCACGAATCAGGAGTATGGGCATGGCACCGCAGCTCACGGGATCCTCCCACCGCCGTCGGCCGGCCTTCGCCCAGCGCCAGGCCGCCGAGCCGACCAGGCACCCGGCGGTGGCGCTGGCCATGGCGCTGCCCTGCGCGGTGCTCCTGATCATGCTGTTCGGCGGCTGGGAGCAGATGGCCAACCAGGCCCAGGCCGTCGTCGACCTGATCGGCCATTGACACCCGGCCGGGCGCCTCAGCCCGGCCGGCCACTGAACGGGCACTGGATCCCCTGGGGACGGGGAGCCGGTGCCGCCGGGGAAGGCCGCGCCCGCGGTGACACGCGGACGGGCGTGAAGCGGTGCGCAGAGCACCCCGGCAGGCGGAGATGCCGCGTATGGACGTCGGTGAGGGCGTCCGTACGCGGCTCTTCATCTTTACCGGGCCCGCCGGTACAGCCGGGCCCGATCCCTCTCCGCCCACGCGCGACAGGCAGCCAAGCCAGGGCGCACCTATGACAAAAGGCAGAGGCCGCGATCCTCACGGATCACGGCCTCTGCCTGTACTGTGCGCGATACTGGGATTGAACCAGTGACCCCTACCGTGTCAAGGTAGTGCTCTCCCGCTGAGCTAATCGCGCCTGGTGTGGCGGTCCTGCAGCAGACCCCGAAGGATCCGACGTGCGCGATACTGGGATTGAACCAGTGACCCCTACCGTGTCAAGGTAGTGCTCTCCCGCTGAGCTAATCGCGCCTGGTGTGGCGGTCCTGCAGCA
>NZ_JBITZW010000008.1:123114-234674 GCF_044547105.1 Kitasatospora sp. NPDC052868 | reverse complement strand
GCAGACCCCGAAGGGCCCGACGTGCGCGATACTGGGATTGAACCAGTGACCCCTACCGTGTCAAGGTAGTGCTCTCCCGCTGAGCTAATCGCGCGGGGAGGTCTCCCGGTCAGACCGGGGAACCTCTTGGAGGTGGAGACGGGATTTGAACCCGTGTAGACGGCTTTGCAGGCCGTTGCCTCGCCTCTCGGCCACTCCACCAGGCAACACTCGAAGAACGATCTTACACTGTTCTCCATCGAGCGGACGACGAGATTCGAACTCGCGACCCTCACCTTGGCAAGGTGATGCTCTACCAACTGAGCCACGTCCGCCTGTCTCCCGGGGGCTTCACCGGTTTTCCCGGCTGCGCTCCCTGGCGACGTGTTGAACTCTAGCGGATTCCCGGGCCAGCTAAAAATCCGTTCCCGCAGCGTGCCGCGGGGGTGTCCGCGCAGGCCTGTCCCGTCGGCACCGCAGGGCCACCCTCAGTGACACCCGCAGGCCACCCGGCGCACACCTGCACGACGCCCCGGCCGGCCCACCCGGCGCACGCCCCCGGCCCGCACCCCCGACCTACACTTCAGGCACCGCAGCCCAGCCACCAGCGCAGCCCCCGCGTCCACCCCCCGCGCGGCGACCACGCACCGATATCCGCGCAGGAGAACCGTGTCCGGCCCCACCGCCTCCCACAGCCCGCTCGCCCGCTTCGGCGGCCGCCTCGCCACCGGGCTGCGCGACGTCACCTCGGACCCGGCCGCCCTCGACTCCACCGGCTACTGGGCCGTCGCCTACGACTTCGAGGGCCGGCTCACCTGCGCCCGCTTCGACGACGTCCGCCCCGACCCCGCACCCCCGGCCGGCGCCGGCTGGCTCGGACCGGAGCCCGACAGCTGGCACAGCTCCCTCGACCACGACGCCTACACCGCAGGGGTCCGCCGCATCCGCGAGCACATCGCCGCCGGCGAGGTCTACCAGGCCAACCTCTGCCGGGTGCTCTCCGCACCGCTGCCCGACCCGGCCCGCACCGACATCGACGCCCTCACCGGCCTGCTCGCCCACGGCAACCCGGCGCCCTACGCGGGCACGATCCGGCTGCCCCGGCACGGCGTGGAGATCGCCACCGCCTCGCCCGAGCTCTTCCTGCGCCGCGACGGCCGGACCGTCTCCTCCGGCCCGATCAAGGGCACCGGCCGCACCGAGGCCGACCTGCTCGACAAGGACCACGCCGAGAACGTGATGATCGTCGACCTGGTCCGCAACGACCTCGGCCGGGTCTGCGAGACGGGCACCGTCACCGTCCCCGACCTCTGCGCCGTCGAGAAGCACCCGGGCCTGGTCCACCTGGTCTCCACCGTCCAGGGCGCCCTGCGCGAGAACGTCGGCTGGCCCGACCTGTTCGACGCCACCTTCCCGCCCGGCTCCGTCACCGGAGCGCCCAAGTCCAGCGCGCTACGGATCATCGACGCCCTGGAAACCGCCCCCCGCAGCCCCTACTGCGGCGCCGTCGGCTGGGTCGACGCCGACCGCGGCGAGGGCGAACTCGCCGTCGGCATCCGCACGTTCTGGATCGACCGGACCGAGCCCGGCGCACCCGTGCTGCGCTTCGGCACCGGCGCCGGAATCACCTGGGAGTCCGACCCCGAGCGCGAGTGGGCGGAGACGGAGCTGAAAGCCGCCCGCCTGGTCGCGATAGCGTCGGGCACCGAAACCGACTGAAGCGGGACGCGCCCCACGCCCTAGGCCCAGGCGGCGCCGCCCCGCCCACTCCCACGAGGAGCAACCCTCGATGCAGAACCCCACCACGAGCTGGGTGAACGGCTCCCTCGTCGACTCCCACGCCGCCGCCGTCTCCGTCCTCGACCACGGACTCACCACCGGCGACGGCGTCTTCGAGACGATGAAGGCCGTCGACGGCCGCGCCTTCGCGGTCACCCGCCACCTCGACCGGCTCACCCGCTCCGCCCGCGGCCTCGGCCTGCCCGACCCCGACCACGAGCTGGTCCGCGAGGGCTGCGAACAGGTCCTCGCCGCCAACCCCATGCCGCTCGGCCGCCTGCGCATCACCTACACCGGCGGCCGCTCCCCGCTCGGCTCCGAGCGCGGCGACGACACCCCCACCCTGGTCGTCGCCATCGCCGCCGCCGCCCAGCGCCCCGACGCCACCGCCGTCGCCACCGTCCCGTGGCGGCGCAACGAGCACAGCGCCGTCGCCGGCCTCAAGACCACCTCCTATGCGGAGAACGTCGTCGCCCTGGCCGCCGCCCACCGCGTCGGCGCCTCCGAGGCCCTGTTGGCCAACACCGCCGGACTGCTCTGCGAGGGCACCGGCTCCAACGTCTTCCTCGTCCTCGGCGGCCGCCTGGTCACCCCCACCCTCGCCTCCGGCTGCCTCGCCGGCATCACCCGCCAACTCGTCATCGACTGGTGCGGCGCCGAAGAGGTCGACCTGCCGCTCTCCGCACTCCAGGACGCCGAGGAGATCCTCCTCACCTCCACCCTGCGCGACGTCCAGGCCGTCTCCCGGGTCGACGACCGCGACCTGCCCGGCCCGGGGCCCGTCACCGCCAAGGCCATGGCCGTCTTCACCGAGCGCAGCGGCGACGACCTCGACCCGTGACACGGCCGAGCGGCGACGGCGGATAGAACACCCGCACGGTGGGGAAGGGACCCCGACATGACCACCACGCTGCGCCCCGAGGGCCCGGAGACACCCACCGCCGCCGGCGGCCGCACCAGACGCTGGCAGATCTGCGCGAACGGCCGCCCGGTCGGCGCGCTGCGCACCACCACCGTTCCGCGCGGGCCCCAACTCTGGGGGGAGATCTCAGAGTTGGAGGTCCGCGAGGGGCGCGGCCGGGGGCGTGGAACGTTCGGCGCACTGGCCGCCGAGGAGGTCCTGCGCGGCTGGGGCTGCTCCCGGGTGGACGCGGACATCCCGGAGGCCGCGCAGCCCGCGCGCGGCCTCGCCGCCACGCTCGGCTACACCGAGCGGATGCGGAACATGGCCAAGCGGCTCACCGCAGCGCCCGAGCTGCCGCCCGGCGTCTCGGCGCGCCGGATCGACGCCGAGGGGTTCCCCGGCTGGCTGGAGCAGGCCAAGCAGGGGTACATCCACGACCTGCTCTCCTCCGGCCTCAGCGAGCAGCAGGCCCGGGCGAAGTCGGACGCCGACCATGTGCACCTGCTGCCGCAGGGGGCCGACACCCCGGGCGTCGTCCTGCGCCGGCTGCACGGCGCCGGGCCGGACCCGCTGGGCGCCCTCTGGCTGGCCCTGCGGGTCCGCGACCTGCCCGGCGGCGGTCCGCTCGCCTGGGTGATGGTGGTCGAGGTGGCCGAGGCCCACCGGGGGCGGGGCCACGGGCGCTCCCTGATGCTGCTCGCCGAGCGCGAGTGCCTGGCCGCCGGAGTGCACGACCTCGGGCTGAACGTCTTCTCCGGCAACGAGGTCGCGATCCGGCTCTACGATTCGCTCGGCTTCCGGATCACCAACCGGGTCTACGGCAAGACGCTGATCTGACCGGTCGTCAGGACGCCTTCGCCGCCTCGATGATGGCGGTGATCCGGGCCCGCAGGCCGTCCTGGCTCTGCCCGCCGTCCAGCCGCTGCCCGGCGATCACGTACGTCGGCGTGCCCGTCACGCCGATCGCCTTGCCCTCGGCCTGGTCGGCGTCCACGATCAGCATGTGGCGGCCGTCGATCAGCGCGGTGTCCACCTCCTCGGCGTCCACCCCGACCTCGGCGGCCACCTCCAGCAGCACCTGCTCGCCGCGCGCGTCCAGGTCCTCGACCCGGGCCAGCAGCGCCTCCACGTAGGGCCAGCCCAGGCCCTGCGCGAACGCCTCCTCGACGGCCTGTGCGGCGGCGTAGGCGTGCTTGTGCTTCTCCAGCGGGAAGTGCCGCAGCTCGATGGGGAGCGCGTCGCCGTACGCGGCGCGCAGCGCCCGTACGTCGTCCAGCGCGGTGCGGCAGTCCGGGCACTGGAGCTCGCACCAGAACTCGAGGCGGGGGAGGGAACCTTCGATCATGCCCTCAGTGTTCCACTAGTGGGCACCGTGCCAGGCACGGTGTGCCCCGAGGCCCAGACCGACGGGAGGTCCGATGACCAGGACGACCATACGGCCGCACGCCCGGGTCGGAGTGCGGCCGTGTTGACGGCGGCGGTGGCATTCGCGCTCACGGCGGGCGGGGTGGCGATGGCGGGGATGCGCGCCTACCGGAGGCGCCTGCTCTCCGCGACCCGCTGGTTCGCGGTGGCGCTGCTGCCGGCCGGGCTCTATCTGTCGGGCCTGTTCCCGGTGGCGCGGACGATCGGCGGCGAGCTCGCCGACTGGGCGACGGACCTGGTGTTCGACCCCCGGGTCTGGACGGGCCTGGCGCTGCTGGCGGTCTCGGCCGGCCTGCTGGTCACCACCCGCTGGGTGGGCCGGCGCCGCGCCGTCGAGGGCGATGCGTCGGGCCCGGCCGCCGCGGCGGCCGCGGGCCCCGCCCGCCCGGCTGTCACCGCCACGCCGGAGCCGGGGAAGGCCGCCCCCAAGGCGCCGAGGAAGCCCGCCGGGAAGTCGGACGACGGACTCGGCGACTTCGCCGACATCGAGGAGATCCTCCGCCGCCGCGGCCTCTGACCGTGCCCGCCCGGCCGTGACCGCCACCGACGTGACCGCCACCGATCGGGCGCGACCGGGGAGCCGTGACCGGCAGGCCGTGCCGGCCCGCGACGGTCAGGCGGAGGGCACGGCCTCCGCCGACCGCTGCCGGGCCCGGTACGCGGCCACGTGGAGCCGGTTGCCGCAGGTGCGGCTGTCGCAGTAGCGGCGGGAGCGGTTGCGCGAGAGGTCCACGAAGACGCGGGCGCAGTCCGGCGCCTCGCAGCGGCGCAGCCGCTCGCGCTCGCCGGCCATCAGGATGAACGCCAGCGCCATGCCCAGTTCGGCCGCCAGGTGGTCGCCGAGCGCGGCGTGCGGCGCGAAGTAGTGGATGTGCCAGCCGTGGTGGTCGTGGTTGGTCAGCCGGGGCGTGGTGCCGGCGGCGGCGACCAGTGCGTTCACCAGCTCGGCGGCCTCCTCGGTGGACTCGGTGCCGAACACCTCGCGGAGCCGGGACCGCAGCTCGTGCACGCTGCGCAGGTCGTCCGCGGTCAGCGAGTCGATCTCGCTGATCTCCTGGCGGATCACGAAGGCGTCCAGCGCGGCCACGTCGGGCAGCAGCTCGGTGCCGCACACCTCGGGGGCGGTGTTGAGCAGCTCGACGAGGATGCTCAGCGCGCACTCGGTGTCATGGGTGATCAGCACGTGGGGGCTCCTCGCGCGGAGGGGGCCGTCGGCACCCCGCGTCTACGGTCACTTCAGACCTTACCGGGCCGTGCGCCCCTAGGGCGGCCGCTTCTTTCGAAGGAACGTACGGAAGGCGTCAGGGTGTTCGCCCGGCCCCGGAAAACCACAGGCGCCCGGCAGCGAGGCCGGCCACCCGTACGGATGGCCGGCTCCAGTGCCGGGCGCCTGTGGTGCTCCGGCCCGCCCCGGTGGGGGGCGGGCCGCTCACCGGCCCCGAGACCGCGTCGTGCGCGGCTGAGTCTGCTGCCGTGCCCCCGAGTAGGACGGCTGCGGTGACGGCAGGGGGTACGGCCCCGCCGCCGGCGGGGCGTGACCGCCTCCGGTCGAATTCAGCTTTCAGCGAGGATGTGGGACAGCTCCCGGTCGAGGTCGAAGTGGCGGTGTTCGGTGCCGGGGGGCACCGCGGCGTCCGTCCGCTTGAGGAACGACTCAAGCGCCCGGGCCGGGGCTTCCAGCAGGGCTTCTCCTTCCGGAGAGCTCAGGGCGATGCAGACCACCCCTTGCCCGTGGCTGCGCGACGGCCACACCCGGACGTCGCCGGTACCGGTGGGTCGGTGCAGCCCCTCCGCAAGGAGATCTCGGGCGAACACCCACTCCACGGTCTCGTCCGCGCCGGTGTGGAACGTGGCGTGCACGGCATAGGGGTCGGCGGTGTCGTAGCGCAGGCCCGCGGGGACGGGCAGTGAGGACTCGCTGGACACGATGAGGCGCAGGTGCAGCTCGCAGCTGACCGTGGTGTTCATAAGCGCCATGGCCTTTCGCTCAGTGTGCGCTCGGGGAATCGCACGTCGGCGAACGGACCATCCCACCCCCAAGACCGATGTAAACCCCTCTGTCCCGATTCGGGGGCGAGTCGTACCCCTTACGGCGCATTGCGGAATCGGCACGGAGTGCCTGTCGGGGCATTACCGCACCACTTCTCGGTTAGTTTCCTGGCATGACTGTGCGAAGCGACAAGGCGCGCGGGAACGCGGACGAGATCACGAGAACGGGGGAGGCGGCGGTGCCGGAGGAGACGGGGGCGCACGGGGGAGCGGAGGACGGCGCACAGGGCGGCGGGGGCGAGGGGTCGGGCGTCGACGGCGGGCGGGCGCTCGGCTCGCGCGCGCCGCACTTCATCCGCCGCTCCCGGCCGCTGCACCTGAGCTGGCAGGTGGTGATCTTCCTGGCCGGCCTGGCGGTGGTGGTGCTCGGCGTGATCATGCTGCCGCTGCCCGGACCGGGCTGGGTGGTGATCTTCCTGGGCATGGGCATCTGGGCCACCGAGTTCGTCTGGGCCCAGCTGGCCTTGCGCTGGACCCGTCGCAAGGTGGCCGAGGCCGCCCAGAAGGCGATGGACCCGAGGGTGCGCCGACGCAACCTCACCCTGACCGCGATCGGCCTCGCGGTGATCGCCGGGATCGGCGGCTGGTACCTGTGGAAGTACGGGCTGGTCATGCCCTGGAAGATCAACGGCGGCTGAGCCCGCCCGGCGCCACCGGTGTGGGCCGTCCGGGTGATCCGCCCGGGGCCGTCCGGGTGGCCGGGGTCCGGCCGCGGGGTGTTCGGAGCACCCCGCGGGATGCGGTAATGTTTTCCCTGCACCCGGGCGATTAGCTCAGCGGGAGAGCACTTCGTTCACACCGAAGGGGTCACTGGTTCGATCCCAGTATCGCCCACCGGAATGCATTGTGATATGTGAGGCCCAGTCGATTATCGACTGGGCCTCACATGTATTTCCGGAATCCGTCGGCAGTTGTACGGAATCGGGCTGAGGCACAGTCATCTTCCGTGCGGAGTCGGACTTCTGCGGATGTGCCGACCGGGTGCCGGGTGGTGCGAGTTGTACGGCACCCCTCGAATGGTGCTAGTCTTCTTCTCGTTGCCCGGGCGATTAGCTCAGCGGGAGAGCACTTCGTTCACACCGAAGGGGTCACTGGTTCGATCCCAGTATCGCCCACCGGACAGCACACAGGCCCTGATCGGGAAACCGGTCGGGGCCTGTTGCGTGTCCGCGCGCCCGCCGTGACCTCGCACCCGCCGCTACGCCGCGACCTCGCAGCTGTGCTCCGGTGACAGCCGCCGGCCGCAGCCGCACCGGGCCGGGCGCAGCGGCCAGGAGAGGTCCACCCGCTCCGGCGTGCCCGTCCGGTCGAACCAGTTCTGCAGCCCCCGGGCCTGCGCCGCGTGCCAGACCGCCTGCCGCAGGTGCAGTTCGGCCGCCGAGAGCCCGCCCAGGGCCACCGGGTAGCGGGTCGCTATCGCCCGGACCAGGTCCAGTGCCGCCGTCGCGTCGGCGGCCGCGTCGTGCGCCCCGGCCAGCTCCACCCCGTAGTGCGCGCACAGGTCGGTGAGGGTGCGGCGGCCCTTGCGGTAGCGGTCCACGTGCTTGTCCAGCACCCGCGGGTCGAGCACCAGCAGCCCTCCGCCGCCCAGCGCGTCGGTCAGCGACAGGCCGCGGTGGCGGCGCAACTCGCGGTCCAGCAGCGTCAGATCGTAGGGGGCGTTCATCACCACCAGCGGGCGCCCGGCGCGGGACTGCTCGGCGAGGGCGCGGGCTATCTCCGCCACCACCGTACGGGCGGGGCGGCCGTGGGCCCGGACGTGTTCGTCGGAGATGCCGTGCACGGCCCGGGCGCCGTCCGGTATCGGCACGCCGGGGTCGGCGAGCCAGGCGGAGGTCTGCGGGGGAGCGCCCGGGGCGGGTTGGACGACCAGGGCGGCCGAGACGATCCGGTCGGTCTCGACGTCCACGCCGGTGGTCTCGGTGTCGAAGGAGGCGAGCGGGCCGGTGAACCAGTGCTGCTGCATGACTGCCCCTCAGGTACTGCGTTCCGTGAGGGTGATACCGCTCCTGACGCCCGTTCAACCGTTTGGCCGAGCCCTGGCCGGGGATGCTTCGGTCGGGTGTCCTGTTCGAATCCGGACGGGCCCGGGGCCGGGGGAGGCTACGGGGCGATGGCGCTGACACAGCCGCAGCCCGAGGAGGCGGCGGCCGTCCTGCGGGGCGATCTGGCGGTGACGGCCTGCATGGAGACACTGCAGGTCGGGTACCTGCACGCGGTGGTGGCGGCGGCGGGCTGCTCGCTGTCCCAGCCGTTCCCGGACAACGGCATCGACTGGCACGTGAGCCACGGCTCCCGGGCGCACCAGGTGGACGACGAGGTGACCATCAAGATCCAGCTCAAGGCCACCCAGCAGATCGCCCCCGAGCCCGCCGGGCCGCACTTCGGCTTCACCCTGGACAACGAGCACCTGCGAAAGCTGGCCCGGGTGCGGGTCGCGGTGCCGAAGATCCTGGTGGTGATGCTGCTGCCGCGCCGGGTCGACCGCTGGCTGGCGGCCCGGCCGGACGCGCTGGAGCTGCGGCACTGCTGCTACTGGGTCAACCTGGCCGGCCACCCGGTGACCGGGCAGCGGCGGACCAACGTCCGGGTGCCCACCGCGAAGGTCTTCGACGACCGCGCACTGTGCGACATCATGGCGCGGGTCGGTGCGGGCGGCAGCCCGTGACGGCCCCGCCCCGGCGGGGAGGAGCAGGACGATGACACTGCCACAGGGGCTGCCGGACGGCGCCCGGGCACTGCCCGACCCGGCGGCCGTCGACCCGGCGGTGCTCTGCACGCTGCTCGCCCGGCACGGCTGGGTGCGGCGCGGCGGCCCGTCCGCCCGGTACGGCCGCTGGACGCCGCCGGACGACACGGACCCGGGGACGAGCCTGCTGGTGCCCGCGGGGGACGGTTTCGACGACGCCGTCGAGCTGCTCGCCGACGCCGTCACCGCGCTGTCGCGCTCGCGCAGCCCCTCGGCCCGCTCGATCCTGCTGGCGCTCGCCGTCCCCGGCGACGAACTGCACTGGCGGCGCGAGCTGCCGGGCCCGGCCGGTACCGCGCCCTGGGACGGCGCCGAGCGGCTGCACCAGGCGGCGCGCGGGATGCTCGCGGCGGGCGCCAAGGCCGGGCGGACCAGGGCCGCGTACTTCGGCGCGCGGCTGGACGCCTGGGCCAAGGACTTCCTGGAGCGGGTCCTGGTGGTGGAGGGCGGCGCGGGCCTCACCGCGTACACGCCCGCGCCCGAGGGGCGGGCGGCGGTGACCACGCTGGTGCGCGCGCTGGAGGCGCTGCGCGACGCCGTCGACTACCGGAGGGTCAGCGGCGGGCCGGAGGCCTTCGAGAACGCGGTGCAGGCCGGGGTCAGCCGGGAGCTGGTGCAGTCCGTCGCGGACCTGGTGCGCGGGGCGACGGCGGCGCAGCTGTCCGTCGCGTGGTCGGCCGCCGCGGGGACGCCCGGCGGGTTCGGCGACCGGCGGATCGCCCTGGAGTTCTCGCCGGGGGACCTGCCCGCCCTGGAGGAGGCCGCCGCGCTGCTCGAGCGGATCGAGCCGGCCGTCGCGGTCACCCTGGTCGGCGTGGTCGTGCGCCTCAAGCGCGCCGACCCGGCCGGGCCGGGCACCGTCCGGATGCGGGTGCTCGGCGGGGCCGAGGTCGCCGAGGTGCGGCTCAGGCTGCCCGACCCCGCCTACCGGCTGGCCGCCGAGGCCCACCTGGCGGGCACCCCGGTGCGGGTCAGCGGCCGGCTGGAGCGGCGCGGCGGCTTCCGCCGGCTCGCGCAGCCGCGCGGCCTGGAACCGTGCGGGCTGGAGGACGCCGAGCGGGAGCGGCTGCTCAAGGGGCTGGGGGAGGGGGGACAGGGGGCGTAGGTGCACGGCGGGGGTGGTGCTCTCGGTACCATCGTCACGCGCAGCGCAGTGTTGCGTCCTATGAATCCAGCACGTCAGGAGAGACCGGTGACGGACGTCCGGGTAATCATCAACCGCGAACCCGATCGGGAAGAGCGCGTGGTGACCACGGGCACTACGGCCGCCGAGCTCTTCGCGGACGACCGCTCGATCATCGCCGCCCGCGTCGGCGGCCAGCTCAAGGACCTCGCGTACGCCGTGCAGGACGGCGAGGAGGTCGAGCCGGTCGCGATCGGCAGCAAGGACGGCCTGGACATCCTGCGCCACTCCACCGCGCACGTCATGGCGCAGGCCGTGCAGCAGCTCTTCCCGGAGGCCAAGCTCGGCATCGGCCCGCCGGTCAAGGACGGCTTCTACTACGACTTCGACGTCGAGAAGCCGTTCCACCCCGATGACCTCAAGGCCATCGAGAAGCGCATGCAGGAGATCATCAAGAAGGGCCAGAAGTTCTCCCGCCGCGTGGTGACCGACGAGGCCGCCACCGAAGAGCTGGCCGCCGAGCCGTACAAGCTGGAGCTGATCGGCCTCAAGGGCTCCGCCGCGACCGCCGGCGAGGGTGCCGACGTCGAGGTCGGCGCCGGCGAGCTGACGATCTACGACAACCTGGACGCCAAGTCCGGCGAGCTGTGCTGGGGCGACCTCTGCCGCGGCCCGCACCTGCCGTCCACCCGGCACATCCCGGCGTTCAAGCTGATGCGCAACGCGGCCGCCTACTGGCGCGGCAGTGAGCGCAACCCGATGCTCCAGCGCATCTACGGCACCGCGTGGCCGACCAAGGACGAGCTGAAGGCGCACCTCGACTTCCTCGTCGAGGCCGAGAAGCGCGACCACCGCAAGCTCGGCAACGAGCTCGACCTCTTCTCCATCCCCGAGGAGATCGGCTCCGGCCTCGCCGTCTTCCACCCCAAGGGCGGCATCATCCGCCGCGCCATGGAGGACTACTCGCGCCGCCGGCACGAGGAGGAGGGCTACGAGTTCGTCTACACCCCGCACGCCACCAAGGGGAAGCTCTTCGAGAAGAGCGGCCACCTGGACTGGTACGCCGACGGTATGTACCCGCCCATGCAGCTCGACGAGGGCGTGGACTACTACCTGAAGCCCATGAACTGCCCGATGCACAACCTGATCTTCGACGCGCGCGGCCGCTCGTACCGTGAACTGCCGCTGCGCCTCTTCGAGTTCGGCACGGTGTACCGGTACGAGAAGTCCGGTGTGGTGCACGGTCTGACCCGGGCCCGCGGCTTCACCCAGGACGACGCGCACATCTACTGCACCCGTGAGCAGATGGCGGAGGAGCTCGACTCGACGCTGACCTTCGTGCTCAACCTGCTGCGCGACTACGGTCTGACCGACTTCTACCTGGAGCTCTCCACCAAGGACCCGGTGAAGTTCGTCGGTTCGGACGAGGCCTGGGAGGAGGCCACCGCCGTCCTCGCGAACGTGGCCGAGAAGCAGGGCCTCCCGCTCGTCCCTGACCCGGGCGGCGCGGCCTTCTACGGCCCGAAGATCTCGGTCCAGGCGAAGGACGCGATCGGCCGGACCTGGCAGATGTCGACCATCCAGCTCGACTTCAACCTGCCCGAGCGCTTCGACCTGGAGTACACGGCGGCGGACGGTTCGCGGCAGCGGCCGGTCATGATCCACCGTGCGCTGTTCGGCTCGATCGAGCGCTTCTTCGCGGTGCTGCTGGAGCACTACGCCGGCGCCATGCCGCCGTGGCTCGCCCCGGTCACCGTGACCGGCATCCCGATCACCGACGAGCACGTGCCGTACCTGCTGGAGGTCGCGGCCGAGCTGAAGAAGCGCGGGATCCGGGTCGAGGTGGACACCTCGGACGACCGGATGCAGAAGAAGATCCGCAACGCCCAGAAGTCCAAGGTGCCGTTCATGCTGATCGCCGGCAACGACGACGTCGAGGCGGGCGCGGTCTCCTTCCGCTACCGCAACGGCGAGCAGAAGAACGGCGTGCCGCTGGCCGACGCGGTCGCCGAGATCGTGGACGCGGTGGAGCGTCGCATCCAGGTGTGATGCCGTAGGCGGCGGTTCGCGGGGCAGGCTTCCGAGGAGTCTGCCCCGCACTGCTTTGCAAGCCAGCCGGTGCGAATATGCTGATCAGCATGACGACTGAGCCGGAACTGCAGCGGGGCGTCGGCGAGCCGGACGGCTTCCGCCGCCTGTGGACCCCCCATCGGATGGCGTACATCCAGGGCGAGAACAAGCCCACCGGCCCGGCTCCGGACGACGGTTGCCCGTTCTGCTCGATCCCGTCGCTGAGCGACGAGGACGGGCTGGTGATCGCGCGCGGCAGCGCCGTGTTCGCGGTGCTCAACCTGTACCCGTACAACGGCGGCCACCTGATGGTGGTCCCGTACCGGCACGTCGCCGACTACACCGACCTGGACGAGGCGGAGACCGCCGAGCTGGCGGTGTTCACCAAGAAGGCGATGACGGCGCTGCGTTCGGCCTCGGGGGCGCACGGGTTCAACATCGGGATGAACCAGGGCGCCGCGGCGGGTGCCGGGATCGCGGCGCACCTGCACCAGCACGTGGTGCCGCGCTGGGGCGGGGACACCAACTTCATGCCGGTGGTCGGCCACACCAAGGTGCTGCCGCAGCTGCTGGCGGACACCCGCAAGATGCTGGCCGAGGTCTGGCCGCAGGACTGAGCCCGGACATGTGGGAAGGGGCCCGACCGGATCTCCGGTCGGGCCCCTTCCCACATGCCTGCTCAGCCCGCGTCGAACCGGTCGACGTTGTAGGGCCGGCTGCCCTGCGCCTCGGACTTGATGATCGAGGCCCGGTTCTTGAAGAACCGCTCGGTGTCCAGGTCGTGCTCGTCCAGGAACTCCAGGGTGGCCGCGTGCACGGCGCTGAGCACCGGGACGGAGGCGTTGAGCGCGTTGTCCGTCATGAACCGGCTGCCCCAGGGCGGCGAGGCCCAGGCGTGCCGCAGGCCGAAGGGCTCGGGCAGGCCGAGGCCGCCGCCGAGCCAGGCCAGCAGACCGGGGGCGCGCATGAAGGGCGCGCGGACGGCCTGGCGCACCACCTCGTCGTTGTCGATCAGGGGGAGCTGGATGGTGCGCTCCTCCCAGAACTTGCCGGTCTTCGGCTCGGTCCGCTCCTTCGGCTTGGGCTTGTCGAAGAAGAGGCCGTTGACCGGGCCGAGGGCGTAGCCGGCGACGGCGACCGTCAGGGTGTTGGCGAGCAGGGTGACGGTGACGGTGAAGGTGATGATCAGCTTGCCGTCGAAGGTGATGAACTGGGTGGCGAGGTAGTGCCGGGGGCCGCCGCCCGCGAAGGTCTGCTTGTCGGCGACGGACTGGATGGCGAAATCGCGCATCCGGTCGCCGTCCATGTCGGCGCCGCCGGGCCGGCCGATCTCGTCCGCGCCCTCGCCGACCTCAAGCACCACCCACTGCTTGACGGAGACGTTGGTCATGCCGCTGTTGGCGACCTCGCTGATGCCCAGGCCCTTGAGGTGGCCGGCGATCTTGCGGACGAGGTCCCAGGGGTGGAAGGCGCGGAAGTCGGCGTGGCCCTCGGCGGGGCGCAGCACGTCGACCATCCGCCACTCGCCCCAGCGCTTTCCGACGCCGAGGATGCCCTTGGGCCCGGCGTAGTGCTGGATGTTGGTCTCCTGCTCGGCTTCGAGCCGGCCGAGCTTGGCGCGCAGGTCGGTGGCCTTCTTGTCGAGGTCGTCGCGGGGGACGGCCTGCGGCACGGTGGCGGCCACGGCGGTGCCCTCGACGAGGGCCTGCCAGCGGGCGCGGAGGTCCTCGGTGGAGCGCAGGACGATCCGCTTGGCGAGGTACCAGCCGACGACGGGGGCGAGCATGACGATGCGCAGGTAGATGCCGAGCGGGCCGCCGAGGGGCGGTCGGACGGCGAGCAGGACGGCGACGGCGGCCGCGGCGACGAGCGCGAGGGTGCCGTAGAGGCCGGCCTGTTTGGCGTTGTCCTTGCGGAGCCAGGCGCGCAGCTGGAAGGCGGCGAGCCAGATCAGGGTGCCGGGGAGGAAGAGCACGCCGGTGACGACGGTGATGGTGGTGAGGCTGCGGTCGCGGGAGTCGCGCAGCTCCTGGGCGGCCAGGCAGTGCTCGACGATCTGGCGGGTGTCGGTGCCGAAGGAGGGCACGATGGGCTTGCGCCCGGCGCCGAGCGTGCGGGCGATGACGGCCCTGCTGAAGGCCTCGCCCAGGTTCGGCTGGAAGAGCGCGAACCGCCCCTTCTTCTCGGTGGCGGCGGTGACCTGCTTCACGAAGTCCGAGATCGGGCTGTCACGGTAGGCGGCCGAGGAGAGCGCCTGGGTGACGGCGGTCTGCGGGCCGGCGTCGGTCCGGGGTATCTGCGCACCCGGGGTCATGTCGAGTGTCGTCACGGTGGCGTCCCCTCCTCCCCTTGTCAGCGGCAGGTTACCGTGCCGTGGTGGTGCCGCGCGGATGATCGTCTGAAGAGGCGTCACGATCCGGCCGCGGTGGGCCTGTGGGCCATGATGCCCAGGTTTCGCCGGTTCGGAACCCGGTGGCCGGACGGCGGTGGGCGGTGGTGCACGATGGGCGTATGGAGGCAACTGCGGTGAAGGATCCGGTACTGGTCTTCGACGGGGACTGCTCGTTCTGCACGACGTGCGAGACGTGGGCGGAGCGGTATCTGCGGCAGACGCTGGCGTCCGGCGGCTGGGAGGGGGTGCCGTTCCAGTTCGCGGACCTGGCGGCGCTGGACGCGAGGGCCGGGGGGCGCGGAGAGGTGTCCTGGGAGCGCGCGGAGCGCGAGGTGCTCTGGATCACTCCGGCCGGCCGGGTGTACGGCGGGGCGCAGGCGGTGGCCCGGCTGCTGATGCGCTCGGGCGGGGTGTGGGCGTACCTGGGCGGGGCGCTGGCGCTGGCGCCGGTGCGGCCGCTGGCGGGTGCGGTGTACCGCTGGGTGTCGAAGAACCGGCACCGGATGCCGGGCGGCACGCCGGCCTGCGCGCTGCCCAAGCGGTAGGCGCCCTGTCCGTCGGCTACCCGTCGTCCTACCCGTCGTCGTCCGCGAGGCGGGCGGCCAGCGCGGCGGGCATGGGTTCGTGGCGCAGGTAGGCGCGGGAGAACTCGGCGGTGCCGTGGGTGAGTGAACGCAGGTCGACCGGGTAGCGGGCGAGTTCGAGCTCCGGCACCTCGGCGCGCAGCAGGGTCAGGCTCGGGCCGCCGGTCTCGGTGCCGAGGACGCGGCCGCGGCGGGCCGAGAGGTCGCCGAGTACGGCGCCGAGGTAGTCGTCGGGGAGTAGGACGCTGACGGCGGCGACCGGTTCCAGCAGCCGGATGACGGCGTGCTCGGCGGCGTCGCGCAGGGCGAGGGCGGCGGCGGCCTGGAAGGCGGAGTCCGAGGAGTCGACCGAGTGCGCCTTGCCGTCGGTGAGCGTGACCCGGACGTCGACGAGCGGGTGCCCGGTGGAGACGCCCTTGGCGAGCTGGGCGCGGACGCCCTTCTCGACGGAGGGGATGAAGTGCTTGGGGACGGCGCCGCCCACCACGTGCTCCTGGAACTCGAAGCCGGAGCCGGCGGGAAGCGGCTCGACCTCCAGCTCGCAGATGGCGTACTGGCCGTGGCCGCCGGACTGCTTGACCAGCCGGCCGTGGCCGGCGGCGGCGGTGCCGAAGGTCTCGCGCAGGGCGACCCTGGGTTCGACGGTGTCGACGTGGACCCCGTGCCGGCCGCGGAGCCGGTCGAGGACGACCTCGGCGTGGGCCTCGCCGGTGCACCAGAGGACCAGCTGGTGGGTGTCCGGGTTCTGTTCGAGGCGCAGCGCCGGATCCTCGGCGGTGAGCCGGTTGAGGGCCTGGGAGAGCTTGTCGTCGTCGGCCTTGCTGTGGGCCTCGACGGCGATCGGGAGCAGCGGTTCGGGCAGCGTCCAGCCGTCGAGCTTCACCGGGTGGCCGGGTTCGTGGACGGTGTCGCCGGACCGGGCGCTGGTGAGCTTGGCGGCGCTGACCAGGTCCCCGGCGACGGCGTGCGGGACGGGCCGCTGCAGCTTGCCGAACGGGCTGGTGAGGCCGGTGACGCGTTCGTCGCCCTCCTGGTGGTCGCCGGAGTGCCCGGGGCCGGTGAGGTGGATGTGGGTGTCGGGGTGCAGGGTGCCGGCGTAGATGCGCAGCAGGCTGACCCGGCCGACGTAGGCGTCGCTGGTGACGCGGACGACCTGGGCGGCGAGGGGGGCGTCGGGGTCGCAGTCGGGGCCCGGGCGGGTGCGTTCGGTGGGGTCGGGGAACGCGGTGGTGATGAGGTCGAGGAGTTCGGCCGCGCCGATGCCGCCGTCGGTGGTGGGCAGGGCGGGGTGGAGGGCGCAGGCGAGGACCTCGCGGCGCAGCCCGGCCTCCAGGGCCTCGGTGTCGAGGGTCTCGCCGGCCAGGTAGCGCTCCATCAGGGTGTCGTCCTGGCCGGAGATGGCCTCGACGAGGCTTTCCCTGGCCGGGCCGGCCCCGGGGGCCTGGCCGGCGTCGATCTCCTGGCCGGCCTCGCCGTAGCCGCGGCCGGTGAGGAGGTCGACGGTGCCGGTGGGGTGGTCGCCCTGGTGGACGGGCAGGAAGAGCGGGCGCAGGGTGTCGGGCCCCAGGCCGAAGGCGTCGTGGCAGGCGGTGAGGATGTCGTCGAAGCTGCTGCGGGCGACGTCGAGTTTGGCGACGGCGATGGCCCGGGGGATGGACTCGGCCGCGCACTGGCGCCACAGGGCTCGGGTGGGGGCGGTGATCGGCTCGGTGGCGGAGACGACGAAGACGGCGCCGTCGGCGGTGTGCAGGGCGGCGCGCAGCTCGGCGGCGAAGTCGGGGTGGCCGGGCGGGTCGAGCAGGTTGACCTTGATGCCGTTCCACTCGAGGGGGAGCAGCGAGAGCTGGACGGAGCGCTGCTGCTGGTGCTCGATGTCCTCGTGGTCGGAGACGGTGTTGCCGTCGGCGATGCGCCCGGGGCGGTTGACGGCGCCGGCGGCGAGGGCGAGTGACTCGGCGAGGGTGGTCTTGCCCACGCCGCTGCAGCCGATCAGGACGACGTTGCGCAGGTGCCGGGGGTCGGCGACGGTGGGCGCCTGGCCGGCTCGTGCGGTGCTGCGGTCGGGCATCGGGGGGTCTCCTCCCGTCGCGCCTGGCCGGTCGCCGGGGGTGTCCTGGCGGCGGCCGGACTGTCGTGAAAAGTCTAGGGTCCGTCTTCAACTCCCCGCCTGCGGTGCGACCGGGGCGGGTGCGGGCGCGCGGCACCGCTGCGCGTGACGTGGCTGGTGGGCGGGGGTGGCGGGGGCGCGGGCGGGGCGGCCCGGGTGGTCACCGTTCGTGTGTGGCCGCGTGCCGGGGGTGGCGGGCGGGCGCCCGTGGGGCCGGGTGGGCGGTGCGGTGCGGCGGAGGGTGTCGTTCGGCGTGGATACGATGGGTGCGCCGGATGGGCTGATCCGTCCGGCCGCCTGCCGCGTCTTGGGCCGCAGGCGGGTACCAGGGAGATCGGAGCGGTCGGGAAGGCCATGCTCAACAAATACGCGCGTGCCTTCTTCACACGTGTCCTGACCCCGTTCGCCGCGTTCCTGATCCGGCTGGGCGTGAGCCCGGACGCCGTGACGCTGGTCGGTACGGCCGGTTCGGTGGCCGGTGCGCTGGTGTTCTTTCCCCGCGGGGAGTTCTTCTGGGGCACCATCACGATCACGCTGTTCATCTTCTCGGACCTGGTGGACGGGAACATGGCCCGGCAGCTGGGCCGGACCAGCCGCTGGGGCGCGTTCCTGGACTCCACGCTGGACCGGGTGGCCGACGCGGCTATCTTCGGCGGTCTGGCCATGTGGTACGCGGGCAAGGGTGACAACAACCTGCTGTGCGCCGTGGCGATCTTCTGCCTGGCGAGCGGCCTGGTGGTGTCGTACACCAAGGCCAGGGCGGAGAGCCAGGGCCTGCCGTGCGACGTGTCGGGGCTGGTGGAGCGGGCCGAGCGGCTGGTGATCAGCCTGGTCGCGGCCGGGGTCGCGGGCCTGGCGACGTTCGGGGTGCCGTACGTGGAGTGGCTGCTGCCGGTGGCGCTGTGGCTGGTGGCGGCGGGCAGCCTGGTGACGGTGTTCCAGCGGATGCTGACAGTGCGCCGCGAGGCGTTCGAGGCCGACCGGATGGCGGCCGGGAGCTGAAGGGGGGCGGGCCTTCGGTGAAGGACCGACTGGTGTATTCGGCGTACGCGCTGGGCTGGGCGGTGCTGAAGCATCTGCCGGAGCCGGTGGCGCGCGCCCTGTTCGAACGGCTCGCGGACACCGCGTGGCGCCGCCGCGGGCCGCGGGTGCTGCAACTGGAGAAGAACCTGCGCCGGGTGCGGCCCGAGCTGGACGAGGCCGGGCTGCGCGAGCTGTCGCGGGCCGGGATGCGCTCGTACATGCGGTACTGGATGGAGTCCTTCCGGCTGCCGGTGTGGAGCCGCGAGCGGATCGCCCGGGACGTCCAGGTCGAGGGCTCCGAGCAGATGCGCGCGATGCTGGACTCCGGCCGCGGTGTGGTGGTGGCGCTGCCGCACATGGCCAACTGGGACCTCGCGGGCGCGTGGGTCGCGCTGGAGGGGTACCCGTTCACCACGGTCGCCGAGCGGCTGAAGCCGGAGCGCCTGTTCGACCGGTTCGTGGAGTTCCGGGAGAGCCTGGGCATGGAGGTGCTGGCGCTGACCGGCAGCGGCGTCTCGGTGGTCGGCACGATGGCCCGCCGGCTGCGGGCGGGCCGGCTGGTCTGCCTGGTCGGCGACCGGGACCTCTCGGAGGCCGGCGTCGAGGTGTCGTTCTTCGGCGAGGCGACCAGGATGCCGGCCGGTCCGGCGGCCCTGGCCCAGCGGACGGGCGCGGCGCTGATGCCGGCCACCCTCTGGTACGACGGTCGGGTGCTGCGGGCGCGGATAAACCCGGAGATCCCGGTGCCCGCCGAGGGCGACCGCAAGGAGCAGACCCAGGCCATGGTGCAGGCGATGGCGGACATCTGGGAGCAGGGGATCCGCGAGCACCCCGAGGACTGGCACATGCTGCAGCGCTTCTGGCTGGCCGACCTGCCGGTCCGTGCGGCGGCGGAAGCGCCCGCCGCGGAGCCCGCCGGCGCCGCAGAGCGGGCCGTCGAGCCCGCCGCCGAGGCCTCCGGGCCCTGAAGGAGCATGAGGAAGCAGTGAAGATCGGCATCGTCTGCCCGTACGACTGGGACGTCCCCGGCGGCGTGCAGTTCCACATCCGGGACCTCGCCGAGCACCTGATCGGCCTCGGCCACGAGGTGTCGGTGCTGGCGCCCGCCGAGGACGACGAGGCGCTGCCGCCGTACGTCGTCTCGGCCGGGCGGGCGGTCGCGGTGCCGTACAACGGCTCGGTGGCGCGGCTGAGCTTCGGCATCCTGTCCGCCGCCCGGGTGCGGCGCTGGCTGAACGAGGGCCGCTTCGACATCCTGCACGTCCACGAGCCGGCCTCGCCGAGCCTGTCGATGCTGGCGGCGTGGTCCGCGTCCGGGCCGATGGTCGGCACCTTCCACACCTCCAACCCGCGCTCGCGGGCGATGATCGCGGCCTCGCCGATCCTCCAGCCGGGGCTGGAGAAGATGCGGGCCCGGATCGCGGTGAGCGAGTACGCGCGGCGCACCCTGGTCGAGCACCTGGGCGGGGACGCGGTGGTGATCCCGAACGGCGTGGACGTCGGCTTCTTCGCGGAGGCCGAGCCGGACTCCCGCTGGACGGGCGGCGCGGCCGCGGGCGAGCCCGGCACGATCGGGTTCATCGGCCGGATCAACGAGCCGCGCAAGGGCCTGCCGACGCTGCTGGCCGCCCTGCCGAGGATCCTCGCCGAGCGCCCCGGGGTCCGGCTGCTGGTGGCCGGCAAGGGCGACGAGGAGGAGGCCGTCGCGGGCCTGGCGCCCGAGGTCCGCCGGCAGGTGGAGTTCCTCGGCATGGTCAGCGACCGGGAGAAGGCCCGGCTGCTGCGCAGCGTCGACCTGTACGTGGCGCCGAACACCGGCGGCGAGAGCTTCGGGATCATCCTGGTCGAGGCGATGTCGGCGGGTGCGCCGGTGCTGGCCAGCGACCTGGACGCGTTCAAGCAGGTGCTGGACGGCGGGGCCGCGGGCGAGCTGTTCCCGGTGGAGGACGCGGACGCGCTGGCCCGTGCGGCGCTGCGCCTGCTGGGGGACCCGGGCCGGCTGGAGGAGCTGCGCAAGGCGGCGTCCCGGCACGTCCGGCGGTTCGACTGGTCGACGGTCGGCGCGGACATCCTGGCGGTGTACGAGACGGTCGCGTCGGGTGCGGCGGCCGTGGTCGGGGAGGACGAGCGCACCGGGCGGCGCGGCCGGTTCGGGCTGGCCCGCGACTGAGGCGCGCCCGGCGGGTGCCGGTTGCTCCCCCTGCGGGGGGAAGCAACCGCGGGCGCCGGTGGTTAGGGTCTGCCGGACCGTACTGATCACCGTGACCCGTGGAGGTATCCCCATGCCGCAGATCTCCGTCGACTACTCGCCGGGCCTGGAGGGCTCCTTCGACCGCCGGGCGCTGGGCCTGGCGATCAACCGGCTCGCCGTGAAGACCATCGACGCCCGGCCCGAGGCGTGCAAGACGCTGTTCCGCCGGACCGAGGACTTCGTCGTGGGCGAGAGCACCGGCGCCGACGAGCAGGTGTACGTGGAGTTCCAGATCTTCCCCGGCCGCGCCCCGGAGGCGAAGGCGGCGCTCGGCGAGGCCGTCCAGGCGCTGCTGGCCGAGCACGTCCGGCCGGCGCCGGGCGGTCGGCTGTTCACCGCGGTGAACATCTCCGACATCGACCGCGACTGCTACCGCAGCGCCACCATCGAGGGCTGACCTCGCGGCACCCGGTAGCGTAGCGCCCCGTGACTACCTGGATCTGGGCCGGCGTGGCCGTGGTGCTGTTCGGCATGTACCTGAGTTGGACGGCCGGACGGCTGGACCGGCTGCACGCCCGGATCGACGCCGCACGGGCGGCGCTGGACGCGCAGCTGGTCCGCCGGGCCTCGGTGGCGATGGAGCTGGCGACCTCCTCGCTGCTGGACCCGGCGGCCTCGCTGCTGCTGCTGGACGCGGCGCACGCGGCCCGGCAGGCGGAGGACGAGCACCGCGAGGTGGCGGAGAGCCAGCTGAGCCTGGCCCTGCGGGCGGTGCTCGCCGAGCCGGAGCAGGTCGCGGTGCTGGTCGCCGAGCCGGGTGGCGAGGAGGCCGTGAAGGATCTGACGGCGGCGGTCCGCCGGGTGCCGCTGGCGCGGCGGTTCCACAACGACGCGGTGCGGGCGGCCCGGGCGGTGCGCGAGCACCGGCTGGTGCGCTACTTCCGGCTGGCGGGCAAGGCGCCGTTCCCGATGGCCTTCGAGATGGACGACACGCCTCCGCCGGCCCTGACGCCTGAGGGGGCCCCGGCGTAAGGTCCGGACATTGCCGGACATGCCCCGGCGGCGGGGCGTGGAGCGGTGCGTCCGGATCCGGCCTGTTTGTCGTATCCCGTCGGCCGCGCTGGACTTGGTGGCGCATGGAGGGGCCGTTTCTTCCGCCTACCATAGGGCGATAGCACTGGTTCATCTTCGAGTGAGGTCTCACGTGTCCAGCACCCCCACCACCGCAGACCAGCCGCAGATCGGCACCGCCCGGGTGAAGCGCGGCATGGCCGAGCAGCTCAAGGGCGGTGTGATCATGGACGTGGTCAACGCCGAGCAGGCGAAGATCGCCGAGGACGCCGGCGCGGTGGCCGTCATGGCGCTCGAGCGGGTCCCCGCGGACATCCGCAAGGACGGCGGCGTGGCCCGGATGTCCGACCCGAACATGATCGAGGAGATCATCGCCGCGGTCTCCATCCCGGTCATGGCGAAGTCCCGGATCGGCCACTTCGTCGAGGCCCAGGTCCTGCAGTCGCTCGGTGTCGACTACATCGACGAGTCCGAGGTGCTGACCCCGGCCGACGAGGTCAACCACTCCGACAAGTTCGCGTTCACCACCCCCTTCGTGTGTGGTGCCACCAACCTGGGCGAGGCCCTGCGCCGCATCGCCGAGGGCGCGGCCATGATCCGCTCCAAGGGTGAGGCCGGTACCGGCAACGTCGTCGAGGCCGTCCGCCACCTGCGCCAGATCAAGAACGAGATCGCCAAGCTGCGCGGCTTCGACAACAACGAGCTGTACGCCGCCGCCAAGGAGCTGCGCGCCCCGTACGAGCTCGTCAAGGAGGTCGCCGAGCTCGGCAAGCTGCCGGTCGTGCTGTTCTCCGCCGGTGGTGTGGCCACCCCGGCCGACGCCGCGCTGATGCGCCAGCTGGGCGCCGAGGGCGTCTTCGTCGGCTCCGGCATCTTCAAGTCGGGCGACCCGGCGAAGCGTGCCGCCGCGATCGTCAAGGCCACCACCTTCTTCGACGACCCGAAGATCATCGCGGACGCCTCCCGCAACCTGGGCGAGGCCATGGTCGGCATCAACTGCGACACCCTGCCCGAGACCGAGCGCTACGCCAACCGCGGCTGGTAACCACTCCGCGACCAGCGTCGGCCCGCCGCAGCGCCTCGGCGCGCGGCGGGCCGCGCCACGTACACACGAAGTAACGATCGAAGAGGTTTGAGACCGTGAGCACTCCAGTCATCGGCGTCCTCGCCCTGCAGGGCGACGTCCGCGAGCACCTGGTCGCGCTGGCCGAGGCCGACGCGCTGGCCCGCCCGGTGCGCCGTGCCGAGGAGCTGGCCGAGGTCGACGCGCTGGTGATCCCCGGCGGGGAGTCCACCACCATGTCCAAGCTGGCGCTGCTGTTCGGCGTGATGGACCCGGTGCGCGAGCGGGTCGCCGCCGGCATGCCGGTCTACGGCACCTGCGCGGGCATGATCATGCTGGCCGACAAGATCCTGGACGGCCGCGAGGACCAGGAGACCGTCGGCGGGATCGACATGACCGTGCGGCGCAACGCCTTCGGGCGCCAGAACGAGTCCTTCGAGTCCGGAGTCGACTTCAAGGGCCTGGACGGCGGCCCGGTGCACGGCGTGTTCATCCGCGCCCCCTGGGTCGAGGCCGTCGGCGCCGGTGTCGAGGTGCTGGCCGAGCTTCCGGCCGCGGACGGCCCGGAGAGCCGGATCGTCGCCGTGCGCCAGGGCAACCTGCTCGCGACCTCGTTCCACCCCGAGCTGACCGGCGACCACCGGGTGCACGGCTACTTCGTTGCCATGGTCGAGGAGCACCTCGCCGCCGCACGCTGACCGTGTGCGGTCCACCGGTGACGACACCGGTAAGATCTCATCTGTTCATTTCCCTTTGGCGACGTAAAGGAGCTGGCGATGTCCGGCCACTCTAAGTGGGCTACGACCAAGCACAAGAAGGCCGTGATCGACGCCAAGCGCGGCAAGCTCTTCGCCAAGATGATCAAGAACATCGAGGTGGCGGCGCGCACCGGTGGTCCCGACCCGGCCGGTAACCCGACCCTGTACGACGCCATCCAGAAGGCGAAGAAGAGCTCGGTCCCGATCGACAACATCAACCGCGCCGTCAAGCGCGGTGGCGGTCTGGAGGCCGGCGGCGCCGACTACCAGACCATCATGTACGAGGGCTACGGCCCGAACGGTGTGGCCGTCCTCATCGAGTGCCTCACCGACAACCGCAACCGCGCCGCCTCCGACGTGCGCGTCGCGATGACCCGCAACGGCGGCTCGATGGCCGACCCGGGCTCGGTGTCCTACCTCTTCACCCGCAAGGGTGTCGTGATCGTCCCCAAGTCGGACGGCGTGGACGAGGACAAGCTGTTCGAGGTCGTCCTCGACCAGGAGCCCGAGGAGATCAACGACCTCGGCGAGTCCTTCGAGATCGTCTCCGAGGCCTCCAGGATGGTCGCCGTCCGGACCGCGCTGGTCGACGCCGGCGTCGACTACGACTCGGCCGAGGCCAACTTCCTGCCGAGCATGCAGGTCGAGCTGGACGTCGAGGGCGCCCGCAAGATCCTGAAGCTGATCGACGCCCTGGAGGACAGCGACGACGTGCAGAACGTCTTCGCCAACTTCGACATCAGCGACGAGGTCGG
This sequence comes from Kitasatospora sp. NPDC052868, assembly GCF_044547105.1. Classification (NCBI taxonomy): domain Bacteria; kingdom Bacillati; phylum Actinomycetota; class Actinomycetes; order Kitasatosporales; family Streptomycetaceae; genus Kitasatospora; species Kitasatospora sp. NPDC052868. The sequence continues at coordinate 210,652 of NZ_JBITZW010000008.1, read as the reverse complement.
TGCGCAGCTCGACTCCGAGTGACCGTTCCCACCTCCCGGCCCGGTGGTCCCAGGACCACCGGGCCGGTGTCGTTCGAGCCGTTGTCCGACCCGGGCGGTAGCCTTCGCAGGTCGCTGCGCCCGGGGGCGGGCGGCGGGTTTACCGAGAGGCGGGGCTGACGTGCGGGTACTGGGTGTGGACCCGGGCTTGACCAGGTGCGGGATCGGGGTGGTCGACGGCGCGCCCGGCCGGCCCCTGAAGATGGTCGGGGTCGGCGTGGTGCGCACGCCCGCCGAGGCGGAGATCGGGCCGCGGCTGCTCCTGGTCGAGCAGGGCATAGAGAGCTGGCTCGACGAGCACCGGCCGGACCTGGTGGCGGTCGAGCGGGTCTTCGCCCAGCACAACGTCCGCACCGTGATGGGCACCGCGCAGGCCAGCGCCGTCGCTATGCTCTGCGCCACCCGGCGGGGCATCCCCGTCACCCTGCACACCCCCAGCGAGGTCAAGGCGGCCGTCACCGGCTCCGGGCGGGCCGACAAGGCCCAGGTCACCAGCATGGTGCAGCGGCTGCTGCGGCTGGACGCCCCGCCCAAGCCCGCCGACGCCGCGGACGCGCTGGCGCTGGCCATCTGCCACATCTGGCGCGGCGGTGCCACCGACCGGATCGCCGCCGCCGTCGCCAAGGCGGCGCCGGCCAAGGCCGCACCGGCCCGGCCGTCCGCCTACCGAGCCTCCCGAGGAGCCGCACGATGATCGCCTTCGTCCAGGGCCCGGTGGCCGCCATCTCCGGCGGCACCGTCGTCGTCGAGGTCGGCGGCGTCGGGATGGCCGTGCAGTGCACGCCCGCCACCGCGGCCGGGTTGCGGCCGGGCGAGCCCACCCGGCTCGCCACCTCCCTGGTGGTCCGGGAGGACTCGCTCACCCTCTACGGCTTCGCGGACGACGACGAGCGCGCCGTCTTCGAGATCCTGCAGGCGGCGCCCGGCGTCGGCCCGCGCCTGGCGCAGGCCATGCTCGGGGTGCACAGCCCGGACGAGCTGCGCGCCGCCGTCGCCGCCGGGAACGAGAAGGCGCTGATCGCCGTCCCCGGGATCGGCAAGGCCAAGGCCGCCAAGCTGCTGCTGGAGTACAAGGACAAGCTGGGCGCCCCGCACGGCAGCGTCCCCGCCCAGAAGCCGATCGCCGCCGGGCCCGCGCCGTGGAGCGAGCAGCTGCACGCCGCGCTGGTCGGCCTCGGCTACGCCCCGCGGGAGGCCGACGAGGCGGTCACCGCCGTCACCCCCGAGGCCGAGGCCCAGCCCAGGACGGACGTCGGCGCGCTGCTCAAGGCCGCGCTGCGCACCCTGAACCGCACCCGCTGACCTCTTCGCCGATCCGGTTTGCCGATCTGATCACCTGTCCCCTTGTCGACATTGGAGCCCGCACCGATGAGCCCGTACGACTCCGACCCGGCCGACCGGCTGGTCACGGCCGCCGCCGACGGCGAGGACCAGGCGGTCGAGGCGGCGCTGCGGCCCAAGCTGCTGGACGAGTTCATCGGCCAGGAGCGGGTGCGCGAGCAGCTGTCGCTGGTGCTCCAGGCCGCCCGCCAGCGCGGCAGCGCCCCCGACCACGTGCTGCTCAGCGGCCCTCCCGGGCTCGGCAAGACCACCCTGTCGATGATCATCGCGGCCGAGCTGGGCGCCCCGATCCGGATCACCTCCGGTCCGGCGATCCAGCACGCGGGGGATCTGGCGGCGATCCTCTCCTCGCTGACCGAGGGCGAGGTGCTCTTCCTGGACGAGATCCACCGGATGTCCCGCCCGGCGGAGGAGATGCTCTACATGGCGATGGAGGACTTCCGGGTCGACGTGATCGTCGGCAAGGGGCCCGGCGCCACCGCCATCCCGCTGGAGCTGCCGCCCTTCACCCTGGTCGGCGCGACCACCCGGGCCGGCCTGCTGCCGCCGCCGCTGCGCGACCGCTTCGGCTTCACCGGGCACATGGAGTTCTATGCCCCCGCCGAGCTGGAGCGGGTGGTGCACCGCTCGGCCGCCCTGCTGGACGTCGAGATCGACCCGGCCGGCGCCGCCGAGATCGCCGGCCGCTCCCGGGGCACCCCGCGGATCGCCAACCGGCTGCTGCGCCGGGTGCGCGACTACGCCCAGGTCCGGCACGACGGCGTGGTCACCCCGGGGATCGCCGCCCAGGCGCTGGAGGTCTACGAGGTGGACGCCCGCGGGCTGGACCGGCTCGACCGCGCGGTGCTGGACGCGCTGCTGCGGCTGTTCGGCGGCGGCCCGGTCGGGCTGTCGACGCTCGCGGTCGCGGTGGGGGAGGAGGCCGAGACGGTCGAGGAGGTCGCCGAACCGTTCCTGGTCCGCGAGGGACTGCTCGCCCGCACCCCGCGCGGGCGGATCGCCACCGCCGCCGCCTGGCAGCACCTCGGCCTCACCCCGCCGGTCCAGACCACCCGCGGTGCGGTGCCGGCCCAGCCGGAACTCTTCCCGGGGGACGGCGGCTGAACGGGTGACGCCGGCCCGGCGGGGGCCCGTGAGAGGTCCGCGGGCGGAAGTCGGGGAAGAAGTCCGACGAAACTGTGCAGGCCGAGGCTCGCCACTTTCGGCGGCAGGATGCGATGCTTGGCGTTGTCCGATCAGTTCGGGGTCGCCTAGACTCCGCCGGACCGCCCCTCTCACCTGACGGGCCGACCAATACCACACAGGCCGCCGACCGGCGGCCCGTAAAGGACCCTGGCTGCAGTGAACCTCATCATCCTTCTCCTCCCGATCATCGCGATCGTGCTCATGTTCCGGTCGCAGAAGAAGCGCCAGCAGCAGATGCAGAGCATGCAGACCGCGCTGGAGCCCGGGGCCGGAGTGCGCACCATCGGCGGCCTGTACGCCCAGGTGAAGGCGGTCAACGAGGAGACCGTCGAGCTGGAGATCGCCCCCGGCGTGATCAGCCACTTCACCAAGAGTGCGGTCGCGGCCGTGCTGGACCCGCAGGAGTACGACGCGATCATCAACGGTCGCCCCGCCGAGGACGAGCTCCCCGAGGTCGATGCCGAGGACGCCGAGGCCGAGCCGGCCGAGGACAAGCCGCTGACGCTCACCAAGGACAGCGCCGAGAAGGGCGATGCCGAGGGCGGGGCTCCCGCGAGCAAGTAGTACGGTCGGGCACCAGCCCGGCCGCGCGGCGCAGTGCCGCGAGCCCACAGGACCTCAGGGCCGCGCTCCCGCCATGCCCCCGTCCCGCCACGAGCCGGACGGGGGTCCGGTTGGGGAGGTGGCATGGACAGGGAGAAACGAGCAAGGTGGCAACACCCAAGTCGCGCCCGCGCGACGGCTACCCAGGGCGGGCGCTGGCCCTCATCCTGGTCGTCACCGTCGGACTGGTCGCCCTCATGTTCGGGACGGGCAACACCAAGCCCCGCCTCGGGATCGACCTCGCCGGCGGCACCAGCATCACGCTGACCGCGAAGTCGACCGACCCCAAGGCGATCAACAAGTCCAGCATGGACATCGCCACCGGGATCATCGAGCAGCGCGTCAACGGGATGGGTGTCTCCGAGGCGGAGGTCCAGACCCAGGGCGACAAGAACATCATCGTCAACATCCCCAAGGGTGGAGACAAGCAGACGGCGGTCGACCAGGTCGGCACCACCGCCCAGCTGTTCTTCCGCCCGGTCCTCGCCCTCGCCCCGAGCGGCATCCAGATCCCGGCCCCGACCGCGTCCCCCACGGCGAGCGGCAGCGCCGCCCCGGGTGCGGCCCCCTCGGCCACCCCCTCGGCCTCGGCGGGCACCACCGCCGTCGCGCCGAGCGCCAGCGCCACCAAGCAGGGCCGCGCGGTCGGCGAGGCGCTCGCCGCCGACGCCACCCCGAGCGCGGCCGCCACCGGCGCGAGCACCGCTCCGAGCACCGCGCCCAGCGCTCCGGCCGCCAACCCGGACCTGACCGCCGCGATGACCTCGGGCACCGTGCCGCCGGAGCTGGCGGCCGACTTCGCCCGCATCGACTGCTCCCAGCAGGACCAGCGGAAGAACTACCAGACGGCCGTGGACAAGCCGGCCGTCGCCTGCACCCAGAAGGACGAGAAGGGCCTCTACTACAAGCTCGCCCTCGGCCCGGTCGCCGTCTACGGCTCGGACGTCTCCAAGGCGCAGGCCACCATCGACACCCAGCAGGGCGGCGGCTGGCAGGTCCAGCTGCAGTTCAACGGCAAGGGTGGCGACGCGTTCACCGACATCACCGGCAAGCTGGCCGGCCAGCCCAGCCCGACCGACCAGTTCGCCATCGTGCTGGACGGCCAGGTCGTCTCCCACCCGCTCGTGCGCGGCCCCATCCCCGGCGGCTCGGGCGTGATCTCCGGCAGCTTCAGCCAGACCGAGGCGCAGAGCCTCGCCAACGTGCTGAGCTTCGGCGCGCTGCCGCTGGAGTTCACCACCAGCGACGTCACCACCGTCTCGCCGCAGCTCGGCGGCGACCAGCTGAAGGCGGGCCTGATCGCCGGCCTGATCGGCATGCTGCTGGTGGTCCTCTACTCGCTGGTCTACTACCGGGGCCTGGGCCTGGTCTCGATCGCCGGTCTGATCGTCTCGGCGATCCTCACCTACTCGATCATGAGCCTGCTCGGCGCGGGCATCGGCTTCGCGCTGAACCTGCCGGCCATCTGCGGTGCGATCGTCGCGATCGGTATCACCGCGGACTCCTTCATCGTGTACTTCGAGCGCATCCGCGACGAGGTCCGCGAGGGCGCCCCGCTGCGCCCGGCCGTCCAGCGGGCCTGGCCGCGCGCCCGGCGCACCATCCTGGTGTCGGACTTCGTGTCCTTCCTCTGTGCCGCGGTGCTCTACCTCGTCTCGGTCGGAAAGGTGCAGGGCTTCGCGTTCACGCTGGGCCTGACCACCGCGCTCGACGTCGTGGTGATCTTCCTCTTCACCAAGCCGCTGATCACCCTGCTGGCCCGGAAGAAGTTCTTCTCCGACGGCCACCCGTGGTCCGGTCTGGACCCGAAGCGGCTGGGCGCCCGCCCGCCGCTGCGCAGTACCCGTCGCCGTAGCCCGTCCGCTTCCGCCGTGAAGGAGGCCTGACACCGTGTCACGCTTCTCCAATCTGGGCCACCGGCTCTACCAGGGCGAGGTCAGCTTCGACTTCGTCGGGCGCCGCAAGCTCTGGTACAGCATCTCCGGTGTGATCGTCCTGGTCGCGGCGGTCGGCCTGGCCATGGGCCTGAAACTCGGCATCGAGTTCAAGGGCGGCTCGGTCTACACGGTCGCCAAGCCGGGGCTGTCGATCTCGCAGGCACAGGACGCGGTGGACAAGATCGTCCACTCGCACCCCCTGGTGCAGTCCGTCGACGGCGGCGAGAAGATCCGCATCCAGATCAGCTCCGAGGAGCAGGTCTCCTCGTCGGTCTTCACGGACAAGCTGTCCAAGGAGATCAACGTCCCCGTCGCCGAGATCGACACCCAGGTGATCGGTCCCAGCTGGGGTGAGCAGATCTCACACAAGGCGCTCACCGGCCTGATCATCTTCATGATCCTGGTGACGATCTACCTGGCGATCGCCTTCGAGTGGCGGATGGCGGTGGCCGCCCTGGTCGCCCTCATCCACGACCTCCTGATCACCATCGGCGTGTACGCCCTGGTGGGCTTCGAGGTCACCCCCGGTACGGTGATCGGCTTCCTGACGATCCTCGGGTACTCGCTCTACGACACGGTCGTCGTCTTCGACACCGTGAAGGAGAACGCCAAGGGGCTCACCAAGCAGAACAAGATCACCTACAGCGAGGCCGCCAACGCGGGTCTCAACCAGACCCTGGTGCGCTCGCTGAACACCACGGTGGTCGCCCTGCTCCCGGTGGCGGCGCTGCTGTTCATCGGTGGCGGCCTGCTGGGTGCCGGCACCCTGAACGACATCTCGCTCGCGCTGTTCATCGGCCTCGCCGCCGGTGCCTACTCCTCGATCTGCGTCGCCACCCCGCTGCTGGCGCAGCTCAAGGAGGAGCAGCCGGAGATGAAGGCGCTGGCCAAGCGGGTCGCGCAGCGCCGTGCGGCGGACGCCAAGGCGGCCGCCGAGGCCGGCTCGGACGCGACGCCGGAGGGCGAGGAGTTCGCCGACGAGGACCTGCCCGCGGGTATGGTCGGTCAGCGCGGCCGTGCGGCCGGCACCTCGCGTGCCAAGGGCCGTTCGTCCGGCAAGCGCTGACCCGCCCGACCGTAAGGACCTCTTGTGACCACCGCCGACACCGTACTGGCCGAGCTGCTGAACAGCCGGATCCGGGACGTCCCGGACTACCCGAAGCAGGGTGTGCTGTTCAAGGACATCGCGCCGCTGCTGGCCGACGCCGAGGCCTTCGCGACCCTCGTCCAGGCGCTGGCGGACCGGGCGCAGGCCCTCGGTGCGACCAAGGTGGTGGGCCTGGAGGCGCGCGGCTTCGTGCTGGCGGCTCCGGCGGCCTTCGCGGCCGGGCTCGGCTTCGTGCCGATCCGCAAGCAGGGCAAGCTGCCCGGCGAGGTGTTCCGGCGCTCGTACGAGCTGGAGTACGGCTCGGCGACGCTGGAGGTGCAGTGCGACGCCTTCGCCCCCGGTGAGCGGGTGCTGGTGGTCGACGACGTGCTGGCCACCGGCGGCACCATCGGTGCGTCGCTGGACCTGGTGAAGGAGGCCGGCGCCGAGCTCGCGGGCGTCGTGGTCCTGATGGAGCTGGGCTTCCTGGACGGCCGCGCGCGGCTCGCCGGGCACCTGGGCAGCGCCCCGCTGGAGACGCTGGTCACGGTCTGAGCTGGGAACGGAGGGCGGTGGTCGGATCATCAGACCGCCGCCCTCCGCGTGTCCGGACCCGGGCGGCTGAACACCGGAGCGCCCGGCTCGGTACCATGAAGATTCATCCCCTCCCGGTTGTGCGACCGGTGCCAGGGGCAGGCCCGGTGCCCCGAGGAGTGTCCTTGCCCGACGAGGTTGTGCCCACGGCCGCAGCGGCCGCCCCCGAAGACCGTCCCACGCCCTCGGGGGCCACCCCGGCACGCCCGGCGCCGACCTCCTCGCGTCCGGTGGCTCCGGTCACCCGGCCCTCCTCCTCCGGAGGCATGCGCGCCCGCCTGGCCCGCCTCGGCGGTCAGCGCTCCAGCGTGCTCAACCCCGTCCTGGAGCCGCTGTTCCGCTCCATCCGGGCCAACGACCCCAAGGCCGACCCGGTCCTGCTGCGGGAGATCGAGAAGGCGTACGCGGTCGCCGAGAAGTGGCACCGCGGCCAGAAGCGCAAGAGCGGCGACCCCTACATCACCCACCCGCTGGCCGTCGCGACCATCCTGGCGGAGCTGGGCATGGACGCCGCGACGCTGATGGCGGGGCTGCTGCACGACACCGTCGAGGACACCGACTACGGCCTGGAGACCCTGCGCAAGGACTTCGGCGACTCGGTGGCCCTGCTGGTCGACGGCGTCACCAAGCTGGACCGGGTCAAGTTCGGCGAGGCCGCGCAGGCCGAGACCGTCCGCAAGATGGTCGTCGCGATGGCCAAGGACCCGCGCGTCCTGGTGATCAAGCTGGCCGACCGCCTGCACAACATGCGCACCATGCGCTACCTCAAGCGGGAGAAGCAGGAGAAGAAGGCCCGCGAGACGCTGGAGATCTACGCCCCGCTGGCCCACCGGCTGGGGATGAACACCATCAAGTGGGAGCTGGAGGACCTCGCCTTCGCGATCCTCTACCCCAAGATGTACGACGAGATCGTCCGCCTGGTCGCCGAGCGCGCCCCCAAGCGGGACGAGTACCTGGCGACCGTCATCGACCAGGTCCAGGGCGACCTGCGCGGCGCCCGGATCACCGCCTCCGTCACCGGCCGGCCGAAGCACTACTACTCGGTCTACCAGAAGATGATCGTCCGCGGCCGGGACTTCGCCGAGATCTACGACCTGGTGGGCATCCGGGTCCTGGTCGACACCGTCCGCGACTGCTACGCGGCGCTGGGCACCATCCACGCGCGGTGGAACCCGGTGCCGGGGCGGTTCAAGGACTACATCGCGATGCCCAAGTTCAACATGTACCAGTCGCTGCACACCACGGTGATCGGTCCGGGCGGCAAGCCCGTCGAGCTGCAGATCCGCACCTTCGACATGCACCGCCGGGCCGAGTACGGCATCGCCGCGCACTGGAAGTACAAGCAGCGCGCGGTGGCCGGCGCCTCCAAGGTGCGCACCGACACCCCGACCCAGACCCGCAAGGACGACAAGGCCGGCGCCGTCAACGAGATGGCCTGGCTGCGGCAGCTGCTGGACTGGCAGAAGGAGACCGAGGACCCGAGCGAGTTCCTGGAGTCGCTGCGCTTCGACCTCTCAAACAACGAGGTCTTCGTCTTCACGCCCAAGGGCGACGTCATAGCGCTGCCGGCCGGCGCCACCCCGGTGGACTTCGCCTTCGCCGTCCACACCGAGGTCGGCTACCGCTGCATAGGGGCCCGGGTGAACGGGCGGCTGGTGCCGTTGGAGTCGACCCTGGAGAACGGCGACAGCGTCGAGGTCTTCACCTCCAAGGCGGAGAACGCCGGACCCTCCCGGGACTGGCTGGGCTTCGTCAAGTCGCCGCGCGCCCGCAACAAGATCCGCGCCTGGTTCTCCAAGGAGCGCCGCGAGGAGGCGATCGAGCACGGCAAGGAGGCCATCGCCCGCGCGATGCGCAAGCAGGGCCTGCCGATCCAGCGGATCCTGACCGGCGACTCGCTGGTCACCCTGGCCCACGAGATGCGCTACCCGGACATCTCCTCGCTGTACGCGGCGATCGGCGAGGGCCACGTCGCCGCGCAGAACATCGTGCAGAAGCTGGTGCAGGCGCTCGGCGGCGAGGAGGGGGCCACCGAGGACCTCGCGGAGACCGCCACCCCGACGCACGACACCCGCCGGGCGGTCCGCCGCCGGGCCAAGGGCGACCCGGGTGTCATCGTCAAGGGCGTCGAGGACGTCTGGGTGAAGCTCTCCCGGTGCTGCACCCCGGTGCCGGGCGACCCGATCGTCGGCTTCGTCACCCGCGGCAACGGCGTCTCGGTGCACCGCGCCGACTGCGTCAACGTCGAGGCGCTCAGCCAGCAGCCGGAGCGGATGATCGAGGTCGAGTGGGCGGCCACCCAGTCCTCCGTCTTCCTGGTGGCCATCCAGGTCGAGGCGCTGGACCGCTCGCGGCTGCTCTCGGACGTCACCCGGGTCCTCTCCGACCAGCACGTCAACATCCTGTCGGCGGCGGTGCAGACCTCCCGCGACCGGGTCGCGATGAGCCGCTTCACCTTCGAGATGGGCGACCCGAAGCACCTCGGCCACGTCCTGAAGGCCGTCCGCGGCGTCGAGGGCGTCTACGACGTCTACCGGGTCACCTCGGCCCGCAAGTAGGGCCACCGGTACGGCGAAAGGGCCCCACCGCCTCGGCGGTGGGGCCCTTGTCGGATCCGGCGGCGCAGGATCAGCCGGTGAACTCCTCCTGGCTGCGGTGCGCCTGCTCCAGCAGGGTCTGCACACCGGCCAGCTCGGACTCCAGCTTGGCGGCCTTGCTCGCGTTGCCGGCCGCGCGGGCCTTGTCCAGGTCGGCCTGGATCTTCTCGGCCTTGGCCTGGAAGAGGCCGACCATGCCGGCCGCACGGGCCTTGGCCTCCGGGTTCGAGCGCTTCCACTCGCTGTCCTCGGCCTCGCGGATCGCCCGCTCGACCGTGTTCAGCCGGCCGTCCAGCTTCGGACGGGCGTCGCGCGGCACGTGCCCGATGGCCTCCCAGCGCTCGTTGATCTCGCGCAGCGCGGCCTTGGCGGCCTTCAGGTCGGTGATCGGCAGGATCGCCTCGGCCTCGGCCGCCAGCACCTCCTTGAGCTTCTGGTTCTCGACCTGCTCGGCGTCCCGCTCGCTGAACACCGCGGAGCGGGCCTGGAAGAAGACGTCCTGCGCGCCGCGGAACCGCGCCCACAGCTCGTCCTCGATGTCGCGCTGCGCGCGCCCGGCGGCCTTCCAGCGGCCCATCAGGTCGCGGTAGCGGGCCGCCGTGTCACCCCACTCGGTGGAGGAGGAGAGCGCCTCCGCCTCGGTGACCAGCTGCTCCTTGACGGCGCGGGCCTGGTCGCGCTCGGCGTCCAGGGTCGCGAAGTGCGCCTTGCGGTGCTTGGAGAAGACCGAGCGGGCGTGCGAGAAGCGGTGCCACAGCTCGTCGTCGCTCTTGCGGTCCAGCCGGGGCAGGCCCTTCCAGGTGTCCACCAGCGCGCGCAGCCGGTCCCCGGCCTCCCGCCACTGGGTGGACTCGGCGAGCCGCTCGGCCTCCGCGACCAGCGACTCCTTGGCCGTGCGGGTCTCGTCCTGCGCCTTGGCGCGGGCCGCCTTGCGCTCCTCGCGACGGCTCTCGATCTCACCGGCGAGCGTGTCCAGCCGCTTGGCCAGCGCGTCCAGGTCCCCCACCGCGTGCCCCTCGGCGACCTGCGCGCGCAGGTGCTCCAGTGCGGTCTGGGCGTCCTTGGCGGCCAGGTCGGTGGTGCGCACCCGCTTCTCCAGCAGGCCGATCTCCACCTCGATGCCCTGGTACTTGCGCTCGAAGTAGGCGAGGGCCTCCTCGGGCGAGCCGGCCTGCCAGGAACCCACGACGCGTTCGCCGTCGGCCGTCCTGACGTAGACCGTGCCCTGCTCGTCGACACGGCCCCACGGGTCGCTGCTCATAGCGCGTCCTCCACATGACGTCGCGCCCGCGCCGGGGCGCACGCGTACGTCGTCCACAGTTGATGTGCGGCGGACCGATGAGTCCGCCGTCCCGTCCGCCGTGCTGTGCTGCCGAGGGTGACGGCCGGCGGGTCTGGGCACCCTATACAACGCCAACATAGGCGACCAGGCCCGGTGCTGTCCGCATCCGAGCCGGGCGATTTCGCTCCGGGGCCGGTCCCGGCGCCGCCTCACGGCGACGGCGGGCCGGCCCCGGCGATGCTCAACCCTTCGCGGTGGCCACCGCGTTGAGGGTGAAGTCGGCCATCGGGGGGCCGTCCGTCCCGCCGTCCAGGGTGCCCGCGGCGGCGATCTTCTGCAGCACGTCCAGGCCGCCGGTGATCTTGCCGAACGGGGTGTACGCCGGGTCGAGCTTGGTGTCCTTGTAGACCAGGAAGAACTGGCTGCCGTTGGTGCCCGGGCCGGAGTTGGCCATCGCCACGGTGCCGGCCGGGTAGGTCGCGCCGGTGAGGTTCTCGTCGGCGAACTTGTAGCCCGGGCCGCCGGTGCCGCCCTTGACGGTCGCGCTGGCCGTCGGGTCGCCGCACTGCAGCACGAAGATCCCGCCGGTGGTCAGGCGGTGGCACTTGGTGTGGTCGAAGTACTGCTCGGCGGAGAGGAAGGCGAAGGAGTTCACCGTGTGCGGCGCCTTGGCCGCGTCCAGGGCGATGGTCACCTTGCCGCAGTTGGTGTCCAGCGTCGCGGTGTAGGTACCGCCCGCCTCCACCGACATGGCCGGCTCGGCCTGCCACTGCTTGCCGTTCGGCGCGCCCGGGGCGGGGGTGGCGCAGCCCTCGACCGGCTTGCGGGTCGGCGCGGCGGGAGCGTTGGTCGCGGTCGGCGCGGCCTGCGCACCGGACGCGGTGTCCTTCTTGTCGTCCGAGTCGAAGGCGCCCGTCCCCACCAGCGCGCCGCCGCCCGCCAGCACGACCACGGCGAGCGAGGCGCCGAGGATCGTGTTGCGGCGCCTGCGCGCGGCCTGCGCCTCGGCCCGGCGCTCGGCCTGGCGCTCGTACTTCTCGCGGGCGAGCTGCCGCCGCCGCTGTTCGCTGGTGACCACCGGGCCGTGTCTCCTACGTGGGTGTTTGTCGTCCCCTCCGGCCCGATGGCGGGCGAGGAGGGCGGGTACGGATGCTGATGCGGATCATCGCATCCATCGGCGGCCAAGTGTAGGGACCGGCGCCGTAAGAACGGGGTGAACCTGCCAGGGCGAAGTGAACCTGTCATGCGGATCTGGTTCGCAACCGGACCCGGACCGCCGGTAGGCTGCCTTTACATCACATCGTGTAGCCGCATGCTGTAGCCGCCACTGTCGACCGAGTCACCGAGGACGCGCGTGTTCATCGCCGGATTCCCCGCTGGAGCCTGGGGCACCAACTGCTACCTGGTCGCACCGGGGCCCGGCGAGGAGTGTGTCATCGTCGACCCCGGCCACCAGGCCGCCCAGGGCGTCGACGAGCTGATCCGCGAGCACGGGCTGAAGCCCGTCGCGGTCGTGCTCACCCACGGCCACATCGACCACATCGCCTCGGTCGTCCCCGTCTGCGGCGCCAAGGGCGTCCCGGCCTGGATCCACCCCGAGGACCGCTACATGATGGCCGACCCGGAGAAGGCGCTCGGCCGCTCGCTCGGCACCCAGCTGATGGGCGAGCTCACCGTCGGCGAACCCGACGACGTGCGCGAGCTCACCGACGGCAGCGTGCTGGAGCTGGCCGGCCTGAAGCTCACCGTCGACCATGCGCCCGGCCATACCAAGGGGTCGGTGACGTTCAGGACGCCCGGTGCCGGGGACCTCCCCCCGGTGCTCTTCTCGGGCGACCTGCTGTTCGCCGGCTCCATCGGGCGTACGGACCTCCCGGGCGGGGACAGCGAGGCGATCATGCGGTCGCTGGCCCGGGTGTGCCTGCCCCTCGACGACACGACCGTGGTCCTCTCCGGCCACGGCGGACAGACGACCATCGGCCGTGAGCGCGCCACCAACCCCTACCTCAGGCAGGCGGCGGGAGCGCTCGGCGCTCCGGCCTTCCCGCGCCGAGGAATGTGACGGAAGAGAAGTTGAGCACCTTCACCGCCCCCAAGGGCACCTACGACCTGCTGCCGCCGAGCTCGGCGACCTTCCTGGCGATCCGCGAGGCGATCGCCGCGCCCGCCCGCAGGGCCGGCTACGGCTACATCGAGACCCCGGTCTTCGAGGACGTCAAGCTGTTCTCCCGCGGTGTCGGCGAGTCGACCGACATCGTCAGCAAGGAGATGTACAACCTCACCACCAAGGGCGGCGACGAGCTCGCGCTGCGCCCCGAGGGCACCGCCTCGGTGCTGCGCGCCGCGCTCCAGGCCAACCTGCACAAGCAGGGCAACCTGCCGGTCAAGCTCTGGTACTCCGGCTCCTACTACCGCTACGAGCGGGCGCAGAAGGGCCGCTACCGCCAGTTCTCGCAGGTCGGCGCCGAGGCGATCGGCGCCGAGGACCCGGCGCTGGACGCCGAGCTGATCATCCTGGCCGACGACGCCTTCCGCTCGCTGGGCGTGCGCGACTACTCGCTGCTGCTCAACAGCCTCGGCGACAAGCAGTGCCGCCCGGTCTACCGCGCGGCGCTGGTCGAGTTCCTGGCCGGCCTGGACCTGGACGAGGACACCCGCCGCCGGGCCGAGATCAACCCGCTGCGCGTGCTGGACGACAAGCGCGAGTCGGTGCAGGCCCAGCTCGGCGGCGCGCCGATGCTGCGCGACTTCCTCTGCGAGGAGTGCAAGGCCTACGACGAGAAGGTCCGCGAGCTGCTCACCGCCAACGGCGTGGCCTTCACCGACGACCCCAAGCTGGTCCGCGGGCTGGACTACTACACCCGCACCACCTTCGAGTTCGTGCACAACGGCCTCGGCGCGCAGTCCGCGATCGGCGGCGGAGGCCGCTACGACGGGCTCTCCGAGATGATCGGCGGCCCCGCGCTGCCGTCCGTCGGCTGGGCCCTCGGCGTGGACCGCACCTTCCTGGCGATGGAGGCCGAGGGCATCGTCCTCGACCTGCCGTCCGCCACCTCCGTGTACGCCGTCGCGCTGAGCGACGAAGCCAAGAACGTCCTGTTCGCCAAGGTGGTCGAGCTGCGCCGGGCCGGCGTCGCCACCGACCTCGCCTTCGGCGTCAAGGGCATCAAGAACGCCATGAAGTCCGCCGACCGTTCCGGTGCCCGCTTCGCCGTCCTCGCCGGGGAGCGGGATCTCGCCGCCGGTGTCGTCCAGGTCAAGGACCTGACCACGGGCGAGCAGACCCCCGTCGAACTCGAAGCACTCGTCACCACCCTGAAGGAGAAGCAGCTGTGATCCGCACGCACGACGCGGGCACGCTCCGCGCGGAGCAGGCCGGAACGACCGTCACCCTGGCCGGCTGGGTCGCCCGCCGCCGAGACCACGGCGGGGTGGCCTTCATCGACCTGCGCGACGCCTCCGGCACCGTGCAGATCGTGGTCCGCGACCTCGACTCGGTGCACGGCCTGCGCGCCGAGTACTGCGTCAAGGTCGTCGGCGACGTCCGCGTGCGCCCCGAGGGCAACGAGAACCCGGACATCCCGACCGGCGCGGTCGAGGTCGTGGTCAGCGAGATCGAGGTGCTCTCCGAGGCCGCCCCGCTGCCGTTCCCGGTCGCCGAGTACGAGCCCGGCACGGTGAACGAGGAGGTCCGGCTGCGCTACCGCTACCTGGACCTGCGCCGCGAGGGCCCGGCCAAGGGCCTGCGGCTGCGCTCCAAGGTCAACAACATCATCCGCCGGGTGATGGAGGAGAACGACTACCTCGACATCGAGACGCCGTACCTCACCCGCTCCACCCCCGAGGGCGCCCGCGACTTCCTCGTCCCGGTCCGCCTGCAGCCCGGCCACTGGTACGCGCTTCCGCAGTCGCCCCAGCTGTTCAAGCAGCTGCTGATGGTGGCCGGCATGGAGCGCTACTACCAGATCGCCCGCTGCTTCCGCGACGAGGACTTCCGCGCCGACCGGCAGCCGGAGTTCACCCAGCTGGACATCGAGGCCTCGTTCGTCGACCAGGAGGACATCCTGGCCCTCGGCGAGAAGATCATCGGCTCGGTCTGGCGCGAGGTGCACGGCTACGAGATCCCGAACCCGCTGCCCCGGATGACCTACGCGGACGCCATGTCCCGCTACGGCTCCGACAAGCCGGACGTCCGCTTCGGACAGGAGCTCACCGACCTCACCGAGTACTTCAAGGGCACCGAGTTCCGGGTCTTCCAGGCCCCGTACGTCGGCGCCGTGGTGATGCCCGGCGGCGCCTCGCAGCCCCGCAAGGCGCTCGACGCCTGGCAGGACTGGGCCAAGGCGCGCGGCGCCCGCGGCCTCGCCTACGTCGTCATCGACGCCGAGACCGGCGAGCTGCGCGGCCCCGTCGCCAAGAACCTCTCCGAGGAGCACCTGGCCGGCCTGGCCGCCGCGGCCGGCGCCAAGAACGGCGACGCGATCTTCTTCGCGGCCGGCAAGGAGCGCCCCTCGCAGGAGCTGCTCGGCGCCGCCCGTCTGGAGATCGGCCGCCGCTGCGAGCTGATCGACGCGTCCCAGTGGGCCTTCCTCTGGGTCGTCGACTTCCCGATGTTCGAGCCGATCGAGGACGACAAGGGCCAGTTTCAGGGCTGGCACGCGGTGCACCACCCGTTCACCGCCCCGACCGCCGAGTCGCTCGACACCTTCGACACCGACCCGGGCGCGGCGCTCTCCAACGCCTACGACCTGGTCCTCAACGGCTCGGAGCTGGGCGGCGGTTCGATCCGTATCCACCAGCGCGACGTGCAGAAGCGGGCGTTCGACGCGATCGGCCTGTCCGAGGAGGAGGCCGCCTCGCAGTTCGGCTTCCTGCTGGACGCCTTCAACTACGGCCCGCCGCCGCACGGCGGGGTCGCCTTCGGCCTCGACCGGATCGTCACGCTGCTCGGCGGGTACGACACGATCCGGGACGTCATCGCCTTCCCGAAGACGTCCACCGGCGGCGACCCGCTGACCGGCGCCCCCACCCCGATCACCCCCGCGCAGCGCCGCGAGGCCGGCGTGGACGCCCAGCCGAAGGTCCGCGAGGACGCCAAGTCCGAGGCCCAGCCCAAGGACTGACGCCGGATCGGCTAACCTTTCACGGCCCCGGACGGTGCACCTGCCGTCCGGGGCCGGTCCACAACGGTGTGCGACACAGAGAGGGATCCCCCATGAAGGTCACTACCAGAGTCGAGTGTCCCGAGGACGCGCCCGCCACCAGACGGGTCCACATGGCGGCCTTCCCCGGCCCGGACGAGGCGGACCTGGTCGACGCGCTGCGCCGCGACCCGGCCTGGCTGCCCGGCCTGTCGGTGGTCGCGGTGGACGGCTCCGGACTGGTGGTCGGCCACGCCCTGCTCACCCGGCTGCAGGTCGGCGACGGCCAGGGCCTCGCGCTCGCGCCCGTCGCGGTCGCGCCCGAGTGGCAGCGCAAGGGCGTCGGGGAGCTGGTCGTCCGGGCCGCGCTGTCCGCCGCCGAGGAGGCCGGGGAGAAGCTGGTCATCGTCCTCGGCGACCCGGACTACTACGGCCGGTTCGGCTTCCTCCCCGCCCAACGGCACGAGGTCACCGGTCCGTTCGAGGTGCCGGAGGCCTACTTCCAGGCGCTCGTGCTGCCCGCCTACGACGGGGACCCGCGCGGACTCTGCCAGTACCCGGAGCCCTTCGTAACGGTCTAGACCGAGGTCCGGAGCGTCCCCTGGTCCCGCTCGGCCCGACCGGCGCCGAACCCGACCGTGGCCCGGCAGCTGCGCACGAACGCGGCCATCGCCGGCGTCGACTGCCGCTCCTTAGGCCAGTACAGCCCGACCTGGCTCGGGCTCAGCCCCCGAACCGGCCGGTACGCGACATCCTCCCGCGCCGCCAGCCGGCTCATCGTCTCCGGGGCGAAGCCGATGCCCTGGCCGCACACCACCGCGGCCAGCCACTCGTCGGCATTGTGTGCCACCGCGCCGATCCGCGCCGGCCGCCCGCCCCGCTCCCGCGCCGCCAGCCAGTAGTCGCGCCAGTGGCCGGACTCGTGCGGTATCGCCACGAAGGGCTCGTCCAGCAGCTCCTCGAAGTCGATCACCGCGCGGCCGGCCAGCCGGTGCCCGGCCGGCAGCGCCGCGCAGCGCGGCTCCTCCCCGAGCACGGCCACGTTGTACTCCTCCGCCAGCCAGGGCGGGGCGTGCCAGAGCGTCAGGTCGATCTCCCCGGTGGCCAGGCCCGAGGTCGGGTCGAACCAGTTGTTCTGCCGCAGCTCGACCTGCCAGCCGGGCATCCGCCGGGAGAAGTCCACGACCGTCTGGCGGCTCATCATGTTGATGATCCCGCCCTCGAAGCCCACCCGCAGCGTCGAGCCCTGCTCGGCGGCCGCGGCCCGGGCCGCCCGCAGCGCCTCCTCCCACCCCGCCAGCAGCGCGCCGGCGTGCTCGGCCAGTGCCTGCCCGGTGGGGGTCGGCGTCATACCCCGGCGCGAGCGCTCGAACAGCTCGGCCCCGAGCAGCGCCTCCAGCTGGCGGATCTGCTTGGTCAGCGTCGGCTGGGAGACGAACAGCCGCGCTGCCGCGGCCGTCAGCTGACCCTCCTCGCAGACCATGACGAAGCTGCGCAGCAGCCGGGTGTCGACATCCATGCCCCTAGGTTATGGAACGGGATATTGGACCGGTCGGGCAGGTGTGGGCCAAGGTTGATCACTCGGCCCCAGGGCCGGGCGCATCGGGGGAGCGCGGCAGCGGCGGTTCAGGGGGCCGCCGGTGCCGCGCGACGCCCACGACCTGCGCGGGCCGTCCGCAGCGCCTACCGTGAGTGCTCATCAGGACGAGCCGAACGGAGGCGCCCGGGTGGCAGCCAAGGCGAAGCACGAGGATCCGACCGCGTCGGAGCGACTGGCGAGGAAGCCGTACGAGCGGGAGCTGCTGCGGCTCCAGAACGAACTGGTGAAGCTCCAGGAGTGGGTGCGCGCCGAGGGCGCCCGGCTGGTGGTCGTCTTCGAGGGACGCGACGCGGCCGGCAAGGGCGGCGCGATCAAGCGGGCCACCGAGTACCTGAACCCGCGCATCGCCCGGGTCGCGGCCCTGCCCGCCCCCACCGAGCGCCAGCGCACCCAGTGGTACTTCCAGCGGTACGTGGAGCAGCTGCCGGCGGCCGGCGAGATCGTGCTGTTCGACCGCAGCTGGTACAACCGGGCCGGGGTCGAGAAGGTGATGGGCTTCTGCACGCCCGAGGAGTACTGGCAGTTCCTGCACCAGTGCCCGACCTTCGAGCGGATGCTGATCGAGGCGGGAATCCTGCTGCGCAAGTACTGGTTCTCGGTCAGCGACACCGAGCAGGAGCGGCGCTTCCGGGCCCGGCTGGAGGACCCGATGCGGCGCTGGAAGCTCTCGCCGATGGACGTCGAGTCGATCAGCCGCTGGGAGGACTACTCGCGGGCCAAGGACGAGATGTTCGTCCACACCGACACCCCTGACTCGCCGTGGCACGTGGTGGAGAGCGACGACAAGCGCCGGGCCCGGATCAACATGATCGCCCACCTGCTCTCCACCGTCCCGTACCGCGAGGTCCTCCCGCCGGCCGTCGACCTGCCGGCCCGCCCGGAGCCCCGCGGCTACCAGCGGCCGCCGCGCGACCTGCAGACGTACGTGCCGGACCAC
This sequence comes from Kitasatospora sp. NPDC052868, assembly GCF_044547105.1. NCBI lineage: Bacteria > Bacillati > Actinomycetota > Actinomycetes > Kitasatosporales > Streptomycetaceae > Kitasatospora > Kitasatospora sp. NPDC052868. Next base: position 192,309 of record NZ_JBITZW010000008.1, on the reverse strand, counting down.
GCGGCGGGGCTCGGGTAGGCCCTGTCCGGCCGGTCCTGCCGGGCGCGCGACGATCGACCGGACAGGGCCTAGCGGGTCCTCCGAACGGCCCCGCGGCGTTGCCGGGGGCGCCGCCCCGGCGTGCGATGGACGTGCCCGTGCACGCGCGGACGCCCGCCGCGGCGCCCGCCGGAGGTCAGGAGACCCGCCCATGTTCGTCCGTACCGTCTACGCGACCGGTGACCCGGCCAGGCTCGACCAGACCCTCGACGGGCTCCGCGCCGAGGCGGTCGGGCTGCTGTCCGGCCAGCCCGGCTACCGGGGCTACGGCCTGTTCGCCAACCGCGAGCTCGGCATCATCACGATGGGCTCCTGGTGGGAGAGCGCGCAGGCCGAGCGGGACAGCGACGCGCAGCTGCGCGGGCGGCGCGCGGAGCTGCTGGCGCCGTTCGGGGGCACGGTCGCCCAGGACTCCTGGGAGGCCGTGGTCACCGCCCGGCCCGCCCAGGCCGGCCCGGGCGCCTGGTTCCGGATGACCAGGTTCGACGTCGGCCGCGCGCAGGCCGACCGGATCGCCGCCGCCTTCCGCGAGGGGGTGCTGCCCGCGATGCAGCGGGTCGACGGGTTCCTCGGCGGCTCCATGCTGTTCAACGCCGAGGACGAGCGCGGTGCGGTGGGCCTGCTCTTCGCCGACCGGGCCGCCCTGGAGGCCTCCCGCGGCCCGCTCGCGGCGGCCCGGGCCAAGGCCGTGACCGCCGGCGGGGCGACGCTGCGCTCGCTGGAGGAGTTCGAGGTCGTCCTGCTGGACGTGCCGCAGCTGTAGGCCGTGCCGTCCCGGCGGCTCGGCCGGGACGGTCTGTCGGCGCCCTCGCATAGGCTTCCGGTGTGGACGAACCGGACCTCTTCACCGCCGCCGCCGAGGAACGCCAGGCCAAGGAGCCGGGGCGGGCCCCGCTCGCCGTGCGGATGCGCCCGCGCACCCTGGACGAGGTGGCCGGCCAGCGGCAGCTGCTGAAGCCCGGCTCGCCGCTGCGCCGCCTCGTCTCGGGCTCGCGCGGCCCGGCGGCCACCAGTTCGGTGATCCTCTGGGGCCCGCCCGGCACCGGGAAGACCACGCTCGCCCATGTGATCAGCCAGGCCGTCGAGGGCCGCTTCGTCGAGCTGTCCGCGATCACCGCCGGAGTCAAGGAGGTGCGGGCGGTCATCGACGGCGCCCGCCGGGCCGTCGGGATGAGCGGGCGGGAGACGGTGCTCTTCCTGGACGAGATCCACCGCTTCTCCAAGGCCCAGCAGGACTCCCTGCTGCCGGCGGTGGAGAACCGCTGGGTCACCCTGATCGCGGCGACCACCGAGAACCCCTACTTCTCGGTGATCTCCCCGCTGCTGTCGCGCTCGCTGCTGCTCACCCTGGAGTCGCTGACCGACGACGACGTCCGCGCCCTGCTGCGCCGTGCGGTGGCCGACGAGCGCGGCCTGGAGGGTGCGCTGGAGCTGTCCGAGGAGTCCGAGGACCACCTGGTGAGGCTGGCCGGCGGGGACGCCCGGCGGGCGCTGACCACGCTGGAGGCGGCGGCCGGGGCGGCGCTGGAGAAGGGCGAGGCGGTCATCACGCTCGCCACCACCGAGACGGCCGTCAACCAGGCCGCGGTGCGCTACGACAAGGACGGCGACCAGCACTACGACGTGGCCAGTGCGCTGATCAAGTCGATCCGCGGCAGCGACGTGGACGCCACCCTGCACTACCTGGCCCGGATGATCGAGGCGGGGGAGGACCCGAGGTTCATCGCCCGGCGGCTGATGATCTCGGCCAGCGAGGACGTCGGCCTGGCCGACCCGACGGCGCTGCCCACGGCGGTGGCGGCGGCCCAGGCGGTGGCGCTGATCGGCTTCCCCGAGGCGCGGATCATCCTGTCCCAGGCGGCGATCGCGCTGGCGCTGGCGCCCAAGTCCAACGCCGCCTACCTGGCGATCGACGCGGCCCTGGCGGACGTCCGGCAGGGCCTGGCGGGCGCGGTGCCGCCGCACCTGCGGGACGCGCACTACGGCGGCGCGGGCAAGCTCGGCCACGGCCAGGGCTACCAGTACCCGCACGACCTGCCGGAGGGCATCGCCTCGCAGCAGTACGCGCCGGACGCGGTGCACGGCAAGGCGTACTACCGGCCGACCCGGCACGGCGGGGAGGCCCGGTACGCGGACATCGTGGAGTGGACCAGGGGCCGGCTCCGGGGCGAGTGAGCGTCTCCCCGGCCCCGGGCGGGAGCAGGCGGATCGCAGCGTATACTCGTGCGGAGTGCCATGTCCCGGGACGGCGGCAGGGGAGACCCAGCCGACCGGCCACACCAGCGGGACACCGGCCGCGGGCCCCCTCCGGGGGAGCCCTGAGGAGCGTCGCGCACCGTTTCGGTGTCGCGTGCAGCCCACCAACCCAGGTTCGGTGGGCCACTCGTGTGCAAGCACTTCCGTGCCCGGCCTCGGAGAGCGGCTGACCGGTCCACCCATGGGTGGGCGTGGTTATTCTCCGGACCGCGAGGAGCGACCTCCGTCAACACCTGGTGAAGCCGTATTCATAAGCAAGGAAGGTTTGGTTCATGGCGAACCAGAAGCGTCCCAAGGTCAAGATCGCGCGTGCGCTCGGCGTGCCGCTGACCCCGAAGTCCGTCAAGTACTTCGAGGCCCGCCCGTACCCGCCCGGCCAGCACGGCCGTGGTCGCAAGCAGAACTCGGACTACAAGGTCCGTCTGCTCGAGAAGCAGCGTCTGCGCGCCCAGTACGACCTGAGCGAGAAGCAGATGGCGCGCGCGTTCGACCGCGCGAAGAAGGCCGAGGGCAAGACCGGTGAGGCGCTCGTCGCCGAGCTGGAGACCCGTCTGGACTCCCTGGTGCTGCGTTCGGGCATTGCCCGCACCATCTACCAGGCCCGCCAGATGGTCGTCCACGGCCACATCGAGGTCAACGGCGGCAAGGTCAACAAGCCGTCGTACCAGATGAAGCCCGGCTTCGTCGTGACCGTTCGCGAGCGCAGCAAGGAGAAGGTCCCGTTCCAGGTCGCCCGTGAGGGTGGCTACGCGGGCGAGGGCCAGACCCCGAAGTACCTCGAGGTCAACCTGAAGGCCCTGGCCTTCCGCCTGGACCGCGCGCCGCAGCGCAAGGAGGTCCCGGTGATCTGCGACGAGCAGCTCGTCGTCGAGTACTACTCGCGCTGACCCGCGAGCGGTTCACCTGCAGTACCCAGCGAGCCCCCGCCGCCTTTCGAGGCTGCGGGGGCTCGCCCCTTTTTTGCGCGGCGGGGCTATGCGCCCTCACCGGTCATCGCGGCGGCCAGGCGCAGGTGCGGGCGGGCCTCCTCGGCGCGGCCCCGGCGCTCCAGGGTGCGGCCGAGCATCAGCCGCGCGTAGGCCTCGGCCGGGTCGGCGTCCAGGATCCGGCGCAGCTCGGCCTCGGCCCGGGAGAGCTGGGCGGAGTGGTAGTAGCTCCGGGCCAGCAGCAGCCGCACGGAGAGGTTGGCCGGCTCCTCGGCGAGGACGCCCTCCAGCATGCGGGCGGCGTCCGCGTAGGCCTTGGAGTCGAAGTAGAACGTCGCCATGCGGTACTCGTCGGCGGCGCTGTAGGTGGCCACGGTCGCTCCTTTCGGTGGTACTCGCCCCCTCCAGCAATGGACAATCTTCAACTATTCCGTCGGCTGTTCCTGACCGGCGAGGGCTGCGGCGCGGGCGGCGGCGGGCAGGGGCCCGACTGCGGCCCCGGGTCGTCCGGGTGGCCGCCGCCGAGCGCCCGGTAGACCGCCGCGTTGAGGTCGAGGCGGGCGCCGCACTCGAAGAGGTCCGCGAGCTCCTGCTCGGTCAGCCCCGCCCGGGCCCGCTGCTCGCAGTCCCGGTGCGGCCCGTTGAAGGTGCGCGAACCGAAGAAGGGCTTGCCCACCGCCTGCCAGATCCGGTGCGCCGCGCCCTGGAGGACCCTGGCCTCGCGCAGGTCGCCGGGCTCGCCCGGACCGGCGGGCTCGGTCTCCAGCAGCGCGAGCAGGTCGATCGCCAGCACGATCCCCAGCAGGTCGTGGAAGAGGTGGTTGAGCCGGACGCTCTCCCGGGCGCAGGACCGGGCCAGCCGGATGTCGCCGTTCAGCCAGTGCGAGTACGCCAGCGCGTACAGCGCGTACGCGTACGCCCACTGCTCGCCGTGCTCCTCGCACAGCTCGCGGACCTGGCCGAGCCAGAGCGCGCCGCTCTCCTGGTCCCCCTGGAACAGGTAGGCGATGCCCAGTTCGAACATGGCCATCAGGACGTTGCTGTTGAGCTCGCCGATCGTCCGGTAGTGCCAGAGCGCCTCCTCGAAGAGCTCGGCGGCGCGGACCGGGTCGTCGCCGATCAGGGCGGCGCAGCCCTGCCGGTGGACGGCGTAGGCCAGCGCCCGGTCGTCGCCGGTGTCCAGCGCCTGGCGGCGGCACTCCTCCAGGGCGGGGCGGGCCGAGCCGAGGTCGCCCTGCAGGGTGGCCATGTAGCCGGTCACCCAGAGCGCCTTGGCGCGGGCCTCGGTCGGCTCAAGGTCCAGGGCGAGCGCGCGGTCCAGCCAGTGCCGGCCCTCGCCGAGGTGGCCGCAGCCGACCCAGTAGAACCAGAGCGTGCCGGCCAGCAGCAGGGCGAGCTGCTCCTCGCCCGGTTCGGCCAGGCAGAACTCCAGCGCCGCACGGAGGTTGGGGTGGGCGAGTCCGGTGCGCTCGGCGGTCTCGGCCTGCCGGGGGCCGAACCACTCGACCTCGCCCCAGGTGGCGACGCCCAGGTACCAGTCGCGGTGGCGGCGCAGCAGCCGCTGCTCGTCGCCGGCGGCGCGCAGCCAGTGGCCGCCGTACTCGCGCAGGGTGTCCAGCAGGCGGAAGCGGACCCCGAAGGGGCCGTCCTCGCGGAGCACCACCGACTTGTCGACCAGGTCGGCGAGCAGGTCGAGCATCTCGTCCGGCTCGATGCCCTCGCCGGCGCAGACGTACTCGGCGGCCTCCAGGTCGAAGCCGCCGGCGAAGACCGAGAGGCGGGCCCAGAGTAAACGTTCCTGCACCGTGCAGAGCTCGTGACTCCAGCCGATGGTCGTCCGGAGCGTGTGATGTCGTGGCAGGGCCGTCCGGGCACCCCCGGTGAGCAGCCGGAAGCGGTCGTCCAGCCGGGCGGTGATCTGCTCGACCGACAGCGCGCGCAGCCGCCCGGCGGCCAGCTCGACGGCCAGCGGGATGCCGTCCAGGCGGTGGCAGAGCTGGGCGATCCCCTCGGTGGTGGCGGGCGTCAGCTCGAAGGAGGGCAGGACCGCGCGGGCCCGGTCGGCGAACAGCCGGACCGCGTCCGGCGGCGCGCCCGGGCCGACCGGCAGCGGGGCCAGGGTCAGCAGGTGCTCGCCCGCCGAGCGCAGCGCCGAGCGGCTGGTCGCCAGCACCCGCAGGCCCGGCACCGCCCGCAGCAGGGCGTCGGCCAGCTCCGCGCAGGCCGCCACCAGGTGCTCGCAGCCGTCCAGCACGATCAGCAGCCGGTGCCCGGCGAGCCGCTCGGTCAGGATGTCCAGCGGCGGCCGCGCGGTGCCGTCGGTCAGTTGCAGCGCCTCCAGGACGGCGTGGCCGAGCAGCAGCGGATCCTGGACCGGGGAGACCTCGACCAGCCAGGCGCCGTCCGGGAAGGCGCCCGCCGCCCGGGCCGCCGCGCGCAGCGCCAGCCGGCTCTTGCCGACCCCGCCGGGCCCGGTCACCGTCACCAGCCGGGCGCCGACCAGCAGTCCGGCCAGTGCGGCCAGCTCCTCCCGGCGCCCGACGAAGCTGGTGACCTCCGCGGGCAGGCCGCCGGGCGCGGGATCCGGCGGCGGCTGCGTCGTCTCCCGAGGGCGTGCTGTCGAGTCGCCGGCCAACCGCTGCTCCCGTGTCCGTGCCCGAACCGTCGCGGTCCGAACGAGCCGTGGGCCGCGCATCCGCCGACCCGTCTGGCAGAACGAGGTGACCAGCGGGTAGGTTACGCGCGCCGTTCGCACACCCGACCGGTTCGCGGACGGCCCGCCGTCGAACAACCCGGTCCGGAAAGCCGGCCCGGGCGCGATAGGGTTCCGTTTGGAGAACGGCAAGGCGAGGGAGCGCACAAGGTGTCCGTGGGAGAGCTGGCCGGGTTGCTCGTCGCCGTGTTCTGGGCGGTCCTGGTCACCCTGCTCGCCGTCGTCCTGGTACGGCTCTCGCGGGTGCTGAAGGAGGCCACCGTCCTGGTCTCCGCGGTCACCGAGCAGGCCGTGCCGCTGCTGACCGACGCGGGCGCCGCCGTGCGCAGCGCCAACGAGCAGCTGGAGCGGGTCGACGAGATCACCGCCAACGTGCAGGACGCCGCCGCCAACGCCAACGCGCTCTCCTCCACCGTCGCTGCCACCCTGGGCGGGCCGCTGGTCAAGGTCGCGGCCTTCAGCTACGGCGTCCGCAAGGCCGTCGCCAAGCAGAACGGCACCCTTCCGCTGCCCACCCAGCCCGGCGAGCGCGAGGAGCTGGCCCGGCTGATCCGGGCCGAGGTGCGTGCCGCGACCGCGCCCAGGGGCGGCCTGCTGGCCAGGGTCCGGCGCGCGGTGAGGGGCTGACGGCATGGTTCGACGCATCTTCTGGATGGCGGTCGGCGCCAGCGCCACCGTCTGGGCCATGAACAAGGCCAACGAGGCCGTTCACCGGCTCACCCCGGACAGCCTCTCCGGCACCGCCGCGCGCAGTGCGCTGCACCTGGGCGACGCGGCCAAGCGGTTCGCGCAGGACGTGAAGGCCGGCATGGCCGAGCGCGAGGAGCAGCTGCGCGAGGACCTCGGACTGGACGGCACCGCCGTCGTGGAGCCCGGGCGCCGCAGAGCCCGCCCGTCGCCCGCCGCCACCCTTCTTGGGAAGCGCTCCGCGCTGCCCCCATCAAGCGAGCCGCAGTACCGAGCTATCTCGGCGGCGCCCGGCAGCCCGGCCGCCGCCCTGCCTCCGTCCAGCAGTGCCCGCGCATCGTCCGACGGTGCCCGGACCACCCCAGCCATCGAAAAGACGCCCCGCCGCGCACTGCCGCAGCCGGGCGGTACCCCGAACCGGAAGGACCACTAATGGAGTCGGCAGAGATCCGCCGCCGCTGGCTGCGCTTCTTCGAGGAGCGCGGCCACACCGTCGTTCCGTCGGCGTCCCTGGTCGCCGACGACCCCACCCTGCTGCTGGTCAACGCCGGCATGGTGCCCTTCAAGCCGTACTTCCTGGGCGAGGTCAAGCCGCAGTTCTCGCGCGCCACCAGCGTCCAGAAGTGCGTGCGCACCCTGGACATCGAGGAGGTCGGGAAGACCACCCGGCACGGCTCCTTCTTCCAGATGTGCGGCAACTTCTCCTTCGGCGACTACTTCAAGGAAGGCGCCATCAAGTTCGCCTGGGAGCTGCTCACCGGCTCCGTCGCGGACGGCGGCTACGGCCTGGAGAAGGAGAAGCTCTGGATCACCGTCTACCAGGACGACGACGAGGCCGAGCAGATCTGGCGCGACGTCATCGGCGTGCCCGCCGAGCGCATCCAGCGCCTGGGCATGAAGGACAACTTCTGGTCGATGGGCGTCCCCGGCCCGTGCGGCCCGTGCTCGGAGATCAACTACGACCGCGGCCCCGCCTACGGCGAGGAGGGCGGCCCGGCCGTCAACGGCGAGCGCTACCTGGAGATCTGGAACCTGGTCTTCATGCAGTACGAGCGCGGCCACGGTGACGGCAAGGACGGTTTCGAGATCCTCGGCGACCTGCCGAGCAAGAACATCGACACCGGCCTCGGCCTCGAGCGCCTCGCCGCCATCCTGCAGGGCGTCGACAACCTCTTCGAGATCGACACCAGCCGGATGATCCTGGACCGGGCGGCCGAGCTGACCGGCCACACCTACGGCGCCGACCACAAGTCGGACGTCTCGCTGCGCGTGGTCACCGACCACATCCGCACCGCGCTGATGCTGATCGGCGACGGCGTCACCCCCGGCAACGAGGGCCGCGGCTACGTGCTGCGCCGCATCCTGCGCCGCGCCATCCGCAACATGCGCCTGCTGGGCGCCACCGGTGTGGTCGCCAAGGACCTGACGGACGTCGCCATCAAGGCGATGGCCCCGCAGTACCCGGAGCTGGAGAGCGACCGCAAGCGCATCGAGACGGTCGTCACCGGCGAGGAGACGGCCTTCCTGCAGACCCTGAAGGCCGGCACCAGCCTGCTGGACACCGCCGTCACCGAGACCAAGCAGTCCGGCGGCGCGGTGCTCTCCGGCGAGCAGGCGTTCAAGCTGCACGACACCTACGGCTTCCCGATCGACCTCACCCTGGAGATGGCCGAGGAGCAGGGCCTCCAGGTGGACGAGGCCGGGTTCCGCCGGCTGATGCAGGAGCAGCGGGACCGCGCCAAGGCGGACGCCAAGGCCAAGAAGATGGGCCACGCCGACGTCGCCGCGTACCGCGAGGTCGCCGACAAGGCCGGCGCCAGCGCGTTCACCGGCTACACCCTCACCGAGGGCGAGGCCACCGTGGTCGGCCTGCTGGTGGACGGCGTCCCGGCGCCGGCCGCCACCGAGGGCGACGAGGTCGAGATCATCCTCGACCGCACCCCGTTCTACGCCGAGGGCGGCGGCCAGCTCGCCGACCACGGCCGGATCCGGCTGGAGTCCGGCGCGGTCGTGGAGATCCGCGACGTGCAGCAGCCGGTGCCCGGGGTGATCGTGCACTCCGGCGGCGTGCTGTTCGGCGAGGTCGTGCTCGGCGCCTCGGCGTACGCCACCATCGACATCGACCGCCGCCGGGCGATCGCCCGCGCCCACTCGGCCACCCACCTGACCCACCAGGCGCTGCGGGACGCGCTCGGCCCGACGGCCGCCCAGGCCGGCTCCGAGAACGCCCCGGGCCGCTTCCGCTTCGACTTCGGCTCGCCCGCCGCCGTGCCCGGCAGCGTGCTGGTCGACGTCGAGCAGAAGATCAACGACGTGCTGACCCGTGAGCTGGACGTCACCGCCGAGGTCATGACGATGGACCAGGCCCGCAAGGCCGGCGCCATCGCCATGTTCGGCGAGAAGTACGGCGACGAGGTCCGGGTCGTCACCATCGGCGACTTCTCCAAGGAGCTGTGCGGTGGCACGCACGTCGGCAACACCGCCCAGCTGGGCCTGGTGAAGCTGCTCGGCGAGTCCTCGATCGGCTCCGGCGTGCGCCGCGTCGAGGCGCTGGTCGGCGTGGACGCGTACAAGTTCCTGGCCCGCGAGCACACCGTGGTCTCCCAGCTGACCGAGCTGGTCAAGGGCCGCCCGGAGGAGCTGCCGGAGAAGATCTCGGGCATGCTCGCCAAGCTCAAGGACGCCGAGAAGGAGATCGAGCGCTTCCGCGCCGAGAAGGTGCTGGCGGCCGCCGCCGGTCTCGCCGGCTCGGCCGAGGACGTGCAGGGCGTCTCGGTGGTCGCCGCCCGGGTCGCCGACGGCGTCGGCGCGGACGAGCTGCGCAAGCTGGTGCTGGACGTGCGCGGCCGGCTCGGCTCGCGCCCGGCCGTGGTCGCCGCCTTCACGGTGGCCAACGACCGCCCGCTCACCGTGATCGCCACCAACGAGGACGCCCGCGGGCGCGGCATCAAGGCCGGCGAGCTGGTCCGGGTCGCCGCCAAGACGCTCGGCGGCGGCGGTGGCGGCAAGGACGACGTCGCCCAGGGCGGCGGCACCAACGCGGCCGCGGTCGACGAGGCCATCGCCGCGGTGCGCGGCCTGGTCGCGGAGCGCGCCTCCTGATGTTCGACCAGGAGCAGGAGCGGCCCTTCCGGCGGGGGCGGCGGATCGCCGTCGACGTCGGTGACGCCCGGATCGGGGTCGCGTCCTGCGACCCCGACGGGGTGCTCGCCACACCGGTGGAGACCGTCCCCGCAGGGGTGAAGTCCCAGGCCCGGATCGCCGCCATCGTCGAGGAATACGACGCGGTGGAGGTGATCGTCGGCCTGCCGCGCTCGCTCAGCGGCAAGGAGGGACCGGCGGCGGAGAAGGTCCGCGCGTACGCGGTGCGGCTGGCGAACCGGCTCTACCCGGTGCCGGTCCGGCTGGTCGACGAGCGGATGTCCACCGTCACCGCGACCCACGGCCTGCGGGCCTCCGGGGTCAAGGCGAAGAAGGGCCGCTCGGTGGTCGACCAGGCCGCCGCGGTGGTGATCCTGCAGACCGCCCTTGAGTCCGAACGGGTGAGCGGGCGGCCTCCTGGTGAGAGCGTCGAGGCGGTCGGCTGACCGCTCTGTTCTAACGTCCCGGTGAGGGGCCCGTGCGGACGCGTCCGCACGGGCCCCTTGCTCCGTTCCGGGACCGCAGAGGGGGCGCAGTGACCGACCAGGACTTCACGCCCGGGCTCACCCCCGGCCACCTCGGTGCGCCGGTGATGGAGCCCGAGGGCCGCCCGCCCGGCGCGCGCCGTCCGCGCTCCGATGCACCCGATCCGCACCGTCGGCGCAACGGACTGGCCTGCGGGTTGACCGCGCTGGCCCTGATCGTGGTCTTCGGCGGGGCCGGACTGACCGGGTACACCTGGCTGCAGGGCCAGCAGCGGCCGCCGGCCGCCGCCGACTACGCGGGCGCCGGCAGCGGCGAGGTGCAGGTGTCGGTGCCCGAGGGCGCGGGCCTGACCCAGATCGCCTCGGCGCTGGTGCGCAACGGGGTGGTGGCCAGCTCGCTCGCCTTCACCCGGGCGGCGAAGGGCAGTGCGGCCGCGGCCGGCCGGATCCAGCCCGGCACCTACACGCTGCGGCAGAAGATGTCGGCGGCCTCGGCGCTCGCCGTCCTGGTCGACCCGGCCAACGCCAACGGCCTGACCATCCCCGAGGGCTGGCGCGGCAACCAGATCTACGCGGCGATCGACAAGAAGCTCCAGCTGCCCGAGGGCACCACCCAGCGCACCGCGCAGGAGCAGGGCGCCGAGCTGGGCCTGCCGGAGTTCGCCAACGGCAGCCCGGAGGGCTACCTCTTCCCCGCCACCTACAGCGTCACCACCGACACCACCGCGGCCGACCTGCTGAAGCAGATGGTCGAGCGGGCCGGCAAGGAGTTCGCCCGGGACGACGCGGAGGTCGTCGCCCAGAACCTCGGGCAGAGCGTGTACGGGCTGGTGACCATCGCGAGCATGGTCCAGGGCGAGGCGGACAACACCGAGGACATGGCCAAGGTGGCCCGGGTGATCTACAACCGGCTGGCGAAGAACATGCCGCTGCAGCTGGACTCGACCATCAACTACGCGCTCGGCCGTTCGACGCTGAACACCACCGTCACCGACACCAGGCTGGACTCGCCGTACAACACCTACCAGCACGCCGGGCTGCCGCCGACGCCGATCGGCAATCCGGGGCGGCAGGCGATCATGGCGGCGGTCGACCCGGCGCAGGGCGACTGGCTGTACTTCGTCACCGTGAAGCCGGGGGACACCCGGTTCACCGACAGCTTCGACGTGCAGCAGCGCAACGTGGCGGAGTTCAACGCCGTCCGGGCGGCGTCGGCGAGCGCAGCGGCGGCCTCCTCCCCGGCGTCGTCTCCGGCGGCTTCGGCGGGGGCCCCGAGCGCCGCCCCGACGGGTGGGTCACCGGATCCGGCGGGGCACTGAGACGGCGTCCGCCCTGCCGGGGGCGGCTCTGCGGTACGGTAACGTCTCCCTCCAGGCGATGCAGTAGCACGCCGGTTCGAGAACAATCCGGGACGCCGTCCCGGACGGCCGGTCCGATCCGCCGGCCGTCTCCGTCGGTATAAGGGGATCAATGACCGATCTGGGTGGGGGCTACGGCCCCCAGGGCTCCGAGCCGTGGCACCCCGGCGATCCGGGGTACGGCGGTCAGCAGCCGGTCCCCGGCCAGCAGGACGGCCAGTGGCAGCAGCATCCCCAGCAGGGCCGGCAGGGTCAGCAAGGCCAGCAGGGTCAGCAGCCTTACGGGCAGCAGATGCAGCAGCAGCAGTACGGCGGCCAGCAGGGCTATGCCCAGCAGGGCTACCCCGGCGGCGCCCAGGGTCAGCAGCAGTACGGACAGCCGATGCCGCAGCAGGGTCAGCAGCAGTATGGCGGTCAGCAGGGGTACCCGCAGCAGGGACAGGGCTACCCCGGTCAGCAGGGGTACCAGGGCGACCAGCAGGGCTACCCCCAGCAGGGCTTCCCGGGGGAGCAGGGCTTCCCCGGCCAGCAGCAGCAGAACTTCCAGGGGTACCCGCAGCAGGGGCAGCCGCAGCAGGGCTTCCCGCCGCAGGCGGGGCAGCAGCAGGGGCAGCACCCCGGCCAGCAGGGCCAGCCGATGCAGGGGCAGCCGATGCCCGGGCAGCAGGGCCAGCCGATGCCGGGCCAGCAGCAGCCCGGTCGGCCGCAGGCCGGCGCGCAGTCCCCGGCCCAGCGCCGACCGCAGGCCGCGCAGCCGGCCGGCGTCGGTCCGGACGGCATCGACTGGGAGGCCGAGGCCGCCGCGCTGGAGGCCGGCGGCCACCCGGTCGAGGTGGAGCCCGAGCCGGCCGAGGAGGAGTGGGACGGCCACCACGACGACTACGTCGAGGGCGGCGAGGACGAGCAGGGCGGCTTCCTCGGCGAGGAGGACAACTCCCGCGAGGGCAAGAAGAAGCGCAAGGAGAAGGGCAAGAAGTCCGGCCGGCGCAACGGTGGCGCCTGCCTGGTGGTCGCGCTGGTCCTGATGGGCGGCGTCGCGGCGGGCGGCTGGTGGGGCTACGGCTTCTACCAGGACCACTTCGGCCCGCCGCCGGACTTCAAGGGCGAGGGCACCGGCAGCGTCCAGATCGAGGTCAAGCAGGGTGCCACCGGCGGCCAGGTGGGCATCTCGCTGAAGAACGCCGGCGTGGTGAAGAGCGTCAAGGCGTACACCAACGTCTGCGACAACGACGCCAAGTGCAAGGGCATCCAGCCGGGCTTCTACGCCCTGAAGAAGGAGATGTCGGCCTCGGCCGCCTTCCAGGCCCTGGTCGACCAGGCCGGCGGCGCCGCCCTGGTGCTGCCCGAAGGCCTCAACTCCACCGAGGTCTACGCCAAGATCGACGACAAGCTGAAGCTGCAGAAGGGCACCACGGCGGGCGTCGCCAAGGCCCAGGTGGCCGGCCTCGGCCTGCCGCCCTACGCGAACGGCAACATCGAGGGCTTCCTCTGGCCGACGCGCTACAACATCGCCGACGGCATGAAGCCCGAGGACCTGCTCAAGCAGATGGTGAAGAACGCCACCGAGAAGTACGCGAGCCTGGACGGGGAGGCCTCCAAGGCGGGCCTCAAGAACGGCTACGAGGTGCTCATCGAGGCGAGCATCCTGCAGCGCGAGGGCAACAACCCGACCGACTTCGCCAAGATGGCCAGGACCATCCAGAACCGGCTGGCCAGCGCCACCGTCAACCACACGCTCGGCATGGACACCACGCTCCAGTACGCGCTCGGGCGCAAGCAGCTGGACAAGAAGGACATCCAGGACGGGTCCAACAAGTACAACACCTACATCAACCCGGGCCTGCCGCCGGGGCCGATCTCCAACCCGGGCGACGACGCGATCAAGGCGGTGCTCAACCCGGCCGAGGGCAAGTGGCTGTACTTCATCGCGATGTCCCCCACCCGTACCGAGTTCTCGGAGACGGACAAGGAGCACTTCGGCTACGTCGAGCAGTACTGCAAGGCGGCCGGCCAGGGCTTCGACAAGGTGGGCGGTCACTGCACCACCGCCAAGTAGCCGCCACCGCACCGCCGTCCACGGAGAAGCAGCGTTGACCAGCAAGCACCGGGCAGCCGTTCTCGGCTCGCCGATCGCCCACTCGCTCTCGCCGGACCTGCACCGGGCCGCCTTTGCGGCGCTCGGTCTGGACGGCTGGCGCTACGACCGCTTCGAGGTGGACGAGGCCGGCCTGCCCGGTTTCCTCGCCGGGCTGGACGAGGCCGAGTGGACGGGCCTGTCGCTCACCATGCCGCTCAAGCGGGCGGTCATCCCGCTGCTGGACGAGGTGAGCGCGACCGCGCGCTCGGTGGACGCGGTGAACACCGTGCTGTTCACCGCGGACGGGCGGCGGGTGGGGGACAACACCGACGTCCCCGGGCTGGTGAACGCGCTGAGCGAGCGGGGGATCACCGAGGTGCCGGCCGCGGCCGTGCTCGGCGCCGGGGCGACCGCCTCCTCGGCGCTGGCCGCGCTCGCCCAGGTCTGCACCGGCGAGGTGACGGTCTACGTGCGCGGCCCGGAGCGGGCCCGGGAGATGGCCGAGCTGGGCGAGCGGCTGGGCGTCGCCGTCCGGACGGCCGACTGGGAGCGCGGCGCGGAGGCGCTGGCGCACCCGCTGACCGTCTCCACCACCCCGGCGGGGGCCACCGACGGCTTCGCGCAGGAGCTGACGGCCGAGCCGGGCGCGCTGTTCGACGTGCTGTACCACCCGTGGCCGACCGCCCTCGCCGCCGCCTGCGCGAAGCACGGCGCGACCGTCCTGGGCGGTCTGGACCTGCTGGTCCACCAGGCGGTCCTGCAGAGCGAGCGCTTCACCGGCCGTACCCCGGGCCCGCTGGCCGCCGTCCGCGCGGCGGGCGAGGCGGCCCTGGCCGGGCGGTAGCGCGGGGGAGGCGTCCGCCACCCGGCCGGTGGCCGTCCGCCACCCGGACTCCGCGCCCGGGGGTGCTCCGGGCATGAAAGGATTCAGGGGAGAAGGCACGCCCGGGCGGGCCGCGGCAGGGGCCGTGGCCGGTCCGCTGACGAAGGAGCTCCGTTGGGTACGTTGCGCTGGCTGACGGCGGGGGAGTCGCACGGCCCCGCACTCGTCGCGACGCTGGAGGGCCTGCCCGCGGGCGTTCCGGTCACCACCGAGGTGGTGGCCGACGCACTCGCGCGCCGCCGGCTCGGCTACGGCCGCGGCGCCCGGATGAAGTTCGAGCAGGACGAGGTCACCTTCCTCGGCGGGGTCCGGCACGGCGAGACCATGGGCAGCCCGGTGGCGATTATGGTCGGCAACACCGAGTGGCCGAAGTGGGAGCAGGTCATGTCGGCCGACCCGATCGACCCGGAGGTGCTGGCCGGACTGGCCCGCAACGAGGCGCTGACCCGCCCGCGCCCCGGCCACGCCGACCTCGCCGGCATGCAGAAGTACTCGATCGACGAGGCCCGCCCGATCCTGGAGCGCGCCAGCGCCCGGGAGACGGCCGCCCGGGTCGCGCTCGGCGCCGTCGCCCGCGCGTACCTCAAGGAGACCTGCGGCATCGAGATCGTCAGCCACGTGGTGGAGCTGGCGGCCGCCAAGGCCCCGGCCGGCGTGCTGCCGCTGCCCTCCGACGAGGCCCGGCTGGACGCCGACCCGGTGCGCTGCCTGGACCAGGACGCCTCGAAGGCGATGGTCGCCGAGATCGACCAGGCCCACAAGGACGGCGACACCCTCGGCGGCGTGGTCGAGGTGCTGGCCTACAACGTCCCGGTCGGCCTCGGCTCGCACGTGCACTGGGACCGCCGCCTGGACGCGCGGCTGGCCGCCGCGCTGATGGGCATCCAGGCGATCAAGGGCGTCGAGGTCGGCGACGGCTTCGACCTGGCCCGCGTCCCCGGCTCGCAGGCGCACGACGAGATCGTGCCGACCGCCGAGGGCATCAAGCGCACCTCCGGCCGCTCGGGCGGCACCGAGGGCGGCCTCTCCACCGGTGAGCTGCTGCGGGTCCGCGCGGCGATGAAGCCGATCGCCACCGTCCCGCGCGCCCTGCAGACCCTGGACGTGCGCACCGGCGAGCCTGCCAAGGCCCACCACCAGCGCTCCGACGTGTGCGCCGTGCCGGCCGCCGGCATCGTCGCCGAGGCGATGGTCGCGCTGGTGCTGGCCGACGCGGTGAGCGAGAAGTTCGGCGGCGACCACGTCTCCGAGACCCGCCGCAACGTCCAGGGCTACCTGGACAACCTGATCGTCCGATGACCGCACCCCTGGTGGTGCTGGTCGGCCCGCCCGGCAGTGGCAAGTCCACCGTCGGGCGGGCCCTCGCCGAGCGCCTCGGCGTCGGCTTCCGGGACACCGACGCCGACATCGAGCAGCTGGCCGGCAAGCCGATCCCGGAGATCTTCATCGACGAGGGCGAGCCGCACTTCCGCGCGCTGGAGACGGCGGCCGTGCGCACCGCCGCCGAATCCCACGGCGGCGTGCTGGCGCTCGGCGGCGGCGCGGTGCTGGCCGAGGCCACCCGCGCGCTGCTGCGCGACCTGCCGGTGGCCTTCCTGGAGGTCCCGCTGGCCGACGCGGTCAAGCGGGTCGGCCTGGACGCCCCCCGCCCGCTGCTGGCCGTCAACCCCCGGGCCCGCTGGCGCGAGCTGATGGAGGCCCGCCGCCCCCTCTACCTGGAGGTGGCCACCGCCGTCGTCGACACCGCCGGACGCACGCCCGGACAGGTCGCGGACGCCGTACTGGAAGCACTGGAGCTGAAGACCCCCCATGACTGACACCGTCAGGATTCACGTCGGCGGCAGCGCCGGCCACGACCCGTACGACGTGCTGATCGGGCACCAGCTGCTCGGCGAGCTGGCGCCGCTGATCGGCACCCGGGCGCGGCGGGTGGCGATCATCCACCCGGAGGCGCTGGAGGCCACCGCGGACGCGATCCGCGAGGACCTGCTCGGCGAGGGCTACGAGGCGATCGTCCTCCAGGTGCCCAACGCCGAGGAGGCGAAGAGCGCCGAGGTCGCCGCGTACTGCTGGTCGGTGCTCGGGCAGACCGGGTTCACCCGCAGCGACGTGGTCGTCGGGCTGGGCGGCGGCGCCACCACCGACCTGGCCGGCTTCGTCGCCGCGACCTGGCTGCGCGGGGTGCGCTGGGTCTCCATGCCCACCACGCTGCTCGGCATGGTCGACGCGGCGGTCGGCGGCAAGACCGGCATCAACATCGCCGAGGGCAAGAACATGGTCGGCGCCTTCCACCCGCCGGTGGGCGTGCTGGCGGACCTCGACACCCTGGAGACCGTCCCGAAGCACGACTACGTCTCCGGGCTCGCCGAGGTCATCAAGTGCGGCTTCATCGCCGACCCGGCCATCCTCGACCTGATCGAGGCCGACCCGGAGGGCGCGAAGAGCCCGTCCGGGCCGCACACCGTCGAGCTGATCCAGCGGGCCATCCAGGTCAAGGCCGACGTGGTCTCCGGGGACCTCAAGGAGTCCGGCCTGCGGGAGATCCTCAACTACGGCCACACCCTCGGGCACGCCATCGAGCGCAACGAGCGCTACAAGTGGCGGCACGGCGCGGCGATCTCCATCGGCATGGTGTTCGCCGCCGAGCTCGGCCGGCTGGCCGGGCGGCTGGACGACGAGACCGCCGACCGCCACCGCGCGGTGCTGGCCTCGGTCGGCCTGCCGCTGACCTACCGCGCGGACGCCTGGCCGAAGCTGCTGGACGCCATGAAGATCGACAAGAAGTCGCGCGGCGACCTGATCCGCTTCATCGTCCTGGACGGCCTGGGCAGGACCTCCGTCCTGGAGGGCCCCGACCCGTCGCTGCTGGTCGCGGCCTACGCGGAGGTCTCCGCGTGACCAGGGTGATGGTGCTCAACGGCCCCAACCTCGGCCGGCTCGGCAGCCGCGAGCCGGACGTCTACGGCGCCACCTCGTACGCAGGGCTGGTCGAGCGCTGCACCGCGCTCGGCCGCGAGTTCGGCTTCGAGGTCGAGGTGCACGAGACCAACTCCGAGCAGCAGATGGTGGAGTGGCTGCACGAGGCGGCCGACGGCGGGGTGCCCGTGGTGATCAACCCGGGTGCCTTCACCCACTACTCGTACGCGATGCGCGACGCCGCCTCGCAGCGGACGGCGCCGCTGATCGAGGTGCACATCTCCAACCCGTACGCGCGGGAGGTCTTCCGGCACACCTCGGTCATCGCCGCGGTCGCCTCCGGCACCATCGCCGGCTTCGGCCTCGGCTCGTACGAACTGGCCCTGCGCGCCCTCGCCGAGCAGCTCACCACGCGCTGACCGCCCGGTGACCCCCCGGTGACTCCCGGGTGATCCGGGGCTGAGCCCTGGTCAGCGGCCTGCCGACGGCCCGGCGTCGGCCCGGCGGCGGACTGTGCCCGCCGCCGGGCCGCCGTGTAGTGTCCCCGCTGAAAGATGTCGGGAGGTGACCGTGACGCAGTACTCCGGGGGTGGAGAGCTCCCCCCACGTCCCGTCGCTCCGCCGGCCCCGGCGTACCCCGGTACCGCCACCGCCGCGCCGCAGCCCGGGTACGGCGGCCACCCGCCGGCGCCGTCCGCCCCGGTGCCGCCGGGTGCCGTGCCTCCCGGTCCGGTGCCGCCGGGTGCCGTGCCGCCGGTCCCGCCGCCGCCCGCTCCGCCCGTCGGTGTTCCGGTGCCCGCCGCCGCCCGGCCGGCGCCGAGCGCGCCGGTGCCCGCGGGGTCGACCGGGCACTTCCTGCTTCCCTCCGGCGCTCCCGTGCAGCTCCCGGCCCACCCGCCGCAGCAGCACACGCCGGCCGGCCCGCTGGCCGTCCTGCTGATCGGCCCGGCCGGCGCCGGGAAGACCACCGTCGCCCGGCACTGGGCCGAGCGCCGCCCCACCCCGACGGCGCACATCAGCCTGGACGACGTCCGCGAGTGGGTGCAGGCCGGCTTCGCCAACCCGCAGTCCGGCTGGAACAACGCCTCCGAGGCGCAGTACCGGCTGGCCCGCCGGACCTGCGGCTTCGCCTGCCGCAACTACCTCGCCAACGGCATCTCCTGCATCATCGACGACGCCGTCTTCCCCGACCGCCCGGCGATCGGCCTCGGCGGCTGGAAGCGGCACATCGGGCCCGGGATGATCCCCGTGGTGCTGCTGCCCAGCCTGGACTCGGTGCTCAGCCGCAACGCCCGGCGCAGCGGCAACCGCCGCCTCAGCGACGAGGAGGTGGCCCGGATCCACGGGCGGATGGCGGGCTGGTACAACTCGGGGCTGCCGATCATCGACAACTCCCACCTGGACGTCGCCGCCACCGCCGCCGAGCTGGACCGCGTCATCCTGGCCCGGCTGATGGGAATCCCGGTCCGCTGACCGCTGACCGCGGGCCCGGCCGGAGTGTCGGTGCCGACTGCGATGATGGACGCGTCCAGTCGAACCAACGGGGGGAGCCGACGCCCGTGCCGGAAGGCCACATCATCCACCGTCTCGCCGCCGAGAACCGCACGGCCTTCGGCGGCCGCCCCGTCCGGGTGTCCAGCCCGCAGGGCCGGTTCGCGGACGACGCCGCCGTGATCGACGGCCAGGTGCTGGCCGAGGCCGAGGCCACCGGCAAGCACCTCTTCCTCGGGTTCGAGGAGGGCGCCTGGGTGCACATCCACCTCGGCCTCTACGGCGGCTTCACCTTCGCCCCGGGCCCCGCGCCCGAGCCGGTGGGGCTGGTCCGGCTCCGGCTGGAGAACGACGAGGGCTACGCCGACCTGCGCGGCCCCAACACCTGTGAGCTGATCACCGGGGCCGAGAAGGCCGCCGTCGCCGCCAGGCTCGGGCCCGACCCGCTGCGGGCGGACGCCGATCCGGAGCTCGCCTGGCGGCGGATATCCGGCAGCCGCACGACGGTCGCCGCGCTGCTGATGGACCAGAAGGTGCTGGCCGGGGTCGGCAACGTCTACCGCGCCGAGGTGCTGTTCCGGCTGGGCATCAGCCCGCACCGGGCCGGGCGCGACCTGCGCCGCGCCGAGTGGGACGCCATCTGGGCCGACCTGGTGGACCTGATGCGCGAGGGGGCGGACGCGGGCCGGATCGACACCGTCCGGCCGGAGCACACCCCCGAGGCGATGGGCCGGCCCCCGCGGGTCGACGACCACGGCGGCGAGGTCTACGTCTACCGCCGGGCCGCGATGCCCTGCCTGGTCTGCGGTACCGACGTGCGCACGGAGGCGCACGCCGCGCGCAACCTGTTCTGGTGCCCGGGCTGCCAGCGGGTCTGACCAGGCGCACCCCGCCCGGGCGCGTCGGGTCTGCCGGTGCGCGCCCGGACACCCCTGTGCCGGGGGCGGGCCGGACAGGACCTGGGTGCGGGGTGCTCAGCGCGGCGCACGCTGCCCGGCGTCACGGGCCACCGTCCACGCGGCCGCGGCGCCGGCCAGGCAGAGCGGCGTGTAGACGGCCAGGTTGAGCCGGTAGAAGGCCGAGTCGGTCTCGGCTCCGATCCCGGCCGCCCAGACCAGCCCCGCCAGTCCGCGCGCGAGCAGTCCGCCCGCGACCGCGCGCGGACCCCACCGCAGGGCGAGGGCCGGCAGTCGGCGGGCGGTGGCGGGCATTACCCCGCCGCGGGCCGCCACCAGCGCGGCGCCCGAGAACAGCAGCGCGGCGAGCGGCAGCACCACCCGCGGGGTGAAGGGCACGTCGGCGTTGAGCACCAGCTGCGACAGCGCCGCGGTGTCCGGCGCCGGCCAGGTGCGGCCGGTGGCCCAGTAGACGTGCAGCAGCCCGTCGGCGGCGAGCACGGTGGCGATGGCGAGCGCGGCGGTACGGCGGCGATTCATGGCGACCCCTCGGATGTCCCGGCAGTGTGTCGCCCCACAGGAGCCGCCCCGGCGGGCGGACGTTCCCGTGGCGAGCGTCACAGTGGAAAGCGGTGCGGACGAGGGAACGTCCGGCGGTTTCGGCGCCTCTGATCGGACGTGGATGGTCCCGACACCCCAACGGATACCGCCGTGCTGGTCCGTGCCGCCCAGCGCGGCGACCAGCTGGCCGTCAGCGAACTGCTGGAGCTGGTCACACCGTACGTGCGCCGGCTCTGCGGTCCGATCGCGCTGGACGACGGGCCGGACGCGACCCAGGAGGCGCTGATCGCGGTGTTCCGCCGACTGCGCCAGCTCAAGGACCCGGCCGCGCTGTTCGGCTGGGTCCGCTCGATCGCCGTCCGCGAGGCGGTCCGGCATGTGCGGCGGGTCGCCCGCTGCGTCCCCGCCGACCTCTCCGAGCTGCCCCGCCCCGGCGATCCGCAGCTCGCCACCGACATCGAGGACGTCCTCGCCCGGCTCACCCCCGAGCACCGTGCCGTCCTGGTGCTGCGCGACATCGAGGGCCTGGACGAGCGGGCCACCGCCGACCTGCTGGGCGTGGCGACCGGCACCGTGAAGTCCCGGCTGTCCCGGGCCCGACTCAGCTTCCGAAGGGCGTGGCAGCAGTGACCGAGCGCATCCCCTGGCCGGTAGCCGACTTCGACCCGGTCCGCCGCCTGCACGTCATCGCCGCCGCCACCCCGGGCGGCGCCGTCCACGAGACGGTGATCGACGTCCCGTTCGACCAGGTCTGGGCGGTGGCCGCGGACCTGGAGGGCCGACTGCCGCGCTGGCTGCCCGACATCCGGTCGGTCCGCCTCGGCGAGGGCCCGGCGGAGGGCCGCCGGCAGGCCCTGGTGGTCGGCCACTCCCGTCTGCGCGCCCGCTTCGACGTCGAGCAGGCGCCGGGCTGGTGCCTGATGCGCAGCCGCTTCCTACTCGGGGGTCTGGCCGCGAGGCCCGAGTCGGACGGCACCCGCTTCGCCTTCCTCGGGGCGTTCCGGCTGCCCGGCGCGGCCCTGCTCGCCCGCGCCCTCCACCCCGTCACCGAGCCGCTGGCGGACCGTTCGCTGCGCCGCTTCGAACGCCTGGTCCGGGAAGGCTGAGGGCGGTCCGGCTCACGGGTCGGTTCCACACCCGGGCGGGACGGCGCCGAGCGCGGCGGAGGGCGGGTCAGCCCGTGGCGGTGGCCGGTCCGGGCTGCTCGATGACGGGCTCGTGGTGCTCGGCGGCGGCGCACTCGTCGAGCAGGGGGCGCAGGGTGTCGTCCACGAGCCGGTAGCGCACCACGCGTCCGTCCTTGTCGCCGGTGACGGCGCCGGCCGTGCGGAGCAGCCGCAGCGCCTGGGAGACGGCCGGATCGCGCATCCCGGTGGCCACCGCCAGGTCGCTGACGGCGAGCGGGCCGGCCCGGTGCAGGGCGAGCAGCAGGGCGAGTCGGCCGGGATCGGCGAGCAGGGAGAACCGCTCGGCCCAGGAGCGGACGTGCGCGGTGTCGCCGATCGCGGCGATGGCCTCGCAGACCCGGTGCCCGTCGATGGTGCGCCGGCCCTCGCGGTCGGCCGGTACGAGATGCATGGGCCCATTCTTGCAGCCGGCCCGGGTGGCCGCCGGGCTGTGATCCTGGACACCTGCGCAGGTGCGCAGCCTTGCAAGGGTGTTGCGAGGGGCCCTACGGTGTTGCCCGCCGTGGTGTTCGGGAAGACCGGTGACGGACCTTCAGAGGTCCCCAGTCCGGAGCGGCCCTCGCCACTGTGATCGGGGGGAGTCGTCCTATCCACGACGCCACTGGGTGCCTCGCGCACCTGGGAAGGCGGGTACGGACGCCCCGTAAGCCAGGAGACCGGCCACGGCATCTCACGAACGTCATTCCACGAGGTGCTGGAGCGTGATCCCACGATGACCCTGCCCGAAACCGCCGCTGCGCCGGCGCCGTCCGCCGTGCTGCCGTCCTTCCGCTGGCGGCGGGAGGACACGATCCGCACGGCAGGGCTCATGGGGGTGATCCTGGCCATGCACGTGGTGGCCTTCGGGACGCTCGTCTTCCTGGTCGCCCCCCAGGAGTACGCGGTCGGCACCCAGGTCTTCGGGGTGGGCCTGGGTGTCACCGCGTACACGCTCGGCATGCGGCACGCCTTCGACGCGGACCACATCGCGGTGATCGACAACACCACCCGCAAGCTGATGGCGGACGGCAAGCGGCCCGTCTCGGTGGGCTTCTGGTTCGCCCTCGGACACTCCTCGATGGTGGTCCTGATGGCCGCCCTGGTGGCGGGCGGCGCCCAGCTGGCCAACACGCTGATGGACGACGAGTCCGCCACCCACAAGTGGCTCGGAGTGGTCGGCACCACCGCCTCCGGGGCCTTCCTCTACCTGATCGGCGCGCTCAACCTGGTCGCCCTGCTGGGCATCCTGAAGGTGTTCCGGTCGATGCGGGCCGGGCGGTTCGACGAGGCGGAGCTGGAGGAGCACCTCAACGCGCGCGGCTTCCTGGCCCGGGTGCTGAACCGGGCCACCCGCTCGATCACCCGGCCCGGCCAGATGTTCCCGGTGGGCATGGTCCTCGGCCTCGGCTTCGACACCGCGACCGAGGTGACGCTGATGGTGATGGCCGGCTCCGGCGCGGCGGCGGGCCTGCCCTGGTACGCGATCGTCTGCCTGCCGCTGCTGTTCGCGGCGGGGATGAGCCTGTTCGACACCCTGGACGGGACGTTCATGAACTTCGCCTACCAGTGGGCGTTCTCCAACCCGGTGCGCAAGGTGTTCTACAACCTGACCATCACCGGGCTGTCGATCGCGGTGGCCTTCGTCATCGGCACGATCGAGCTGGTCGGGGTGCTGCACGAGAAGCTGGATCTGACCGACCCGGTCAGCGGGTGGATCGCGGAGCTGTCGCTGGACAACGTCGGCTACGTGCTCGTCGGCCTCTTCGTGGTGGTCTGGGGCGCGGCGATCGCGTACTGGCGGCTGGCCAGGGTCGAACAGCGCTGGACCCCGTCCCCGGACGGGGCTCCGGCTCCGGCTCCGACGGAGGTCTGAGGCCGCCCGGGGCGGGGGCTGCCCGGTCGGGTCTGCTCGGCGGGCGGATCGGGGTGGGGCTCCGTAGGCTCGACGCATGGCTGATGCGTACGCGGGCCGGCGGGAGCGGCTGAGGGAGCACTGCAGTGCGTCCGGGGCCGATGCGGCGCTGATCACCCGGCCGGCGAACGTCCGGTACCTGACCGGATGCCCGCCGTGCGGGGCGAGTGTGCTGCTCACCCGGGAGCGGGTGGTGCTGGCCCTGCCGGACGACCTGCCGCCGGACGACACCGGGGACCGCGCGATCGGCGAGGACCTCACCCAGCTGCCGGTGGCCGCCGGCGCGGACACCGTGCTGGCCGCGGCCGCCGCGGCCGTCCGGCTGCGGGTCGCGGACCTGGCGGTCGAGGAGCACGACCTGACCGTCAGCCGGCACCGCGCGGTGGCCGGGCTGGCCGAGGGCGTCCGGCTGGCGGACCTGGCGCAGGCCGTCGAACGGCTGCGCGCGGTCAAGGACGAGCACGAGATCGCCGACCTGCGGATCGCGGCCGAGATCGCCGACCAGGCGCTCGGCGAGCTGCTGGAGTCGATCCTCGTCGGCCGCACCGAGCGGCACCTGGCGATGGAGCTGGAGCGCCGGATGATCGACCACGGCGCCGACCGGGCGGCCTTCCCGGTCTCCGTCGGCACCGGCAGCCACTCCGGGCAGCAGGCCCACCAGCCCACCGACCGCCGGGTCGAGGAGGGCGACTTCCTCACCGTCGTGCTCGGTGCCCAGTACCGCGGCTACGGCGTCTCCACCGCCCGGACCTTCGTGATCGGGGCCGCGCCCGCGCCCTGGCAGGTGGAGCTGCACCGGCTGGTGTTCCGGGCCCAGCGGGCCGCCCGGGAGGCGCTCGGCCCGGGCGTGGAGCAGTACGTACCCGACCAGGCCGCCCGGGAGATCCTCCAGGCCGCGGGGCACACCGAGGCCTCTCCCCACCCGGTCGGCCACGGCATCGGGCTGGAGATCCGGGAGGCGCCGCGCCTGGGGCCCTCGGACATGGGTAAACTGGACAGCCGCGTGCCGGTCACCGTCGGTCCTGGGGTCCACCTCCCGGGGAAGGGCGGTGTCCGGATCGAGGACACGCTCGTGGTGCGCCCCCTCGAAGAGGGCGGACCCGAGCTGCTCACCATCACCACCAAGGAGCTCCTCGCCCTGTGACCCGCGGCCGTCGTGCGGCTGCTGCGGGCGGCAGGACGCAACCCTTGGTTCCTTGACAGCTATATCCAGGAGTTAGTGCGCCCGTGGCTTCCACGAACGATCTCAAGAACGGCATGGTCCTCAAGCTGGAGGGCGGCAAGCTCTGGTCCGTCGTCGAGTTCCAGCACGTCAAGCCCGGCAAGGGCCCGGCCTTCGTGCGCACGAAGCTCAAGGAGGTCCTGACGGGCAAGGTCGTCGACAAGACCTTCAACGCCGGCACCAAGGTCGAGACCGCCAATGTCGACAAGCGCGGCATGCAGTTCTCGTACAAGGACGGCGAGAACTTCGTGTTCATGGACACGGACACGTACGACCAGACCACGATCGAGCCCGCCGTCGTCGGCGACGCCGCGAAGTACCTGCTCGAGGGCTTCGAGGCCCTCGTCGCCATGTACGACGGTTCGGCGCTGTACGTCGAGCTCCCCGCCTCGGTCGAGCTGACCATCTCGCACACCGAGCCCGGCGTCCAGGGCGACCGCTCCACCGGCGGCTCCAAGCCGGCCACCCTGGAGACCGGCGCCGAGATCGCCGTCCCGCTCTTCATCGTCACCGGCGAGAAGATCAAGGTCGACACCCGCGACGGCAGCTACCTCGGCCGGGTGAAGTAAGTCCGTGTCGGCCGCACGCAGCAAGGCCCGCACGCGGGCCTTCCAGATCCTCTTCGAGGCCGACCACCGCGGGGTCGACCCGCAGCAGGTCCTCGCCGACTGGGTGGCCCGCGCCCGGGACCCCAAGCCCGACGAGGGCACCCCCCAGGTCGGCGAGTACACCATGGAGCTGATCGAGGGTTACGTTCAGCACGCCCGCCGGATCGACGACCTGATCTCGCAGTACGCGGTGGGCTGGACGCTCGACCGGATGCCGATCGTGGACCGCAACGTCCTGCGGCTCGGCGCGTACGAGCTGATCTGGGAGGACGGTGTCCCGGACGCGGTCGTCCTGGACGAGGCCGTCGAGATCGCCAAGGAGTTCTCCACGGACGACTCCCCGGCCTTCGTCAACGGCCTGCTCGCCCGCTTCCTGGAGCTGAAGCCGAGCATTCGGCGGTAGTAGGACGCGCAGTGGCCGACGGCCGCCGGACCGGAAATGGTCCGGCGGCCGTCGTGCGTTCAACCGGGTGGCGTATGTTGGGCCCCTACTCACCGGTAACCCCCGCAGTGAAGGGCAGGCCACCCCCATGACCACGGCGACCCGCAGCGAGTTCGACCAGGGCATCGCGCTCACCCCGCACCCGGACGAGCCCGGCCGCTACGACGGCGACCTGGGCACCGGCTGGCAGATCGGCGGCGGGGTGAACGGCGGACTGCTGCTCGCGATGGCCGGCCACGCGCTCTCCCTGGAGCACGGCGACCACCCCGACCCGGTCTCGATCAGCGGCTACTACCTCTCGGCCTCCCGCCCCGGCCCGGCCACCGTGCGCACCGAGGTGCTGCGCACCGGCCGCGGCCTGTCCACCGGCACCGCCTCGCTCAGCCAGGACGGTGTGGAGCGGCTGCGGGTGGTCGCCAGCCACGGCGACCTCGCCACCGCCGACGGCGAGGTGCGCACCAGTGCGACCCCGCCGCAGCTGCCGCCGCCGGACCAGTGCATCGGCATGGAGCACGCCCCCCGCCAGCTGATCGAGCAGGCCGCTCTGCTGGAGCGCTTCGACCTCAGACTCGACCCGGCCACCGTCGGCTGGGCGCTCGGACAGCCGTCCGGCAACGGGCGGATCCAGGGCTGGTTCAAGCTCGCCGACGGCCGCGACCCCGACCCGCTGCTGCTCCTGCTGGTCGCCGACGCGCTGCCGCCCGTCACCTTCGACCTCGGGATGCCCGGCTGGGCGCCCACCGTCGAGCTCACCGTCCACCTGCGGGCCAGGCCGGTACCCGGCTGGCTGCGGGTGACGCACGCCACCCGCAACCTGGCCGGCGGCTACTTCGAGGAGGACGCCGAGGTCTGGGACGAGTCCGGACGCCTGGTCGCGCAGTCCCGCCAGCTGGCCCGGGTGCCGCGCCAGGCCTGACCCGCCCCCGCGCGGGCGCCTGAAGACGGGCCCTGGGGCCCGGTCAGGGCGCCCGGCACGCACGGCTCACCGTCGGTTACATTCCTGTGACACGCCGTACGTGTGCGGCACGCGGGGTTGGGGAGGACAACGGTCAGCGGCACCCCCGCCGCTGACCGCACCCGCCCCCAGGAGCCCTCGATGAGCCGCAACGGCCGCGCCCGCCGCACCACCGACTGCACCGCCGCCGCAGGCCCCCGCCCCCGGGCGCGGTCGCTGCACGAGCGGCGCCGGGCCGACCGCGGTGAGCAGGCCTTCGTCATCGGCATCCTGACCAGCGAGGCCGACTTCGAGCGGGCCCGGGCCTGGAAGCTGTCCGACGCCCCCGACTACGACCGGTACCTGTGCGACACCGCCGAACTGCTCACCGAGGCGCGGCGGCGCTTCCGCACGGTCCGGGCCCGGATGTTCCACCCGCAGGACTTCGCGGAGTTCTGCCTGCTGCACGGGGTCGATCCGGCCGAGCCGGCCGCCCGCGACCGCTACCTGGTCAACCCCCCGCTGCAGACCCAGCTGCTGGCCTATCAGGGCGAGGAGCTGACCGGGGACTTCCTCCCGCGGCTGGCCCGCGCCCGGGAGAACGGGCTGACGCTGCGCCACGCCGACCTGCTGCTCGACGGGGGCCTCTACGCGGAGGGTCCGGCCGGTGCGGGCGGCGCGGGCGGCGGTGCAGGTGCGGACGGCGGGGCCGGTACGGACGCCGCGGGGGCGGTGCAGGCGCGGTCGGTCCGGGAGGCCTACCAACGCGGCGCCGAGGTGTTCCGCCGGATGCTGGTCGGGGCCGGCTGCGGGGTCTACGAGCTGCGCGTGGCGGTGGACGCGCCGGGCGGGCGGCTGTCCGCCGCGGCCCGGGTGCTGCAGTGGGAGGACGGCGTCGTCCGGATCAACGACGAGGACCTGGAGCTGGTCTGTGCGGTGCTCTGCGCGGGCCTGGCCCGGGAGCTGCCCGGCCTGGCGGTACTGCACGGCTCGCAGGGCTCGGCGGCGGCCTGCGGGGAGTACCGGCCGATCGCGTGGGCCTGGGCGAGCGGCGGTCAGGACTGGGCGCCCACCGCGGCCGCGGTGCGGCTGGACGGGGTGCCGGCGGAGCCGGGCTTCAGCCTCGGCACGGTCTGCTGAGCCCCGCGGTGGAAAGCGCGACGGCGCGGTCCCCGGTGGAATGCCGGGGGCCGCGCCGTGACGTTTCTGCAGGCCCTGCACGGGCCGCCTGTGGAGCCGGTGGGGCGAGCGGTCAGCTCGCCTCCTCCTCGCGCACCGCGCGGCGCGCGTCGGGGTTCAGCACGCCCCAGGAGATCAGCTGCTCGGTCAGGATCGACGGCGACTGGTCGTAGATCACGGCCAGCGTGCGGAGGTCGTCCTGGCGGATCGAGAGCACCTTGCCGTTGTAGTCGCCGCGCTGGCTCTGGATGGTCGCCGCGTAGCGCTGCAGCGGACCGGCCTTCTCGGAGGGGACCTGGGTCAGTCTCTCCAGGTCCAGCACCAGGCGCGGCGGCGGCTCGGCCGCGCCGCCGGGCGTGCCGCCGGGCAGCAGCTCCTGCACGGGGACGCCGTAGAACTCCGCCAGCTCGGCCAGCCGCTGCACGGTGACCGCACGGTCGCCGCGCTCGTACGAGCCGACGACGACTGCCTTCCATCGCCCCTGGGACTTCTCCTCGACACCGTGCAGGGAGAGCCCCTGCTGAGTGCGGATCGCTCGGAGCTTGCCTCCGAGTTGCTTCGCGTAGTCGCTGGACATTGATCTCCCCGGACGAGATTGCTTCGCGTTCAGTGGTGGGTCACGGGCGATTGCCGACGTCGTTACCGGTGGGTTCGACGCCAGTCTCGTAACTCACTGTGAGGTTACGTAGAGTGAGGTAGTTGCGTCAAGCCGAATGGGGCAGTCGTGCGAATGGCCCGCATCGGGGGCGCGTCGCAGGCGTTAACCGGGTGAAGCGGAATGGTGGAGGTCCATTTGCCGCCGGCCGCGCTGGTAGCATGGCCGGAGCCCGCGCCGCGTCGGCGGGGGCGTTCCAGACATCCTTTAAGGCCCGTCCAGTGAGGCGGGGAAGGAGGTCCGCTTCGGCATGACCGCACACCACGAATCGACGCCACGGCCGCCGCACCAGGTGCTGGACGGTACGGACATCACCCGGGTGATCACCCGGATAGCGCACGAGATCGTCGAGCGCGCCAAGGGCGCGGAGGACGTCGTGCTGCTCGGCATCCACACCAGGGGCGTCCATCTGGCCCGCCGCCTGCACGCCAGGCTGGCCCAGATCACCGGCACCGAGATCCCGCTCGGCACCCTGGACATCACGATGTACCGGGACGACCTGCGGCTGAAGCCCGCGCGCGCCCTGGAGCACACCGAGATCCCGTCCGGCGGCATCGACGGCAAGCTCGTCATCCTCGTCGACGACGTGCTCTTCTCCGGCCGCACCATCCGGGCCGCGCTCGACGCGCTCAACGACATCGGCCGCCCGCGCGCCGTCCAGCTCGCCGTGCTGGTCGACCGCGGCCACCGCGAGCTGCCGATCCGCGCCGACTACGTGGGCAAGAACCTCCCCACCTCGCTGCGCGAGGCCGTGCAGGTCCGCCTCGCCGACACCGACGGCGTGGACGCCGTCCTGGTCGGCGACCGCGACTACACCGCCCGCTCCTCGCAGGCCCTGGCCGCCCAGCCGTCCGAACCGCACCTCCCGGAGTAGCCCGCGTGAAGCGCCACCTCGTCTCCGCCGCCGATCTCACCCGCGACGACGCGCTGCTGATCCTGGACACCGCCGAGGAGCTGGCCCAGCTCTCCGGACGGGCCGTCAAGAAGCTGCCCACGCTCCGTGGCCGCACCGTCGTCAACCTGTTCTTCGAGGACTCCACCCGCACCAAGACCTCCTTCGAGGTCGCCGAGAAGCGGCTGTCCGCCGACGTCATCAACTTCTCCGCCAAGGGCTCCTCCGTCTCCAAGGGCGAAAGCCTCAAGGACACCGCGCTCACCCTGCAGGCGATGGGCGCCGACGCGGTCGTCATCCGGCACCACGCCTCCGGCGCGCCGGCCCGGCTGGCCCAGTCCGACTGGCTGCACGGCAGCGTCATCAACGCCGGTGACGGCACCCACGAGCACCCCACCCAGGCGCTGCTCGACGCCTTCACCATGCGCCGCCACCTCAACCCCGGGGCCGGCCACGACCTCGCGGGCCGCCGGGTGACCATCGTCGGCGACGTCCTGCACAGCCGGGTCGCCCGCTCCAACGTGCACCTGCTCACCACCCTCGGCGCCCAGGTCACCTTCGTCGCCCCGCCGACGCTGGTGCCGATCGGCATCGAGAACTGGCCCTGCGAGGTCAGCTACGACCTGGAGAGCGTGCTCCCCAAGACGGACGCGCTGATGATGCTGCGGGTGCAGCGCGAGCGGATGAACGCCGCGTTCTTCCCGACCGAGCGCGAGTACAGCCGCCGCTACGGCCTGGACGGCCCGCGGATGGCGCAGCTGCCCGAGCACGCCATCGTGATGCACCCCGGTCCGATGGTCCGCGGGATGGAGATCACCGCCGAGGTCGCCGACTCACCGCGCTGCACGGTGGTCGAGCAGGTCGCCAACGGCGTCTCCGTCCGGATGGCCGTCCTGTACCTGCTGCTCGGCGGAGCCACCCTCGCCGACGCCCCCCGCACCGACTCCAGCGAGACCGCCCAGTGAACGAGCGAAGCGAGCGAACCGACACCATGGTCACCTACCTGATCCGCAACGCCCAGATCCTCGGCGGCGACCCGCAGGACCTCCACCTCGCCGACGGCGTCATCAAGGCGATCGGCACCGGCCTCGACATCGAGGCGGACATCGACATCGACGCCACCGGCCTGGTCGTCCTGCCCGGCCTGGTCGACCTGCACACCCACCTGCGCGAGCCCGGCCGCGAGGACGCCGAGACGGTGTTCACCGGCACCCAGGCCGCCGCCAAGGGCGGCTTCACCGCCGTGCACGCGATGGCCAACACCTTCCCCGTCGCCGACACCGCCGGCGTGGTCGAGCAGGTCTGGCGGCTCGGCCAGGAGTCCGGCTACTGCGACGTGCAGCCGGTCGGCGCCGTCACCGTCGGCCTGGAGGGCAAGAAGCTCGCCGAGCTCGGCGCGATGCACGACTCCGCCGCCGGTGTGCGGGTCTTCTCCGACGACGGCAAGTGCGTCGACGACGCGGTCATCATGCGCCGCGCGCTGGAGTACGTGAAGGCCTTCGACGGCGTCGTCGCCCAGCACGCCCAGGAGCCGCGGCTCACCGAGGGCGCCCAGATGAACGAGGGCCAGGTCTCCGGCGAGCTGGGCCTCGGCGGCTGGCCGGCCGTCGCCGAGGAGGCGATCATCGCCCGCGACGTGCTGCTCGCCGCGCACGTCGGCTCGCGCCTGCACGTCTGCCACGTCTCCACGGCGGGCTCGGTGGAGATCATCCGCTGGGCCAAGGCCAAGGGCTGGGACGTCACCGCCGAGGTCACCCCGCACCACCTGCTGCTCACCGACGAGCTGGTCCGCTCCTACGACCCGGTGTACAAGGTCAACCCGCCGCTGCGCACCGCCGAGGACGTCCAGGCGCTGCGCAAGGCGCTCGCCGACGGCACCATCGACGCCGTCGCGACCGACCACGCGCCGCACCCGGCCGAGGACAAGGACTGCGAGTGGGCCGTCGCCGCGATGGGCATGGTCGGCCTGGAGACCGCGCTGTCGGTCGTCCAGCAGACCATGGTCGACACCGGCCTGCTGAACTGGGAGGGCGTCGCCGACCGGATGTCGCACCGCCCGGCCAGGATCGGCCGGCTGGCCGGCCACGGACGGCCCGTCTCGGTCGGTGAGCCTGCCAACCTGGTGCTGTTCGATCCCGCGTACCGTGGTGCCGTGAACCCCGACAGCTTCGCCACCCGCAGTCGCAACACCCCCTACCGGGGCCTCGACCTGCCCGGACGGGTGCACGCCACCTTCCTGCGCGGCACCGCCACCGTGCTGGCCGGCGAGCTGGCCGAGCAGGGCGGCCTCGTATGAGTCCCGCCCTCCTCGCCCAGGAGCAGGCCAAGGTCTCCAACTGGCCCGGGTACATCGGCTGGGCGGTCGGCCTGATGCTGGTGATCGGCCTGGTCTACTGGCTGATGCGCCAGGGCTGGAACTGGCGGCGCACCCTGCAGTCCGGCATCCCGCCGCTGCCCGCCGTGCCGGACGGCGCCGGCCGGACCATCCTGGAGACCAGCGGCCGCTACCACGGCAGCACCACCGCCGGGAACTGGCTGGACCGGGTCGTCGCGCACGGCCTGGGCACCCGCAGCCGCGCCGATCTGACCCTCGGCGAGGACGGCCTGCTGGTCCGGCGCCCCGGTGACGTGGACCTCTGGATCCCCGCCGGACAGCTGACCGGGGCCCGGACGGACTCCGGGATCGCCGGCAAGGTCGTCCCGGCCGGGCTGCTCGTCGTGACCTGGACGCACGAGAGCACCGAGCTGGACTCCGGGTTCCGGTTCGACCACCCGGACGAGCACGCCGCCTGGGTCGAGGCGATCGCCCACCTTGCCACACGTACGACGACGAAGAAGACGGAAGAGGCCGCTCAATGACCGCACCTGCCCCCACCACGCAGCGCCAACGGCGGGAGCGCGTGCCCGCCGTGCTCGTCCTGGAGGACGGCAGGGCCTTCCACGGCCAGGCCTACGGCGCGGTCGGCGAGACCTTCGGCGAGGCGGTCTTCAACACCGGCATGTCCGGCTACCAGGAGACCCTCACCGACCCGTCGTACCACCGCCAGGTGGTCGTGATGACCGCCCCGCAGATCGGCAACACCGGCTGGAACGACGAGGACGACGAGTCCAAGCAGATCTGGGTCGCCGGGTACGTCGTGCGCGACCCCGCCCGGGTCGCCTCCAACTGGCGCTCGCGCCGATCGCTGGACGACGAGCTGGTCGCCCAGGGCGTCGTCGGCATCAGCGGCATCGACACCCGGGCGCTCACCCGGCACCTGCGCGAGCGCGGCGCGATGCGCTGCGGCATCTTCTCCGGCGAGGCGCTGGCCGACCAGGCCGCGCTGCTCGCCAGGGTGCAGCAGGCGCCCGAGATGAAGGGCGCCGACCTGTGCGCCGAGGTCGCCACCGTCGAGCCCTACGTGGTGCCCGCGGTCGGCGAGAAGAGGTTCACCGTCGCGGCGCTGGACCTCGGCATCAAGGCGATGACCCCGCAGCGGATGGCCGAGCGCGGCATCGAGGTGCACGTGCTGCCCGCCAACGCCACGATCGAGGACGTGTACGCGGTCGCCCCCGACGGCGTCTTCTTCTCCAACGGCCCGGGCGACCCGGCCACCGCCGACCACCAGGTCGCCGTGGCGCAGGGCGTGCTGGAGCGCAAGACCCCGTTCTTCGGGATCTGCTTCGGCAACCAGATCCTCGGCCGCGCGCTGGGCTTCGGCACCTACAAGCTCAAGTACGGCCACCGCGGCATCAACCAGCCGGTGCAGGACCGCACCACCGGCAAGGTCGAGGTCACCGCGCACAACCACGGCTTCGCCGTGAACGCACCGCTCGACAAGGTGAGCGACACGCCCTACGGCCGCGTCGAGGTCTCCCACGTCTGCCTCAACGACGATGTGGTCGAAGGCCTCCAGGCGCTCGACGTGCCCGCCTTCAGCGTGCAGTACCACCCCGAAGCGGCAGCCGGCCCGCACGACGCGGCCTACCTCTTCGACCGTTTCGTGAAGCTCATGGAGGGCCAGCGTGCCTAAGCGCACCGACATCAAGTCCGTCCTGGTCATCGGCTCCGGCCCGATCGTGATCGGCCAGGCCGCGGAGTTCGACTACTCCGGCACGCAGGCCTGCCGGGTGCTCAAGGCCGAAGGCCTGCGGGTCATCCTGGTCAACTCCAACCCGGCCACGATCATGACCGACCCGGAGATCGCCGACGCCACCTACGTCGAGCCGATCACCCCGGAGTTCGTCGAGAAGATCATCGCCAAGGAGCGCCCGGACGCGCTGCTGCCCACCCTCGGCGGCCAGACCGCGCTCAACACCGCGATCTCGCTGGACGCCAACGGCGTGCTCGCCAAGTACAACGTCGAGCTGATCGGCGCCAAGGTCGACTCGATCCACAAGGGCGAGGACCGCGAGCTCTTCAAGGGCGTCGTCGAGGCCGTCAACGCCAAGATCGGCCACGGCGAGTCCGCCCGCTCGGTCATCTGCCACACCATGGACGAGGTGCTGGCCGGGGTCGACACCCTCGGCGGCTACCCGGTCGTGGTCCGGCCCTCCTTCACCATGGGCGGCGCCGGCTCCGGCTTCGCCCACAACGAGGAGGACCTGCGCCGCATCGCCGGCCAGGGCCTGACCCTCTCGCCGACCACCGAGGTGCTCCTGGAGGAGTCCATCCTCGGCTGGAAGGAGTACGAGCTGGAGCTGATGCGCGACAAGAACGACAACGTCGTGGTCGTCTGCTCCATCGAGAACTTCGACCCGATGGGCGTGCACACCGGTGACTCGATCACCGTCGCCCCGGCGATGACGCTCACCGACCGCGAGTACCAGATCCTGCGCGACATCGGCATCGCCGTCATCCGCGAGGTCGGCGTCGACACCGGCGGCTGCAACATCCAGTTCGCGGTCGACCCCGTGGACGGCCGGGTCATCGTCATCGAGATGAACCCGCGCGTCTCGCGCTCCTCGGCGCTCGCCTCCAAGGCCACCGGCTTCCCGATCGCCAAGATCGCGGCCAAGCTCGCGGTGGGCTACACCCTGGACGAGATCCCCAACGACATCACCGAGAAGACGCCGGCCTCCTTCGAGCCGACCCTCGACTACGTCGTGGTGAAGGTCCCGCGGTTCGCCTTCGAGAAGTTCCCGAGCGCCGACGCGACGCTGACCACCACCATGAAGTCGGTCGGCGAGGCCATGGCCATGGGCCGCAACTTCCCCGAGGCGCTGAACAAGGCGCTGCGCTCGCTGGAGAAGAAGGGCTCCCAGTTCACCTGGGTCGGCCCGGTCGGCGACAAGGCCGCGCTGCTGGAGAAGGCGGTCGTCCCCACCGACGGCCGGATCAACACCGTCATGCAGGCCATCCGGGCCGGTGCCACCCCGGAGGAGGTGTTCGAGTACACCAGGATCGACCCGTGGTTCGTCGACCAGCTCTTCCTGCTGGACGAGATCGCCGTCGAGCTGGCCGAGGCCGGCGAGCTCACCCCCGAGCTGCTGCGCCACGCCAAGCGGCACGGCTTCTCCGACCAGCAGATCGGCGAGATCCGCGGCCTGCGCGCCGACGTCGTCCGCGAGGTCCGGCACGCCCTCGGCATCCGCCCGGTGTTCAAGACCGTCGACACCTGCGCCGCCGAGTTCGCCGCCAAGACCCCGTACTTCTACTCGTCCTACGACGAGGAGAGCGAGGTCGCCCCGCGCACCAAGCCCGCAGTGATCATCCTCGGCTCCGGCCCGAACCGCATCGGCCAGGGCATCGAGTTCGACTACTCCTGCGTCCACGCCTCCTTCGCGCTGGCCGACGCCGGGTACGAGACCGTGATGGTCAACTGCAACCCGGAGACCGTCTCCACCGACTACGACACCTCCGACCGGCTCTACTTCGAGCCGCTCACCCTGGAGGACGTCCTGGAGATCGTCCACGCCGAGCAGCAGGCCGGACCGCTGGCGGGCGTCATCGTCCAGCTCGGCGGCCAGACCCCGCTCGGCCTGGCCCAGGCGCTCAAGGACAACGGCGTGCCGATCGTCGGCACCCAGCCCGAGGCGATCGACCTCGCCGAGGAGCGCGGCGCCTTCGGCCGCGTCCTGCGCGACGCCGGCCTGCCGGCCCCCAAGCACGGCACCGCCTTCTCCTTCGAGGAGGCCAAGGCCATCGCCGACGAGATCGGCTACCCCGTGCTCGCCCGCCCGTCCTACGTGCTCGGCGGCCGCGGCATGGAGATCGTCTACGACGAGGCCTCGCTCGCCTCCTACCTGGAGCGGCACGCCGGCCTGATCTCCGAGCACCCGGTGCTGATCGACCGCTTCCTCGACGACGCGGTGGAGATCGACGTCGACGCGCTCTACGACGGCACCGAGCTCTACCTCGGCGGCGTCATGGAGCACATCGAGGAGGCCGGCATCCACTCCGGCGACTCCGCCTGCGCCCTGCCCCCGATCACCCTCGGCGGCTACGACATCAAGCGGCTGCGCGCCTCCACCGAGGCGATCGCCCGCGGCGTCGGCGTCCGCGGCCTGATCAACATCCAGTTCGCGCTCTCCGGTGACATCCTCTACGTGCTGGAGGCCAACCCGCGCGCCTCCCGCACCGTGCCGTTCACCTCCAAGGCGACGGCCGTGCCGCTGGCCAAGGCCGCCGCCCGGGTCTCGCTCGGCGCCACCATCGCCGAGCTGCGCGCCGAGGGCCTGCTCCCGGCCGAGGGCGACGGCGGCACCCTGCCCGCCGACTGCCCGATCTCCGTCAAGGAGGCCGTGATGCCGTGGAGCCGCTTCCGCGACATCTACGGCCGCGGCGTGGACACCGTGCTCGGCCCGGAGATGCGCTCCACCGGCGAGGTCATGGGCATCGACAAGGTCTTCGGCACGGCGTACGCCAAGTCGCAGGCCGGCGCCTACGGCGCGCTGCCGACCAAGGGCAAGGTCTTCGTCTCCGTCGCCAACCGCGACAAGCGCAACCTGGTCTTCCCGGCCCGCGCCCTGGTCAGCCTCGGCTTCGAGGTGCTCGCCACCTCGGGCACCGCCGAGGTGCTCCAGCGCGGCGGCATCCCCGCCACCGTGGTGCGCAAGCACAGCGAGGGCGAGGGCCCCAACGGCGAGAAGACCATCGTCCAGCTGATCCACGACGGTGAGGTCGACCTCATCATCAACACGCCGTACGGCACCGGCGGCCGCCTCGACGGCTACGAGATCCGCACCGCCGCCGTCGCCCGCGCCGTGCCCTGCCTGACCACCGTCCAGGCCATGGGCGCCGCCGTCCAGGGCATCGACGCGCTGCTGCGCGACGAGGTCGGGGTCATGTCGCTCCAGGAGCACGCCGAGCTGATCAACGCCGGCCGCGCCAAGTAGCACCACCTCCGTGGGGGGCACCGAACCGCCGGGTGCCCCCCACTTCCATGCCCCGGCCCGTCGCCACCCCCATCCTTCTTCCGACGGACTTCGCCCGCTCCTTCGTTGGGACTCGCCGTGTACAAACTCCTGTTCGACCTCGTCTTCAAGAAGATGGACCCCGAGAAGGCCCACCACCTCGCCTTCTTCTGGATCCGGCTGGCCTCCTCGGTACCCGGCCTGCGCACCCTGGCCCGCCTGGTCCTCGCCCCGCGCGACCGCGCGCTGCGCACCACCGCCCTCGGCCTGGACCTGCCCGGCCCGTTCGGCCTGGCCGCCGGCTTCGACAAGAACGGCGTCGGCATCGACGGCCTGTCGATGCTCGGCTTCGACTACGTCGAGATCGGCACCATCACCGGCGAGGCCCAGCCCGGCAACCCCGAACCGCGGCTGTTCCGGCTGGTCGAGGACCGCGCGCTGATCAACCGGATGGGCTTCAACAACCAGGGCTCGGCCCGGGTCGCCGCCCGCCTCGCGGCCCGTCCGCACACCAGCTCCACGCCCGTCGTGGGCATCAACATCGGCAAGACCAAGGTGGTCGAGGAAGCCGACGCGATCGAGGACTACGTGAAGTCCACCGAGCGCCTCGCCAAGTACGCCGACTACCTGGTGGTCAACGTCAGCTCGCCGAACACCCCCGGGCTGCGCAACCTCCAGGCCGTCTCGCACCTCGGCCCGCTGCTGGCCGCCGTCCGCGAGGCCGCCGACCGCTCCACCGCGCACCACGTCCCGCTGCTGGTCAAGATCGCCCCCGACCTGGCCGACGAGGACGTCGACGCCGTCGCCGACCTCGCCCTGGAGCTGGGCCTGGACGGCATCATCGCCACCAACACCACGATCGGCCGCGAGGGCCTGCGCGAGAGCGCCGCCCGGATCGAGGAGATCGGCATGGGCGGCCTCTCCGGCGCCCCGCTCAAGGCCCGCGCGCTGGAGGTGCTGCAGCGCCTGCGCGCCCGCACCGAGGGGCGGCTGACGCTGGTCTCGGTCGGCGGCATCGAGACCGCCGAGGACGCCTGGCAGCGGATCGTCCACGGCGCCGACCTGGTGCAGGGCTACAGCGCCTTCATCTACGAGGGGCCGTTCTGGTGCCGCCGCATCCACAAGGGCCTGTCCGCCAAGGTCCGCGCCGGGGGCTTCCGCAACCTGGCGGCCGCCGTGGGCAGCGCCAAGGCCTCCTGAACCCCCTGGCGTGGGCCCTGGCGCCCACGTACGACCCCGCCGCCTGTGACTCCGCCACTTGCGACCGCCCCGCCGACCGTCCCGGAAAGGACGTCATGACCCTCGCCCCCTTCGGTGCCCGTCTGCGCCACGCCCTCGACACCCGCGGCCAGCTGTGCGTCGGCATCGACCCGCACGCCTCCCTGCTCGCCGCCTGGGGACTGGAGGACTCCGTGGCGGGCCTGGAGACCTTCAGCCGCACCGTGGTCGAGGCGCTGGCCGACCGGGTGGCCGTGCTCAAGCCGCAGGCCGCCTTCTTCGAGCGCTTCGGCAGCCGGGGCGTCGCCGTTCTGGAGAAGTCCGTCGAGGAGGCCCGCGCGGCCGGCGCCCTCGTCCTGATGGACGCCAAGCGCGGTGACATCGGCTCCACCATGGCCGCCTACGCCGAGGCCTTCCTCTCCCCGGCGAGCCCGCTGTTCTCGGACGCCGTGACCGTCAGCCCCTACCTGGGCTTCGGCTCGCTGCGCCCGGCGCTCGACCTGGCCGCGGCCAACGGCGCGGGCGTCTTCGCGCTGGCGCTCACCTCCAACCCGGAGGGCGCCGAGGTGCAGCGTGCCCGCGGCGCGGACGGCGAGTCGGTGGCCGCCTCGGTGCTGCGGCAGCTGGCCGCCGAGAACGCCGGCGCCGAGCCGCTCGGCTCCTTCGGCGCGGTGGTGGGCGCGACCCTCGCGGACGCGGGCGCGGACCTGGCGATCAACGGCCCGCTGCTGGCCCCCGGGATCGGAGCCCAGGGCGCGACCATGGCGGACCTGCCCCGGGTGTTCGGCGCCTCGGTGCGCAACGTGGTGCCGAGCGTCAGCCGGGACGTGCTCCGGCACGGGCCGTCGGTGCCGGCCCTGCGGGAGGCCGCGCAGCGCTTCGTCGACGAGTACGCGGACGCCGTGAAGTGACCCGGTGACCCTGCGCAGTGGCGCGACGGGGTGGCGTGAGCCCTGACGGCTTGACGTGAGCGCCGTCACATCGCCCCTTCGAAAGAGCCTGAATCGGGGTCGTTTTGCCCGGTAAAGTCCTGGTCGGCCTTGGCTGACCAGGACTTTTCGTGTTCTTTTCCTGACGTGGCGCCGCAATCCGGGTAGTGTCCGGCGATAGGTCGTCGAAGAGCCGCGAATACCGTTGCTCTCGCAGGTCAGAGCCATTGGGTTCCCCTGCGGCCGGCGCCCTGGGAACCAAACCAGTCATAGCTCAATCCCTTCCTTCCACACCCTGAGGTGAACGGCGTGGCTCTTCCGCCCCTTACCCCTGAACAGCGCACAGCCGCGCTCGCCAAGGCCGCCGAGGCTCGCCGGGAGCGCGCCGAGGTCAAGAACCGGCTCAAGCACTCCGGCGCCTCCCTGCACGAGGTGATCAAGGCCGGCAAGGCCGACAACGACGTGATCGGCAAGATGAAGGTCTCGGCCCTTCTCGAGTCCCTTCCGGGCGTCGGCAAGGTCCGTGCCAAGCAGATCATGGAGCGCCTCGGCATCAGTGAGAGCCGCCGGGTCCGCGGCCTCGGTACGAACCAGATCGCCTCCCTGGAGCGGGAGTTCGGCGGCGGTGCCGCCTGACCGTGCCCCGTGGTCCCGGGATCGTCCGCGATCCGGGATAATCGGTGCATGAGTGAGCGTCCGCGGCTGACCGTGCTCTCCGGCCCTTCGGGGGTCGGCAAGAGCACGGTCGTCGCTCATATGAGGAAGCAGCACCCCGAGGTCTGGCTCTCGGTGTCGGCGACGACCCGCCACCCGAGGCCCGGCGAGCAGAACGGGGTCCAGTACCACTTCGTCGACAACGACGAGTTCGACAAGCTGATCGCCAACGGTGAACTGCTGGAGTGGGCCGTGTTCGCGGGCAACCGCTACGGCACGCCCCGCTCGGCGGTGCTGGAGAAGCTGGAGCGCGGCGAGCCCGTCCTGCTGGAGATCGACCTGCAGGGCGCCCGCCAGGTGCGCGAGTCGATGCCCGAGGCGCAGCTGGTGTTCCTGGCTCCGCCGAGCTGGGACGAGCTGGTCCGCCGGCTGACCGGCCGGGGCACCGAGGCCCAGGACGTGATCGAAAAGCGTCTGGAGGCCGCCACGGTCGAGCTGGCCGCCGAAGAGGAGTTCGACACGACCCTTGTCAACACCTCCGTCGAACAGGTAGCGGCCGAACTGCTAGCCTTGCTCGGTGTAGCCTGACCTGTCTGTCTTTTCCACCCTTTCGGAAGGTTTTCGCGTGTCCTCTTCTATGACCGCGCCCGAGGGCATCATCAACCCGCCGATCGACGAGCTGCTTGAGGCCACCGACTCCAAGTACAGCCTCGTGATCTACGCCGCCAAGCGCGCGCGTCAGATCAACGCGTACTACTCGCAGCTCGGTGAGGGCCTGCTGGAGTACGTCGGCCCGCTGGTCGACACTCACGTGCACGAGAAGCCGCTGTCGATCGCGCTGCGCGAGATCAACGCGGGCATGCTGACCGCCGAGGCGATCGAGGGGGCCTGAGCCCCTTCCGGTGGACCCGGGCAGGGCTGGGGCCTTCGAGGCCCGGTCGACGCAGGTGGACCGTGGCCTCGGTAGAGCTTCGAAGGGCCCGGCGGAATCGTTTCCGCCGGGCCCTTCGGCATGCCCGGGGGCTGTGTGGTCCACCACAGTGCGGCCGATCGCCGCAGGGTCGTAGGGTGAGCCAAGTCCCAGAGGCGGAGGAAAGCGGGAAAATGAGCGCGACTTCGGACCGGACGGACGCCCCGCGCGTCGTCCTCGGCGTCAGCGGCGGCATCGCCGCCTACAAGGCCTGCGAGCTGCTGCGCCGCTTCACCGAGTCCGGCCACCAGGTGACCGTGGTGCCGACGGCCGCCGCACTGCACTTCGTCGGCGAGGCCACCTGGGCCGCGCTCTCCGGCCGCCCGGCCGCCACCGAGACCTGGGACCGCGTCCACGAGGTGCCGCACGTGCGGATCGGCCAGCAGGCCGATCTGGTCGTGGTCGCGCCCGCCACCGCGGACCTGCTGGCCAAGGCCGCCCACGGGCTGGCCGACGACCTGCTCACCAACACCCTGCTCACCGCGCGCTGCCCGGTCGTGCTGGCACCCGCGATGCACACCGAGATGTGGGAGCACCCGGCCACCCGGGAGAACGTCGCCACGCTGCGCCGCCGCGGCACCATCGTGCTGGAGCCGGCCGTCGGGCGGCTGACCGGCGTCGACACCGGCAAGGGCCGGCTGCCCGACCCGGGCGCGATCTTCGACGCCTGCCGGGCGGTGCTGCGCCGGGGCGGGGCCGTCGACGACCTGGCGGGCCGGCACGTGGTGGTCTCGGCCGGCGGCACCCGTGAGCCGCTGGACCCGGTGCGCTTCCTCGGCAACCGCTCCTCGGGCAAGCAGGGCTACGCGCTGGCCGTCACGGCCGCCGCCCGGGGCGCCCGGGTGACGCTGGTCTCGGCCAACGCGGAGCTGCCCGACCCGGCCGGGGTCGACGTGGTGCACGTCTCGACCGCGCTGCAGCTGCGGGAGGCCGCGCTGGCGGCGGCGGCGGACGCGGACGCCGTGGTGATGGCGGCGGCGGTGGCCGACTTCCGGCCCGCCGAGTACGCCACCGGCAAGATCAAGAAGGTCGAGGGGGTCGAGCCGGCCCCGGTCGCGCTGGTGCGCAACCCGGACGTGCTGGCCGAGCTCTCCGCGCACCGTCCCCGTTCGGGCCAACTGGTCGTGGGTTTCGCGGCGGAGACCGACGACGTGCTCGCCAACGGCCGCGCCAAGCTCGCCCGCAAGGGCTGCGACCTGCTGGTGGTCAACGAGGTCGGCGACGGCAAGGCCTTCGGTACGGACGTCAACGAGGCCGTGGTTCTGGGCTCGGACGGTAGTGAGACACCCGTTCCGGTGGGTCCCAAGGAAGCGCTTGCCGATGTGGTGTGGGATTTGATCGGGAAGCGTCTCCCGGCGATCGAGGGATGAACGAACACTAGTGATTCTCGAGTCTCTCTTTATGGAAGCGGGTGACGGTTGCCGGTAGGTGCCCGTTAGAATCCAGGAATCAAGTCTTTCCGGATGTCCCCGGTTCGCCGGGGGCCTTCAGTCAGCAGCCGCTGCAACCCCAGGGAGCGCTGTGTCTCGCCGCCTGTTCACCTCGGAATCCGTGACCGAGGGACACCCCGACAAGATCGCTGACCAGATCAGCGACACCATCCTTGACGCTCTCCTCCGGGAGGACCCGACCTCCCGGGTCGCCGTGGAGACGCTCATCACGACCGGCCAGGTGCACGTGGCCGGCGAGGTGACCACCAAGGCGTACGCGCCGATCGCCCAGCTCGTCCGGGACAAGATCCTGGAGATCGGCTACGACAGCTCCAAGAAGGGCTTCGACGGCGCCTCCTGTGGCGTGTCGGTGTCCATCGGTGCCCAGTCGCCCGACATCGCGCAGGGCGTCGACACCGCGTACGAGGCCCGGGTCGAGGGCGACGAGGACGACCTGGACAAGCAGGGCGCGGGCGACCAGGGCCTGATGTTCGGC
The DNA here is from genome assembly GCF_044547105.1 of Kitasatospora sp. NPDC052868. Taxonomy (NCBI): domain Bacteria; kingdom Bacillati; phylum Actinomycetota; class Actinomycetes; order Kitasatosporales; family Streptomycetaceae; genus Kitasatospora; species Kitasatospora sp. NPDC052868. Next base: position 149,838 of record NZ_JBITZW010000008.1, on the reverse strand, counting down.
TACGCGTCGGACGAGACGCCCGAGCTGATGCCGCTGCCGATCACCCTCGCGCACCGCCTCTCGCGTCGCCTGTCCGAGGTCCGCAAGAACGGGACCATCCCGTACCTGCGCCCCGACGGCAAGACCCAGGTCACCATCGAGTACGACGGTGACAAGGCCGTCCGCCTGGACACCGTGGTCGTCTCCTCGCAGCACGCGAGCGACATCGACCTCGACTCGCTGCTCACCCCGGACATCCGCGAGTTCGTCGTGGAGCCGGAGCTGAAGGCGCTGGCCGACCAGGGCATCAAGCTGGTGACCGACGGCTACCGCCTGCTGGTCAACCCGACCGGCCGCTTCGAGATCGGCGGCCCGATGGGCGACGCCGGCCTCACCGGTCGCAAGATCATCATCGACACCTACGGCGGCATGGCCCGCCACGGCGGCGGTGCCTTCTCCGGCAAGGACCCGTCCAAGGTGGACCGCTCGGCCGCGTACGCGATGCGCTGGGTGGCGAAGAACATCGTCGCCGCGGGCCTCGCCCGCCGCGCCGAGGTGCAGGTCGCGTACGCGATCGGCAAGGCCGAGCCGGTCGGCCTGTTCGTGGAGACCTTCGGCACCGAGACCGTGCCGGTCCTCTCGATCCAGAAGGCCGTCACCGAGGTGTTCGACCTCCGCCCGGCCGCGATCATCCGCGACCTGGACCTGCTGCGTCCGATCTACTCGCAGACCGCGGCGTACGGCCACTTCGGCCGTGAGCTGCCGGACTTCACCTGGGAGCGGACCGACCGGGTCGAGCTGCTGAAGAAGGCCGTGCAGGACTGACGTCCGACGCATGGCCTGATGTGACCGCAGGCGGCTTCGGCCGCAGGTGGTTCTGACCGCAGGTGTTTTGGCCGCAGGCGGCGGTCGCCCCGCAACCGGGGTGGCCGCCGCCTGCGGCGTTGTGTCGGCGGGGTCCGTTGGCGGGCCCTGTCGGTGGGACCTGGTAGTACTGGGAGCGATGAGCAGCACGCAGGGGAGTGACGAGGGCGGGGCGCCGGAGCAGCTGGCGTTCATCCGGGAGACGGTCCGCCGGGCGAAGCCCCGTACCTGGCGCGGTGCCAAGCGGGCCGAGCACCTGCCGGTGGCCCGGGTGGTGGTGGACAAGGGCCTGCTGACCATCGACAAGTTCTTCGACTACGAGGTGCCGGCCGCGATGGCCGAGGACGCCCGGCCCGGCGCCCGGGTGCGGGTGCGATTCGGGGCGCGCGTGGTCAAGGGCCAGCGCGAGGGCGGGGAACTGCACGACGGGTTCATCGTCGAGCGGCTGGAGAAGAGCGACTTTCCCGGGCCGCTGGCGCCGCTCGCCCAGGTGCTCTCGCCCGAGCCGGTGCTCACCCCGCAGCTGCTGCGGCTCTGCCGGACGGTCGCCGACCGGTACGCGGGCACCCTGGCGGACGTCCTGCAGCTCGCCGTACCGCCGCGGCACGCCAAGGCGGAGGCCGAGCCCTCGCCCGAACCCCTGCCGCGCCCGGAGGCCCCGCTGCCGGGCGGCTGGTCGCGCTACCCCGCGGGGGCGGAGTTCCTGGCCTCGCTGGTCGGCGGCGGGTCGCCGCGCGCCGTCTGGACGGCGCTGCCCGGGCCCGGCTGGCCCTACGAGATCGCGCGCGCCGTCGCCGCGACGCTGGCGAGCGGGCGCGGGGCGCTGGTCGTGCTGCCCGACGGCCGGACCACGGCGCGGGTCGACCGGGCGCTCACCGAGCTGCTGGGGGAGGGGCGGCACGCCACCCTGGCGGCCGACCTCGGGCCGCAGGAGCGCTACCGGCGCTGGCTGACGGTGAGCCGGGGCTCGGTCCAGGCCGCCATCGGCACCCGCGCCACCATGTTCGCGCCGGTCCGGGACCTCGGGCTGGTCGTCGTCTGGTCGGACGGCGACGGCAGCCACAGCGACCCGCGCGCCCCGCACCCGCACGTGCGCGAGGTGGCACTGCTGCGCGCGGCCGAGGAGGGCGCGGGCGTGCTGCTCGGCGGGCACGCGGTGACGGTGGAGGGCGCCCAGCTGGTGAACACGGGCTGGGCGCGGCCGCTGGCCGCCGAGCGGGAGACCGTGCGGCAGGTGGCGCCCCGGGTCCGGACCGTCACCGAGCTCGACCAGCACCGGGACGCGGCCGCGCAGGCCGCCCGGCTGCCCTCGGTGGCCTGGGAGGTCGCCCGGGACGCCCTGGCGGCCGGCGGGCCGGTGCTGATCCAGGTGCCCCGGCGCGGGTACGTGCCCCGGCTGGCCTGCGGACGCTGCCGGACGCCGGCCCGCTGCCGCCGGTGCGAGGGCCCGCTGGAGTCGGCGGCCGCCGATGCGCCGCTGCGCTGCGGATGGTGCGGGGAGGCCGAGGCGGACTGGCACTGCCAGGAGTGCGGCTCGTTCCGGCTGCGGGCCCAGGTGGTCGGCGCGCGGCGGACGGCGGAGGAGCTGGGCAAGGCCTTTCCGCGGATCCCGGTACGGACCTCGGGGCGGGACGCGGTGTTGGCGACCGTGCCCGCGGAGCCCGCGCTGGTGATCTCCACGCCGGGCGCCGAGCCGGTGGTCGAGGGCGGCGGCGGGTACGCGGCCGGGCTGCTGCTGGACGGCTGGGCGCTGCTGGGGCGGCCCGACCTGCGGGCGGGGGAGGAGACGCTGCGGCTCTGGCTGACCGCGGCCGCGCTGGTGCGGCCGGCGGCGGAGGGCGGCACGGTGGTGGTGGTCGCCGATCCGGGTGCGCGGCCGGTGCAGGCGCTGGTGCGGTGGGATCCGCTGGGGCACGCCGGGCTGGAGCTGGAGGAGCGGGCGCAGCTGCACTTTCCGCCGGTGTCGCGGATGGCCTCGGTGGCGGGGAGTCCGGCGGCGGTGGCCGACCTGCTGGGGCTGGTGCGGCTGCCGGCCGAGGCGGACGTGCTGGGGCCGGTGCAGGCTCCGGCGCTGCGGGGGGAGGAGCAGGAGCGGGCGCTGCTGCGGGTGCCGCCCGGGCAGGGGGCGGCGCTGGCGGCGGCGCTGAAGGCGGCGCAGATCGCGCGGATCGCCTTGCGGACGCCGGATCCGGTGAAGGTGCGGATCGATCCGCTGGACATCGGGTGAGGTGGGGCGGTCGTGGGCGCTCGTGGGGTGGGGCTTGGTCGGGGTGGTGCGGGGTGGCTGCGGGTGGTCGATCATCGGCCGTCGGTGATCGACCACCCGTCGGGTCCGCCCTGCTCAGCCGCGCAGCGGGACGCCCGTGCGGTCCAGGCCGGTGCGGTCCAGGCCGGCGCGGTCGAGGGCGCTGCGGTCCAGGCCGCCCTGCCGGGCCGCCGGGACGGTGGCGCCCAGGCCGGTCGGGGCCGGTCCGGCCGCCGGGGCGTGGCCGGGAGCATGGCCCGGAGCATGACCGGGCAGCTCCTCGGAGCGGTCCGGTCGGCTCGGCCCGGGCACGCCCGGTACGCCGCCCGCCGGCACCCCGCCCGCCGCCAGCAGCTCGCTGGTCGGCCTGCGCATCCCGTACCGCCGGTGCACCGCCTGCTTGGTGACCCCGAGGGCCGAGCCCACCGAGTCCCATGAGAAGCCCAGGGCCCGGTCGAACTCGACCGCCGCCGCCACCAGCGTCTCCACGCTCTCGCGCAGCTCCTGCGCCAGGCGCACCGTCGGGGCGGGCGCCCGCCCGTACACCACGAACCCGGCCGAGGTGCTGGGCCGCCGGGGCCGGTAGACGTTGCCCAGTTGGGCGGTGAGCGTCCGCAGCGCGTCGACCTGCCGCCTCACCCGCTCGATGTCCCGCACCAGCAGGTGCAGGCTCGCCCGCGCCCGGGCGTCGTGGTTGATCTGCTCGGCCATGGCTTACGTGCCACCTTCCGTACGGTTCAGCTCGGCCGGAGCGCGGTGTCCCGTGCGCCCCGGCCCCGGTCAATCTCACTTGACCAACGCCGGACCGGGGGCCGGGGTCACGCAGCGGGCCCACTCGGGATATGCCAGATGCCTGGGCGCGACCGAAGCGGACCGGTCGGGATTGCATAGACTTGCCGACGGCCAGCCGATGCCCAGCAGCCCGCGACCCCCGACGGACAGGAGCCCGTACCCCGTGGCGATCCAGCCGATCCGCATCTTCGGAGACCCCGTCCTGCGGGCCACCGCGAAGCCGGTGACCACCTTCGACAAGGAGCTGCGCAACCTCGTCAAGGACCTCACCGACACCATGCTCGACGCCCCCGGCGCCGGCCTGGCCGCACCTCAACTCGGCATCTCCCTGCGGGTGTTCACCTACCATGTGGGCGGCGTCACCGGGCACCTGATCAACCCGGACCTGGCGCTGACCGACGAGGAGCAGGACGGCCCCGAGGGCTGCCTCTCGCTGCCCGGCCTGCGCTACGACACCAAGCGCGCCTACGGCGTGGTCGCCAAGGGCTTCAACATGTACGGCGACCCGGTGACCATCGAGGGCACCGAACTGCTCGCCCGCTGCATCCAGCACGAGACCGACCACCTCGACGGCATCATCTTCATCGACCGCCTCGACCGCGAGCAGCGCAAGGCCGCGCTGAAGGCGATCCGCGAGACGGACTGGGCCGGCGGCCCCGCCCCGGTCGTGAAGATCTCCCCGCACGGCACCTTCGGCGCAGCGCGCTGACCCCGCCCCACTCCTCGAACATCCCTCAGCAGAAAGGCACTTGATGCGCCTCGTCTTCGCCGGCACCCCCGAGGTCGCCGTCCCCGCCCTGGACGCCCTGCTCGCCTCCGACCGGCACGAGGTCGTCGCGGTGGTCACCCGCCCCGACGCCCCCGCCGGGCGCGGCCGCAAGCTGGTCGCCAGCCCCGTCGCCCAGCGCGCCGAGGAGGCCGGGATCGAGATCCTCAAGCCCGCGAAGCCCAGCGACCCCGAGTTCGTCGCCCGGCTCACCGAACTCGCCCCCGACTGCTGCCCGGTGGTCGCGTACGGCGCGCTGCTGCGCCCCGGGACGCTGGAGATCCCCAAGCACGGCTGGGTCAACCTGCACTTCTCGCTGCTCCCCGCCTGGCGCGGCGCGGCGCCCGTGCAGCACGCGGTGCTGGCCGGCGACGAGGTCACCGGCGCGTCCACCTTCCTGATCGAGCAGGGCCTGGACTCCGGCCCGGTGTACGGCATCCTCACCGAGGAGATCCGCCCGACCGACACCAGCGGCGAACTGCTCACCCGGCTCTCGCACTCCGGCGCCCGGCTGCTCACCGCCACCATGGACGGCATCGCCGACGGCACCCTGCACGCCGTCGCCCAGCCCGCCGACGGCGTGACGCTCGCGCCGAAGATCAGTGTCGAGGACGCCCGCATCGACTGGACCCACCCCGCCCTGCGGGTCGACCGCCTGGTGCGCGGCTGCGCCCCCGCGCCGGGTGCGTGGACCGTGTTCCGCGGCGAGCGGCTGAAGGTCTCCGGCGCCGTCGGGCTGCTGACCGACGCGAGCGCGCTCACCCCCGGCGAGCTGGCCGTCGCCAAGAACAGCGTGCGGGTCGGCACCGGCAGCCACGAGATCGAGCTGGGCGAGGTCCAGCCGCAGGGCAAGAAGCCGATGCGCGCCGCGGACTGGGCCCGAGGCGCCCGGATCGAGTCCGGCGAGCGGTTCGAGGGCTGACCGGGCCCGGGGAGCCCGGGATCCTCCCGGGCCGGGCCCGGCGGCCGGCGCCCGGATTTAGCGTTACTGTTCGACTGATAACCCCCGTAGCACGTTGAGGCACTCCATGACCACGCCCACCACCGGCTCCGGCGCCCAGCGCGCCCCCCGTCCGCACCGCCGTCCGAAGAAGGACCCGGCCCGGATCGTCGCGTTCCGCGCGCTGCGCGCCGTCGACGAGCGCGACGCCTACGCCAACCTGATCCTGCCCTCCCTGCTCCGCGAGGCCGAGCAGAAGGGCATGGACCGGCGTGACGCCGCCCTCGCCACCGAGCTGGTCTACGGCACCCTCCGGCTCCAGGGCACCTACGACGCGATCATCGCCGCCTGCATCGACCGCCCGCTGGGCAAGGTCGACCCGCCGGTCCTGGACGTCCTCTCGCTCGGCGCCCACCAGCTGCTCACCACCCGCATCCCCAGCCACGCCGCCGTCTCGGCCACCGTCGAACTGGCCCGGGTGGTGCTCGGCGACGGCAAGGCGAAGTTCGTCAACGCCGTGCTGCGCCGGATCAGCGCCCACGACCTGGACGAGTGGATCGCCAAGGTCGCCCCGCCGTACGACAAGGACGCCGAGGACCACCTCGCCGTCGTCCACTCCCACCCCCGCTGGGTGGTCTCCGCGCTCTGGGACTCGCTCGGCCGCTGGCAGCCCGACGCCTCCGGGCGCACCGCCCTGGAGGAGCTGCTGCGCGCCGACAACGAGCGCCCCGAGGTCACCCTGGTGGCCCGCCCCGGCCGGGCCACCGTCGGCGAGCTGGCCGACGCGCTCCCCGAGGCCGAGCCCGGCCGCTGGTCCCCGTTCGCGCTGCGGCTCGCCGAGGGCGGCGACCCGGGCGCGCTGGCGGCGGTCCAGGAGAACCGGGCCGGCGTCCAGGACGAGGGCAGCCAGCTCGTCGCGCTCGCCCTCGCGGCGGCACCGCTGGACGGCCCCGACCGGCTCTGGCTGGACGGCTGCGCCGGCCCCGGCGGCAAGGCGGCCCTGCTCGCCGCGCTCGCGGCCGAGCGCGGCGCCGCCCTGGTCGCCAGCGAGAAGCAGCCGCACCGGGCCCGGCTCGTCGCGCGGACCCTTGAGGGCAACCCCGGTCCCTACACCGTGATCGCCGCCGACGGGACCCGCCCGGCGTGGCGCTCCGGCGGCTTCGACCGCGTCCTCGTGGACGTGCCCTGCTCCGGCCTGGGCGCGCTGCGGCGCCGGCCGGAGGCCCGCTGGCGCCGCCGTCCGCAGGACGTCGCCGGCTTCGGACCGCTCCAGCGCGACCTGCTCCGCTCGGCCATCGACGCCACCCGGATCGGCGGCGTCGTCGGCTACGCCACCTGCTCGCCCCACCTCGCCGAGACCCGCGCCGTCGTGGACGACGTCCTGCGGGCCGAGGGCGGCCGGGTCGAGTGGATCGACGCCCGGCCGCTCCTGCCCGGCGTCCCGTCCCTCGGCGAAGGGCCGGACGTCCAGCTCTGGCCGCACCTGCACGGCACGGACGCGATGTACCTGGCGCTGCTGCGCCGTACGGCCTGACCTCGTCGGCCGGGGGCGGCGAGGCCTCCCGGGCGTCCCGTGGCGGGACGTCCGGGGCCTCGTCCCGGGAGGCCGGCCGGTCCGACGTCCTGTGACGGGGCGGCCGAGCCCGCAGGCCCCGGCGAACCGGACCGCGTGTGCGACGCGGTGGTGGTCAGGGGCTCGGGAGGCCGGTCAGTTGGTCGCCGAGGGGGCTGCGGCGGTAGAGGACGTGGCGGCCGTCGCGGATGCGGGTCAGCAGGCCGGTGGCGTGCAGGGCGCGCAGGTGCTGGGAGACGGCGCTCGGGGTGACGCCGAGCCTCCGGGCGAGTTCGCCGGTGGTCAGGGGCTCGGCCAGCAGGGTGAGCAACCGGGCGCGCGGTGCGCCGAGGAGGGCCGAGAGCGCCGAGGGGCCGGGCGCCTCGGGGTCGGGTGCCTCGCGGCCGGGCCAGAGCGTCGCGATGCCGCGGCTGGGGTAGGTCAGCATCGGTGGCTCGTCCCGGTCGAGCGGCGGCACCGGCTTGTAGGCGAACACGGACGGCACCAGCGGCAGGCCCCGGCCGCCGGCCGCCACCTGGTGCCGGCCGATCATCCGGTCGATGTGCAGCACGCCGCCGTGCCAACGCAGGTTCGGATGCAGGTCGGAGAACAGCAGGCGCGCGCCACCCGTCGCCAACTGCCGCGCCCGGTAAGTGACATCACCTTCCAGTACGAGCCGCAGCTGCGGCCAGACCGGCCGCAGGGCCAGCTCCCAGTAGCGCTGCAGGAGTTCGCACAGCGAGTGCAGGAGCGCGCGAACGGGCGCGCTCCCCGGGGCGGTTGCCGCGTGCAGCGCCTCGGGGAGCGGGCCCGGCGCATGCGTCGCCAGCAGGTCGCGGCGGACCAGCTCCAGCGGCGTGCGGCGGACGACCGCCAACTGCTCCTCGAAGACGGGCGCGAAGGTCGACGGCCGCGGCGTCAGGAAGTCGGGCAGGGCGCGGCTCTCCCCGACCAGCGACAACAGCAGCCGCAGGTCGGAAGGGTCGATCCGGTCGAGCACGGACCCGCGCCACGGCCGGTGAAGCGGAAAGCGGCCCGGATCGCGCAGCGCCCACAGGCTGCCCATCACCTCCTGCAGGGGCGAGATCGCGAACCGGGTGTCGGTGAGGTCCTCGACGTCGAGGTGGAAACGGATCATTAAGCGGAAAGCTACATCGTTTGGCCTGCGCGCCGTTGTGGCCTGGACTTCGGAGCATGACAGAGCGAACCGCACGGCCCGCCGAGCGGGCGGAGGCACTCACCGGCCGCCGGATGATCCTGCTCCTGGCCCTCACCTGCGGGGTGGCCGTGGGCAACGTCTACTTCCCCCAGGCGATCAGCCCGCTGATCGCCGAAGGCCTCCAGGTGTCCCCCGGATCGGCGGCCCTGGTCGTCACTGCGACCCAACTCGGCTACGCGGCCGGGATCTTCCTTCTCGTACCGCTCGGGGACCGGATCCCGCACCGCCGGCTGATCGCCACCCTGCTCGGCCTCGCCGGCCTCGGACTGGCCGCCGCCGGCGCCGCACCCGCCCTGCCGCCGCTGGCCGGTGCCGCCGTCCTGACCGGCGCCGCGACCGTGGCCGCCCCCGTCATCGGCCCGATGGCCGTAGGACTGGTCGGCGAGGAACGGCGCGGAGTGGTCAGCGGAACCCTGCTCAGCGGATCCATCGGCGGCATGCTGCTCTCCCGCACCGTCGGCGCACCGCTCGGCGAGTGGCTGGGATGGCGAGCGCCGTACCTGGTGGCGGCCGCCCTCTCCCTGATCCTCGCGGCCGTGCTCGCCCGGCTGCTCCCGACGACCGCGCCGACCTCGCGGCAGCGCTACCCGGCGCTGCTCTCCGAACCGCTGCGCCTGCTGCGCGCCGAGCCCGAACTGCGTCGATCCTGCCTCTACCAGGCCGCGGTGTTCGCCGGGTTCTCCGCGGTCTGGACCGGGGTCGCGCTGCTCCTCACCGGCCCGGCCTACCGCCTGGGCACGCCGGCCGTCGGGACCCTCGCCCTGGTCAACGCGGCGACGATGCTGGCCACGCCGTTCGCGGGACGGCAGGTGGACCGCAGGGGGCCGGACGCCGTCAACCTGGTCTGCCTGCTCGCGGTCGCCGGCTCGGCCGCCATCCTGCTGGCCGGCGGCGCAGGCGGGACGGTCGGCCTCGCGGCGCTGGTGGCGGGCACGCTGCTGCTCGACCTCGGGATGCAGTGCGGGATGGTCGCGAACCAGGTACGGATCTACGCGCTGCGCCCCGACGCGCGGAGCAGGCTCAACACCGCGTACATGACCTGCGGCTACCTCGGCGGAACCCTCGGCTCCTGGACGGGGGCGCGGGCCTACGGGGCGGTCGGGTGGCCCGGGGTGTGCGGGGTGGTCGCGCTGACGGCGGCGGCCGCCCTCGCCCGGCACCTGGGCGCGGTGCGAGTGGGCGGCCGGTCCGCCGCTGTGGTGGAGTGCCGGTAACGGGTGTGCGGAGTCAGTGGGTTGATGGCTCGACGCGGCGGTGGTGGGCTCCGTGGAGTGGGCGAGTCGCGGTCACTGCGCGGGGCGGTGCCCGTCGCCGGTGATGGCCGTGCCGATGTGCTGGGCGGCGATGGAGCGGGTGCCGATGGCGTTGATCGAGATCGAGGGCTTCGGCTGGTCGGCGACCAACCTGGCGATCTCGGCGAGCAGTTCGGCGTCCTCGCGCAGGGCCCGCTTGATCTGCTGGCGCAGGGCGGCGGCCGCGTCCGAGTCCTCGGTGTCGGCGGCGGCCTCCTCGACCGCCACGGCGAGGGCCGACTGCTCGGTCGCGGAGCCGCGACGCCAGACGCGCTGCAGCATGCGGCGGCCGAGGTTGGCGGTCGCGTCGACGGCCGAGTCCTCGGCCCGGGTCAGGACGGCGGTGCCGTAGGCGCTCACGGCCGCCGACAGGTACGGGCCGGCCTGGGTCATCAGTTCGGCGATCTCGGTGCTCAAGCTGTCCACCCCGAAGAGAAGTCGGCGAGTGTTCGGCGTCCATTGTGGCACCCGGGGACCTAGCTGTGTCGGCCTTCGGGGTCGTCCCGTTGGGCGCGGGCGCGGAGGAGCCGCTCGCGGGTGGTCCGGGTGTCGGGGTGGTCGGCGCCGAGGGTCTGTTCGCGTTGGGTGAGGGTGGTTTCGAGGATGCGGATGGCGCGGTCGAGGTCGCCTGCGAACGTGTAGGCGCTGGCCAGGCTGGCGCGGCTGGCCAGGGTCTGCGGGTGGGTTTCGCCGAGGGCCCGCTCGCTCTGCGCGAGGTTGGCCTCGAAGAGCGGGATGGCACGGTCCAGGTCGCCCGCCGACGCGTAGGCGCTGGCGAGGTGGTTGCGGCTGTTCAGGGTGTCGGGGTGGGCGGGGCCGAGGGTCTGTTCGCGTTGGGCGAGGTTGGACTCGCACAGCGGGATGGCGCGGTCGAGCGCGCCGGCCGACGCGTAGGTGAACGCGAGGTTGTGGCGGGTGAGCAGGGTGTCGGGGTGCGCGTCGCCGAGGACCTGCACCTGCTGGGCGAGGGTGGTCTCGAAGAGGGTGATGGCCTGGTAGAGGTCGCCGGACGACTCGTAGACGTAGGCGAGCTGGCCGCGGCTGCTCAGGGTGTGGGGGTGGGCGGGGCCGAGGGTCTGCTCGCGGTGGGCGAGGGTGGTTTCGACGAGGGGCAGGGCGCGTTCGAGGTCGCCGACCTGGTGGTAGCCGGTGGCGAGGTTGCTGCGGCTGACGAGCGTGTCGGGGTGGGTCGGTCCGAGGACCTGCTCCCGGATCGCGAGGTTGGTCGCGTGGAGGGGGATGGCGCGGCCGGGGTGGCCGGCCGTCTCGTAGGCGTTGGCGAGGTTGTTGCGGCTGCTCAGCGTGTCGTGGTGGGTCGGGCCGAGGACCTGTTCGCACTGGGCGAGCGCGGTCTCGTTCAGGGGGATGGCGCGGGCGAGGTCGCCCGCCTCGTGGTACGCCGCGGCGAGGTTGCAGCGGGAGGTGAGCGTGTCGGGGTGGAGGTCGCCCAGGGTCTCCTCGCGGTGGGCGAGATCGGCCTCGCGGAGCGCGATGGTGCGGGCGTCGAGACCCTGCGCCCAGAGGTACTGGGCCGCGGTGGTGTAGTGCCGGGCGGCGGGGTTCGGGCGGTGGCCGGGCGGGGTGGTGGCGGCGAGGGCGGTGAGGTGGGGGATCAGGGGATCCCAGGCCGCGCCGGTCAAGGGGGCGCTGTCGAGGGCCCGGCCGAGGGCCTGTTCGGCCGCTTCGCGCCCGGGGTGTTCGGGCTGGGCGCGCAGGACTGCCTGGACGAGGCGGTGGATGCCGATGGTGTCGCGGGTGAGGGTGATCATGCTGTAGGTGCGCAGGACCGCCAGGGCCTCGTGGAGGTCGTCCTGGTCCCCGGCCTCGTCGAGGTGGGCGAGCAGGGTGAGGGGGATGTCGTCGGGGGCGAACCAGGCGAGGGTGTTGAGGACGGTGACGGCGAGCGGGTGCCTGGTCCGGAGCGTGGCGAGGGTGTGGGCCCAGATGGTGGCGATGGTGCGTTCGGGGTCGATGCCGTCGGCGGCCTTGGCGAGCTTGCTGCCGAGGGTGCGGCGGTAGGTCTCGATGGTGGTGGGGACCTGGGCGAGGTAGGCGCCGGCCTGGTCGAGGGCGAGCGGGAGGTGGCCGAGGTCGGCTGCCAGCAGGCGGGCGTCGTGCAGGTCGCGCGGGGTGGGGTCGGTGTCCTCGAAGGCGTAGGAGCAGAGGAGTCGGGCGGCGTCGTCGGGAGCGAGGGTGCCGAGGGGCAGGGTGGGGACTCCCCGGGGCCAGCCGGTGGCGCGGCGGGTGGTGATGAGGTGGTGGCCGCCGGTGAGGGCGCCGGTGTAGGGGGCGAGATCCTGCGGGGCCTCGGCGTTGTCGAAGACGAGCAGCCAACCCGGGTGCCACTGGAGCCAGTTGGAGGCCCAGGCGGTGCGGGCCTGCTCGGCGGCCTGGGCGGCCCAGGAGGGGTGGAGGAAGAGTGCGAGGGCGGCGAGGGACTGCTCGATCCGGGCCGGGGACTCGGCGTTGATCCACCAGGTGAGGGTGTAGGCGTGGCGCTGCCGGTGGGCGTAGTGCAGGGCGAGCGTGCTCTTCCCGATGCCGCCGAGGCCGTGGAGGGCGGGGGCCTGGGTGACGGCGGTGCCGCCGTCGGAGGCCAGCGTCCGTTGGATCCAGGCGAGTTCCTCCTCGCGGCCGAGGCAGGCGGGGGCCGGGGCGAGGTTGGCGGCGCCGGGCGGGGCCTCGATGGTGCGGGCCGTGTTGAAGGCCTCGGCGGGCAGCACGATGTCGCCGGTGATGGCGGTGGTGATGTGCTGCGCGGTGATGGAACGCGGGCCCGGGACGGCGTCCGGGCGGTCGTCGGCTGTCAAGGGACCCACCTTGGACGGAGGTTGGACGGATTCTCGCCGTCATTGTCGCATCGGAGTGGGAGCCGGGCGGGGTGGGGCCGGGGTGGGGGCTGTTCCGGGTCGGCCGGTGTGGACGGGGTCAGTTGGGGGCCTTGCGGTGGCCGGCTTGGGCGGCATCGGCTCGTTGGAGGGCGAAGACGAGGTTGTTGCGGCTGACGAGGGTGTGGGGGTGGGTGTGGCCGAGGACCTGTTCGCGTTGGGTGAGGGTGGTTTCGAGGAGCGGGATGGCGCGTTCGAGGTCGCCGGCCCACATGTAGGCGAGGGCAAGGTTGCTGCGGCTGACGAGGGTATCGGGGTGGGTGTGGCCGAGCACCTCTTCGCGTTGGGCGAGGGTGGTTTCGAGGAGGGGAACGGCGCGGTTGAGGTCACCGGTCAACCTGTAGGTGAACGCAAGGTTGTTGCGGCTTCGGAGCGTGCTGGGGTGGGTGTGGCCGAGCACCTCTTCGCGTTGGGCGAGGGTGGTTTCGTGGAGCTGGACGGCGCGTTCGAGGTCGCCCGCCCGCCTGTAGGCGAGGGCGAGGTTGTTGCGGCTGACGAGGGTGTCGGGGTGGGTGGGGCCGAGGGTCTGTTCGCGTTGGGTGAGGGTGGTCTCGTGGAGGGGGATGGCGCGTTCGAGGTCGCCCGCCGACTTGTAGGCGGTGGCGAGGTTGTTGCGGCCGGTGAGGGTGTGGGGGTGGGTGGGGCCGAGGACCTCCTCGAAATACGCGAGGTTGGTTTCGTAGAGGGGGATGGCGCGGTCCAGTTCGTCGGCCGACCTGTAGGCGAGGGCGAGGCCGTTGCGGCTGGTCAGGGTGTGGGGGTGGGTTTCGCCCAGGAGCTGTTCGCAGTAGGTGAGGAGAACCTGCCGTAGCGGGATGGTGCGTGCGTTGTGGCCCTGGCGGTCGAGGTGTCGGGCCGCGAGGGTGTAGTGCCGGGCGACGGGGTGGTCGTGGTGGCCGGGCGGGGTGGTGTCCGCGAGGGCGGTGAGGTGGGGGACGAGGCGGTCCCAGACCGGGGCCGGGCCGTAGTCGAGGGGCTCGGGAAGGGCGTTGAACGCCAGGTCGAGCGCGTGTTCGGCTTCGCTGCGCCCGGGGTGGCCGGGCTGCTCGCGCAGCACGGTCTGGACGAGGCGGTGGACGCCGACGGTGTCGCGGGTGAGGGTGATCATGCTGTAGCTGCGGAGGGCGCCGAGGGCTTCGGCGAGCTCCTCCTCGCTGCCGAGGTGGCGGAGGAGGGTGACGGGGATGTCGTCGGGGGCGAACCAGGCGAGCGTGTTCAGGACGGTCGCGGCGAGGGGGTCGTGCTCGTCGAGGGCCAGCAGCGTCTGGGTCCAGATCCGGGCGATGGTGCGCTCGGGGTCGATGCCGTCGGCGGCCTTGGCCAACTTGGTTCCCAGGGTGCGGCGGTAGGCGTCGATGCTGACGGTCGGATGCTGGGCGAGGTAGGCGCCGGCCTGGTCGAGGGCGAGCGGGAGGTGGCCGAGGTCGGCGGCCAGCAGGCGGGCGTCGTGGAGGTCTTGCGGGGTGGGGTCGGTGTCCTCGAAGGCGTAGGAGCAGAGGACTTGGGCGGCGTCGTCGGGGCCGAGGGTGCCGAGGGGCAGGGTGGGGACTCCCCGGGACCATCCGGTGGCGCGGCGGGTGGTGATCAGGTGCCGGCCGTGGGAGAAGGCGCCGGTGTAGGGCCGGAGGTCGCGGGGGTGTTCGGCGTTGTCGAAGACCAGCAGCCAACCCGGGTGCCAGTGCAGCCAGTTGACGGCCCAGGCGGCACGCTCCGGTTCGGTTGCCCGGCCGGCCCAGGCGGGGTGGAGCTGCATGGTGAGCGCGGCGAGGGACTGCTCGATCCGGGCGGGGGATTCGGCGTTGACCCACCAGACCAGGGTGTAGTCGTCCCGGTGGCGGTGGGCGTAGTGCAGGGCGAGGGTGGTCTTGCCGATGCCGCCCAGGCCGTGCACGGTGGGCGCCTGGGTGACGGCGGTGCCGCCGTTGGTGTTCAGGGTGCTGTGCAGCCAGCCGAGTTCGTACCCGCGGCCCACGCAGTGCGGTGGCGGGGCGAGGTTGCTGGTGGACGGCGGCGCCTGGATGTCGCGGGCGGCGTTGAGGACCTCGGGCGGCAGCACGATGTCACCGGTGAAGGCGGTGCCGATGGTGTGGGCGGCGGCCGACCGGTCGCCCGCCGCCGCGATCGGCGGATGCGGTTCGGTCACGGTGCGCCCGCCGTGGTGCCGGCCCGTGCAGCGCTCAACAGATCCACCCCGAGGAGAAGTCGGCCGAGGTCCGGCGGCCATTCTCGCACCCGCGGGGCCCGGTTCAGGCGGCGCGCGCCTCACGCCGGTAGCCGCCGGGTGCCTGGCCGTACTCGCGCTTGAAGGCCTTCGCGAAGGCGTACTCGGAGCCGTACCCGGTCCGCGCGGCGACGGTCGTCAGCGGGGTCTCGGACTCGCGCAGCAGCCGGGCCGCGGTGGTCATCCGCCAGCGGGTCAGGTAGGCCATGGGCGGTTCGCCGACCAGGGTGGTGAAGCGGCGGGCGAAGGCCGCGCGGGAGAGCCCCGCCCGGTCGGCCAGCGACTCGACGGTCCACTGGGCCGAGGGGGCCTCGTGGATGGCGGAGAGGGCCGGGGCGACGGCGGAGTCGCCGAGCGCGGCGACCCAGCCGGCGGCGGCGGCCGGGGGCTGGTCCTCGAACCAGGCGCGCAGGATGTAGAGGAGGAGCGAGTCGATCAGCGCGGGGACGATGCCGGTCGAGCCGATCCGGGGGTTCTCCAGCTCCGTGCCGAGGAGTTGGACCGCCGCGCTCAGCTCGGGGTGCCGCCCGTGCCGGGTGGGCAGGTGGATGATCTCGGGCAGCTGACGGACCAGCGGGTGCGGACGGCCCTGGTCCAGGTGGTAGTTGCCGCAGAGCAGGCTGGTCCGGGGGCCGTCGCCGCCGAGGGTGACCGTGCCGATCGGGGTGCTCGGCCGGTACTGCGTCGGGCGTTCCGGCTCGGCCGGGGTGGCGGGGTGGTCGGCGAGGATGTGGCCGCGGCCGTCGCGAAGGAAGACCACGTCGCCGGGGCTCAGCGCGATCGGCTCCGCGTCGGCTGCGTCGGCCAGCGGGACCAGCCAGCACGTCCCGTACAGCACCACGTGGAACCCGGCGCCCGCGACCGGGGGGAGGCGAAGGCCCCAGGGGGCGCGGCCCTCGGTGCGGACGGACGTGGGCTGTCCCGTCCGCATCGAACTCAGCGCCTCGCTCAGGATGTCCAACGCCGTCCCCCTCCTGCCGCGGCCGACGCCGCCCCCTTGTCCGGTCTCCACTGTAGGACGCCGCTCAGACGACGGTGAGCACGACCTTGCCCTGGACGCTGCCGGACCCGACCAGCTCGTGGGCCTTGGCGGCCTCGGTGAGCGGGAAGGTCTCGGTCACGTGCGGGCGGATGCGGCCCGCGTCGACGAGGGCGGCGATGGCCTCCAGGGAGGCGTAGTCGGGCTCGACCGAGATGCCCGCGAACCGGCGGCCGGCCGCCTCGATCTCCGCGGCCAGCTGCTGGTTCCAGTGCTCCATGATGCTGACCAGGGTGCCGCCGGGCTTCAGCACGTCGAGGGCCCGGGTGCCCTCGGAGGACGAGTCGAAGACGACGTCGACGTCGCGCACCGCCCGGGTGTAGTCGGTGGTCCGATAGTCGATCACCTCGTCGGCGCCCAGGCCGCGGACGAACTCGTGCTTGGCCTCGCTCGCCAGGCCGATGACGTGGGCGCCGCGGGCCTTCGCGATCTGGACGGCGAAGTGGCCGACGCCGCCGGCCGAACGGTGGATCAGGACCCGCTGGCCCTCGCCCACCCGGGCCGCGTCGGCCAGGCCCTGCCAGGCGGTGAGGGCGGCGAGCGGGATGGCGGCGGCGTGGACGTGGTCGAGCGTGGCGGGCTTGCGGGCCACCTGCCGCGAGGGGACGGCGACGTAGTCGGCGTACCCGGTGGCGGCGCGGGGGAAGAACGGCATGCCGTAGACCTCGTCGCCGGGCTTGAACCGGGCGCCCGGGCCGGCCTCCTCGACGACGCCGGAGATGTCCCAGCCGACGCCGAACGGCGGCTCGCCGAGCAGCGGGTAGGCGCCCGAACGGACCGCCACGTCCACCGGGTTGATGCCGCTCGCGTGGACGCGGACGAGGACCTCGCCGCCGAGCGGGGTGGGGCGCTCGATCTCGACGGTCTCAAGGACCTCGGGGCCGCCGAAGGTCTTCTGGACGACTGCACGCATGGGAGGACTCCTGGGTGATCGGTCGGCCGGTTCGTCCGGCCGCTTCGTTCTCGATGTCCTCAACTCTAGGAAGATCGAACGATCTGATGAATATCCTTCTGTCTCCCGAAGATGTCCCAGCGTCTTGCTGTTTGAGCCTCCAGGCCGGCTGAGTGTTCGCGTTGGGCGAGGACGGTCTCGTAGAGCAGGAGGGCGCGGTCGAGCCTGCCCAGCAGCGTGTAGACGAAGGCGAGGTCGCTGCGGGTGGTGATGGTGTCGGGGTGGGTTTCGCCGAGGACCGCCTCGCACTGGGCGAGGTTCTGCCCGGCCAGGGCGACGGCGAGTTCGACCCTGCCGGCCGACTGGTAGGCCGCGGCGAGGTTGTTCCGGGTGGCGAGGGTGTGGGGGTGGGTATGGCCGAGGATCGTCTCGCTCTGGGCGAGGGTCGCCTCGTACATGGCGACGGCGCGGTCGAGGTGGCCCGCCGAGTCGTAGGAGGCGGCGAGGTTGTGCCGGCTGGTGAGCGTGTCGGGGTGGGTGTCTCCCAGCCGCTGCTCGCAGTCGGCGAGCACGGTGTGCCGCAGCGGGATGGTGCGGGCGTCGTGGCCCTGGTGGTAGAGGTACTGGGCGGCGGTGAAGTAGTGCCGGGCGGCGAGGTCCTCCCGGTGGTCGGGCGGGGTGGTGGCGGCGAGCGCGGTGAGGTGGGGGACGGGCCGGTCCCAGGCCGGGGCGGGCCGGTGCTGCTCGGGCTCGGGGAGGGCGTTGAGGGCGGTGTCGAGGACGCGTTCGGCGTCGCGGATGAGGGTGATCATGCTGTAGGTGCGCAGGAGGCCCAGGGCTTCGGCGAGTTGCTCCTCGGTGTCGAGGTTTCTCCCGGTGCCGAGGTGGCCGAGCAGCGTGACGGGGATGTCGTCGGGGGCGAGCCAGGCGAGGGTGTTCAGCACGGTGATCGCGAGGGGGCTGCGCTCCTCCAGCGCAGCGAGAGTGTGGGTCCAGGTTCGGGTGATGGTGCGTTCGGGGCCGACGCCGTCGGCGGCCTTGGCCAACTTGGCGTCCAGGGTGCGACGGTAGGTGTCGATGCTGACGGTGGGGTGTTGGGCGAGGTAGGCGCCGGCCTGGTCGAGGGCGAGCGGGAGGTGGCCGAGGTCGGCGCCTGGGTGACGGCGGAGCTGCCGTCGCTGGTGAGGACGCGGCGCAGCCAGGCGAGGTCCTCGTCGCGGCCCACGCACACCGGTCGCGGGGCGAGGTTGCCGGTGCCGTGATCGGTCTCGATGGTCCGGGCCGCGTTGAGGATGTCGAGGGGCAGGACGAGGTCGCCGGTGGAGGCATGGCCGATGGTGTGCGCGGCCACCGAGTGGGCCCCGGATGCGCTGACGGCCGGTGTGTCGCTCAACAGGTCCACCCCGAGGAGAAGTTGGTCGAGGACGTGGCGGCCATTCTCGCACCCGGGACGGTCCCCGGTGCGGCGGTCGGGGCTCTCAGGACACGGGCGGGGAACCCGCGCGGCGGGTCTGCTGCACCAGCACGGTGGTGGCCCGTTCCAGGAGTTCGCAGAGCGAGGCGTGCTCGGTGGGCGTGAACGCCTCCCTGAGCGCGCGTTCCAGGACGACCACCTCCTGGAAGGCCTGATCCAGCAGCGCCCGGCCCTCGTCGGTGAGGCTGGCGATCTGCACCTTGGCGTGCACCGGGGACGTGTCGCGGCGGATCAGGCCCTTGGTCTCCATGGTGGCGAGCACGCTGCTCATGCTCTGCTGGGTCACCCCGCAGGAGCGGGCCAGTTGGGAGCCGGACAGGCCGCCCTCGCGCGCGAGGGCCAGCAGCACGGTGTACTGCGTCATGGTCAGTCCGTAGGTGCGCAGCACCGCTTCGTGGTGCGCCATCAGTGCCTGCTCGGACCGCCTGATCCGGGTGCAGAGGTCGTCCTCGACCGGGGATCCCACCATGTACTCCCATCCGTTGGCTTCAGCCTGCTGCCTGCTGCCTGCTGACTTCCGGCTGTCGAAGACCGGCTGCCGGTTCCCGTCCAATGGAAGATTCATGTGTTGACACAGGCACCTTACACATCTACGGTCTCGACTATAAGGATACTGAGTCAGCGCAGGGGGATGTAACGATGAAGGCTGTCATTCTGGACGCCGAGGACCGCTACCGCGTCGTCGACCTCGACGAGCCCGCCCCGGGCCCCGGCCAGGTGGCGATCCGCGTCGCCTACGCCGGGATCCAGTGGGGCGACATCATGGTCCGGGACGGCCACTTTCCGGTGCCGCGCCCCTTCGTGCCCGGCTTCGAGGCGGCGGGGCACATCACCGCGGTCGGCGAGGGCGTCGACCCGAACCGCGTCGGCGAGCCCGTCACCGCACTGACCACCGCCGGCGCCTGTGCCGAGGTGGTGCTGGCTTCCGCCGAGCTCGCCCTCGGCATCGGCGACCTGTCGCTGCGGACCGCCGCCGGCCTCGGATGGGCCGCGCCGACCGCCTACGACCTGGTCAACACCGCCGCACGCGTCCGGCCCGGCGAGAGCGTGCTGATCCACGCGGCCGCCGGCGGGGTCGGCACGCTCGCCGCCCAGTTCGCCCGACTGGCCGGCGCCGACCGGATCGTCGGTGTGGTCGGCAGCGCCGCCCGGGCCGACTACGCCGCCCGGTTCGGCTACACCCGGCTGGTGCTGCGGGGGGAGCTCCCGGCCGGGCCGGACGACGAGCCCTTCGACGTGATCCTCGACCCGGTCGGCGGTCCGACCCGCCGGTCCGGCCTCGACCGGCTCGCGGCACACGGCCGCCTGGTCGCCTATGGCAACCTCGCCACCTACGAACCGGTCCTCGCCGACGCCAACGACCTGCTCATGCAGGGTCGTTCACTCCTGACCTACAACAGCAACCTGCTCAGCCGCACCCACCCCGAGCGGCTGGCCGACAGCGCCCGCCGAGCCCTCGGCCTCGTCGCCGACGGCCGGGTGCAGGTGGACGTCACGGCCGAGTACGACCTGGCGGAGCTTGCCGTCGCCGTCCAGCGCCTGGCCGAGGGGGCGACCCTCGGCAAGAGCGTCCTCCGCGTCGCCTGACGGGCCGCCGGGGACGGGGCGGGGGCCTGCCGGATCCATGGGGTGCTGCGGCCTGTGCCTGAGGGCGCCTCCCCGTCCGGCGGTCCGCCTGTGAGCGGGTGCAGCGGGTTGGTCAGCGGGGCCTGCGTCTGCGCCACTGCCGCCACGGCCGCCAGAGGCGGCGGAGGCGGTGGACGGGCTGGTCGGCGTCGCGTTGCCGGAGGGCGTGGGCGAGGTTGTTGCGGGAGGTGGTGGTCTGGGGGTGGGTGGGCCCGAGGACCTGTTCGCGTTGGGCGAGGGTGGTTTCGAGGAGGGGGATGGCGCGGTCGTGATCGCCGGCCGAACTGTAGGCGTAGGCGAGGTTGTTGCGGGTGGTCAGGGTGTCGGGGTGGGTGTGGCCGAGGATCTGCTCGCTTTGGGCGAGGGTGGCTTCGTAGAGCGGGATGGCGCGGTCGAGGTCGCCCGCCGTCTCGTAGGCGCTGGCGAGGTTGTTGCGGGTGATGAGCGTGTCCGGGTGGGTGTGGCCGAGCACCTGTTCGCGTTGGGCGAGGGTGGTTTCGAGGAGCGGGATGGCGCGGTCGACGTCGCCGACCACGTAGTAGGCGTAGGCGAGGTTGCAGCGGCTGAGCAGGGTGTCGGGGTGGGTGTGGCCGAGGGCCTCCTCGCTTTGGGCGACGGTGGCTTCGTAGAGCGGGATGGCGCGGTCGAGGTCGCCCGCCGTCTCGTAGACGCTGGCGAGGTTGTTGCGGGCGGTGAGGGTCTGGGGGTGGGTGTGGCCGAGGACCTGCTCGCACTGGGCGAGGGTGGTCTCGAACAGGGGGATGGCGCGGTCGAGGTCGCCGGCCGACTCGTAGGCGAGGGCGAGGTTGTTGCGGCTGAGCAGCGTGTCGGCGTGGAGCTCGCCCAGGGACTGCTCGAAGTACACGAGGTCGGCGCGCCGGAGCGGGACGGTCCGGGCGTCGTGGCCTTGGAGGTAGAGGTACTGGGCCGCGACGTAGTAGTGCCGGGTGGCGGGGTTGTCGTAGGAGCCTGGCGGGGTGGTGTCCGCGAGGGCGGTGAGGTGGGGGATGAGGAGGTCCCAGTCGGGGGCCGGGTCGTAGCCGAGGGGATCGGGGAGGGCGTCGAGGGCCTGGCAGAGGGCGTGTTCGGCCTCTTGGCGGCCGGGGTGGTCGGGTTGGCCGCGCAGGACGGTCTGGACGAGTCGGTGGACGCCGACGGTGTCGCGGGTGAGGGCCACCATGCTGTAGGTGCGCAGGGCGGCGAGGGCCTCGGCGAGCTCCTGTTCGGTGCCGAGGTGGCCGAGGAGTGCGAGGGGGATGTCGTCGGGGGCGAGCCAGGCGAGCGTGTTCAGCACGGTGACGGCGAGCGGGTTTTGCTCCTCCAGCGCAGCGAGGGTGTGGGTCCAGATGCGGGCGATGGTGCGTTCGGGGCCGATGCCGTCGGCGCCCTGGGCGAGTCTGGTGCCGAGCGTGCGCCGGTAGGTGTCGATGCTGACGGTGGGGTGTTGGGCGAGGTACGCGCCGGCCTGGTCGAGGGCGAGCGGGAGGTGGCCGAGGTCGGCGGCGAGAAGGCGGGCGTCGTGCAGGTCGTGCGGGCCCGGTTCAGTGGCCTCGAAGGCGTAGGCGCACAGGAGTTGGGCGGACTCCTCGGGGGCGAGCGTTCCCAGCGGCCGGGTGGGGGTGGTGCGGGGCCAGCCGGTGGCGCGGCGGGTGGTGATGAGGTGGTGGCCGCCGGCCAGGGCGCCCGTGTAGGGGGCGACGTCCTGCGGGTCCTCGGCGTTGTCGAAGACCAGCAGCCAGCCGTGGTGGCAGTGCAGCCAGTGGGTGGCCCAGGCGGCGCGGGCCTGCTCGGACGCCCCGTCCGCCCAGGCGGGGTAGAGGAGCCGGGCGAGGGCGGCGAGGGACTGCTCGATGCGGGCCGGGGATTCGGCGTTGATCCACCAGACCAGGGTGTAGGCGTCCCGGTGGTGGTGGGCGTAGTGCAGGGCGAGGGTGGTCTTGCCGATGCCGCCCAGGCCGTGGACGGCCGGTGCCTGGGTGACGGCGGAGCTGCCGTCGCTGGTGAGGATGCGGCGCAGCCAGGCGAGGTCCTCGTCGCGGCCGATGCAGACCGGTCGCGGGGAGAGGTTGCCGGTACCGCGTTCGGTGCCGATGGTGCGGGCGGCGTTGAGGACGTCGAGGGGCAGCACGAGGTCGCCGGTGACGGCGGTGTGGATGGTGTGGGCCGCGGCCGATCGGTCGCCCGCCGCCGTGATCGGCTGGTAGGGGTCGGTCACGGTGCGACTGCCCTGGTGCTGGCCCGTGCGGCGCTCAACAGATCCACCCCGAGGAGAAGTTGGCCGAAAGGTCGGGGGTCATTGTCGCACCGGATCGGGCGGATCGGGCGGATCGGGGGCGGCGGCGGGTCAGTCGGCCTTGCGCCTGCGCCACTGCCACCAGCGGGGTCGGGTGGGCTGGGTGGCCTGGTCGGGTTGGGTGGTGACGGGTTGCCGACGGATGAAGTCGAGGTTGTTGCGGGTGGTGACGGTCTGGGGGTGGGTGTGGCCGAGGACCTGTTCGCACTGGGCGAGGGTGGTTTCGAGGAGGGGGACGGCGCGTTCGGGGTCGCCCGCCGATGCGTAGGTGCTGGCGAGGTTGTTACGGCTCATCAGGGTGTCGGGGTGGGTGTGGCCGAGGACGTGCTCGCGTTGGGCGAGGGTCGTCACGTGAAGGGCGATGGCGCGTTCGAGGTCGCCGGCCTGCTGGTACGCGGCGGCGAGGTTGTTACGGCTGAGCAGGGTGTCGGGGTGGGTGTGGCCGAGGACCTCCTCGCTCTGGGCGAGGGTGGTCACATAGAGGGAGGTGGCACGTTCGAGGTCGCCGGCCTGCTGGTACGCGGCGGCGAGGTTGTTACGGCTCATCAGGGTGTCGGGGTGGGTGTGGCCGAGGACCTCCTCGCTCTGGGCGAGGGTCGTCACGTAGAGGGAGGTGGCACGTTCGAGGTCGCCTGCGGCTCGATGGGCTGCGCCGAGGTTGTTGCGTGCGGAGAGGGAGTAGTGGTGAAGGCCGCCCAGCATCAGCTCGCACTGCCTGAGGTGGGCCAGCCGCAGCGGGATGGTGCGGGCGTCGTGGCCTTGGCGGTAGAGGTACTGGGCGGCGGTGTCGTAGTGCAGTCCGGCGCGGTCCTCGTGGTGGTCGGACGGGGTGGTGTCGGCGAGGGCGGTGAGATGGGGGATGAGGAGGTCCCAGTCGGGCGCCGGGGCGAGGTCGGGGGGTTCCGGGAGGGCGTCGAGGGCGGTGTCGAGGGCGTGTTCGGCATCGAGCCGGCCGGGGTGGCCGGGTTGCTTGCGCAGGACGGTCTGGACGAGGCGGTGGACGCCGACGGTGTCGCGGGTGAGGGTGACCATGCTGTAGGTGCGCAGGAGGCCGAGGGCTTCGGCGAGTTGCTCCTCGGGGCCGAGGTGGCGGAGGAGTGCGAGGGGGATGTCGTCGGGGGCGAGCCAGGCGAGGGTGTTCAGCACGGTGATCGCGAGGGGGCTGCGGTCTTCGAGGGCCGTGAGGGTCTGCGTCCAGATGGTGGCGATGGTGCGTTCGGGGTCGACGCCGTCGGCGGCCTTGGCCAACTTGGTGTCCAGGGTGCGGCGGTAGGAATCGAGGGTGACGGTGGGGTGCTGGACGAGGTAGGCGCCGGCCTGGTCGAGGGCGAGCGGGAGGTGGCCGAGGTCGGCGGCCAGCAGGCGCGCGTCCTGTAGCTCGTCCGGGGTCGGTTCGGTGTCCCCGAGGGCGTGGGCGCAGAGCAGGTGGGCGGCCTCCTCGGGAGCGAGGGTCCCCAGCGGCCTGGTGGGGGTGGTGCGCGGCCAGCCGGTGGCGCGGCGGGTGGTGATGAGGTGGTGGCCGCCGGCGAGGGCGCCGGTGTAGGGGCGCAGGTCGGCCGGGTCCTCGGCGTTGTCGAAGACGAGCAGCCAGCCGTGGTGGCAGTGCAGCCAGGTGGTGGCCCAGGCGGTGCGGGCCTGTTCGGAGGCCGCGTCGGCCCATGCGGGGTAGAGCTGCATGGTCAGTGCGGCGAGGGACTGCTCGATGCGGGCCGGGGATTCGGCGTTGATCCACCAGACCAGGGTGTATCTGTCGCGGTGGCGGTGGGCGTAGTGCAGGGCGAGGGTGGTCTTTCCGATGCCGCCGAGTCCGTGGACGGCGGGGGACTGCGTGACGGCCGAGCTGCCGTCGCTGGTGAGGACGCGGCGCAGCCAGGCGAGGTCCTCGTCGCGGCCCACGCAGACCGGGCGCGGGGCGAGGTTGCCGGTACCGCGCTCGACGGTGATGGTGCGGGCCGCGTTGAGGACGTCGACGGGCAGCACGATGTGGGTGTCGCCGGTGAAGGCCGCACCGATGTGCTGGGCGGCGGCCGACCTGGCGCCGGACGCGGTGACGGCCGGTGTGTCGCTCAACAGATCCACCCCGAGGAGAAGTCGGCCGACGTAGTGGTGGCCATTCTCGCACCGGGCGACGGGAGTCGGCGGGGCGTGGGCGGTCGGCGTCGGCGGCCGGCGTCGGCGGCTCCGAGAGGGCTGCTATTTTCTGTTATGCCAATTGACACAACATCAAAACGATCCCTACGCTGACCGCCATGGATGAGGTCAAAGGCCGCGGACGCCCACGCAAGGATCCGGAGCGGCTCGCGCGGTGGACTCCGCCCGAGGGGTGGTCCCGGCTTGTCGCCTGGGTGTCGCCCGAGGAGAAGAAGGCGCTGAAGCGCGTCGCCGTCGAGGCCGAGGTCTCGGTCGCGGACCTGGTCCGCGCACTGGCCGCAGGGCTGGCCGGCGGGGCGATCACCCACGAGGAACTCGTCGGTCAGGTCAGAAAGGGCATACAGGTCATGGAGAAGATCCCCACGCTGTTCGAGCGGGACGGCGACTTCCGGGTGGTGGACCGCCCCCGCGCCGAGTGCGCCTGGGTGTTCGACGGCGAGGGCACGCCGACCGAGAAGCTCGACGGCACCAACGTCAGGCTGACCACCCGCGCGGGCCGGCTGGTGCGGGTGGAGAAGCGGCGCAACCCCAGCAAGGTGCAGAAGCAGCAGGGCATCACGGACGGCTGGTACGTCGACACGGACGAGCACGGCCCCGAGGACAGGTGGATCCTGACCGCGGCCCGCAACACCGACGTCGCCGGGTGGCCGGACGGCGAGCACGCCTGCGAGGCGCTCGGGCCGCGGATCCAGGGCAACCCGCTGCAGTTGGACGAGTACCGCTGTGTGCCGTTCAACCTGGAGATCCCGGCGTACGGGGACGTGCCTCGCAGCTACCGGGAACTGCGCGACTACCTCGCGGGGTTGGAGAGCCGGTACGCGCCGGGCAGCCTGGCCGAGGGGATCGTGTTCCACCACCCGGACGGGCGGCGGGCGAAGATCAAGCGCAAGGACTTCCCCAAGTCCGCCTGAGCGGTGGGCGTCGTGGTGTCTCCGACGTGGTGGGCTGGTGGTTCCGGTCCGTAATTCGCATGACGTGTCGGGGCGGGTCTGACAGCCTTCGGGCCGTCGGTGGAGATCGTTCGGAGCGGCACGGAGTGGGGATTGATGGCTTTCGTCTTTGAGGGACCGGTACTTGAAGGCGCGCTGGTGCGCCTGGAGCCGCTGGACCGCCGCCACACGGAGGGCCTGGCCGAGGCGGCGGAGGAGGATCGGGGCGGGTACCGGTTCACCTGGGTGCCCCGCGCGGCCGAGGTCGGCGAGTACGTCGAGTCCCAACTGGCCAAGGCCGCAGCCGGAACGGTGGTGCCGTACGCGCAGGTGGAGCGGGCGACGGACCGGGTGGTCGGTGCCACGGCCTTCCTGGATCCGCGGGTCTGGGCTCCGGGCGAAGGCGAGGGGCAGTTCGCGGTCGAGGGGCTGGTAGCAGTCGAAAGGCTGTTCGCGGTCGAGGTCGGCTACACCTGGCTCGCGGCGTCGGCCCAGGGTACGGGGGTGAACTCCGAGTCCAAGCTGCTGCTGTTCCGCCACGCGTTCGAGAACTGGGGTGTGGCGCGCCTGGACTTGAAGACGGACGCGCGCAACAGCCGCTCGCGGGCCGCACTCAGCGGGGTGGGCGCGCGGTTCGAGGGCGTGCTGCGGAACTGGTCCCGGTCGTGGGCGCCGGGCGAGGCCGGTCGGCTGCGGGACTCCGCGATGTTCTCGATCACCGCCGAGGAGTGGCCGGACTGTCGGGCGCGGCTGGAGAAGCGCGTCGCCGCCCGCTCGGCGCGGGGGTAGTCGGCCGACCGGGCGTGGCGCTGTTCGCCGTCGGCGCCCGCCCCTGCCCTGGGAACTGCCAAGGCAGGGGCGGGTGCTGGGGTGGGCGCGTGGGGTGGGCGCGCCGGGTGGCCGGGCGTGCCCGGGTCAGCTCCGGGTGACCACCAGCTGGCTGGAGCCGTCCGGCAGGCCGGCGATCGCAGCGCGCTGGGCCGGGAAGGTACTGGCGCCGTACGGGCCCTGGACGGCACCGAAGAGGGACCAACCACCGTTGTTGAAACGGGTCTTGTGGTAGACGTTGCCGTCGCTGCCGATCACCGCTACCTGGGACGAACCGTCCGGCAGGCCGGCGATGCCGACCGTCCGCGCGGCCACGGTGGGCGTGCCGTTGCCGGGGAGCGCGGCGAAGCCGCTCCAACTGCCGTTGGCGAAGCGGGTCTGGTGGTAGACGTTGCCGTCGTTGCCGATCGCCAGCACCTGCGAGGAGCCGTCCGGCAGCCCCGCGAGGGCCACCCGCCAGGCCGCCATGGTCGGGGTTCCGACGCCGGGGAGCGGGGCGAATCCGCTCCAACTGCCGTTGGTGAAGCGGGTCTGGTGGTAGACGTTGCCGTCGTTGCCGATCGCCAGCACCTGGGCGGACCCGTCGGGCAGGCCGGCGATGGCGACGTCCCAGGCCGCCATGGTCGGGGTGCCGATCCCGGGGAGCGGGGCGAATCCGCTCCAACTGCCGTTGGTGAAGCGGGTCTGGTGGTAGACGTTGCCGTCGTTGCCGATCGCCAGCACCTGGGCGGACC
>NZ_JBITZW010000008.1:6121-123018 GCF_044547105.1 Kitasatospora sp. NPDC052868 | reverse complement strand
GACCCGTCCGGCAGCCCCGCGATGCCGGCCTGGCGGGCCGCCATGGTGGGCGTGCCGATGCCCGGGAGCGGGGCGAACCCGCTCCAACTGCCGTTCGCGGCGCGGACCCCGTGGAAGAGCATGCCGTCGAGGCCGATGCCCAGCTCCTGTGAGGAGCCCCCGGGCAGCCCGGCGATCGCGGCCTCCGAGCCGCGGAACACGCCCGCCCCGCCCGACAGCGGACTGAAGCCGGGCCAGCTGCCCGAGCTCTGGCGCACGCCGAGGAAGAACCCGGAGGACTGGGACGGCGGGGCGCTGGTGAGCTGGATGTCGAGGTAGTCCTGGTCGATCCCTATCGTGAAGCCGCCCCAGGTCTCCGCGTCCTTCGGCGAGGCGTACTGGTGGGCGCGCTGGTGGTTGGACCAGTAGCCGGCCGGTATCGCCGGGTCGTCGGTGTCCTCCCTGCCGTTCCAGTTGGCGCTGAAGACGGCGTCGGGCATGGCGTAGGCGCTGTTGCCGACGTTGCTGGCCAGGTCCTTCACTCCGGACGAAGAGCTGCTGTAGACACCGGAGTTGTAGCCCCAGGCGTGCAGCTCGTTGGTCCAGGCGGTGAGGAAGCCGAGCACCGCGCCCGAGTACTGCGGGGCGTAGGCCTCCATGTCGTAGTAGAGGATCGCGCCGGGGCCGAGGCCGAGGGCCTGGGCCTGGCTCACCGCGTCGGCGGCGGCGTTGGCGCCCTCGGTGGCGGGGGAGTAGATCCTCGCGGCCTGCACGCCGACGTACAGCGGCATGAAGGCCCAGCCGGCGGCCTGCTGCTGCTGGACCCACGAGGCCGTCAGGTTCGGCTGGGCGCAGGCCCGCTTGGCGCCGCCGATGTAGATGCCGACCGCCCGGTACGGGGAGGAGGCCATCCACGCGTTCATCGCGGCGCCGGAGGGCGCCGTACAGGCGTCGAATCCCTTGCCGGTGTAGTTCGTCGCCGACGCGGGTACCAGCGCCGGCGCGGCGGCGGGGGCGGCCTGCGAGGCCAGGGCCTGCTGGGACGGCGCGGTGGCGGTGGCGGCAGCGGTGGCGCGCGGGGCGAGGGCCGTCGCGGGCGCCGTCGTCTGGTGCGCCGGCTGGTGTGCAGGCTCCGGGGTGAGCCCGGCGCCGGTGACGATCCGTCGTACCAGCTGCTCGTCCGTGTCGTACGTCCCGGTCACCGCGACGACACCGTCGCTCGCCCGGATCATGTGCGCGACCGGGTTGGAGCCCTCCCGGTCCGGTGCGGCCGCTGCGGCGGGCTCGACCAGCAGCGCCTCCGTGCGGCCGATCAACCGCGGCGGGCAGACCTGCTGTTCGCCCGGGTGGCCGAGGTACACCGCGTGCTGGTCGAAGCGGACACAGGCCTGCGGGTCCACGGCCAGATCCACCACCGGCCAGGCCACGGGCACCCGGAAGACGCGGCCCTGGTACGTCACCGCCTTGGTGTCCGGACCTCCGGCGGGCGCGGCTTCGGCGGAGCCGACGGCGGGAGCCGCCGCGAGCACGGCCATCGCGACGACCGCGGCCCTCCGGAGCGCTGTCATAGGGGACTTCACCCAGATCTCTCCTGACCTTGCGAAAGGCCGTGCGCCGAGAAGTCGGCCGCGCGGCACCGGCGGCCACGATATCCACGCCGCCGCCGGCCGCCCGACACAGGGCCCGCCCCCGACAGCGGTAGGCGGGGCCCGCGTACTGCGGGCCCCGCCTACCTCGGGGGTCTAGCCGATCCGGCAGTGCGCGGGTCGCCCCGACGTCACGGGGTGAGTTCGGGCTTCAGCGTCCACTGCTGGTTGGCCTGGAGCTGCGGGCAGTCGTAGATGCCGAGGCGGGTGCCCTGGGCGGTGGCCCAGCCGGGCAGTTCGAGGCACTTCCCGGCGGGGCTGCCCGCGTCGACGGTGGCGGGGAGGAAGATGCGGCCGTCGGGGCGCATGCTCCACTTCTGGCCGGCGGCCTTGTCGTCGCTGCAGAGCGAGAGGATGACCGGGGTGCCGTTGCCGAGCGCGTTGTTCTTGGTGGAGAGGCAGTAGATGCCGGCCCGGACGGTGCCGTCGGTGACGAAGTTGAAGCGCTGGTTGGCGGTCTGCCAGCAGCCGTAGACGGCCACGTCCGCCCCGTCGCGGGGCCCGCCCTCGGCGTCGGCGCAGAGTCCGGTGAGGTTGGAGCGGATGGACACACCGGCGTTGGCGTAGCCGAGGTACTGGATCGGGTTGAAGCCGTCGACCTTGTTGGGCGTGCCGGTCTTGCTGATGCCGGGGTAGACGGTGATGGCGTTGTTGTTGTCGATGGCCCAGACGTCCGGGAGGCCGTCGTTGTTGAGGTCCGCCGCGCCGACCTTCGGCTGGGCGGCGGCGGTCCAGTCGGCGCCGGAGAGGATGAGGAACCCCTGGTCGGGTTTGGTGAGGGACGAGTAGTCGACCGTCCCGTCGGCCTTCCAGCCCAGGGCGTAGGAGTAGATGTTGCCGTTGGTGCGGTGCCGGGCCCAGATGGTGGTCTGGTTGACGGGGGTGGTGGTCCCGGGCTTGGTGGTGGCGCCGTTGGCGGCACCGGGGGTGAGCAGTTCGTAGTCCGCCCAGCTGCCGCTGGTCGTGGGGATCAGGGTCGCCGAGCTGAGCTCGTCGGCGAGGCCTCCGGACTGGAAGAGGTAGAGGCTGGGCGGCCGGTTCGCGCCCTCCTGCTCCAGGGTGAGGATGGAGGTCTGGCTCAGGACGACCTTGCGGTTCGGATCCTTGATGTCACGTCCGACGGCCTCGCCTTCGGGGGTGCCGATGGCCGCAGCCTGGGAGACCTTGCTCCAGACACCCGGCGTGTAGTCAGGGCAGGAGGCACCGGTGGCGTACGTCGTGCAGCTGCCGGGTCGGGTGAGGGCGGTGGGCGTCAGCTTGGCGAAGCCACCCGTACCGTCGTTGTGGATCAGGTAGAGGACGTTCTTGAGGTCGGCCGGGCTGTCCTTGGTGTAGTGGGCGACGATCTGGTCGACGGCCTGCCCGGGGGCCAGGGTGCCGTGGTGGCTGAGCTGGAAGTCCGACCAGGTGGTGCCGTACTCCCTGCTGCCCGGGGCCGCAGCCGCCGGGGCGGCCTTCGAGTTGACCGGGTCGGAGGTGCCTCCGATGACGCGCAGGTCGCCCTTGCCGTCCGCGGTGACGATGTCCGGCTTCTGGTCGCCGTCGACGTCGCCGAACGGGAGCAGGGTGCCGGGCTTCCAGGGGGCGTAGAAGCTGTAGGAGGCGGGCTGGCTGTAGTTGCCGGCGTTGTCCATCGCCCAGGCGTAGACGAAGTTGGTGCCCCAGTTGGTGGGCCTGTGCGTGACGGCCTCACCGGGCCCGTACGTTCCGGGCTGCCCGCACTGCCAGCCGGTCACCGGGGTGGGGTCGGAGCTGACGCGGACGCAGGCGATGCCGGAGGCCTGGAGTCCGGCGGCGGGAGCCGGGTCCTCGGCGTTGACGGTGAAGGCGCCCAGGTCACCGGCGTACTTGGCCGGGTGGTCGTTGGGGGTGCCGGAGGGCGGGAAGTCGCCGGAGCTGATGCTCAGACGGGGGTTCGTCCGGTCGACCCGGAAGAAGCACATGTTGCTGTTGGGCGAGGTGAGGATGGTGTCGGTGGAGCGGGCGAGCCAACCGTACTGGTGGCCGTCGGACAGCGAGCCGACGCTCAGGGACGGCCCCGGGTTGTTGAGGGAGCCTCCCCAGCTTCCGTTCTCAATGCGGAAGTTGGGGTCGTTGTCGTCCCACATGATGTAGCCGGTGAACAGCGACTGCCCGGCCGGGGAGTAGCTGT
Organism: Kitasatospora sp. NPDC052868; assembly: GCF_044547105.1. NCBI lineage: Bacteria > Bacillati > Actinomycetota > Actinomycetes > Kitasatosporales > Streptomycetaceae > Kitasatospora > Kitasatospora sp. NPDC052868. Next base: position 119,241 of record NZ_JBITZW010000008.1, on the reverse strand, counting down.
TGACGGTCAGGCTGAGGTTCAGGTTGTTGCCGACCCAGCCGGGGTTGTCCCAGGGGTAGGCGCCTCCGCTGCTGCACTCGGCCGTGGCCCCGGTCTTGGCGAAGCCAGGTGCGGGGCTGGTGCGCGGGTACCAGACGGTGGGGGTGATGTCGTAGGTGGTGACGACGCTCGGGTTGCTCGCGAGGGCGTGGCGGTAGAGCTTCTCCCACTCGTTGGCGCGCGGCGCGATCGCTATCGTCCACGTCGGCCAGGTGGCGGCCGCCGCCTGCTTCATGATGTCGGTGACGTCGACGCTCAGCGGCCCGACGCCGGTGATGTTCTGGCTCCCGACGAAGGAGCAGCCCTCCATGACGACGTTGCCGTTCGTGCCGCACGGCTGCGAACTCCAGGTCGTGCCTTCCCCGATGCCGCTCGGGGCCCAGAAGACGCCGAGTTCGGTCGGGGTGCCGGGGCTGGATGCTCCGGTGACATCGCCGTACAGGGTGGAGCTGAACAGTGTGGGCGGGTACTCGGCACCGGGGACCGTGGTGTGGATCGCCGGGTTGACCTTGAACTGGAAGTAGGCGCGCTGGCGGCCGAGGGGGTTGCAGTCCAGTTTCGGATCGCTGCTCCGGTAGCCGCAGTAGCCGGTGGAGGGGTTGGACTTCTTGTTGTAGTTCTGCGTGCCCGGGTGGTTCTCCTGGACCTCGACCGAGCCCTCGGCGGAGCTGGTGACGGCGGTGAGTGTCGGGTCCAGGTACCAGGGCCCGGTGCCGGAACCGAGGGCGTTCTGGTCCGGGGTCAGTTCGATGGCGCCGCCGGACACCCTGCTGCCGATGGCCGCCACGATGGCGCCGTCCCCGGGACTCTCCGCAGTGGACGGCGCGCCGTTGGCCGGCTGCGGCTCCGCTGCCGGTGCGGCTGCGGCGGTCTTGGAGGTCTTGGTGTTCTTGGGAGCGGCGGCGACGGAGGTGGACGCCGGGCCGGAGGAGTCCCACTGCAGCGGTGCCGGTGAGCGGAAGCGCACCGCGCCGGTGTCGTCCTTGACGTCGATGCGCCCGTGGTCGTCGGAGGTGGCGGTCAGCCCCTGGCCCGTGATGGGGAAGCGCAGGTTCTTCAGTGCCGGGTTGGCGGCGGCCTGCGGGGTGTGGACGACGATCACGTCACGCCACCCGCCGACCGGCAGGGCGGTCAGCTGGAGGTCGACCTCGGGCAGGACGTTCACATAGGTCGCGGTCGCGCCGTCGAGCACCGGCTTGGGCAGGGCGAACGGGGCGCCGACGGAGAGCGACTTGCCGTCCGTGGTGGAGATGGTGGCCATCGGCCCGCTGCCGCCGGCGGAGAACGCCACGGGGATGCTCGTGACGGCCGGGCTCACGGTGCCGTCCGCGTTCGCCCTCAGTGTGGCGTCGAGGTCGGTCCACGCGTTGTCGCGCTTCGTCCTGACCGGCTGCGAGTTGTCGGTCGTGGTCAGCGTTCCGTCGGGGTTCGCGATGGTCTTGGACGCCTCGCCGGTCATCGCGTCGACGACGACCGGCGCACCGGTCGACTTGGCCCTGGCGACGGCGTCGATCATCGCCTGCTGGACCGGTGTGCGGGGCGGCGCCGGGGACGACGGGACGAGCGGCGGCACCCCGCCGACGGGGCCGTGCGCTGTCGGCGGCGTGGTGTCGGCTGCGGCGGCGACCGGCGTGGTCAGCAGCCCGAGGCCGAGGACGCAGCTTGCCCCGAGCGCGATCATCCTGGATGCCCGCGCGCGGGTCGGAGGCGGCGGGGATGTGTCGGTAGTTGGGCGTGATGTAGCGGACATGTCGATGAGTTGATCCCTCCGGGGTCGTGGCCCCACTCCTGAGGCGTTGTTCGGGTCGGAACGATGGGCCCTGACGTGCAGGCGGGTCAAACTGTTTGTCGCCTTGCCTGGACATGTCCGGAATGTGTGAGATCGCTAGGTCAAGAATGCGTAAACATCGCATGCATGGCGGCCGAACGGTCTGGCAGTGCAATCAAGTCGTCGCCTACTGTCACATCAGTCATGGGCGGAGCCTGTCCATATGACGTTGTATCGACATGGACTGACATGCTGATCCAGTAGGCCTTCGGCCTGCCCGGAAGCGGGGCGGTCGCGTTGGCGATGACGGGTCGCCGTTCCGCCGCCGGCGTGGACGTTCCCCGAGCCGGAGGGGAAGGCGTTGGCTCGGTGTCACGAGCAGTCCGTGGCAGGCTCGTGCCTCATGATCGATGAATTCGCGAAGGACAACCTGCACGGGAGACTGCGGCGGGACCGAGAGGCGCTGCTCTGGAAGCTGGACGGCTTGTCCGAATATGACGCCCGCCGACCCTTGACAGCGACCGGGACCAACCTCCTCGGTCTGGTCAAACACGTGGCCACCGTGGAGGCCAGGTACTTCGGCGAGGTCTTCGACCGCCCTTCCCCGGAACTGCTGGCCCGGTGGCAGGACTCCGACGGCAGCGATCTGTGGGCGACCGAGGACGAGACCCGCGATCAGATCATCGGGTTCTACCGGCGCACGTGGGAACACTCGGACGCGACGATCAACGAGCTTCCCCTTGACGCCTCCGGCCACGTGCCGTGGTGGCCGGAGCCCTATCCCAACACCAACCTGTTCGCCATCATGGTCCACGTCCTCGGCGAGTCCATCCGGCATGCCGGGCACGCCGACATCCTGCGCGAGGGCCTCGACGGCCGGACCGGGGTGCGCGCCGAGAGCGAGAAGCAGATCGACGAGGAGGCCCGCGCAGCCCACTGCGCGAAGATCGAGCAGGCCGCCAGGTCGGCCGCACCAATCAAGGCCTAGATGTGCATCTGCCGGAGCTCGGTTACACGTGGGTCTCGGTCTTCTGCTTGAGGCGTTCGTAGGGCGCCTGGCCGCCGAGACCTCCGTGGGGGCGGTGGAAGTTGTAGTAGTCCTCCCATTCTCGGAGCTTGTCGTTCAGGATGCCGGTGTCGTCGACGACGACACCGGCGAGCATGCGATAGAACTCCTCGTCGTGTCGCAGGACTGCCAGGCGTCGCCGGGCCTGGCGATCCTGCTGCTGTTGCGGCGAAGGGGGCATGACAGGACTCCTGTGTAGTCGGAAATCCATGTGTCACCAACGTCTGGCAGTTCTATACCTAGGAGTCGGGAGGGGTTACCGGGCCGGCTGTCGGTCGGTGCCGTGGCTCACCGGGGCGACGGTGATCATGGGTTGGAAGTGGGCGAGCTCGGCGGGCTCGCCCACCGGGGTGCCGTCGGCTTCGATCCAGGCGTGTGCGCGGAAGGGGGCGAGTCGTACGCCGGTGCGCCAGGTCGGCCAGCTGCCGTGCAGTCGGCAGAGCAGGGCGGCGGCCAGTGAGCGTTGCAGGCATCCCTGGCCGGCGCAGCGCACGCTGAGCGCGACCACGGTCTGCCGGGCTGCGGCGGCCTGGGCCGGGGTGGCGGGCCGTGCGCCGCGCCGTAGGTGCAGGAGGAGGCGGCGGATCCGGTGCGGCGGCAGCGTTTCGAGGAGCCGGGCCAGTGCGATCGCGGTGAGCGCGGCAGGGCGGCTGCGCCAGGGCGGCCGGGCGACGGGTTCCGCGTGCGGCAGGCTCATTCGGTGATCAACCCGGCGGCGGTGAGGCTCCGGTGCAGGCTCTCCACATCGGTGCGGGCCTGGTCGGCGGTGACCGGGTAGCGCTCGGCCAGGACGTCGGCGGCCTGTTCCACCGAGCGCCCGTCGATCAGCGTGCGCAGGATCAGGACGCCCGTGCGGTTCAACTGGAAGTAGCGGCCCGCCCGTTCGTCGAGCAGCACGCCCCCCGCCTCGGTCTCGGTCAGCGTCACGTCCGCGCGCAGCTTCGCTGCCATCAGTGCCCTCCAGGGGTCGGTGAGGTGCCGGTGTTGCGGTGTCCGCCGTCCGCGGGGGCGGGGGCGGGCGTGGGGGCCGTGCGGTGGGTGGTCCGCGCGCGGAGCCACTGCTCGCAGCCGAGGGTGGCGTCCAGCGCGGCGTAGGAGGTGCCGGGCGGGTAGAGGCCGACGCAGGCCCGGCGCAGCGCGGCGGCGTCGATCAGTCCGGCCGCGGCCAGCGCGCTCTGTTCGGTGAGGTCGGCCAGTTGGCGGCGGTGGCGGGCCAGGCCCTCGTACGCGTCGGGGCTGAAGTCGCCCTTGCCCGGTCGGCGCAGCAGGTGCGTGGGCACCACGCCGGCCATCGCGAGGGTCAGCAGCGGCTTGTAGGCGAAGGGGGTGCCGAGCAGCGCGGGGTCGGCGGCCAGGCAGGCCTCGAGGACGTGGTCGTCCAGGAACGGCACGGTGTAGGGCGTGCCGACCCGGGCGGTGAGCTCGACGGCTTGCCGCATCGCGCCGGCGCTGTGGTGCACCATGTGCAGCAGTTGGTGCTGCGCGTGCACGGGAGCCAGCGGCTCGGCGCCGGTGGCGGCGGCGAGCAGCTGGGCCCGGACGGTGTGGACCGCCTCGGAGTCCGCCCACGGGGGGAGGCGCGGTGGCACGCCCCAGCCCAGCAGCGCCGCCCCGTGCGGAGGGGTGGTGGCCGCGAGGTGCTCGGCCGCGTCGGCCAGCCACATCCGGTAGCTCCGCCGGTCGGCCAGTGCCCGCAGCGATGGCCCCAGCCGCCAGCGCAGCCGCGCCCGGTGGCCGTGCAGATGCCGCGCCGCCGTCACCGGGTGGCGGCGGGCGATCGCGCGCAGGTAGGCGGGCATGAGCTGCAGCACCTCGTCACCGCCCTCGCCGCTGATCCGGAGCCGGGCGCCGCGGGCGCCCAGTTCGCGGGCCACGTGTTCGTCGCGGGCCCGGGTCCTGGTCCAGGCGAACGGTTCGTCGCCCTGTTCGCCCGGATGCTCCAGTCCGGCGAACATCGCGGGGAGCGTCTCGGCTCCTACCAGGAGTCGGGCGCCGGGCAGTTCGGCGGCGGCGGCCGCCGCCCACGGGGCGTCGCCGTGCAGCTGGTCGACCGAGCCGAAGGTCACGGTCAGGAGGTCGCCCGGACCGCGCGCCGCCAGGAAGCTCAGCGGCGTGGAGTCCAGGCCGCCGGACAGGTCGCTGGCGATCAGTCCGCCGGGGGCGGTGCGGGCCGCGACGGCGAGTCGAAGCGCCTCCCCGACCGCCTCGGCGGCCTCGGCGGGTGGGCGCCGGGGTGCGGGCGGACGCCAGCGGCGCACGGTGCGAACGGGCCCGTCCGGTGCGAGCAGCGCGCTGTGGTCGTAGGGGACGGACTCGACGCCGGTCCACAGGGAGAGCAGGCCCAGCGGGTGGGGCAGCGGGTGCAGCAGGCGCAGGGCGAGCCGCTCGGTTGCCACGGCCTGCCCGGTCAGCTCGGCGAGGACGTCCGCCCGGTCGGCGAGGACCGGCAGGCCGTTCACCCGTGCGTGGTGCAGCCGGCGCAGTCCGGACAGGGTGCCCTGGGCGCGGACCGTGCCGTGCGCGCTGACCAGCAGGTGGAAGCTGCCGTCCAACCGGTCGGCCAGCGCGGTGAGGTCGGCGCCGTCCGGCCGTTCGGCGTGGCGGCGCAGGGTGGCGGTGTCGGCGCTGCTGTGGCCGAGAACGGCCAGGTGCACCTCGCCGACGCGGGCGGAGACGAGCTCCGCCGCCGGCCAGTCCCCGATGATCCAGGGCCGGCCCGACGGGTGGTGCAGGACACGGGCGGCGCCCGTCTCCTGCACCACGGCCACGGCCGAGGGCGCTTCGGTGTCCGGCAGGACCACGAACCAGGTCCTCGGGTGGCCACTCATCGTCCGACCTGCTCAGATGAGGTAGAAGCCGTGGCCGTCGAAGACGTCGCCGATGATGAAGCCGCGGGTCAGCTCGGCGAAGTCGCCCAGCTCGATCAGCATCGGGGGCTCGTAGATGTCACTCATGACAGTTCCTCTCGCTTGACGGGGACATGCGATTTGCTTGGCCGACCGGGCGTCATCCAACCAGCGCGGCCGCGCACCGGCCAACGGGGGCGCACGCGCGCCGCAGCACATTCCGCCACCGGTGCCCCGGCGGCGCGCGGCGGGGTTCCGGACGCCACTCGGGCGGACACCAACCATCGTCGGCGTCCGATGCTGCAAGGCAGCTGATGGCATGTGACAGTGGCGTGCCCGCACCTTCGAAGGGCTGGGCCGATGACAGATTTTGACCGTTCACACGACTAACCGTCGTCACGGAACGCACGTGAACAGCTCTTGTTGCGGCCTCGAACGGCCGGATCCGCACTGCCCCGACGGTCGTTTTGCGCCCCCCGGCGGGACGCGCGCTCAGGTCCCGGGGAGCAAGCGGGTTGTGGTGGTGGGGAGTTTGGTCCACCAGTGGTCGTAGCGGCGGTAGGGGGTGGGGTCGCGGTCGGCGAGGAGGGTGGTCAGGGAGTGGGCCTCGGTGGCGAGTTGGGTCCAGGTGTCGTCGGGGAGGTCGTGGAAGGCGGCTGCCTCGATGCCTTGTTCGGTGGGGCGCCAGACGCCGGCGACGTGGCCGTCGACCAGGAGGGTGGGGAGGACGTCGCCGTTTCGGCGGATGACGAGGGTGCGGTAGTCGGGTGGGATGACGCGGCTGCGGTCGGCGTAGGCGAGGAGGACGCTGTCCCACATGGCCATCAGGCGGGGTGGGGCCGGGGTGTCCTCGGCCGGGCGGGGGGCTCCTGGGATGTCGAACAGTTCCTCGCCGTTGGGCCCTTCGAGCTGTTCGAGGTCGTCGGCCAGGGCTTGGAGTGCCTTCTTCACCCTGGCGCGTTGGACCAGGGCGAACTGGGCGATGTCCGCCACCGAGGCCGGTCCGAAGCCTTCGAGGTAGCGGCGGACCAGGGTTTGGAGGGAGGTGGCGGAGACGGCTGGATCTGCGAGTGTCGGGCGGACCCGCGGCGCGATGTAGGAGGGCCGGTGGCCGAAGGACCAGGGTGGGCTGGTCGGGGCGTGGAGGAGCGGCGCGATCTGCCGCAGCCCCCACCATGCTCCGGGTTGCGGGGGCGCGCCCAGCCGTTGTTCGAGCCAGGCCTCGTAGTCCGCGTTCGTGCGGGGCTGGTCGGCGAACGCCAGGATCTCCGGGACCAGCGCGTCGGCGTCCTCGGCGGTCAGCCCTGAGGCGGTGAAGCGGTCGCCGAGTCTGGAGGCGCGTACGGATGGCTGCACGGCTTCGTGGAAGGCCCGGTAGTCGTCGGCGTGGACGGCGTGCAGGGTGATCCGCATCAGGGTCGACTTGACGACGGTCCGGGTGGTGAAGGCGTCGTCGAGGTCGGCCGGGTCGAAGTCGGTGACCCGGTTCCAGAGTGCGATGTAGGGGGAGGCGGCCTGCTGGGCCTGCAGTGCGACCACGCGCCGGACTGCTTCGGCGACGTCGAGGGGCTCCCGTTGCAGGAGCAACTGCCGGGCGAGTGTGGAGCGGTTGAGCTCCCGGGCGGTGATTCGCATGCCGTGATCGTCTCGCACCCGGCGCCGTGGCGGTGAAGCGGCCCTGCCCGGGGGATTGTCGGGGCAGGGCCGTTCGGCGTCAGGCGGTGAAGCGGGGGTCGCGGGCTTCGATGGCTTGGACGAAGGCGGTCCATTCGGCCTGGTCGAAGGCGAGGTGAGGGCGGGTGAGGTCCTTGTCGTCGCCGAGCCAGACGTCGCCGTTGGAGAACCGAGCAATGATCACGCAACTGCCGTTGTCGTCGGCAGAGAAGGGGGACTTGGCCCAGTTGGCGTCGGCGGGGTTGTGGTCGTAGGGGTCGCGCTTTTCGCTCACGTCAACTCTTCCAACTTGCGTTCAAGGGCTGTGATGGTGTCCTCGGAAGACAAGGCACATCGCGTGACGCGGGCAATGGCCCGCTCGGCTCGCCGTACGTCGCGCCCCGTTCTACGCGGGAGCATACCGCCGACGGCTTCAATGAAGACGAACCCATCTTCAGGGTCCCCGGGGAAGCGCATCAGTACAACGCCGGACGCCAGAATGCCAGGCCGTCCGGCGCTGAGCGGGACCATGCGGACCGTGACGTTCGGATACTGGGACACCTTGATCACGTGACGCAGCTGATCAGCGAGAATCCCCTTGTCTCCCGCCACAAGCAGCGCCACCTCTCCGAAGTAGGCCTCGAAGTTGAGTGGTCGATCGTCGGTGAGCCTGCTCTGCCGACGAAGCCGGAGTTCAGTCGCTGCCTCGATCTGCTCGTCGTTGGGAGCGCTGAGGCTTGCCGCGATCATCTCCGTCGCATAGCCCTCGGTTTGGAGCAGTCCAGGGAAGGCCGCAGGAAAGTACTCTGAGATGTGTGAGGCATCGGCTTCGAGGTCAAGGTACTCCGCGAACGCCGCGGTGATGCTGTCCGCGAAGTCGAGACTGCGCCACCAGCGCTTCGACGGACCATCCCCGAGCAGGCCTTCCAGATCTTCCCGCTCCTTCCCGGCCACGCCGTAGTGGTCGAGCAGCGTTGCCAGGTCTGCGGCGCTGATCGACTGGTGGGCGCGCTCGATTCTGCTGAGACGAGCGGCGTTCCAGCCCTTCAGTCCGGCGGTGACGTCGACCAAGGTTCTGTTGTTCTCCAGCCGCCAGGCACGCAGTTCATCGCCGAGGCGGATCTGCCTGATCGCTGACAGGTCCGTGTTCAAGTGGCGCCCCTCCCTCCGGGTGTGGACGACCAGTCTTGCCGCAGAACGGTCTCTGACTCAAGCCGTTTCAAGATCAGCGGATTTGTTTTTGTGTTCGTGTTGCAGGTTCGATTTCTCATGCTCCACACTCAACGTGACCGCACAGACACGCTCCTGATGGGGCGTCGAGATGCGAAGAGGGGCGAACCATGTCCACTGTGAGCAGGCCTGTCCTCCATTCCTGGGAGGCGATCCTCACCGAGCACGACCGCTCGGTGCGTACCGCCCGTCACCAGGTCCGCCAGCGACTCACCGAGTGGGGGTGGCAGGGCGAGCGTGTCGACGATCTCGTCCTGATCACTTCCGAGCTCGTCACCAACGCCGTCGTCCACGCCTGTCGGGGTGATGGCGAAGTGCGGCTCTACCTGCAGGAGTTCGGCGGTGACTGCCGCCTGGAGGTGTGGGACCCGCGCTTCGACCTGCCGTTGCAGGAACGCCGGCCCCGCCGGTTCGGCGAGGGTGGGCGAGGGATCGAGCTGGTCCGGGAGTTGGCGTTCGACTTCGGTGTGGTCATACGGCGAGGTGCGGGCAAACGCGTCTGGGTGCGCGTCCTGCTCGCCGAGGACAACCAGCCCGTACCGACGAGGAGTTGAGAGCAATGGCCCGCAGTCGTCCGGTCGGACGTGATCACGCCCCGCGCGAAGGTCATCCGGCCCCGGGGCCCGGCGGCCCCACCGGCCGCCCCGCGAACCGCCCCACCGGCGCCGAGCTGGTCGCTGCAGCGGTCGTGTTCGCGGTGAGCCTCGCGCTCGCCTTCGTCGCCGCGGCGCTCGTCGCCCCTGGGGAGCCGGCCGCCGCCCGGGTGGTCTGGTGGACGACCCTCGCCGCCGCCCTGATGCGGGGCGTCGGTTGGTCGGACCGCGCCGTCGACCGCTGGCACCGCCGTCGAGATTCCGCCGACAAGAACGAGTAACGAGTAGTGACAGCCCAAGACCCACCCGAGAGGAACCCGACATGCACCCCGCCGCCATCGCCCACCGCGATGCCACCGCGCTCCAGGCGCGCTGCGAGGTCGCCGGCGTCCGCTGGACGACCGACCTCGACCCCCAGTACGAGAACACCGCCGTGATCCCCGACGGACGCTGGCAGCCCGCCCCCGACGGTTACGTCGAGCGGTTCACGCCGGGCATCTTCAACCGCGACAGCGGCCTGGTCGAACTGTTCCGGCTGCCCGCCGCCATCGACAGCCGGGACGCGCTCGCCGGGATCGTCGCGGGCCTCGGCGACCCGTACCCCGTCACCCTCGGTGAGACCAGCGACCCCGCCGAGGCGCTCACCACCCACACCGCCCCCGACACCGGCCGCCGGCTCGGCCTGCACGTCGACAACCACCAGAAACTGCCGTACGCCGCCCGGGAGACCGCCCGCCGACGACTCTGCGTCAACCTCGGCCCCGGCACCCGCTACCTGCTGCTCGCCGACACCGACATCAAGTCCGTCTGCCGCACCATCCACGAGCGGTACGACAACCGCCACCCGGACACCGAGGACCTGCGGTACTTCGTCATCCTGCGCCGCCCGCTACGGGTCCTGCGGCTGCGGATCGAGCCCGGGGAGGGATTCCTCGCGCCGACGGCCGTCCTGCCCTACGACGAGTCGACCGAGGGCCAGGCCGAACCGTCCGACACCGCCTCCTGGCTCGGCCACTGGGAGCGCGGGGTGTTCGGGCCGCTGGTCTGAAGTCCCGTACGGGCGGGCCGGGCGCGGCAGGCCCGAGGGCGCCCGGATGTGTCAGTCTGGATGGGAAGGCGGTGGGGAGCAGAGAGCGGGGGAGCGACCGAGGTCGGGAGGCCCCGAGATGGCCGAGATCAGGGTGAACGGGGTGTCGCTGTACTACGAGGCCCAGGGCGCCGGGCCCGGCGTGGTGCTGGTGCACGGCTCGTGGAGCGACGCCGACAGCTGGTCGCGCGTGATGCCCGGACTGGCCGAGGAGGCCACCGTGGTCGCGTACGACCGGCGCGGACACAGCCGCAGCGAGGACCTGCTCACCCAGGGTTCGGTGTACGAGGACGCCGCCGACCTGGCCGGCCTGATCGAGGGGCTGGGCCTGGCCCCGGCGTTCGTCTGCGGGGACTCCTACGGCTCGCTGGTCACGCTCCGCCTCGCCGCCGCCCGCCCCGACCTCTTCCGCGGCCTGGCCGTCCACGAGCCGCCCGGGACGGCGATGCTGCTCGCCGACCCGGACCTGCGACCGATCGGCACCGCCTTCGCCGGCCGGATCGCCGCCGTCCGGGAGCTGCTGGAGGACGCGGAGTCGGCGGCGGCCGCCGAGCTGTTCGTGGAGTCGCTCGCCTTCGGCCCGGGGGCGTGGGCGCAGCTGCCCGCGCCGATCCGGCACACCTACGTCCGGAACGCGCCGACGTACCTGGACGAGCTGCGCGACCCGGACGCGCTGGACCTGGACCTCAACCTGCTCACCCAGTACGGCGAACCGGCCCTGTTGACGCAGAGCGACGACAGCGCGCCGATGTACGGGGAGGTGCTGGACCTGATCGACCTGGCGCTGCCGAAGGCGGAGCGTCACCTGTACACCGGCGCCGGTCACGCTCCGCACCTCTCGCAGCCGGAGCAGTGGGTGAGCGTCACCCTGCCGTGGGTGCTCGGGCGGGAGGGGTAGGGGTCGGTTCGAGGTCCCGTCCGGCTCAGCTCGGCCGGCGGGCGGCCAAGGAGTTCAGCAGGGCCGCGCCGCGTTCGGCGTCGCCGACGCTGACGGCGAAGTCGGCGCCCTTGCGGGGGCGGATCACCAGGCACTCGCCGCTGCGCAGCATCACCGTCGTGCCCAGGCCGTTCAGCCGGTAGCCCCAGCCGCCGGCCTGGGCGGGCGTGCGGTGTTCGGCGCGGGCGGAGGCGATGTCCTCGGCGGACCAGCGGCGGACCGGCCAGCCGAGCGGTCCGAAGGCGACGGAGAGGCCGGCGGGTGTGACGACCGCCTGGACCGTGGAGCAGCAGAGCACCGCCACGGACGCGAACGCGGTGGGGAGGACCAGCCCCCAGGGGAGGCCGGTCAGACCCCCGGCGGCGGCGAGGAGGGCGGCCACGGCGGTGAGGCCGGTGAGGGCGGCGATCAGGGCGAGCCAGGGGTTCGTGGTGCGGGAGAGCCAGGCGAAGCGCGCGCCTTCGGGGATGTCGAGGTGCGGGCCGTCGGCCGGCGGGGTGGCCGCCGGGGTGGCCGGGGAGGGAGCGGGCGTCGGGTGGGCGCTGCGGCGGGCGATCAGCCAGGCGAGCAGGCCCGCGATGGCCGAGGCGGCCACGGCGAGCAGGACGGCCAGGCCGACCGGTCGGGCGTCCTGCCAGGTGGCGCGGTCCAGGTTGGCGCGGACGATGGACATCTGAGCGGCCGTCAGGAGGGCTCCGGCGGAGAACAGGGCGGGCGCGGTCCAGAGGGGGGTGGCGGTGCCGGTGCCGGTGCCCGGGCTTTGGGTCGCGCGTCGGCCGATGACCGCGACCGTGAGAACGAGGACCGCCCAGATCGCGGCGGGCCCGAGCGACGCCGCCCAGAGCGGCATCGAGCCGTCGGGGGAGCTGCCGCTCCAGTGGGTGGCGACCGGGTCGGGCAGCCGGTCGGCGGCGATCCAGGGCAGCACGGCCAGGATGACCGTCACCCCGGCTGCCCAGGCGGCGGCGCCCCATCGGGCGCGGGTCTTGGGAACCGGTCGGTCGTTCACGCTATCCCCCTGATCATTTCGATGAGATCGGCCCTGCTGTAGCCCTGGAGTGCCGCGTCGTCGACGAGCAGGCGGACCCGGGCGAGGAGGTCGGACCGCTGGTCGGCCCCCTCGGCGACGGTCACGCCGCGGCCGCGGCGGAACTCCAGTACCCCTTCGTCGCGCAGTGTGCGCAGACCGCGCAGGACGGTGTTGGCGTTGACGCCCAGTGCCCGGGAGAGGTCCCGGGCCGGGGGCAGCCGGTCGCCCGGGGCGCATTCGCCCTCGGCGATCGCGCGCCGGATCGCTCCCGCCACCTGCTCGTGCAGTGGGCGGGTGTCGGTGGTGTCCAGCTTCAGCAACATGGTGCTAGTGAACATAGCACCATATGTTTCTTTGGGCGGCGGGATCTTGGCCGGCTGGCTGCGTGAAGGCGTGAAGGCGTGAAGGCGTGACTGTGTGAAGGCGTGACTGTGCGATGGTGCGGATGCGCGCAGGCGTGGATGTGTCGAAGGCCCGGTGCGGCCACCTCGGGAGGTGGCCGCACCGGGCCTTCGGCTGCTCGGGTGCGGTCGGGCCGGCGGGAGGGGTCAGCTCCTGGCGGCGGCCGCGCGCGGCTTCCCGCAGCCGCAGGAGCGGCGGACGACCAGGTGCGCGGGGAAGGTCCGGGCGCCGGCGCCGGCCTCGGGCTCGATGCCCAGGACCAGGTCGACGGCGGTGCGTGCCATGGCGTCCTGCGGGGAGCCCACCGTGGTGAGCGCGGGCCCGGCGATGACGGCCTCGGCGATGTCGTCGAACGCGGCGACCGCGAGATCCTCCGGGACGCGGATGCCCAGGTCGTCGGCGGCCCGGAGCAGGCCGATCGCCTGGTCGTCGGTCGCGCAGAAGACGGCGGTGGGCCGGTCGGGGCGGGCGAGCAGGGTGCGTGCCACGGCGTGGGCGCGGACCCGGTCGAACGGCGCGGTGGTCAGCTGCTCCTCGATGGGGCGGCCGCCGGCGGGCAGGCCGGCATCGGCCAGGGCGGCGGCCCAGCCCGCGGTGCGGGAGGTGACCGGGTCGCTCGGGCTGAGCGCGAAGGTGCCGCCGAAGCAGTGCACCTCGGCGTGCCCGTGGTCGAGCAGGTGGCGGACGGCCTGTTGGGCGCCGCCCTCGTCGTCGGCGACCACCGCGACGCCGTCGGGGCTCTCCGCGCGGTGGTGGAGCAGGACGACGCGGGTGCCGTCGGTCGCGTCGAAGCCGGTGATGCCGGGGGCGGACGGGTCCTGGGTGACCAGGATCAGGCCGTCGACCTGCATGCCGAGGAAGGCGCGGATGTAGTGCGCCTCGCGTTCGTTGGCGTAGTCGGAGTTGCCGATCAGCAGGAGTCGTCCGCGCTCGGTGGCGGCCTGCTCCACCATGTGCGCGAGCCCGGCGAAGAAGGGCTGCCGGGCGTCCGGGACGACCATGCCGATCAGGTTGCTTCGGCGCCGGGCCATCGCCTGGGCGACGCCGTTGGGCCGGTAGCCCAGCTCCTCGACGGCGGCCAGGACCTTCGCCCGGGTCGCGGCGGCGACGGGGCGCGGGCCGTTGTTGATCACATAGCTCACCACGGCGGTGGAGGTGCCGGCCAGCCTGGCCACGTCGTCACGGGTCACTCTTGACATGCGGGTGAGCCTACAGAGGTGTTCGTCCGATGATCGGACGGTCTCGTGGATAGGAGGCGGTTGGGTCGAGGTTTGGTGACGCAGGGTGATGGGACGGTGGGGCGGTTGGTGCTGTCGGGGTGGGGGGTGTTGTGGAGTGCGAGGGGGCGTGGCCGAGGCTTTGGGGCGTGAACCTGGAGGCTCGCGCCCATCTGGGGCTCCGTGTGCTGGCCCACGCGGGCCCGGTGCGGCGCGGGAAGTCGGACCGGCCGACTTCCCACGCCGGCTGCCGGGGTCGCTCCGAGGAGTCGGCGGCGGGGCGGGTGGCGCGTCGGCGCGGTGCTCAGTCGGCGCCGGTGGCGCGCGGCGCCCCTGCGGGGTCGGGGGAGGCGGGGGAGCGGAACGCGGCGGGGGAGGAGCCGGGTCTTCTGTCCATGGCTGTGCTGCTGCCCTTCGGTTCGACGGCTGTTGGCGGCCAGCCTAGGCATGTCCATGCCATCAAACAATGGGGCAAAGGTCCCGGCTCCTGGCGCGGGGGCGCCGCGGGGGCGTCCGCGGATGGGCATCCGCGGGTGGGCGTCACGCAGGCGTCACGCCGACCCGCGGAGCGCGCGTCAGCCGCCCAGGCAGTCGCGGACCGCCGCGACGAGGCGGTTGGCGCGCGCGTCACCATGTCCGATCATTCGGTTGGCGACGTACCCGAAGCCGATGCCGAACTCGTCGTCGCCGAAGGCGAACTGGCCGCCCGCGCCGTCGTTGCCGAAGCTGCGGGCGCCCAGCATCGGGCGGAACGCGGCCGAGTCGACCAGCACGCCCGAGCCCCAGCGGGCGCCCAGGTCGAAGCCGAGCCAGCCCGGGCCGGAGGACAGTTCGCGGACGGCGTCCGTCACGGTGTCCGGGCTCAGCAGCCGCTCCCGGCCGTCGATGCCGGTGACGGCCGCCGCGTACAGGCCCGCCAGTCCGCTCGCGGAGGCGACCGCGCCGGCGCCGGGCAGCTCGATCATGTGCAGCGCAGGGTCGTTCCAGCCGTGCGGCTCGTCCAGGCCGGGGAAGACGAGCGCGCCGTTCATCGTGACGATGCGGGTCAGCAGGTGCTCGGGGCCCGGCATCGGACGGCGGCCCTCGGCCTCGACCAGGCGGGCCAGTCGGTCGAGCTCGCCGACGGGCAGGCCGAGCCAGGCCCGCAGGCCCAGCTGGTCGCCGACGGCCTGGCGGAAGTACGCGCCCGGGGTGAGGTCGGTGATCCGGCGGACGACCTCGCCGAGCAGGAAACCGAACACGTGGCCGTGGTACTCGTGCGTGGCGCCGGGCTCCCAGATCGGCTTCTGCTCCTCGATGGCGCGGACCACCGGGGTCCAGGCGGCGATCTCCTCGAAGGTGAGCACCCGGTCGAGGACGGGGACGCCCGCGCGGTGGCCGAGGACCATCCGGGAGGTGATCGCCTCCTTGCCGTGCTGCCCGAACTCCGGCCAGTAGCGGCTCACCGGGGCGTCGAGGTCGAGCCGGCCCTGCTGGGCGAGCAGGAGGACGCAGAGGCTGACGATGCCCTTGGCGCAGGAGAAGACCGGGACGACGGTGTCCTGCTCCCAGAGCCGGCCGGTGCGCTCGTCCGCGACTCCGCCCCACAGGTCCACGACCTTGCGCCCGTCGGCGAACACGGTGACGGCGGAGCCGAGTTCGGGGAAGTCGGCGAAGTTCTGCGCGAACGCGTCGGCGACGGCCCCGAAGCGTTCGTCGGCCCATCCGCTGTGCTGCTGCATGGCTGGTTCGTTCTCTTCCTGGCGTGCGGAGGTGCGGCGCGAGGTCCGTACCGGTTGACCGGGTCACGGTACGGTGGTGTGCCTCCCGGCACGAACGGTTTTCGACGGCTTTCCGGCCGCGCCGGCTTGTGACCGCCGGGCGGGGGTGAGGGCCGGGTCTGGGGCGGTTGGCCTCGCGGCGGCCTGCGGAGCGGCGTCCGGAGGCCTCAGGGGGCCAGCGCCGCCGTGATGACGCGGTCCAGTGCGCGGTCGAAGGTGGCATCCGGATCGCCCGGTGGGCCGGAGGTGGCGAACGCTTCGGCGAGGTGCGGGAATTCGCCGCTCATGGCCGCCGTGTACAGGTAACCCACCAGCTCCGCCTGCCACTTGGCCCCGGCGGAAGCGGTCTGCTCGTACTGCGCGTACTGGCAGACGAACCCGTTGAGCAGCGACATCGCCTCCATTCGGGAGGTGCCGTCCAGGCCGCTGGGCGCGGTGACGGCGAGGAAGTGCTCGGTGTAGCGCAGGCCGTTCGGGCCGATGCCCGGCCGGGCGATCACCAGGGCGGGCAGCCAGGGGTGGCGGCGCAGCACGGTCAACTGCTGGTGCGCGAGCCGGCGCAGGTCCTCGCGGCAGTCGCCGGTGGGCTCGGCGGGGAACTCGTACTCGGCGGCGGCCGCGTCGAGCATCAGGTCGAGCAGGTGCTCCTTCTTCGGGACGTAGTTGTAGAGCGACATCGTGCCCGCTCCGAGCGCGGCGGCCACCCGTCGCATGGAGACCGCCTCCAGGCCCTCGGTGTCCGCGATGGCGATGGCGGCCGCGGCGATCGAGGCGCGACTGTGGGCCGGCTTGGGGCCGCGGCCGGTGCGCTCCGGGCGCAGCCAGATCAGCTCGGGCGCCTCGGGGGCGACGGGTCTGGGAGTCGACTCGGGCGCGGCTGGACCGGGCGTAACCGGACCGGGCGCCGCCGACTCGGGGGCGGCGGCGGGCTCGGGTGCTGGGGGCTTCTTGGACGGCACGGAACGATCACCTCGCCCCCATCTTAGATACGTACGGCGTACGTAGTACGATGCGGCTGCGCGCACTTCTACGTACGCTGTACCTAGAGAAGGGAACGCCCATGTCCGACACGCCCATGTCCGGCACCATCTCCGACACGCCCAGGTCCGGCACGCCCATGTCCGGCACCATGTCCGGAGCTGTCTCCGGCGCCGTGCCCGCACCCGACGGCAGTCGGCCCGCCATCGAGATGGTGGGCGTGGTGAAGCGGTTCGGCGCCACCGAGGCGCTGCGCGGCCTCGACCTCGCCGTCCCCGCAGGTACCGTCTGCGGCCTGCTCGGCCCCAACGGCGCCGGCAAGACCACCGCCGTCCGGGTGCTCGCCACGCTCGCCGCCCCCGACCGGGGCACCGCCCGGGTCGCCGGGTACGACGTGGTGCGCGAGGCCGAGGCCGTCCGCCGCCGGATCGGACTCGCCGGACAGCACGCCGCCGTCGACGAGGGCCTCACCGGCCGGGACAACCTCCGGCTGTTCGGGCGGCTGCACCGCCTCGGAGCCCGGGGTGCCCGCTCACGGGCCGACGAACTACTGGAGCGCTTCGACCTCGTCGAGGCCGGCGGACGCCTGGTGCGCACCTACTCCGGCGGCATGCGGCGCAGGCTCGACCTGGTCGCCAGCCTGGTCACCAGCCCGCCCGTGCTCTTCCTGGACGAGCCGACCACCGGGCTCGACCCGCGCAGCCGCCAGGAGATCTGGTCCACCGTAAGGGAGTTGGCCGAGGGCGGGACGACCGTACTGCTCACCACCCAGTACCTGGAGGAGGCGGACCGGCTGGCCGACGACATCGTCGTGGTCGACCAGGGCGCCGCCATCGCCACCGGACCGCCGGACCGGCTCAAGGCGGCGATCGGCACCCGGCTCTCGGTCACGCTCGCGGACCCTGATCAACTCGGCACCGCCGTCGTGGTGTTGTCGCGGCTGGCAGGCGGGGACGCGGCGGTGGACCCGTTCGAGCGGACCGTCTCGGTGGTGTCGCAGCCCGGGTCGACCATCCTGCTCCCCGCGCTGGTCAGGGAGTTGGACGCGGTCGGGGTGGTCGCGCAGGACGTCGCGCTGCGCCCGCCGTCGCTCGACGACGTCTTCCTCGCGCTCACCGCCGACAACTCCCCGAGGAGGGCCGCCTGATGGCCGCCTACACCGCTCCGCCTGCCGGGTCCGGCGCCCGGTCCACCTCCGGGTCCGCCCCTGGTTTCACTCCCGGCCTGACCCCGGGTGCCGGCGCCGGTGCCGCCGGCGGGATCGGCCGACTGGTCGCGGACACCTGCTCCTCGGCGCTTCGGGTACTGCTCGCCTACCGCCACTCACCCGGACTGGTGGTCGCCTCGCTGGCGGTCCCGGTGGTGCTGGTGGTGGTCTTCGGATACGTCCTCGGCAGCGCCATGCAGGTGCCCGGCGGAAACTACCGCGAGTTCCTGATGCCGGGACTGTTCGCGATGGTGGCCGTCAACGGCATCATGCCGACCATGGTCGGCGCCGCCCGGGACATCGGGCGCGGCGTCACCGACCGGCTGCGCTCGATGCCGGTGTCCCGGACCGGACTTCTGCTCGGCCAGACCCTGGCGGACCTCCTGGTCAGCGTCTGCGTCCTCGCTCTGATGGTCGGGGTCGGGCTGGCGGCCGGCTGGCGGATCAGGGGCGGACTCGCCGACGCGGCAGGCGCGTTCGCGCTGCTGCTGCTCTTCCGCTTCGTGATGACCTGGGTCGGCACCTGCCTCGGCCTGATCGTCGGCAAGGAGGAGACGGCCGGCCAACTCGCCGTCATGGTCTTCCCCTTGGCCATGGTCACCAACGCGTACACGCCGACCGGCGGGATGCCGGGCTGGCTGCGGCTGATCGCGGACTGGAACCCGGTGAGCGCGGTGGTCCAGGCCTGCCGTGAGCTCTTCGGCAACCCGGCGGCGGTCGGGCCGGCGTGGCCGCTGCAGCACGCGGTGCCCGCCGCGCTGCTCTGGTGCGCGCTGCTGGCGGCGGTGTTCGGCCCGCTGGCGGTACGGAAGTTCGCCACGCACGGGCGGTGATGGTCTGACTGGTGCCCGGCGGTTCGCCGAGTCCTTGCGCCGAGTCCTTGCGCCGCAGGCGAAATGTGCTGGACACCGGGGCCGGTGCGGCAGAGGGTGAGCGGCATGGAGTTCACCCATCTCGGCCGTACCGGCCTGACCGTCTCCCGACTCTGCCTGGGCACCATGAACTTCGGTCCGCACACCGAGGAGTCCGACGCCCATCTGATCATGGACACCGCCCACGAGCGGGGTATCAACTTCTTCGACACCGCCAACGCGTACGGACGCGACCCCGAGGGCAACCTCAAGGGCCGTACCGAGGAGATCATCGGCAGATGGTTCGCCCAGGGCGGCGGCCGCCGTGAGCGCACCGTGCTGGCCACCAAGGCCTACGCCCCGATGGGCGACTGGCCCAACGACGGCCGGCTCTCCGCGCTCGCCATCCGGCGCGCGGTGGACGCCAGCCTGCGCCGCCTGGGCACGGACTACATCGACCTCTACCAGATGCACCACATCGACCGGGACACGCCGTGGGAGGAGGCGTGGCAGGCGATGGAGGTCCTGGTCGCCCAGGGCAAGATCGTCTACGTCGGCTCCAGCAACTTCGCCGGCTGGCACATCGCCCAGGCCCAGGAGGCCGCCCGGGCCCGGCACTTCCTCGGCCTGGTGAGCGAGCAGTCGCTCTACAACCTGCTGGACCGCGCCGTCGAGCTGGAGGTCATCCCCGCCCTCCAGCACTACGGCCTCGGCCTGCTCCCGTGGTCCCCGCTGCGCAGCGGCCTGCTCGGCGGCGTCCTGCGCAAGGAGCGCGAGGGCACCGGCGTCCGCGGCGCGATGGGTCACGCCAGCGAGATCCTGGCCGCCAACCGCGAACGCATCCAGGCCTACGAGGACTTCGCCGCCGAACTCGGCGAGGACCCGGCGGACATCGCCCTCGCCTGGCTGCTCACCCGCCCCGCCGTCACCGCCCCGATCGTCGGCCCGCGCACCCTCGCCCACCTCGAAGGCGCCCTGCGCGCCCTCGAGGTGACGCTCGACCAGAAGACCCTCGACCGCCTCGACGAGATCTTCCCCGGCCACCAGCCGGCCCCGGAGGACTACGCCTGGTAGGACCGGACTCCGTTACCCGGCGTGGCTCCGGTGGCTGCCCCTTGTCGACAAGGGGCAGCCACCAAGTCGCCGGGCCGGCTGCGGTGTTGTGCTCAGGAGGCCGGGTTGCCGACCAGCTGGAGCGGGCCGTTCAGGGTGTTGGGGGTGCAGCCCGGGCCGGTGAGGGTCAGGTGGTCGCGGGTGTTCACCACGCTCAGCGGGCCGGTCAGGACGGTGCCGCAGAACTGCACCGTGCCGGCGCCCACCGCCTGGACCGGGCCGGTGAGGTCCGAGCCCCTGACGACCAGGCTCGCCCCGGCGCGGACCACGATCGGGCCGGTCTGTCGGGCGTCGGTCAGGCAGGTGGTACCGGCGGCGACCACCAGCGGGCCGGTGTGGCGGCCCGTCACGGTGGTGGTGCAGGCCGGACCGGTCGGCACCTTGGCACGGAAGTCCAGCGCGTAGGCGAGCTTGCCGGGCTTGGCCTCGGTGATCGGCGTGCTCAGCTTGCCGAACTCGCCGCCGGTGGGCTTCTTGCCCGCGTTCCACGGGTTCAGCCGGCCCAGCTGGTCGGCGGTGCGGCCGTCGGCCACCACGGCGGCGCCCGGCAGGGCCGACATGGCCTGCGAGGCCGTCCGGACCGCGGCCAGGTAGGAGGCGGCGTCGGTGCTGTCGTAGGAGCCGGGCAGGCCGATGCCCTGGCCGCGCAGCCAGTCGCCCCAGAGGAACTCCAGGTACTCGGCCGCGTCGTCCGGTACCGAGTAGCCGATGTCGCGGGTGAAGTAGACCAGGCTGCGGTACGGGTCGTCGTGGAAGTACGCCAGGCCCAGGTGCTGCGGCAGCTGCTCGACGGTGACCGGCTGGTTCCGCTCGTCGACCAGGCGGACCCAGTTGCGGGCCTGCATGGCCTGCCAGAAGGCGGCGGGCGACAGGTCGCCGAGGTTGGCCTGGACGATCAGCCGGATGTGCAGCCGCGGCCCGCCGTCCGGAGTCTCCAGGAAGGACGTCAGGGTGTGGTGGCCGTCGGTCAGGTAGAGCGCGCCGCCCGGGCCGACGACGACGGTCTTCATCTCGGCGCGGCTGGCGTCGGTCTCCTGGCCCAGCGGGATGGTGCAGGTGAAGCTCGACGGGTCGGAGAGGCGCGCGCCCGGCTGCACCGTGGCGGCCACGCCCTGGCCGTTGGTCTCGCACCAGTCGTCGAAGCGCTTGTTGACGGAGCCGTTCAGCTCGTCCTTGGGGGAGGCGTAGCGGCCGAGCTTGTAGAAGACCTCGTCGTAGCCGACCGAGGACTGGGTGGGACGCAGCTGGTCGAGGGTCACGTCCAGCAGATCCCCGGGCCGGGCCTGCAGGGCGGCACCCGGGGCGGGCGCGGTGGCCGCCGCGGCCGGGCCGGCGAGGCCCGCCAGGCCGCCGAGCGCGAGCACGCCGGCCGCTGCGGCGGCGAGCACCCCGCGGCCCGGGCGACGGTGCTGGGGGGACGGCGCGGGGCCGGTGCTCATGGGTTCTCCTGCGGGTCGGCGGCCGATGGCAATCGCTGCTGGCGCACATCCAGCCATTGGCCACGGCTCAACCGGTGTCCGTGGGGTGGCACCCAGGTGGCTGCTGCGTGAAGCCTGTCCACCGCAGCCCGCCCGTCGGCGGAGTGGCCCAGGTGTACCGCCCGGCAGGCAGGCGGTCGGTTGCCGCCTGCCTGCCGGGGTGGGGTTACTTCAGGTGGCGGTCGAAGAAGCGGTTTCCGTCCTCGACCTCGAACCACGGGGTGCCGGTGTGGCCGCCCAGGTTGGCGTGCAGGGTCTTCTCCCTGCTGCCGAAGGCGTCGAAGAGGTCCAGGGCCCGCTGGCGGGGGTTGCCCTCGTCGTCCCACTGGAGCAGGAACAGCAGCGGGATGGTGACCTGTCGGGCCTCCTCGCGCTGGGCGCGGGGCACGTAGCCCCCGGCGAAGAAGCCGGCGGCCGTGATGCGCGGGTCGACCGCTGCCAGCCGGATGCCGACGGCGGTCCACCCGCCGTACCCGACCGGGCCGGTGATCCCGGGCAGGGCGAGGAGGGCGTCCAGGGTGGTCTGCCACTCCGGGACGGTCTTCTCGACCAGCGGGCCGATGAAGGACTCGAAGATCTCGTCGACCGGCTCGCCCGCCGTCATGGCCCGGCGGAGTTCGGCGCGGGCCTGGTCGTCGGCGGCGGAACGGGGCCGGTCGCCGTGCCCGGGGGCGTCGATGGCGGCCACCGCGTAGCCGCACGCGGCGGACTGACGGGCCCGGGCCATCAGCCGCGGCTCCCGCCGGTGCAGACCGCCGTTGTGGGACATCAGGATCAGCGGGGTCGGTGCGGCAGGGTCGGTGGACTCGGCAGGGTCGGCGGATGCGGGCGTCCAGAGGGTGCCGGGGATCTCGCCGAGGGTGAACTCGCGCTCGATGACGCCGTCGTCGAAGCGCTGCTCGGAAGTGAACTGCATGGGTCGTGCCTTTCGGGAGTGCTGCTGAACGGCGCTCCCGGACGACCTATCGCCCGACCGTGACCCCGGAGGAGAGCACCAACGTGAACATGTTCACGGGTACCACCTCCTCGTTCTCTCGCACGGCCTCCGGAAAGGTAGCAGTGGCCGCGGCGGTCCGCCCAACGGTTTTTGCGGGCGGGTCGGTGGAGGCCTGGACCCGCCCGCAGCCCGGCGGCCCGGCTCCCTGGGGAGGAGCCGGGCCGCCGGGGTCACGGGTCAGGAGACCAGCTTGATGACCGCCTCCGCCGCGGCCTTGCCCGCCGCGGACACGATCGCCTTCACGAGGTCGCCGAGCGCTCCCGTGACGCCGGCCGCGAGGGTGTCCGTCGCGTCCAGGTCGGCCTTGAAGGTGCCGTTGAGGATGCCGTCCCACTTCTCGGTGATCTTCGGGTTGTTGCCGGTGAACGTGAAGTCGTCGTTGCGGTCCGGGGTACCGAAGGGCAGACCGGCGACGGTCCCCTCGGTGTGGCCGGAGTGCTGGAAGGTGAACACGGTTCCGTCCGGCGTCATCACGGCGGCGGTGATCGTGTAGTCGATGTTGTCGAAACCGCTGTCGTGGGCGTGCGTGCTGAACGAGAAGAAGCCGTCCTGCCGCATCACGACGTGCGCCGAGCCTCCGATGGCGATGTCGGTGGTGACATTCTGGTCGAAGTTCTTGCTCGACGTGTCGTACCAGAACCGGTCCTGGACGGAGCCGTCGCCGCCGACGAACCAGATCTCCATGCTGCCGGGGATCCGGGAGACGGCCGCGATGCCGCCGGTGGTGGAGGCGCTGCCGGCGGGCGAGAGTTCGAAGGCCTGCCAGGCGTTGCCCTCGTACCAGTAGCGGTCCTGGACGGAGCCGTTGGCGCCGGTGAACCAGACCTCCATGCTGCCGGGGATCCGGGAGACGGCCGCGATGCCGCCGGTGGTGGAGGCGCTGCCGGGCGGCGCGAGTTCGTAGCGCTTCCAGGGGGATCCGTCGTACCAGTACGCGGCCTGGACGGAGCCGTTGGCGCCGGTGAACCAGAGTTCCATGCTGCCGGGGATACGCGACACCGCGGCGATGCTGCCGTTGGTGGAGACGCTGCCGGGGGGCGCGAGCTCGTAGCGCTTCCACGGGGACCCGTCGTACCAGTAGGACGCCTGGATGGAGCCGTTGGCGCCGACCCACCAGAGCTCCATGCTGCCGGGGATGCGGGAGACGGCGGCGATTCCGCCGTTGGTGGAGGCGCTGCCGGGCGGCGCGAGTTCGTAGCGCTTCCAGGGGGATCCGTCGTACCAGTACGCGGCCTGGACCGAGCCGTTGGCGCCGACCCACCAGAGCTCCATGCTGCCCGGGATGCGCGACACGGCCGCGATGCCACCGTTGGTGGAGGCGCTGCCGGGCGGCGCCACCTCATAGCGCTTCCACGGCGACCCGTCGTACCAGTACGCCCCCTGCACCGATCCGTTCGAGGCGACCCACCAGACCTCCATGCTGCCGTCGATCCGCGAGACCGCCGCGAGGCGGCTCGACTGCGCCGCGCTGTCGGCCGACGAGAGAGTGAATTGGTTCCAACTCATCTTGGATCCTCCAGTAGTGCGCTGTCCCAACAGAGCCGGGCCGAAGATCCCGGCCCGGGCGCGTGAGGCCTCGACCGGCGTCCCGGACCGAGTGCTCAACGCGTGCTCTTACGTTAGGAATTCGCGACGACCGGAGCATGAGGCCGTGGTCCCGGATGTGTCCCGGGACCAGTGTCCCGACCGGCCTGCCCTGCCATGGGACCACCGGTCGGCCGGTGCCCCGACCGGCTGCCCGCCGTCCCATGGCAGCAGCCGGACCTCACCAGCGGTCAGATCGACGCCTCGTCGGTCGGCGAGGCCGCGGCAGCCGCACCACCGCGCGGCCCGTACGGGCGGAGGACCATCAGCGAGTCCTCCAGGGTCGCCACCATGGCGAAGGGGAACCGGTCGAGCTCCAGGCAGAGCGCGACATCGTCAGGATGGACCCCTTCGCGCACCCCGGTCCTCAGCTCCGCGGCGGCGAGCGACTCGTCGGCGCGGCGGAGGAACCCGGCCGGATCCACCTCGGCCCCGGCGGCCCTCCGGGCGATGTACTGGGCGCACGCCAGGTCCTCGTCGGCCTGCCCGTCCTCGCCCGTGACCACGAACGTGACGCTGTCGCACCCGCGGGTCCGCAACAGCCGGGCCGTCGCCTCCGCCACCACGAAGCCGGCACACAGCACCAGCGAGGCCTCCTTGACCGCGAGCGCGCCGACCGTCCCTGCCGTGGTCTTCTGCACAACGGTCCGTCCGCCAAGGTCGATCGACCGCATCAGGCCCGGCGAGTTGACGGTGTCGAACCCGGGCGTGGCCGGACCGTCCTTGACCGCCACCCAGTCCGGGTGACGGGCCTTGAGTGCCATGGCCTCGTCCAGCGACCCGGCAAGAACGATCTTCTCCGCCCCCTGGGCAAAGGCCCAGGCGGCCACGGTGAAAGCGCGCATGACGTCGACAACGACCGCTACGGACGGGACTTCGACCAATTCGGCGATACCAAGAAAACGAGCATCCATCGGATCATAATCACGTATGCCCGGCCCGTAGCACCCGGGCAGTGGTGCGCGTCACGCTGACGGGTCCTGCTCGCCGTCGTCGACGGTGTCGTCCTCGCGCCGCTGTGACCCGTGGCCGGCTCTGCTCCGGGGGCCGTCGGCTGCCTCACCCGGAGGCCTCGGTGGGCGCGGTCTCCCCGTATTCCCCGTTGCGGGCTTTCGGTGGGCCTGGGGCGTACTCGTCGGTCACCAGGGGGCGCTGTGGTAGCACTGCACGCATGACGGACAGGCCGGTTGAGCGGGGCGGATACCACCACGGTTCGCTGCCCGAGGCGCTGGTGGCGGTGGCACTGGGGCTGCTGGACGAGCAGGGGCAGCAGAAGGTGACGATGCGTGAGGTGGCGCGCCGGGCGGGGGTGTCGCCCGCCGCGCCGTTTCGGCACTTCGCCGATCGGGGCGCGCTGCTCACCGAGGTCGCGGACCGGGTGCTGGCGGACTTCGAGCGGTGGCAGCGGTCCGAGGTCGAGGAGGACGAGGGCGGGCGCGGGGCGCTTCGGGCGATGGGGTTGGGCTTCGTCCGGTACGCGATCCACCACCCGCACCGGTTCGAGCTGGTCCGGTCGAGGGTGTTCGCCACCTCCCGGCAGCCCGAGTTGGAGCAGCGGCTGGCCGGGATCGACCAGGCGTACGCGGGGTTCATCGCGGCCGACCAGGAGGCCGGCCGGCTGCGGCCGGGGGATCCGGAGATGGTGGGGCTGGCCGGGCAGGCGCTGGTGTACGGGCTGTCCCAGATGATCATCGACGGCTACCTGCCGGTCGGGGAGGCGGAGAAGCTGGCCGCGCAGGTGCTGGACACCTTCGGCCAGGGAATCGCCAACCCCCGTTGATTTAAAGGCCTTTGGGGTGTGACGAGCCTTGACCGGGTCTCCGTGCGCTGATGTAATCACCGCTTACATGGGGGATGGAGACAGCTGGAGGCAGCGATGTTCGCAAAACCGACTCCGGGCTACACCACCGCGGCCGCGACCGGGGACGCCGTGGTCCTGCTGATCGGCATGCGCATCAACCGGTTCTGGGCCGTCCACCACTGGGGCCCGGTGTTCTTCGCGATGCTGCGGATGCTGTACGAACTGGCCAAGCAGCCCGAACGCGGGCTGCGCGGGCGCATCCTGCTGACCGCCTCGCCGCGCACGTACTACGTGGTGCAGTACTGGGAGTCCAAGGAGAAGCTGTACGCGTACGCGTCGGCGCCCGACGGGTTCCACCACACGGTGTGGGGGATCGCCAACCGCAAGCTGCGCGAGGGCCGGATCCGGCAGCACGTGGGGCTGTGGCACGAGACGTACATGGCGCCGGAGGGGTCGTACGAGGCGGTCTACTTCGACATGCCGCCGTTCGGGCTGGCGGCGGCCCACGGCTCGCTGCCGGTGGAGAGCCGGGGGAAGAGCGCGCGGGCCCGGCTCGCGTTCCGGTCGGGTGCGGGTGGCGAAGGGAAGGCGGATGAGGGGGCGTCAGGCGGCTGTCCGTTGGCGGAGGCCGCACTGGTCGAGGCCGCACCGGTCGAGGCTGTGCCGGTCAAGGAGAAGCGGCTGATCTGAGCGGCCAGGGCGCGGGGCGGATGTCGGACATCCGCCCCGCCGCCTTTCTCGCGATCGGTAGTCGCGCCCTTACTCGGGGGCGCCGGCCGTGGTAGAAGGGGAATCCAGAAATCATTCCGGCCGGCTCACGGGAACGGGCGGCCGGCGGTGACCGGGGGCGGCGTGGCATTCGAGCATCGGAATCGGCTGATCGGCGAGCGCTACCGCCTCCAGGAGGTGCTGGGCGTCGGCGGGTTCGGGCGGGTGTGGAAGGCGTACGACCTGCTGCTGAACACCGACGTGGCGCTGAAGGAACTGCGCATGCCGGAGGCGGTCTCGGCCGGTGAGCGGGCCGAGCGGCTCGAACGCGCCGAACGCGAGGCGCGCAACGCCGCCCGGCTGCGGGACCACCCGAACATCGTCACCGTCCACGACGTCGTGATCCAGGACGGCGTGCCCTGGATCGTCATGCAGCTGGTCGAGGGGAGCTCGCTGCACGAGCACCTGCGGCACGGCCCGCTGCCCGAGAAACGCGCGGTGGACATCGCCGCAGCGCTGCTGGACGCGCTCGGCACGGCCCACCGGGCGGGCGTCGTGCACCGCGACATCAAGCCGGCCAACATCATGCTGGCCTCCGACGGCGGCATCCTCCTCACCGACTTCGGGATCGCCGTCCACCACACGGACAACACGCTGACACCGTCCGGGATGATCATCGGTTCGGCGGAGTACATGGCCCCGGAACGGGCGCGCGGCGAGGCCGGGGACGCGGCGAGCGACCTGTTCTCGCTCGGCGTCACGCTCTTCCACGCCGTCGAGGGCGTCTCACCGTTCCTGCGCGACAACCCGCTCGGCTCGCTCCACGCGGTCGCGTACGACGAGGCGCCCGCGATGCGGCGGGCCGGCCGTCTCGAACGGCTGATCGGCGAACTCCTCCAGAAGGATCCGAAGGACCGCCCCGACGTCGCCGGCGGGCTGGAGCTGCTGAACGCCGCGCCGACCGACCGGCTGACCGTATCGCCGGCGCCGACCGGACCGCCGACCGGACCGCCGGCCACCGCGTCCAACTGGGCCGTCTGGGGCACCGTGCTCGCCCTGGCCGCCGCCCTCACGGTGGGGCTCTACCACTGGAACCAGGGCTTCGCGGACTTCGCCACGGAGCAGCTGAAGCTGGCCGACGACGCCTGGTCGGCCAAACAGGGCGACTGCCTCCACCACGACAAGCGGGCCGGCGTGGACGACCCCTGGGTGCAGGTCCCGTGCTTCTCCGCGTCCGCCGACCACACGGTGGTGCTGTCCGCCGTCTCCGGCGACCAGGGCTGCGGCCTGTCCGGGGGTACGGTCATCCGGGGGACCGGCGGCCTTGCCGCCCCCAGACTCTGCGTCGCATCGAGGTCGACCTCCGGGGTTGTGCCCGACCCGGTCGACGACACCGCCCCGCCGTCGTCACCCGCCCCGGGGCCGACCACCCCGAGCCCCGTCACCCGCACGCCCCCGCCCTCGGATCCGACGACCGTGCCGGTCTTCGACCCCGCGAGTCTCGACCGCAAGTCCACCGACACCACGGCGCTGACCCCCGCGGGACTGCTCCCCACCTCCTTCACCGACTCCCGGAACGTGCGCTACACCCGCAAGGCCTCCGGCACGCACCCGTGCGTCCGGGACTCCCAGGACGAGACCGTCCAACGGGTCCTGCGTGCCTCCGGCTGCGACATCGTCGTCACCGGCTCCTTCGTGGACGAGGCCAACGAGGTGCTGGTCTCCGTCTGGGTCGTACCGATGGCGGACAAGGCGACGGCCCAGACCGCCTACGACGCGCTCGACGACTCCTCCTCCGATGACTGGGGCCTGTGGTGCCCCCAGGACGGCCCGGGGTCGCAGCTCTGCGACGACCGGGACACCAGCCGCGTCACGGAGTCCGGCTACCGGGGTCTGCACCACCGCTACCTGATCCACACGCGGGCGCTGTTCATCAACTTCAGCGAGGACTCGGCCGGCAAGCCGCGGGTGCAGGCGGCGGCGGACGCCGCGGTCTCGCAGGCCGGGCCGCCCAACTACCGGCGCTGAGGGGGCGCCCGGTCCGGCCGGGCCCGGTTGGGTTCGGTTCGCTGAACAGGTGTCGCGGGACGGCCCCGCCCGCTCGCCGTGAGAGCGTCGGGGGATGGCGGATGGTGAGGCGGTCATTCACGAGGTGCCGTATTACGCGCAGTGGGAATCGGCGGGGCTGGTACGGGAGATCATCGAGGGCGCGGTGCACGCCGAGGACGACCCGCGGTGGGGGGCGTCCGGGGCGAGTACGCCCGAGGAGTACGCGTTCTGGTCGTGGCGGCTGTGCGGGGTGGCGTGCCTGCGGATGGCCCTGGACTACTGGTGGGGGGTCGCGCCGGCGGCGGTGGCCCTGGCCGGGGAGCTGGTCGAGGCCGGGGCCTACGTACGGGACGGGGGCCGGCTGGCGGGCCTGGTCCACGAGCCGTTCGCCGGGTACGTGCGGCAGCGGTGGGGGCTGGCGGCGCAGACCCGCGCGGAGCTGCCGGCCACCGCCGTCGCGCAGGAGGTGGCCCGGGGGCGGCTGGCGATGGTGTCGGTGCACCCGGCGATCCGGGATCCGCGCGGGCCGGAGCCGGAGCGGCGGGGCGGGCACCTGGTGCTGGTGGTCGGCGCCACGGGGACCGGGCTGGTGATCCACAACCCGTCCGGCTTCGCGGGGGAGTCCCAGGACTACGCGCACGTGCCGTGGCGGCGGTTCGAACGGTTCTCGGCGGGCCGGGGGATCGTGCTCGGTCCCCCGGCCCCGGCCCCGGGCCCGCAGTAGCGGTCGGTCGGTGACCGCGCTTCGACCGGTCCGGAAGAGCCGGCCCCGCTACGCCGTCGCCGCCGGCAGGCCGATCGGGTTGATGGGCGGCAGCGCGCTGCGACAGAGCGCCGAGATCGGCTTGAGCGCGGCGGCCAGCCGGTCGAGCTCGGCGCGCGGGTAGCCCTCCCAGACCCGGGCGGCGGCCAGGTCGGTGGCGGCCTCCAGGGACTGGTGGCGGATCCGGCCGCACTCGGTGATCGTGCCGCGCTCGGTCACCCAGCCGCGCTCGACCAGGCGGGCGGCGGCGGCCTCCCACTCCTCGTCCGTCCACCCGCGCATCGGCTGCAGCACCTCGCGGCGCACGTCCAGCGCGGAACGCACCACCAGCGCCTCGCAGCCGTCCAGCCCGGCCGAGACCAGCGCGGCCACGTGCCCGTCGCCCCGGTGCTCGCGCATCACGGTGGCGGCCTGCCACAGGCGCCCGTACGGGCCGACCGGGCGGGGGAGGGCGGCGTTGGCGGCGGAGAGCACCCGGCCGCCGCAGTCCAGGCGGGCGACCGCCTGCTCCAACAGGTCCGCCACCAGCTCGATCTGCTCCGGCTTCACGTGCTCCAGCAGCCGGGCGAGCGCCGCCGAGGCGCCCTCGACCCGGGCGGCCAGCGCGGCCTCGGGTGCGGCCCGCGCCCACACGTCCGGCAGGGCGCGCTCCACCATCGAGGGCGCGAAGCTGAAGAACGCGGCGATCACCGGCGGCGCGTCCACCGCGCCCAGCGGCGCCGAACGGCCGGCGAAGTAGCCGCGCCAGCCGCCGCGCAGCCCGGCCGCCTCGAAGGCCGCACGGCCCTCGGGGGAGAAGTAGGTGACGGCGTGCACCGGCTCGAAGAGCCACCACAGGGCCCGGGCGGGGTGGACCAGATCGGCCAACGGAAGACCTTCCTCGGAGGGACTCGGAGGGACTCGGAGGGGCTTGCGGGGACTTGCAGGTACGGGGGCGTGGGGGAGCCGCCGACGGGCACCACGGCGGCGGTCACGATACTGCGCATATGGTGTGACGAGGGTCACGGGGAGGTCTCACTGTTCACTTTGCGCCAGCGCCCCGCGAGATGATGGTGCGGGGTGCCCGCTCCCGGCCACCCCGACCCTCGTGTGAAGGCAACGGAAATGGCGCAGATCAACCCCAGCATCCTGTCCGCGGACTTCGCCCGGCTCGCCGACGAGGCCGAGGCCGTCAGGGGCTCGGACTGGCTGCACGTCGACGTGATGGACAACCACTTCGTGCCCAACCTCACCCTGGGCGTCCCGATCGTCGAGTCGCTCGCCCGGGCCACCGACATCCCCCTCGACTGCCACCTGATGATCGAGGACCCGGACCGCTGGGCCCCGCAGTACGTCGAGGCCGGGGCCGGATCGGTCACCTTCCACGTCGAGGCCGCCGCCGCACCCGTCCGGCTGGCCCGCGAGATCCGGGCCAAGGGCGCCCGCGCGTCCATGGCGCTCAAGCCGGCCACCCCGATCGAGCCGTACGAGGACCTGCTGCCCGAGCTGGACATGCTGCTGATCATGACGGTCGAGCCCGGCTTCGGCGGCCAGGCCTTCCTGGACATCATGCTGCCGAAGATCCGCCGCACCCGGCAGCTGATCGAGAAGCACGGCCTGGAGCTGTGGCTGCAGGTGGACGGCGGCGTCTCCGCGAGCACCATCGAGCGCTGCGCCGAGGCCGGCGCGGACGTCTTCGTGGCCGGCTCGGCGGTGTACGGCGCGGCGGACCCGGCCGAGGCCGTCCGCAACCTGCGCGCGCTCGCCGACGCGGCCACGACGGACGCGCCCTGGGGCTGCGCGCACTGAGCGAGGGGGCGGGGGCGCCGTCCTGCTCCTGCTCCTGCTCCTGCTTCGATCCTGACCCGGCCGCGTTCTGCGGGGCTCGCAGAACGCGGCCGGGTGCTGCATGATCGGGAACGACCCCCGGCCCCCGGCCGGCCCCGACCCGTACGGTGGTGGACCAGCGCCATGAGCAACCTCGACCTCAAGCCCGCACCCAGCCGCTGCGGCGGCGAGGCCGACAGCGGCCCGGTGAAGGAACTGCTGACCGGCCGCCAGGTCCCGCTGGGCGAGAGCACGGTCGTCCGCCGGCTGCTCCCCAACCTCGGCCGGCGGATGGTCGGAGCCTGGTGCTTCGTCGACCACTACGGCCCGGACGACATCGCCGACGAGCCCGGCATGCAGGTCCCGCCGCACCCGCACATGGGCCTGCAGACGGTCAGCTGGCTGCACCAGGGCGAGGTGCTGCACCGCGACAGCCTCGGCAGCCTCCAGACCGTCCGCCCCTACGAGCTGGGCCTGATGACCTCCGGCCGGGCGATCTCCCACTCCGAGGAGTCCCCGCGCGAGCACGCCCGCTTCCTGGAGGGCGCCCAGCTCTGGGTCGCCCTCCCGGACGCCCACCGGCACACCGCCCCGACCTTCGAGCACCACGCCGAGCTGCCCGTCGTCACCGCCCCCGGCCTGCGCGGCACCGTCATCATGGGCACCCTCGACACCGCCACCTCCCCCGGCACCGCCTACACCCCCCTCACCGGCGCGGACCTCGCCCTCACCGAGGGCGCCGACCTCAAACTCCCCCTGGAGCCAGGCTTCGAGTACGCCGTGCTGTCCATGTCCGGCAGCGTCGACGTCGACGGCGTCCGCGTCGAGCCCGGCTCGATGCTCTACCTCGGCTGCGGCCGCCGCGAACTCCCCCTGCAGGCCCGCACGAACGCCTCCGTCCTCCTCCTCGGCGGCGAGCCGTTCGAGGAGAAGCTGGTCATGTGGTGGAACTTCATCGGCCGCACCGGCGAGGAGATCACCCAGGCCCGCGAGGACTGGATGACCACGGCCCGCTTCGGCGAGGTGCACGGCTACGACGGCGCCCGCCTGCGGGCGCCGGAGCTGCCCGCCACCCCGTTGAAGGCCCGAGGACGGGCTCGCTGACCTACGGCGCCGCTGCCCGAGCGGGCTCTTCTTCGTTCATTACCAACACAGTTGGACGGGTATCCGCTGGGCCCCCCGGCTCACGCGGGCGAGATGTCCGGCGAGTTCCGCTGCTATCCTCGTCTCGCCCAGTGACATGCCTGGGCGAGGCTTGCGGGGGTCCGGGGGAGCAATGAAGCCGCGTCTGGTGTTCGTGCATGGGATCGGCAAACCGCGGGACGCCGCCTCGGAGTTGGACGCGTGGCTGGACGCGCTGACCAGCGGTGCTCGGGCTGCTGGGCATCTCCGGCGGGCCGAAGCGCTGCTGCGGGGTGACCAGGTGGATGTCCGATTCGCCTACTACACAGACCTGTTCACCGCGGATGGTGCCCAGCATGCGGAAACCCCGGAGGATGTGACCGGCGCCGAGGCGGAGCCACTGGCCGAGTTGCTGCTGGACGCACTCGACACGCGGCTGGTCGACCCGCAGAGTGAGCACGAGGCGCGAGTGCTGCGGCGAGCCAGGGCTCAACTGGCTCCCGAGGGAGAGCAGCAGGGGATCGGCGACGCGTTCCGGCGGACGCTCAACGCGGCGA
The DNA here is from genome assembly GCF_044547105.1 of Kitasatospora sp. NPDC052868. Classification (NCBI taxonomy): domain Bacteria; kingdom Bacillati; phylum Actinomycetota; class Actinomycetes; order Kitasatosporales; family Streptomycetaceae; genus Kitasatospora; species Kitasatospora sp. NPDC052868. The sequence continues at coordinate 86,599 of NZ_JBITZW010000008.1, read as the reverse complement.
ACACCCTGCTGGCGCTGCCCGGCCTGCGCACGTTCGGCGGTTGGGCGAGTGCCGCGATCATGGTCAGCCACCTCGGCCAGGTCAAGCGCTATCTGGCCCGTCAGGAGAAGGACGGGGCCGGCCTCAGCCTGGACCAGCGCATTCGCGGCCGAGTCGCTACGGAGCTGAATCCCACGGGCCCCACCGTCGTCGTCGCCCACTCCCTGGGAACGGTGGTCACCTTCGAGGCGCTGCACGATCACTCCGGTACCGTGCCGCTGTTGGTCACCCTGGGCTCGCCGATCGGGATGCGTACGGCGGTGCGCCACCGGATGCGTCCGCAACCGCTACAGGTGCCCGCGCCGGTGGCTCAGTGGCTGAACTTCTGGGATCGTGACGACCTCGTCGCCGGGCACCCTCACCTGGAGAAATCCATTACCGCGAACGGGACCTCGGTCAGTCCGGTCAGCCGCCGGGTCGACTCCGACGGGGTGTTGACCCACGCGGCGCTCAAGTACCTCGCACAGCCCGGCGTGGCCGGGCCCATCCTCGAGGCTCTTGAGGCAGTCACGGCCGAATGACCGCCCTGTCGTCACCTCGCCACCTCCTGGTGATCGCACCGCAGTGCCCGGACATGGGGCTACTGACCGGATTGGAGGAGAAGGCGGATTCCCTGCACGCCACCCTGTTGGACCACCGGGTGGGCGGCTGCGTGCCCGTACCCGGAGCAGCCTCGCTGCTGTGCGGCCAGTCGGTAACGCAGGCGCAGATCGAGGAGGCGGTCCGCGGCGCGGCACGCCGTGCCGGCGCGGCCGGAGCCGAACTCGTGCTCGCCTTCATCGGCCACGGCATGACCCACGGCGGGATTCCCAAGCTGTTCATGATGGCGGGCGACTCGCGTCGTGACGAGCCGACCACGGATGTGGACGTCGGCGAGCTCCTGACCCAGGCGTTGGACACCCAAGGGGTCCAGGGGGTGATCGCACTGGTGGACACCTGCCATGCCGGCGGTGCCGTCCCGGACATCGCCGCCTTGGGCACGGGGATCCGCAGGGGCACGATCAACCTGGCGCTGCTGATGTCGGTCGGGGTCGACGAGGGGGCACACGGCCTCGCGTTCACTCAAGGCCTGACGCAAATGCTGCGCGCCGGTATCCCAGGGGCCGGCAGGTACCTGTCGGCGGAAGACCTCCGGGACGCCGTCAACCAGGCGATGAACACCAGCGCCCGGGTGGTGGGGGCGAACGGCGATCCGTTCGGGGGGCGGCTGTGGCTGGCTCACAACAACCGCTACGCGCAGGGTGGTGAGCGGCTACTGGGCCAGGTCGGCGCGGAGGACCTGCACAGAGCGTTGCTGCCCCTTGAGGAGAGGCTGCTCCCGAAGCCGGTCTCCGGTTCGGCGGACCTGGCGGACCTTCGGCAGAAGCTCCAGGCTCTCGCACCAACCGAGGCGGCAGGCCCCGACGACATCGCCTATGCCCTGCGGGTCGTCGACGGGCTCGTCGACGCCTCGCGCACCGCCGCTCTGCTCCGGTCCTGGCCCGGCGGGGCGCTGACGTCGGAGCGGTTGCGGCGCGCGGTGTCAGCGGTCGGTGGCACCGCACTCTCCTGCCAGGGGGCCGGTGGCAGCGAGCTCTTACGCGACTGCGTCGAATCACTCCGGCTCCGGGCTCCGCGGGTCGGGGACAGCCGTGTCGCACCGCTGGCCGCGTTCCTCGCCACGCTCGCCGTCGAGGACGGGTTGAGGCCTGATGAACCGTCGCTTTCCCTCTGGGCCAAGGAAGCCGACGCCGTCATCGAGCTGAACGACGCCTTTGAGAACCTGGCCAGGCAGCAGGCCGGTTCCCGGCTGCGACTGGTGGTCAGCCTGCATGCGGCGGTTGCCGACGAGTGGCCGGAGACCCTGCTGGCCTGGCTGCTCGACGGCGGCCGGCTGGTGGAACACAAGGAATTCGACTGCTCCCCCACCCAGCGCGGGGTCGAACAGCGGCTCGCGGCCGTACTGACGTGGGCCCATGGTCATGCCCGACAGGTCGGTGTCGGCCTCAAGCGTGTCGAGATCGCGGCTTCCTCGACCCTGCTGCTGCGCTGGCGACCGGAGGAGACGAACCTCGGGGTCCGGCTGGGAGCCCTCTACGATGTCGGGCTCCGGTGGAGCGACAGACTGTGCGTGCCAGCCCATCTCTGGTGGATCAACGTCGCCGCTCGCGACCAGCTCGCCGCGATGACGGCCGAGCAAGGCAACGGCGCCCCGGTGGACTGGCTCGGCCTGTCGGAGGCCGGGAACATCGAGGAGCTGACCAGACGGGTGCGGGACGGTGCCCATGCGCGGGCACTGGCGATCAGTCACTTGCCGAACCGGATGGAGGAGTCCATGCCGCTGCTGCTCGCCCTGGCACCGATCGTGCTCTGGCCCGGGCACAAGGGCGAACTGGCCGCAGCAGCCCGTGAGAGCGTGGAACGCTACTGGAGCAGGCTCCCGAACGAGTTCAGCGCCGCCTATCGCAGCACCTGGAAGGAACGCGCCGAGCAGGAGTGCGCGGAGGGGCCTGCCGCGCTGGCGCGGATCCGGTCCGTGTGGCATGACACCGACTGGCTGGACTTCTGCGACTGGTTCGACACCCGCCCAACCGATGGAGAGAACGCGCTATGACCTGGAGCCCCTTCTATGTCGGCGACGGGGAACCCCGGAGTGTGCACCTCGGAGACCCGCCGCCGTGGCGCAGCTTTCCCCGTCCGGCACTGCACCGCCAGTTCCGACCGCCGGCGGGCCTCATCGAGGCGGTCAACGCGGCACTCGCACTGCGTCGTCCACTGCTCCTCACCGGTGCTCCCGGCTCCGGCAAGTCCACGGTCATCGAGCAGGTGGCAGCCGAGTTGACGCTCGGCGACGTGCTGCGCTGGCACATCACCTCCCGCAGCACGCTTGCGGAGGCGCTCTACCGCTACGACGCGCTCGGCCGGATCCACGCCCAGCGGCTCGAGGGCGGCACGGGTAGCGACGACATCGCCCCCTTCCTGCAGATGGGGCCGCTGGGGACGGCGCTGTTGCCCGCCGAACGACCTCGTGCACTGCTGATCGACGAGATCGACAAGAGCGACCTCGACCTGCCCAGCGACCTGCTCGACGTGCTGGAACGGGGCGAGTTCGAGGTCCCCGAGCTGGCCAGGTACCGCGAGGAGGTCGTCCACGTCCGCGAGTGGGGTGGCGAGGCCCGCCATCCCGTGACCAAAGGCCGGGTCCGCTGCAGCGGGTTCCCGTTCATCGTGATGACGAGTAACGGCGAACGGGACTTCCCGGCCGCGTTCCTGCGCCGCTGCATCCGCTACACGATGCCGGAGCCGACGGCCGAGTCGCTGCACCAGATCGTGGCCGCGCACCTGGAGATCCCCGACGACCTGTCCGACTCCGTCGACACGGTCGTCACAGGCTTCGTGGAGCGGCTGGCGGCCGGCGAAAGCCTCGCCGTGGACCAACTGCTGAACGCCGTCCACCTGGTGACCAGCGCGAGCGCTCCGACCGACGAGGACGTTCAGGCCGTCCTGGACCTGGTCCTCAACGAGCTGTCCCGTGCCTGACCGGTCGGCCTCGGACGGGAGGGCCGCCCGCTGGTACGACGGTCGACCACCGTTCCGACCGGGGACGGGGCCGGCCGTGACGCCACTGGAGCGGGTTGTCGCGGCGCTGCACGCGGCGGATCCGGAGCTGGACGCCACGGCCGTTGCGGAGTCGCTCTGGCTGGCTGCGCGGCTGGGCCCGGCAACACCGCCGCCGGTGGGCACCGACCACGGAGCGCCGGCCGACGCACCGGGCACTGAGGTTCCGGGCACCCCGGAACACCGGGCGGCACCGCCGAGTGCCCCTCTACCCGTGCCCGAGAGCGGCGCGCCCACGGCGCCGCTCCACGAGCGGTTACCCGGGTCGGACTCGCTGGTCCGCGGCGATGTGAGCAGCATTCCGCGTGCGGGTGCGCTGCCGCGGGCGCTGGAGGTGAGCAGGGCGCTGCGTCCGTGGAAGCGGCTCTGGCGCACCGGCCGGCGTAACGTCCTGGACGTCGGAGCGACGGTGGACGGCTATGCGCGCAGCGGTGAGCTGCTCCCGGTGTTCAGCGCGGCACCGGAGCGGTGGTTCGACCTCGTCCTGGTCGTGGACCGGTCGCCCTCGATGCAGGTCTGGGGGGAGACCGTTGACGCCCTGACCGGGACGCTGGACCGCCTCGGAGCGTTCCGCACGCTCCAGGTGCGTGACCTGACCTTCGGCACCGACTCCACCATCCGACTACGCGACCCACAGGGCCGATCGAGCACCGCAGGACAGCTGCGCTCCCCGAACGGCCGCCGCCTGGTGCTGACCGTCTCGGATTGCTCCGCCGACGCCTGGCGGGCGCCGGAGGTCTGGCGTCAACTGCGCGCCTGGGCCCGGACGACACCGGTCGCCCTGCTCAACCCGCTGCCGACCAAGCTGTGGCGCCGCGGCGGCCTCGATCTGCCGACGGTACGGGTGACTCCCGGCCCGCCGGGTGCGGACAGCTCCCAACTCTCCTTCCGTCTTCCGCTCCTGCTGCCGGAGGCCGACCGGGACGGCGCCGACGGCGGTTGGCTCCCCCTCCCCGTCGTCTCACTGTCACCGCACCAGCTTGATCGGTGGTCGCGAACGGTGGTGCTCGCGGCTCCCGAAGGCTGTGCCGCGGTCCTCGTCCCGCCCGGCGGCCGCATGCCGGGTCGGCACGTCCAGGTGCGTCCTGCGGCATCCAGAGGGCCTGCGGAACGGGCCGAGGGCTTCCTGCGGACGGCGGCACCCGCGGCCGCCCGACTGGCCGTCCTGTGCTCGCAGTTCGACCGGCTGAGCCTGGGGCTGCTGCACACCATCCGCGAGGAACTCGTCCCCCGGGCGACCACGGCAGACCTCGCCGAGGTACTGACGAGTGGCGTGTTCACCTGGGAGACGGATGTAGACGGCTCGGCGCAGGTGGTCGTGCCGCAGCAGGCGCAGGCCCGGTTGCGGCAGGACCTCACGGAGCACGAGGTGTGGCGACTCAACCGTGTGCTGAGCCGCTCCGTCTCCTTGCAGAGCGGTGGCCGGGGACGGCTGCCGGCGGTGGTCCAGCACCGGAACGGGCAACAGGAGGTATCTGCGGCCTCGGTGCCGTTCGGCCAGGCGCTTGAGCGGACACGGGAGTTGCTCGGGCTCCCCGCTACGAGTAGCACCGGTGCCGCGGATACGCCCGCCGACGCGACACCCGGGGACCGCGTCGGCCTCGCAGGCTTCGCCGTGCGGCTGGCGCTGGCCATGCTGCCGCCGGGTGCCCGGTCGAGCTCGGACGAACTGGCGGCCGTGGTGGACCTGGTCGCGGCCGAGCTGGGGGTGTACGGCCGCCTGGACCGTACCGAGCTGCTACGGCAACTCGAGACATTGGTGACCATCCATCAGGAGCCTGTCCCCGGGCCACCGGACATCACCGCGCACATCCCCTGGGCGGGTCGCCGCACGGAGGGCCGCAGTCAGGGCTTCTGGGAGCGCTACCTGCGATACCTTCAAGAGAGCCGATCCGCGCGGACCGACTGGGTTCGATCCCTCGACGAGTCTACCGACGACGTACTGGGCCGACTTGAGGATCCGCGTCGGCCCGGCAACTGGCGCCGTACGGGCCTGGTCATGACCCATCCCGGGTCGGGCGGTACCAGCCACGGCATCGGCCTGGCCGCCAAGGCCATCGATGCGGGGTACCGCCTGATCGTGTTCCTGAGCGGTACAACCAATGTCATTCGGGCTCAGACCCAACGCCGGGTCGACGAAGGCCTGCTCGGCTTCGACACCGGATTCCAGCGGTCGGACCGGGACGGTGCGGCGGAATTTCGAATCGGCGCCGGTGCTCTGGCCCACGCCGAGCACCTCAGCATTCTGTCGTTGACGAGCAGCACGATGGGAGGGGACTTCGCCGGGGTGGATGCGGCGAGGCTCAACCCTTCCCTGGGCACCATCCCCATAGTCCTCGTCATCAAGAGGAACCGCCGGATCATCGACTCCCTGCGGGACTGGCTCACCCACACTAGAGGTACGCCCGACCCGGTTACCGGGGAGCTCGTCGTCCGCGGCCTTCCGCTGCTCGTCATCGACGGTGGTGGCATGTCCTACGACTACCTGCCCAAACGACGGGCGAACGTCCCATTGGTCGCCGAGAGCAGCGTCTACAAGCTGGTGTCGTCGTTCGAGAAGGCGGCGTTGGTGGCGTACCCGTCCACACCCTATGAGCCGGCGCTGTTCCACCGGTTCCCGGATACGTTCGCGTGCCGCTTCTCCACCTCTCCACAGTCGCCGGATCTCGAAGCACAGCTACGCCTGTTCGCGTCACAGGGCGACGAACCAACTCGGACGGGCGCCGACCCGACCGCGCTCGTGCAACTCGTCACGGACCACGAGCGGTGGTTGCCGAACCGGCACACCGCGAACTCCGTACCGGCGGCGGAACTGCCCCCCTCGCTGCTGGAGGCGATCAACGCCTTCGTCCTTGTCTGTGCCGCCCGCCGAGCCCGGAACTGGCCTCGGTTGTACAACTCTATGTCGATCTCCGTCAGCCGCTTCACCAGGGTCCAGGCGCTGGTGCGTGAGCAGGTGACGGCACGCCTGGACTTCATCGCATCCGCTCTGCGTGACCACCGCACACAAGGGGCGGCCCAGTTGACGACCTACCTCAGAGCGATGTGGCTGTCCGTCTTCGCACAGACGGAGACGTCATGGAGCGAGGTGGCGGAGCATCTGGCGGCGGAGGCCGCAAGAATTCGTGTAGTGGCGCTGAACAGTGCTTCCGACGACCGGCTCGACTACCACCTTGGCGTCCTCAGCGTGGTAGTGGTCGGTGGCACGAAACTCGCACAGGGCCCGGCACCCGAAGGCTTGGCCATCAGCTACAACCTCCTGCCGCACAACATGAGGAGGGCGCTGGTGTTCAGGGCCCTCCAAGGGGATCAAGAGCTCTGTCGTCACTACACCACCATGGACGCGGCGAACAGTTACTCGAGTACGCGCTCGTCGGCCGATGCGCCCGTTCGCCAAGCCCGTCAGCCGACCGGCTCCGAACCGCCCGCGGTGAGAACCCCCCAGGACTTCGCCGGTTCCCGTGTCGACACCCTGCGGTTCAGCCTGTTGCCCGCGGTGCTGCAGCAGAACCTCCGCACACTGGAGGACTTCGTCAGGTCGCTCGACGAGATCGGACACCACACCGCCGAGCCCACCAACGGGAGCGTGATGTGGCGGGGTGTGCCGCACGAGCTGGTCCTCTCGCGCTTCTTCGACACCTATCTGCCCGGCGCCGAAAGCACCTTGGTGCCGGCTGAACGCGTCGCCGCCTACATCCGGCGACGCGTGCCCCGGGGCGAGCTCCTAGCCTGGAACGTCCAGCTCATCAGTAAGGCGGCGGCATCACACGAGCACGACATCGCCGGCCATCGCATCGGCCTCGTGACACGCAGAGCTGTGGATCCCCCCGCAGCTGCCGCCTCCTACAGGGTAAACGCCCTGATGAACCCGCGTGACGAAAGTCGGGACCTCGACCAGCAGCAGTACCTCGACGCACTGAGGATGACCCGGGAGAACGCGGAGTACCGCGGTGCTGTCAGTGTTCCCGAGGTACCTGCCGGACCAGCCGTCAGAGCGGTACGGCGCCCCGACCAACCACTGCTGACCATCTACCTGCTCGAATCGCCGATCCCCGAGGCCGATGCCCCGGGAACCCCGGTCGTGGGGTTCGCCGTGAGCTTCCCCTTCGGGGACGGGCCGGAGGCCGGCGGTTGATCGTCAGGGGTCCAGGCGTCGGGACCAACCGCGTGGCGGTTGTTGAGGACGGCAACGACGCCGCCCTGCGCGGAAATGCGGGACGGCGTGTCGGGTAGGTGGGCCGCACCTACCCGACACGCCGTTCAGGCCTGGGCGGGTGCCGTCAGGCTCCGTCCAGGGTTTCCAGCAGTGCGGCCAGGAACTGCTTCGGCTGCTCCAGGTGGACGCTGTGGCCGGCGTCCTCGATGACGACCTCGCGGACCCGGCCGCCGGCGGCGGTGTAGCGGGCGAGGGCGGCGCGGGTCTGGGAGACCATCGGCTGTGCGGGGCAGGCGGCCTCGCCGGGCCAGCCCGGGATGGCGCCGAGGGCCCCCAGGTGGGCGAGGTCGAAGAGCGAGGTGTCGGAGACGATGACGTCGGCCGAGCCGCGGATCCACAGGATCGGCGGCTTCGGGTCGACCAGTTCCAGGTCGTCGATCCGGAAGTGGGTCGGCGCCAGGGAGTTGAGGACGCCCCGGTCGCCGGGTGCGGAGCCCGGCCAGGTGTCGCTCGGGCGGGTGTCGCCGGGGTAGTGGTCGTCCCCGGTCCGGGTGGTCAGCATGGCGGCCACGTAGCGGTCCGGCTCGGCCAGCGGCTTGCTGACGTAGGCGGTGTCCAGCACCGAGCGCGGTGCGAACGGTGAGTCGGCACCCGACTCGCCCTCGCTCAGCAGGCGGACGAACTCGGGAGCCGCGCCGCCGGCGCCGGAGCCCGCGCCGTCGGGCGAGTTGAGCCTCCCGTCCACCCCGTGGGTGCCGCCGAAGCCGTACGGGGAGACCGGGTTGACCAGGGTGAGCGAGCGGACCAGCTCCGGGTGGTCGCGCAGCAGTTGCAGCACCACCCCGCCGCCCATGCTCCAGCCGACCAGGTGCACCGGGCCCAGGCCGAGCGCCTGGAGGTAGGAGAGCAGGTCCTCGCTGTGGTCGCGCAGGCCGCGGGTGGCGTCCACCGGCAGCGGCTCGGTGCCGCCGAAGCCGCGCAGGTCGGGTGCCAGCGGGCGGTAGCGGTCGGGCAGGTCGGCCATGGTCGGGTGCCAGAAGACACCGGAGGAGACGTTGCCGTGCACCAGGACCACGGGCTCGCCCGTGCGGCCCTCGATCTCGGCGTGGTTCACGGTCAGCCGGTCGGTGGCTATCGGTCGATCGGTGATCATCGGACCTGTCCTCTTAGTTCAGCCAGCCGGCGACCTGCGCGTTGGCCGCGCTGTCCCAGCCGAGTTGCAGGTGGTTGGCGAGGGGGATCAGCGCGGTGCCGCCGACGGTGGCGATGCCGGTGGTGTCCAGTGCGCTGGCCACGAAGACCACGCCGTCGCTGGGGCCGCGGTTCTCGTTGAAGATGCCGACGATGCTCGGCGTGCCGCCCGCCAGGAGGTAGGTCGTCACCGAGGCGGGCACCCCGGCCTGGTGCAGTGGGGCGATCAGCGAGCCGGCGTTGATCGCGGGCTGGATGCCGCCGCCGTCGGTGTAGAAGCCCTGCCCGCCGTAGTAGGTGGTGTACCAGTCCTGCTGGGACTGGTCGAGGCCGAACACCGAGTCCCAGCGGGCCAGCATCTGCCGCTGCCCGGGGTAGACGTCGTAGCCGCCCGAGGGGGTGAAGGAGAACTCCGGGTGCGCGGTGTAGGTGCCGTAGCAGGTCATCCGAAGGTGCGGCGAGGGGGCGTTGACCTGGCCGCCGCACTGCGGCCAGATGGAGAAGTCGTGCGCCCAGCCGTGGGCGAAGGGGTAGTCGTAGCCGCCGTTCGGGCCGCCGATGGTGATCAGCTTGCGGACGTCGCCCGCGTACGGGCGGCCCCAGGAGGGCTTGACCGAGGACACGTAGGAGCGCGCGGACATCTCGCCCTTGCTCCAGCCCGCCACGTCCACCTGGGGGACGCCGAGCTTGGCGCGGATCAGCGCGACGGCGTCGCCGACCGCCTGGGCCTGCATCAGGTTGTCGCCCTGCTTGTGCGCGAAGCCGATGGCGAAGACCCGGTAGCCCCGGCTGGAGAGGTACTGCATCAGACCGGTGTTCGGGCAGGAGACGGAGCCGCAGCCGTAGCCGCCGGACTCACCGGGGTTGGCCCAGGCCCGGTCGGGGTTGTCGTTGGCGCCGTGCACCAGCAGCACCGGGACCTGGTGCGCGCCGGTGTTCCAGCCCGGGGCCGAGTAGAGCAGGAAGCGGCCGGAGAAGGGCTGCTTGACGCCGCCGAAGAAGGTGAGCCGCTGGCCGTCCTGGTTCCCGCGGCCGTCCGGCGGGTACTGCTCCTGCTTGAAGCCGGTGGTGGTGTCGACGTACCGCTCGACGCGGTCCCAGCCGTTGGCGACGGTGTTGTAGGTCGCCTCCAGCGTCAGATTGGACGGCACCGCCGCCGAGGCCGACCCCGCCGGGACGACCGCGCCGATCAGCACGAGCACGCTCGCGAGCAGCCAGCCGAAGCCCTTCCGCCTACCACGTCCGCTTCCCCACATGCCGCCGTCACTCCTCCACACCGAGGTATCAGTGCGTGACACCCTATGGACGGCGCAGTGTCCTCCCTATGTCGGCGGCCCATACCCCGGGCGCCGCGGTATGGGCGTCGGCCACCTGGCCAGGCGCGGTCCCCGGCGAAGCCGCACCGGCACGCCGCGGGAGGCCGCACCGGCACGTCGCGGCACCCCCCTTGGGCGGTGCCGCGACGTGCAGCGCGCTACTCGGCGGTCAGTCGCGGGGTGCGCGGGGGCGCCGTCCGCCGGGTGCCGGTGGCCTCGAAGGCCGCGGCGAGGGTGAGCAGGGCGTTGTCGCCGTAGGCGCGGCCGGCGAAGGTCAGGCCGACCGGCATGCCGATGTCGGCCATGGTGCCCATCGGCACGGTCACGGTCGGGATGCCGAGGTGGCGCGGCACCAGGTTGCCGTTGGCGACCCAGACGCCGTTGCGCCAGCCGAGGTCGGCGGACGGCTCGGAGACGTCCATGTCGGCCGGGCCCACGTCGGCGACGGCGGGGAAGACCACGGCGTCCAGGCCGAGTCCGTCCATCCACTCCTCCAGGTCGACCCGGCGGGTCTCCTCCAGCCCGCGCAGGCCCGCCTCGAGGTGCGGCATGTCGGTGAAGGAGGCGTACGGCCGCTCGCGCACCAGGCGCGGGTAGTCGCCGATGGTGTCGTCGAAACCGGCGTAGCGGTCCGGGAGTTCACCCTGCTGCTTGGGCCAGATGCGGTCGGCGTCGACCTCGGCCAGGGTGCCGAGCTCCGGGTCGCCGTTGGCGCGCAGGAAGTCGTCCCAGGCCCAGGCGGAGAGGTCCTCGATCTCGACGGTGAGGAAGTCGCGGCCGACCAGCCCCCGGGTGAACAGGGACGGCGCGCCGGGGCGGTCGGACTCGTAGTTCGACACGACGGGGAAGTCGACCTCGACCACCTCGGCGCCGGCCGCCTCCAGGTCGCGGCGCGCGGCCTCCCACAGGGCGATCACCGAGGCGCGGGTCTCGATCCGCTGACCGGTCTGGCCCCCGATGCCGCCCTCGGGGTTCGTGCCGGCCGCCGGGTCGGCGTTGATGTACATCCGCGGCACGCCGACGCGCTTGCCGACGAGTGCGGCGCGCGCCGCCGGCGCGTCGGCGGGGGCGAGCGCCGGGTAGGAGGCGGGCCGCACCTGGGACGGCGCGGGCAGCTCCACCCACGGCTGGGCGCGCCAGAGGTCGCCGCGCGTCTCCGGGTCGTCGGCGACCACGACGTCGAGCAGTTCGAGCAGGTCGGCCATGGTGCGGGTGTGCGGGACCACGACGTCCATGGTCGGGACGAGCGGCCAGTTGCCGCGCACCGAGATCACTCCGCGGCTGGGGGTGTAGGCGCACAGCGCGTTGTTGGACGCGGGGGCCCGGCCCGAGGACCAGGTCTCCTCGCCGAGGCCGAACGCGCCGAACGAGGCGGCCGTCGCGGTGCCGGAGCCGTTGGAGGAGCCGGAGCCGTAGGCGCTGGTGAGCCAGTCGGCGCTGTACGGGCTCTCCGCGCGGCCGTACACGCCGCGCTGCATGCCGCCGTTCGCCATCGGCGGCATGTTGGTCAGGCCGATGAGGACGGCGCCGCCCGCGCGCAGCCGCTCGACGGCGAAGGCGTCGCGCTGGGCGACGAGGTGTTCGAAGGCGGGCGAGCCGGCGGCGGCCGTCAGGCCCTTGGCGAGGTAGCTGTCCTTCGCCGTGTAGGGGATGCCGTCCAGCGGGCCGAGGCTCTCGCCACGGGCGCGGCGGGCGTCGGAGGCCTCCGCCTCGGCACGGGCGTCCGGGTTCATCACGACCATCGCGTTGAGGGCGGTGGCGGTGCCGGGCCCGTCGTAGGCGGCGATCCGCGCGAGGTAGGCGTCGAGCAGCCCGACCGCGGTGGTCTCGCCCTTCTCCAGCGCCGCGCGCAGGTCGGCGATACCGGTCTCCACAACATCGAATCCGCGTGTCATGCGGCTGTCTCCTGGGTGGTCGGGCAGGTGGTCGGGCAGCTGATGCTGGAACGGTGGTGCTGGAACGTTCCAGCACGTGCACCTTAAACAGTGCTGGAACGTTCCAGCAAGAGACCGCGGGACCGGACCGGGAGATCGGCGCCGGGCTGCGTCTAGACTTCCGGGCTGTGACCAGCCGCTCCGTGACCCTGATCGACGTCGCCCGGGCGGCCGGGGTGTCCAAGAGCACCGCCTCCAACGCGCTCGGCGGCTCCGGCCGGGTGTCCGAGGCGACCCGCGAGCGCATCCAGGACGTGGCCCGGGAGCTCGGCTACCGGCCGAACACCGCGGCACGCAGCCTGCGGCGGTCCAGCACCGGTGCGATCGGGCTGCACCTGCCGCGCACCGCGACCCGTCTGGACTACTACATGAACCTGGCGTTCGGCGCGGTCGAACGGGCCCGGGAGGACGGCCTGGACCTCGTCCTGCTGGCCCCCGGCACCGCCTCCGGCGGCGGACTCGCCTCCCGGGTGGACGGCCTGCTGGTGATCGACCCCGAGGTCGACGACCCGGAGGTCCCGGACCTCCTGGACGCGGGCGTGCCGGTGGTCACCGGCGAGCGCTACCTCGGCGGGGGCGTCGCGCCGAGCGGCGCGGTGGTGTGCGACAACGCGGCCTCGCTGGCCGCGCTGCTGGACCACCTCGCCGATCGCGGCGCCCGGCGCCCCGCCCTCCTGGCCCCCGGCCCGGGCTCCGACTGGGCCGGCGCGCTGCGGGAGGCCGCCGAGACCTGGAGCCGGGCCCGGGGCGTGGAGGTGATCGTGCGGACGGTCCCGTTCGCCGCCACGCCGACCGAGGCCGAGGCCGCCACCGCGGAGCTGATCGCCGGAGTCCCGGGCCTGGACGCGGTGGTGTGCGCCCCCGACGGCGCCGTCTCCGGCGTCCTGGCGGGCGCCGCCCGGGCGGGCCTGCGGGCCGGGACCGACCTGCTGGTGGCCGCCTGCGTGGACGGTGCGGCGGCGCGCGGTGCGAGCCCGCAGGTCACCGCGGTCGACCTGCGGGCGGCGGAGTACGGGCGCGCGTGCGCGGCCCTGTTGAGCGACCTGCTGGCCGGGACGGCCGAACCCGGTGTCGTCCGCCGCCACGACTGGGCGCTGAACCTCCGGGCGTCCACCGCCGGTCGGCCCTGAAGCCGCTGCGCGCCTTCAAGCCCCCCGCCCGCCTTCAAGCCCCCGCCTGCGGATCCCCTACGGCAGGACGGGCAGCGACTCAAGCCCCCGCATCAGCCGGGTGTGGCGCCAGTGCAGTTCGGCACCGGGCACCGCCAGGCGAAGCCGCGGAAAGCGGGTGGCGATGCGCCGCAACGCGATCTCGCCCTCGGCGCGGGCGAGGGGCGCCCCCAGGCACCGGTGGATGCCGTGCCCGAAGGCGAGCTGGCCCCTGGCGTCCCGGTCGAGGTCGAGCCGGTCCGGGTCGGGGAAGCGCGCGGGGTCGCGGTTCGCGGCGCCGGGCGCGATGAGCACCGGGCAGCCCGCGGGGATCTCGGTGCCGCCGAGACTGACGGCCTCGGTGGTGAACCGGAAGGTGGCCGTGCTCACCGGCGGGTCGAGGCGGAGCAGCTCGTCCACGGCCGGGTCGACCAGGCCGGGCTCATCGCGCAGGCGCTGCAGGGAATCCGGCGTCCGCAGCAGGGCGAGGAGGCCGTTGCCGATCAGGTTGGTGGTGGTCTCGTGCCCGGCCACCAGAAGGAGCACGGCGAGGGAGACGAGCTCGTCCTCGCCGAGCCGGTCCTCGCCGTCGCGGGCTCGGATCAGGTCGTCGAGCAGGCTGTCGTCGGGGGTGCGGCGCTTGGCCGCGATGAGGTCGGCCATGAATCCGGCGACGGCGTGCGAGGCGGAGTCGATCCGGTCGGGCTGCCCGGCCGCGAAGAGCTCGTTGGACCAGGTGCGCACCGCCGCGCGGTCGGCGTCGGGGACCCCGAGCAGTTGGCAGATGACGGTGACGGGCAGCGGGACGGCGAGCCCCTCGATGGCGTCGACCGGCTCTCCGGGCACCCACGCGTCGAGCAGCTCGTCCGTCACGGTGGCGATGTAGGGGCGGAGCCGCGCAACGGCGCCCGGTGTGAACGCCTTCGTCACCAGGCTCCGCAGCCGGGTGTGCTGCGGCGGGTCGGTGGCCAGCATGCTCCGGGACACGGCGGGGTGCAGGTTGCGACCGGTGTCCTTGCCGGCGAAGAACGCCGCCGTGTCCTTGGACAGCCGCGGATCGGTGAACGCCTCCCGCGCTTCGGCGTACCCGGTGACGAGATAGCTCGACCGCCCTCCTGCGCCGGGTACCTCCTGGACCGGCGAGACGCTTCGGAGCGCCGCGAAGGCGGGGTACGGGTCCCGGAAGAACCCCGGGTCCTGAAGTGGGTTGCCCATGCTGATCCCTGTGCCGTCTCGAGCGCCGCCGCCTCACCCGAGGCCGTCCGGACGATACCGCCCGCGGCGCCGGCCGCCTGCGCGACGCCGTCATCGCCGCGCAGGCGGCCCGTGACGAGGTGCGGGCGGTCCGGTCGCCGGCGTTGGAGGCAATGCTGTTGACCCGCCAGGCTGTGCGACATCCCGCGAGTTCTCCTGAGCCCCGCTGAGTGACCGAGGCCGTGGCCAGGGGCTTCCTCCTCCTTCGGGTGCTCTGACCGAGAAGACCGCCTTCCTGGTCGACGAAGCGTCGGTGAAGCTGACCTGACCCTGACCTGACCGTCCCTGGCCGGTCCGCGCCTGTGGGCTCCGTCCGTGCGGACGGAGCCCACAGGCGCGTACGGACTTCCGCCCGGGGCCGCTCAGCCGGCGTGTACACGCGCCGTCTACGCGATGTGTATCGGACTGCCGGAGCGTGTCCGCGAGGTCGGGACCAGCCCGGCCTCCCGGAAGGAGAACCGGTACGACATGACACGAGTACACCGCCTCGGCTCCACAGCCCTGCTGGCGGCCGGCGCCCTCCTCGTGGCGGCCGGCACGGCGTTCGCCGCGCCCGCCCTCGACGAGCACGCCACCGGCCCCCGCATCACGGCGCAGGGGGCTCCCGCCCCCGCCGCACCGCTGCACCTCCCGCCGCCCCGCCTGGCCTCCGGGGACCAGGAGGTCCCGCTTCAGCCGCCGGCGCCGCCGAGCACGGACCTGAAGCCGAACTCCAAGGCGGGCGTGGCCCCGAAGGCCGTCCAACCACGGGTCGGCAACCCGGTGACCGACATCATCTCGTCCCTCATCGACATCGTCGAGAAGCTCATCGACATCATCCAGAAGGCGATGGAGAAGCCGGACCGGGGATCCTTCGTACAGGCGGTCGTCAACGACACCGCCGCACGCACCGGCGGCCACTACAACATCATGCTGGTCGCCGACGACGCCCACTTCGACGCCTCCTTCGCGCACACCGTCTGGGACGGCCGTATCAAGTACAAGGACGGCCAGCTCTTCCGCCTCTTCATCTTCGACTCGGGACACTTCACCCTGCACAGCGACGGCGGCTGGAGCAACTGGGGCTTCTACGGCCGCTACAGCTCCAGCTCGGGCGAACTCACGTTCTACAAGTCCCCCGGCGACAGCATGAGGAGCGCCGCCAACGACGCCAAGTGCGTCGACGACCAGCAGGGCGGCCTGGGCAACGGCAACCCCATCCAGGTCTACGACTGCAACACCACCGACCCGCAGTGGTGGTACCGCGACGGGCCGGCGCTCAAGGTCAGCATCAGCGGCGTCACCAAGTGCCTCGACGCGGGCGGTGGCGGCTGGACCGACAAGGTCCAGCTCTGGGACTGCAACGGCACCCCGCCGCAGCAGTGGTCCTACGACAACGGCTCGCTGCGCAACGCCAAGTGGCAGTACTGCCTCGACATCCCCAACAGCAACCTGGGCAACGGCAACCGGCTGCAGATGTACCCCTGCAACGGCAGCAGCACGCAGCATTTCACCCTCCCCTGACGAGGGCTCGCACCGGCCCGGCCGCCCCGGCCCGGCCCGGCCACCACCGACTTCGACTCTAGGTGCACCCCCATGAAGAGAACCCTCCTGGGCTCCGCCCTGCTGTTCGCCGCGGGAACCGTCCTCGCCCTCGGGCCGACCGCGGCCGCGCAGTCACCGGACCGGGCACCGTTGCCCGCGATCGCCGCCGCGAGCGACCAAGGCAGCATCCCGCTCGCCGCACCCACCGCTCACCCGTCCGCGTCCCCGTCCACACCCGCGCACGCGGCGCCGCGCGCGCAGCTCGCCTCGTCCGGCGTCCAGATCACCAAGGACGACATCTCGGTGGGCGGCGCCATCCAGTCCCTGTTCGACCAGTACCCGTCCTTCATCTTTCCGCCGGACCAACTCGTCCAGGGCTTCGTGGCACACGGCGCCGACCTGACCGGCGGTCACTACAACCTGCTCCTGGTCCGCGCCGACGCCCAGTTCTCCATGAACTTCAGCACGGTCCGGGCCTCCGCGATCCTCACCTACAGCAGCGGCATCCGCTACAACCTCTGGATCTTCGACCAGGGCACGTTCACGCTGCGCAGCGACGGCGGATGGACGAACTGGGGCTTCTACGGACGCTTCAACAGCTCGGGGGGCAACGTCAACTTCTACCGCCTGCCCGGCGGGCCGGTGATCGGCAAGGACGGCAAGTGCCTGGACGTCCGCGCGAGCGGCACGGGCAACGGGACGCCCGTCCAGATCTACCACTGCAACAACACCAACGCCCAGTGGTGGAACCGGGACGGGCTCGCCCTGAAGGCCCTCGGCAAGTGCCTCGACGCCAACGGCGCCTCGGCCGGCGCGCTGGTGTGGCTGTGGGACTGCAACGGCACCCCCCCGCAGCAGTGGTACTACGAGAACGGCCAGCTGCGGAACGCGCAGTGGTCGTACTGCCTGGACATCCCGAACGGTGACACCACCGACCAGCGGCAGCTGCAGATGTACCAGTGCAACGGCGGCGACGCGCAGCGCTTCAGCGCCCCCGGCGACTGAGCACTGCCGCGACACCGCCCGACGAGCCGTCGGCTGTACCTCCCCGGGTACGGCCGGCGGTGCGCGTCCGGGGGCGCCGACCCGTGGGGGCGCGGCGCCGGGTGCGACGCATCCGAGAGATCCGCTCTGTGGTCATGCCGCGGTGATGGCATGGGGTGAAGCCGACGGCTGGTGATGCTCCACCTCCTGCTCGGTGGCCCATCGTCTTCAGCCTGGCCAACTGACGGCGGCCTGACGGGCCGCTCCGGTGGGGGTGGGTGCCGGCCCCACCGGATCACGCCGGGGCCGGCACCCGCCCGTCCGAAGGAGCCCGGCCAGGAGAGCCCGGTGCGGACGCGCCGGGCGGGGCCTCCCCGGGGGGCGGGGGGTGCTGGCGCATCATGGGCCGGGGGGACGGAAGGAGACTCGTGCCGCAGCCTGTCCCGCGGAGCGGCGGATGGCGCCCCTCCGTTCCCGCACTCCCCGGGCTCACCGTGCTCAGGGGCTACCGGAAGGCCTGGCTGCGCGGTGACCTGCTGGCCGGCGGGACCGTCGCGGCGTACCTCGTTCCGCAGGTCATGGCCTACGCGGGCGTTGCGGGCCTGCCGCCGGTCGCGGGGCTCTGGGCGATCCTCCCGGCGCTGGCCGTGTACGCCTTCGTCGGATCCTCCCGGCTGCTGTCGGTGGGGCCGGAGTCGACGACGGCGCTGATGACCGCCACCGTGGTCGGGCCGCTGGCCGGAGGGGACGCCGAGCGCTACGCGGTGCTCGCCGCCACACTCGCGGTGGTGGTCGGCGTGCTGTTCGTGCTGGCCTGGCTGGCCCGGCTGGGATTCGTCGCCGACCTGCTCTCACGCCCCGTCCTGATCGGCTACCTGGCCGGGGTGGCACTGATCATGATGGTGGACCAGCTGTCCAAGCTCACCGGCGTCGAGGTGGAGGGCGAGGGGTTCGGCCCGCAGCTGGGGTACTTCGTGCGGCACCTGTCGCAGGCGGACACCGCCACCATGGTCCTCAGCGCGGCGGCGCTGCTCTTCCTGTTCGCCCTCCACCGCTTCCGTCCAGGGCTCCCGGGCCCCCTGCTGGCCCTGGTCGCCGGCACGGCCGTGGTGGCGGCGTTCGGGCTCCAGGACCACGGCATCGCGGTGATCGGCGAGATCCCGGCCGGACTGCCCAGCCCCTCCCTGCCGGACCTCGGCGAGGTGCGCCGACTGGCGCTGCCCGCCCTCGGGGTGCTGCTCGTCGGCTACACCGACGTGATCCTCACCGCGCGGGCCTTCGAGTCCCGCGACGAGGGCGAGCAGCTGGACGCCAACCAGGAGCTGCTCGCCCTCGGCGGGGCCAACCTCGGCGCCGGACTCCTGCACGGGTTCCCGGTCAGCAGCAGCGCCAGCCGCACCGCGCTCGCCCAGTCGGCCGGCGGCCGCACCCAGGTGTACGCGCTGGCCGCCGGGGTGGCCGTGCTCGCCGTGCTGCTGTTCCTCGGCCCGCTGCTGACGTACACGCCGTCCGCGGTGCTGGGCGCGCTGGTGGTCTTCGCCGCGCTCCGGATGATCGACCTGGCGGGGCTGCGCCGGCTGAAGGCCTTCCGGCGCCGGGAGTTCCTGCTGGCGATCGGCTGCCTGGTCGGGGTGCTGGCGCTGGACATCCTGTACGGGGTGCTGGTGGCCGTCGGGCTGTCGGTGGCGGAGCTGCTGAGCCGGGTGGCCCGCCCGCACGACGCCGTCCAGGGCCTGGTGCCCGGTGTCGCCGGAATGCACGACGTCGACGACTTCCCGCAGGCCCGGACCATCCCCGGGCTGGTCGTCTACCGCTACGACTCGCCGCTGTTCTTCGCCAACGCGGCGGACTTCCGCACCCGGGCGCTGGCCGCGGTCGCCGAACAGGTGGACCCGGTCCGCTGGTTCGTCCTCAACGCGGAGGCCAACGTGGAGGTCGACATCACCGCGCTGGACGCGGTGGAGGAGCTCCGGGCCGAACTGTCCGCCCGCGGCGTGGTCTTCGCGCTGGCCCGGGTCAAGCAGGACCTGCGGAGCGAGCTCGACGCGTACGGGCTGACCGACTCGGTCGGCGCGGACCGGATCTACCCCACCCTGCCCACCGCCGTGGCCGCCTACCGGGCCTGGGCCTCGGGCGGCGGCCCCGGAGCGCCGCCCACCGGCCGGGGGTGAGCCGGCCGGGGCAGTGGCGGCCGGGCTCCGCAGCAGGCGGCCGACGACCCGTCGGAGGTGCCTCCCGTTGGACCGATGCCGGTGCGCCAAGGGCCCGGATTGCTTTGGTGGCAAGGGCCGTTCGCGTCCATCCTCTATGATCCGGCGCGGGGGAGGGGCGCGTCGTGGTGCGCCAGCGTGCCCGCCCCCGTCGGCGGCGCGGGTGCGTCGCCGACCGGACGCTCCGATGATCGGGAGACAGACTCGGTGATCCTCGCCCAACGTGCCCGCCGCGTGCTCGCCGCCGCGGCCTCGGCACTGACCCTGGCCCTGATACCCGCGGGACCGGGCACCGCCTCGGCCGCCGCCGCCGCCGACGGACCGGTACCGGCGGACCTGACCGCCGCCCGCGCCTTCACCGACACCTTCCACCAGGACCCCTCGCTCGACACCGACCCGTTCTACGGGCTCAACGTCGGCCTGCAGGCCCGGCAGTCGCCGCCGGCCGGACAGCGGCCGATCTCCTACACCCGGGTCTCCGGCAACTGGTACGACGCCGCTCCGGCGGACCCGTGGTGCGTCCAGGTCAGCCACCCGAACCACCCCGACCGGATGGTGTTCGCGAAGGGGCTGTCGGCCGTCATGCTCGGCGCGCCCGCCGTCGCGGACGACTCCGGCCACTACACCGTCTCCACGGTGGTCGACCCCTCGGTGGGCGACACCACCAGCCAGGACTGGGCCTCGATCGTGCTCAGCCGCGGCCACCGCGGCACCGGCTACGTGACCGGCGCCGACGTGGACCTCGGACTGACCGTCACCTCGGGCGGCAGGCTGAGCCTCTTTCACGGGGGAGGCGGGGAGACCCCGTTCTGGAGCGGCACCGTCGCCCCGGCCGCCGACTACGCGGTCTCCCTCACCGTCTCCACCGGCGCGGACCGCTCGGTGGCGCTGACCGTGAACGGCACCACCCTGAACGCCACCGCCCCGGCCGGGGTCACCCGCTGGCCGAGCAGCGCGTTCCTGTACCTCGGCGCCTACCTCGACGCCGGCACCGCCAAGGTGACCACCTTCGGCGACGGCGCCGGGAACGGCCTGTCGGTCAGCCGGGTCGACACCGCCGTCGGCGCGAGCGCCAAGCCGCTGGTCGACACCTTCGACGGCGCGTCCGCCACGGCCGCGGACTTCGGGCTGAACCAGGGCCTCAGCGCACGTCAGCCGAGCCTGGTCTCGGCGAACTACTCCGCGGAGTCGGGCATCGACGGCCTGGTCGCCGACCCCGCGCCGGGCGCGGTGCAGGTGAACACCCCCGCGCACCCGAACGTGCTCTCCTTCCCCCGGGGCACCGCCGCGGTGCGCCTCACCAAGCCGGCCACCGCGGACCTCGACGGCCGCTACACCGTGCACGCGGTGCTGACGCCGGTGGTCGGGAGCACCACCAGCGCCGACTGGGCCTCGCTGGCCGTCAGCCGCGCCTCCAACGGGACGGGCGCGGTGGACGCGCCCGACGTTGCGCTCGGCCTGCGGGTGCGGGCCGACGGCGGGCTGGCGCTCTACCAGGGCGGCGCCGCGACCGCGCTGCCGGGTGTCCCGGCGGCCCCCTCCTACGCGGTGTCCGTCGCGGTGGCGAGCGGGTCGGCCGAGCGGGCGACCGTGACGGTCAACGGGACGACGGTGTTCTCCGGTCCGACCGCGGCCGAGCTGCCGCGCGACGGGTACGTCGTGCTGGGCTCGCACCAGTCGGCGGCCGGCCAGGTCACGACCGTGGACGACCTGCGGGTGTCGATGCTCGGCGGGCTCGGCTACTACGGGTACTACGACATCCGGGACCCGGATGAGGACAACGGCGCCGACCACACCGCCGAGGTGGCCTCCTGGACCAACTTCAACGGCTACCTGCGCGGCGACGACCCCCGGCTGGACTTCCTGGACCGCTGCCTGCCCGCCTCCTGCGTCATCGACGTCAACCACGAGGTCGTCTCGAAGGTCGACTGGCAGCGGGTCGAGCCGAAGCCGGACGCCGCGGCCAACCTCGCCGGGCTGGTCGACAGGATCGGGTCCAACCTGGACAAGATCGGCGCGGTCTACCTGACCGACGAGGCCTACTGGCGCCAGATGACCCCCCAGCAGGTCCAGACCCAGGCCGACCAGATCCGGGCGGCCTTCCCCGGCAAGCTGCTCATCTTCGACTACGACGCGGGGAGCCTGCGGGCCGCAGGCACGGGCACCAACCCCGCCCCCCGGGGCGTCGACATCATCAGCGCCAACCAGTACTGCCTGGGCCGGGGCAACGTCCAGGACCTGCTGGCCCTGCTGAAGACCAAGCTCGCCTCGCCCGACCAGCACCTGATGCTCTACCCGGAGACGCTCGTCGGGCCGGGGGGCTCGGACAACTGCGAGGCCGTCACCGACGGGCCGCTGGTGAAGCTCAACGCCGAGTACCGGGCCGCCGCCGCGCAGGACCCGCGCCTCGTCTACCTGCACCCCTTCCGCTGGACGGGTGCGGCGATACCGGCCCGGGTGCCGCTGACCGTCGCCCACCAGCAGGCGACCGGCAGGGAGGTCGTCAACGCCACGCCCACCCGGCGCCCCTCCTCGGTCGGCGTCTACCGCCCGTCCGAGCAGCTCTTCGCCGAGGGCTCGCACAACGGGGCCACGATCGCCCGGGCCGTCTTCGGCCGCGCCGGAGACATCCCGCTCACCGGCCACTGGAACGGACCGGGCGTCGACACGGTCGGCGTCTACCGGCCGGACACCCGGGAGTTCGTGCTGGCGAACGCCGACGGCACCCCGGCCGCCCCGGTGACGTTCGGCGACGTCGGCGACGTCCCGCTGGCCGGCGACTGGAACGGGGACGGGCGGACCACGATCGGGGTCTACCGGAAGAGCGACCAGACCTTCTACCTCAGCGACGACAACGCCTCCGTCACGGACTGGATCAAGCTGGGCAATCCCGGCTGGACCCCGCTGGTCGGCGACTGGGACGGCAACGGCACGACGACCGTGGCCGTCTACGACCCGACGACGCAGTACTTCTACCTCAACGACTCCAACCGGACCGAGAACGTCCGGGCCGTCAAGTACGGCAACCCGGGGGACACCCCGATCAAGGGCGACTGGGACGGCACCGGCATCGACACCGTCGGCGTCTACCGGCCGGATGACCGGACCTTCTTCGGGTCGGACGCCGGCGGCGGCCTGACCGTCTACCGCGCGACCTTCGGCAACACCGGCGACCGCCCGCTGGTGGGCAACTGGGGCTGACGCCCGGCCGCACCGAACCCCGCACCGAACCCGGGCCGAGCCCGGTGGAGGCCTCCGTCCGACCGGGTGACCGGTCGGGCGGGGGCCTCCGTCGTCCCCCGCGCGGCCGGGCCGGTTCGTCGGGGCAGCGGTCGTGACGGGGTCGAAGTAGGGATGTAAGGTAAACCTTGCCTAATTGCCCGAGGGGAGGCCGGACCGCTTCCACTGCGGTCGCCGAACAGGGGAATCGGGCTGCGGCGCAGCCAGCGCCGTAAGGGGCCAGATCGCTGGCGCGGGGGACTGGTGGGCGGAGAGAGCGTGAACCCTTCCGGCTTGGGTCGGTCCGGGGCCGAGCGGCATCCCCCCGACCTTCAGACGTGTCTGGCGGACCTGCGGCGCTTCCGGGGGTCCACGGTCGTCGTGAAGTTCGGCGGCAACGCGATGGTGGACGAGCGGTTGAAGGCCGCCTTCGCCCGGGACATCGTCTTCCTGCGGTACGCGGGGCTGCGCCCGGTGGTCGTCCACGGCGGCGGCCCGCAGATCGGTGCGCAGCTGAACCGCCTGGGCCTGGCCTCCTCGTTCGCCGGGGGCCTGCGGGTGACCACGCCCGAGGCCATGGACGTGGTGCGGATGGTGCTGGCCGGTCAGGTCCAGCGCGAACTGGTCGGGTTGCTGAACGCCCACGGGCCGTTCGCGGTCGGGATGACGGGCGAGGACGCGCACACGATGACCGCGGCCAAGCGGTTCGCGGAGGTCGGCGGGGAGCGGGTCGACATCGGGCTCGTCGGGGACGTGGTGTCCGTGCGGCCCGCGCTGCTGGAGTCCCTGCTCGCGGACGGCCGGATCCCGGTGGTGTCCTCGGTGGCGCCGGGCGGGGACGGGAGCGTCTACAACGTCAACGCCGACACGGCGGCGGCCGCGGTGGCGGGTGCGCTGCGCGCGGACGTGTTCCTGATGCTCACCGACGTCCCCGGCCTCTACCGGGAGTGGCCCACGGACGGTGAGGTGATCCCCCGGCTCGGCTCCGAGGAGCTGGCCGCCCTGATGCCCGGTCTGGCCGGGGGGATGGTGCCGAAGATGGAGGCCTGCCTGGCGGCGCTGCGCTCGGGAGTGGGCGGGGTGCGGGTGCTGGACGGCCGGGTGCCGTACGCGGTGCTGCGGGCCTTCGGCGCCTCGGCCCCGGGCACCCAGGTGGTGCCCTCGGTGGTCGGGCGGGCGCCGGACCGGGAGGCCGGGGCGCGGAGCCCGGTGCCGGGCGAGCTCGCCCTGCGGTGAGCCGGCCTCCCGGCGCGTGTCGGGACGGCGCCGGGACGGGTCCAGGCGGGGCCGACCGTGCGTCAGGAGGCCCGTTCGGGCTGGTCCCGGAGGGTGTGGCGGAGAGCGGCCGGCGGCGGCGAACTTGACTCTGCTGCTCCGATAAGAGAACTTAGGCAAGCCTAACCAAAGGGTCTTCGGTGGTCTCGCCGGGGGTTTGAAGTCCCGGAGCCCGTCTCCGGGTCCGCGAACGAGCAGCAGGTAGACGGAAGGACGAGTCATGTCGCGCGAGAACGGCGCAATCTACGGAGGCGGCGGCGCCGACGACCTGGTCGGCATAGGCTTCGGCCCCGCCAACCTGGCCCTGGCCATCGCGATCGACGACCACAACCGGCGCAACCCCGAGCAGTCGATGCGGGTCCGCTTCCTGGAGAAGCAGGAACGTTTCGGATGGCACCGGGGCATGCTGCTCGACGGCGCCACGATGCAGGTGTCCTTCCTCAAGGACCTGGTGACCCTGCGCGACCCGCGCAGCCGCTTCACCTTCCTGACGTACCTCCAGGAGCGCGGCCGGCTGGTCGACTTCATCAACCTGAAGTCCTTCTACCCGACCCGCCTGGAGTTCCACGACTACTTCGAGTGGTGCGCCGCGGAGTTCGCCGACCAGACCGGCTACGGCCGCCAGGTCACCGCGATCCGCCCGGTGGAGTCGGACGGCCGGATCGACGGCGTCGAGGTCGTCTCCGAGGCCGTCACCGGCGGCGACCGCGAAGTCCGCCGGGCCCGGAACATCGCGGTGGGCACCGGGCTGACCCCGCGGGTGCCCGAGGGCGTCACCGTGGGCGAGCGCGTCTGGCACACCCGGGACCTGCTGGTGAAGGCGCCCGCGCTGGCCCGCCAGGAGCTGCGCCACCGCCGGATCGCCGTCGTCGGCGCCGGGCAGTCGGCCGCCGAGACGGTCGAGTACCTGCACCGGACCTTCCCCGACGCCGAGATCTGCGCCGTCCTCACCCGCTACGGCTACAGCCCGGCGGACGACAGCCCGTTCGCCAACCGGATCTTCGACCCCTCCGCGGTGGACGAGTTCTACGGGGCGTCCGAGGAGGCCAAGCGGGCGCTGCTCGGCTACCACGCGAACACCAACTACTCGGTGGTCGACGGCGACCTGATCGAGCAGCTGTACCGGACGGTCTACCAGGAGAAGGTGGCCGGCACCGAGCGACTGCGGATCCTCAACGCCAACCGCCTGACCGGTGTCGGCCACGAGGCGGACGGCGTCAGCGCACGGGTCCGCTCGCTGACCACCGGCGAGGAGCAGGTGCTGGCCTGCGACGCCGTCGTGCTCGCCACCGGCTACACCCACGTCGACCCGCGCGAGCTGCTCGGCGACCTCGCCCCCGCGTGCCTCACCGACGAGTCCGGCCGGCTGCGCGTCGACCGCGACCACCGGGTGCTGACGGAGGACCACGTCGACGTGGGGATCTACCTCCAGGGCGGCACCGAGCACACCCACGGGATCACCTCCTCGCTGCTCTCGACGCTCGCCGTCCGTTCCGGCGAGATCTGCGACTCGCTGCTGCTGCGGCAGACCGGGCGCCAGCTGCGCGCCCAGCACGACCGCCCTCGGCGTCGCCGGCTGAGCACGGATCAGGGCCCCCGGGCCCCCGATCCCGCCGGACCGCCCACCCCCGCAACCGAACGGACCCCCGCATGAGCGACACCACCGCACCAGGCCCGCAGGGCTTCGACCCGGACACCGTCCGGGCGGACATCGCCGACATCCTCGGCGAGCGCCCGGAGGACATCGCCGACGACGAGGACCTGCGCGACCTGGGCCTCGACTCGATGCGGCTGATGCACCTGGTCGAGATCTGGCGGGGGCGGGGCGCCCGGGCCGAGTTCGCCGACCTGGCCGACCTCGGCACCGGACCCACCGTCCGCTCCTGGTCGGCGTACCTGAGCCGGACCTGAGAGCCCTCCAGCACCCGAACCGCTTGAACCGCCCGCACCGGGCCCCCTGACTCCGGCGGTTCGCCCGACCTGCCGCGAACCCGCCGCGCACCGCGTATCACCTTCAAGGAGAACCATGAACACCCGTGCCCTGACCTCCCGCAGCGTCAGAGTCGGCGCCGCCGCCGTCACCGCCGCGCTCACCCTCGCGGCCTGCGGCTCCAACGGGGACAGCAAGGACGCCGCGGCGCCGGCCGGCTCGGCCGGCGCGTCGGGCCCGGTCGTGGTCGAGGCCACCAACGGCAAGATCACCGTCCCGGCCGGCGTCAAGCGCATCGTCAGCGTCTCCTACGCCACCGGCGCGCTGCTGGACCTCGGCGTGCAGCCGGTCGGCACCAGCACCATCGACGACAACAACCCGATGGAGCTGCTGCCCTCGCAGACCGAGGCCGCGAAGAAGATCGAGCCGATCGGCTCCGGCATCGAGATCAACATCGAGAAGGTCGCCTCGCTCAAGCCCGACCTGATCGTGGTCGAGGGCGCCACCGCCTTCGACTGGGGCGTCAAGAAGCTCGAGGGCATCGCCCCCACCCTGTACTTCGGCGTGGACAAGCCGGTCGACCTGCTCAACGCGCAGGAGAAGATCGCCACCGCCGTCGGCAGGGAGGCGGAGTTCAAGAAGCTGAAGTCCGACTACGACACCAAGGCCGCGAAGATCAAGACGGACTACGCGGCCAAGCTCAACTCCGTGAAGTGGACCATCGCCTCCTCCTACGGCGGCGGCGAGTTCCTGGTCGACACCAGCAGCTCCTGGGTCGGCCGGGTCCTCAACGACGCGGGCGCCAAGTTCTCCCAGGCCTCCACCGACCCGGCCGAGCACGAGGTCACCTACTCCACCGAGAAGCTCGACGTCCTCGCCGACGCCGACATCGTCCTGGTGCCCAGGACGGCCGCCACCGGCGAGGTCCCGCAGGACACCAAGGACCTCGACAAGCAGCCGTCGTGGAAGAACCTCAAGGCCGTCCAGGCCGGCAAGGTCATCCCGGTCACCTACGCCACCAGCGACCGCTACGGCACCTCGCTGAACGTCCTCGACCAGATCGAGACCATCCTCAAGGGCCTCTAGGCCCCTCCCGTCCGGGCGGCCGCCCACCCCCCCGCGGCCGCCCGGACGGACACCACCACATCGCACCAAGCGCACGAGCGCCCCGGGCTGGCACGGTCGGCGGGGCCGTGAACCCGGGAAGGGCCGACCCATGGCTGGCACGACGACGCAGCACGCCGAGCAGGACGCTCCGCAGGAGCCGACGGCAGCGCAGGCGGGCATCCTCGCCGCGCAACGGATCGACCCCGACAACCCGGCCTACAACGTCGGCCAGTACGTGCGCATCGCCGGCGACCTCGACGAGGGCCTGCTGGAGGCCGCGCTGCGCCGCACCCTCACCGAGGCCGACGGCCTGCACATCCGGCTCACCGGCCAGGAGGACCGCACCGTCCTGCTGCCCGGCGCGTTCGACGCCGAGGCCTGGCGGCTGCACCGGCTCGACACCAGCGGCGCCACCGACCCGGTCGCCGCGGCCGCCGCCCTGGTCCACGAGCAGCTGGCCGTCCCGACCGTGCTGGAGGGCCCCGGCGCGGGCCCGCTCACCGGCTCGCTGCTGGTGCGCGTCGGCCCCGCCGACCACCTGTGGTTCCAGTGGTTCCACCACCTGGTCGTCGACGGCTACAGCGTCGCCCTGTTCAGCCGCCGGGTCGCCGAGGTCTACACCGCGCTCGCCACCGGGGCCGACGTCCCCGAGAGCCCGTTCCGCCCCGCCGCCCTGCTCGCCGAGGCCGAGCGCGACTACCTCGCCTCCGAACGCGCCGAGACCGACCGCGCCTACTGGCGCGAGCGCTTCGCCGACCGCCCGACCGTCGTCAGCCTCACCGAGCAGGCCGCCGCGGCCTCCCCGGCCGGCCTGCGCCACCGCGTCGAGCTCCCGGCCGGGCCGAGCGCCGCGGTGCTCGCCGCGGCCCGCGCCGCCAAGGCCACCTGGGCCGAGGCCGCGAACGCCGCCCTCGCCGCCTACCTGCACCGGATGACCGGCACCGCGGACGCCGTCCTCGGCATGCACTTCATGGCCCGCACCGCCCCCGGCACCCTGCGCGTCCCCGGCATGGCCGTCAACATCCTCCCCGTGCGGCTGCCCGTCGGCGGCGAGGACACCTTCACCGACCTGATGCGCCGCTCCGCGCAGGAGCTCAAGGCGGTGCGCCGCCACCAGCTGCACCGCGGCGAGGAGATCCGCCGCGACCTCGGCCTGGTCGGCAGCGACGACCGCTTCCACGGGCCGATGCTGAACATCAAGCCCTTCGACCTCGACCTCGACTTCGCGGGGAGCCCCGGTACCACCGTCAACCTGGCCTCCGGACCAGTCGAGGACTTCTCGCTGTCCGTCCTCAAGACCCCCGACGACCGCCTGGTGCTGGAGTTCGACGCCAACCCCGCGCTCTACGGCGCCGGTGAACTCGCCCGCCACGCCGACCGGTTCGCCGGCCTGCTGACCCGCCTCGCCGCCGCGCCCGGACAGCCGCTGGCCGGCCTGCCGCTGCTCGCCGACACCGAGCGCGAGGACATCCTGCACGGCTGGAACGACACCGCCCGCGAGGTCCGCGAGGGCACCCTGGTCAGCCGGATCGCCGAGCGCGCCGCCGCCACCCCCGACGCCACCGCGGTCGTCGCCGAGGGCGTCGAGCTGACCTACGCCGAGCTCGACGCCCGCGCCGGCGAACTCGCCCTGGCGCTGCGCGCCGCCGGCGCCGGCCCCGACCGGGTCGTCGCCGTCGCCGTGCCCCGCTCCGCCGAGCTCATGGTCGCCCTGCTCGGCGTCCTGAAGTCCGGCGCCGCCTACCTGCCGCTGGACGCCGACTACCCGGCCGAGCGGCTCGCCCACATGGTCGAGGACGCGGCCCCGGTCCGCGTGGTCACCGTCCGCGCGCTGCTGGAGCGGCTGCCCGAGGCCGCCCGCGCCACCGCCCTGGTGATCGACGACGCGGCCGCCGCGGCGCCCGCCCAGGACGGCCCCGCGCTGGCCGCGCCCGACCCCGACCACGCCGCCTACCTGATCTACACCTCCGGCTCCACCGGCCGCCCCAAGGGCGTCGTGGTCACCCACCGGGCCATCGTCAACCGGCTCGCCTGGATGCAGCACACCTACCGGCTCGGCGCCGACGACCGCGTCCTGCAGAAGACCCCGGCCAGCTTCGACGTGTCCGTCTGGGAGTTCTTCTGGGCGCTCTGCGAGGGCGCCACCGTCGTCCTCGCCCGCCCCGAGGGCCACAAGGAGCCGGCCTACCTCGCCGCGCTGATCGCCGAACAGAGCGTCACCACCCTGCACTTCGTCCCCTCCATGCTGCGCGCCTTCCTGGAGGAGCCGTCGGTCGCCGAGCGCTGCGCCGGCCTGCGCCGCGCCTTCTGCTCCGGCGAGGCCCTGCCCGGCGACGTCGTCGACCGCTGGTACGCCACCCTCCCCGGGGTGCCGCTGCACAACCTGTACGGCCCCACCGAGGCCGCCGTCGACGTCACCCACCACCACACCGCGCCCGCCGCCGGCGTCGTCCCGATCGGCCGCCCGGTCTGGAACACCCGGCTGTACGTGCTGGACGCCGCCCTGCGCCCCGCCCCGGTCGGCGTGCCCGGCGAGCTGTACCTCGCCGGGGTCCAGCTGGCCCGCGGCTACCTCGGCCGCCCCGGCCTGACCGCGGAGCGCTTCGTCGCCGACCCGCACGGCGGCCCGGGCGAGCGGATGTACCGCACCGGCGACCTCGTCCGCTGGGCGCCCGACGGCACCGTGGAGTACCTCGGCCGCACCGACGACCAGGTCAAGGTCCGCGGCTTCCGGATTGAGCTCGGCGAGATCGAGGCCGCCCTGGAGGCCCTGCCCGGCGTCGTCCAGGCCGCCGTGACCGCCCGTGAGCTGACCCCCGGCGGCGCCCGCCAGCTGGTCGGCTACCTGGTGCCCGCCCCCGCCGACCCCGAGGAGCTGCGCTCCGAGCTCGCCCGCACCCTGCCCGAGCACATGGTCCCGGCCGTCCTGATCGGCCTGGACGCCCTGCCGCTGAGCCTCAACGGCAAGCTCGACCGCAAGGCCCTGCCCGCGCCCGCCGCCGGCCGCGGCGCAGGCGGCGGCGCCCCGCGCACCGACGCCGAGCGCATCCTCGCCGCGCTGGTCGCCGAGGTCCTCGCCCTGCCCGGCGACCAGGTCGGCGTCGACGACAACTTCTTCTCCCTCGGCGGGGACAGCATCTCCGCCATCCAGCTCGGCAGCCGGGCCCGCCGGGCGGGCTTCCGGATCACCCCGCGGGTGGTCTTCGAGCGCCGCACCGTCGCCCGCATCGCCGCCGTCGCCGAGGACACCCGCACGGCCGGCGCCCCGGCCCCGCGCGCCGTCGACGCCACCGGCCCGCTGCCCACCACCCCGATCAGCGAGTGGCTGCGCGAGCGCCGCGGCCCGGTCGCCCGGTTCGGCCAGCACACCGTCGTCACCGTCCCGGCCGGCCTCGACCGGCAGCGCCTGGCCGCCGCCCTGGACACCCTGACCGACCACCACGACGCGCTGCGGCTGAGCCTGAACGTCGCCGAGGACGGCCGCTGGACCCAGGAGGTCCGGCCCGCGGGCAGCGCCCCCGCCGCCGACCGGCTGCGCCACATCACCGTCACCGCCGAGGAGCTGGCCACCGCCGCCGCCCTGGAGCGCGAGGCCGCCGCCGACCGCCTCGACCCCGAACTGGGCGTCGTCCTCCAGGCCGTCCACCTCGACGCCGGCGACCACACCCCCGGCCTGCTCGTCCTCGCCGTCCACCACCTCG
This sequence comes from Kitasatospora sp. NPDC052868, assembly GCF_044547105.1. Taxonomy (NCBI): domain Bacteria; kingdom Bacillati; phylum Actinomycetota; class Actinomycetes; order Kitasatosporales; family Streptomycetaceae; genus Kitasatospora; species Kitasatospora sp. NPDC052868. The sequence goes on along the minus strand of NZ_JBITZW010000008.1, from coordinate 56,014 downwards.
CCGTCGACGGCGTCTCCTGGCGCATCCTGCTGCCCGACCTGCGCGCCGCCTACGAGGGCCGCGCCCTGGAGCCCGTCACCACCCCGCTGCGCGCCTGGGCCCGCGGCCTCGCCGAGGCCGCCGCCGAGGACCGGATCCGCGCCGAACTGCCCCTGTGGCAGGCCGTCCTGGCCGACGGCGACGGGCCGCTGCTCGGCGAGCGGGCCCTGGACGCCGGCCGGGACACCGCCGCCGACACCCGCCGCCTGCGGCTGACCCTGCCCGCCGAGCGCACCGCGCCGCTGCTCGGCGCCGTCCCCGCCACCCACCGGGCCGGCGTCGACCACGTCCTGCTCACCGGCCTGGCCCTCGCCCTGCTCGCCCGCCGCCGCGCCCGCCTCGGCGCCGACGCCCGCCCCGACCTGCTGCTGCGCCTGGAGGGCCACGGCCGCGAGGACCAGCTCGTCCCCGGCGCCGACACCTCCCGCACGGTCGGCTGGCTCACCAGCGAGTTCCCCGCCCGACTCGACCTCACCGGCGTCGACCCCGAGGCCGCGCTGGCCGGCGGGCCCGCGGCCGGCCGCGCCCTCGCACTGGTCAAGGAGCAGCTGCGCGCGCTGCCCAACGCGGGCGCCGGCTACGGCCTGCTGCGCCGGCTCGACGAGACCTCCGCCGCCGCCCTCGCCGACCTGGCCGAGCCCCAGCTGCTCTTCAACTACCTGGGCCGCTTCGGCGCCACCGGCGAGGAGTGGACCGTCGCCCCGGAGGCCGGGGACGCCGTCACCGCCTCCACCGACCCCGGCCTGCCCTGCGTCCACGCGCTGGAGATCGGCGCGTTCGTCCACGACGGCCCGGCCGGCCCCGAGCTGACCGTCCAGCTGTCCTGGCCGCAGGGCGTGTTCGGCGAGGACGCCGTCCGGGAGATCGCCGACGGCTGGTTCGCCCACCTCGACGCACTCACCCGCTACGCCGACCGGCCCGACGCGGGCGGCCTGACCCCCTCCGACGTGCCGCTCGCCCCGGTCACCCAGGCCGTCCTGGACCGCCTGGCCGAGGAGCACCCGGACACCGAGGACGTCCTGCCGCTCTCCCCGCTCCAGGAGGGCCTGCTCTTCCACACCCTGCTCCAGGACGACCAGGGCGCCGACGAGCTCTACACCTCGCTCACCTCGCTCGACCTGCGCGGCCCGCTCGACCGCGCCGCGCTCGTCCGCGCCGTCGACGCGGTCGTCAACCGGCACACCGCGCTGCGCTCGGGCTTCCTCGGTGACGGCCTGCCGGAGCCGCTCCAGCTGGTCGCCGGCCACGTCCGGGTGCCGTGGACCGAGCACGACCTCACCGCGCTGCCCGCCGACCGGCAGCAGGCCGAGACCGCCCGGATCGAGGACGCCGAGGCCTCCCGCCGCTTCGACCTGGCCCGCCCGCCGCTGGTGCGCTGCGCCCTGGTCGCCCTCGGCCCCGACCACCACCGGCTGGTCCTGACCCGCCACCACATCGTCATGGACGGCTGGTCCACGCCCGTCCTGCTGCGCGAGCTGATCACCGCGTACGGCGCCGGGGGCGACCCCGCCGCGCTGCCCGCCACCGCCCCCTACGCCGACCACCTCGGCTGGCTGGCCGCCCGCGACACCGGCGCCGACACCGCCGCCTGGCGGCAGGCCCTGGCGGGCCTCGCCGCGCCGACCCTGCTCGCCGACGGCCTCGGCACCCCCGCCGCCGGCCCGGCCGCCGCCGGACGGGAGATCGAACTGCCGATCCCCGCCGAGCTGTCCGCGGCCCTCACCGCGACCGCCCGCGAGCACGGCCTGACCCTCAACACCCTCGTCCAGGGCGCCTGGGCGGTCCTCCTGGGCCGGCTCACCGGCCGCACCGACGTGGTCTTCGGCGCCACCGTCTCCGGCCGCCCCGGCGACCTGCCCGGCGTGGAGTCGATGGTCGGCCTGTTCAGCAACACCGTCCCGGTGCGCTTCGAACCGGACGAGGACGAGCCGGTCGCCCGGATGCTGGTCCGCCTCCAGGCCCAGCAGTCCGCCCTGCTCGACCACCAGTACCTCGGCCTCGCCGACATCCAGGCGGCGGCCGGCCACGGCACCCTGTTCGACACCCTGCTGGTCTTCGAGAACTACCCGGTCGACCCCGACCACCTCACCGCCCGCGGCCTGCGGGTCGCCGGCATCGGCAACCGCGGCGCCACCCACTACCCGCTCACCGTCCTCACCCTGCCCGGCGAGGCCCCGCAGCTGACCGTCGAGTACCGCCCCGACGTGTTCACCGCCGAGCAGGCCGGCGCCGTCGGCGAGCGCCTGCTGCGGCTGCTCACCGCCATCGCCACCGCGCCCGACACCGCCGTCGGCGCGCTGGAGGTCCTCTCCCCGGCCGAGCGCCGCACCGTCCTGGAGGACTGGAACGCCACCGCGCGCCCCGTCCCCGAGGGCACCGTCGTCGACGCCTTCGCCGCCCGCGCGGCCGCCATGCCCGAGGAGACCGCCGTCGTCTTCGGCGCCGAGCGGCTCGACTACGCCGAGCTCGCGGCCCGGGTCGACCGCACGGCCCGCCACCTCGCCGCGCTCGGTGCCGGACCGGGCCGGGTCGTCGCACTGGCCCTGCCGCGCTCGGCCGACCTGGTCGCCGCCCTGCTCGGCGTCCTCGCCTCCGGCGCCGCCTACCTGCCGATCGACCTCGACCACCCGGACGAGCGGATCGCGCTGATGCTGGCGGACGCCGACCCGCTGCTCACCCTCAGCACCGCCGAGGTCGCCGGCCGCCACCCGGTGCTGGCCGCCCACGGCAAGGGCGTCGTCACCCTCGCCGAACTCGGCACGCTGAGCGCCGACCCCGTCCGCCCGCACGCCGACGACCTGGCGTACGTCATCCACACCTCCGGCTCCACCGGTCGCCCCAAGGGCGTGCAGGTGCCGCACCGCGGCCTGGCCAACATGCTGGAGCACCACGGCAACACCGTCTTCGCCCGGGCCGCCGCCCTGGCCGGCGGGCGCCGGCTGCGCGCCGCGCACACCGCCTCGTTCTCCTTCGACTCGTCCTGGGAGCAGCTGCTCTGGCTGATCCAGGGCCACGAGCTGCACGTCTACGGCGAGGACCTGCGCCGCGACCCGCAGGCCCTGGTCCAGCGGCTGCTCGCCGACCGGGTCGACACCCTGGACGTCACCCCGTCCTTCGGCCAGCAGCTCGTCGAGTGGGGCCTGCTGGACTCCGACCGGCACCGCCCGCTGCTCTTCCTGGTCGGCGGAGAGGCCGTCGGCGACGCCCTGTGGACCCGCATCCGGGAGACCGAGGGCGTGCTCGGCCACAACTTCTACGGCCCCACCGAGTACACCGTCGACACCCTCGGCGCCGCGCTCGACGACAGCCCCACCCCGTTCGTCGGCCGCCCGATCGGCAACACCCGGGTCTACGTGCTGGACGCCCGGCTGCGGCCCGTCCCGGCGGGCGTGCCCGGCGAGCTGTACATCGCCGGCCCCGGCCTGGCCCGCGGCTACGGCAACCGCCCCGCGCTCACCGCGAGCCGCTTCACCGCCGACCCGTTCGGCGCCCCCGGCGCGCGGATGTACCGCACCGGCGACCTGGTACGCCACCGCCCCGACGGCAGCCTCGACTACCTCGGCCGCGACGACGACCAGGTGAAGATCCGCGGCTTCCGGGTCGAGCCCGGCGAGGTCGAGGCCGCCCTCGCCGCCCTGCCCGGCATCGCCCAGGCCGCCGTGCTTGCCCGCCCGGCCGCCGCCGGCGCCAAGCGGCTGGTCGGCTACGTCGTCGCGGCGCCCGGCGCCGCCGCCGACCCCGCCGCGCTGCGCACCGCGCTCGCCGAGGCGCTGCCCGAGTACATGGTCCCGGCCGCGATCGTGCCGCTGCCCGCGCTGCCGCTGAACGTCAACGGCAAGCTCGACCGGCAGGCCCTGCCGGAGCCCGGCGCCGAGGCCTTCGCCGCCCCGGCCGGACGGGCCCCGCGCACCGAGGGCGAGGCCGTGATCTGCGGCGTCTACGCCGACGTGCTCGGCCTGCCCGCGGTCGGCATCGACGACGACTTCTTCCAGCTCGGCGGGCACTCGCTGCTCGCCACCCGGGTGATCGGCCGGCTGCGCGCCGCCCTCGGCGGCGAGGTCGCCGTCCGCGACCTGTTCGAGAGCCGTACCCCCGCCGCCTTCGCCGCCCGCCTGGACGGCGCGGCGACCGGGCGCACCGCCCCCGCCGCCCGCCCGCGCCCCGAGCGGATCCCGCTGTCCGCCGCCCAGGCCCGGCTCTGGTTCCTCTACCGCCTCCAGGGCCCGAGCACCGCGTACACCATCCCGTGCGCGCTGCGGATCGACGGCGAGCTGGACGCGGACGCGCTGCGCGCCGCCTTCGCCGACGTGCTGGCCCGCCACGAGGCGCTGCGCACGGTCTTCCCCGACCACGAGGGCCGGCCCTACCAGCGGATCCTCGAACCGCAGAGCGCCGGGGTGCCGTTCAGCAGGGCCGAGGCCTCCGGGCACCGCCTGGACACCGAGGTCGCCGCGGCCGGCGCGTACGCCTTCGACCTGGCCACCGAGATCCCCGTCCGGGCGACCCTGCTGACCGCCGGGCCCACCCGGCACGTGCTCAGCATCGCCCTGCACCACATCGCCGGTGACGAGTGGTCCGAGGGCGTGCTGCTGCGCGACCTCGACCTCGCCTACGCCGCCCGCCGGGCCGGTGCGGCCCCGCGGTTCGCGCCGCTGCCGCTGCAGTACGCCGACCACGCGCTGTGGCAGGGCGAGCTGCTGGCCGCCGAGCAGGGACCGGCCGCCGACCAGAGCCGCTACTGGACCGAGCGGCTGGCGGGCCTGCCCGCCGAGCTGGCGCTGCCCACCGACCGGGCCCGCCCGGCCGAGGCGAGCGGCCGCGGCGGCGCCGTCCGGCTGCGGCTGCCCGACGAGCTGCACACCGCCCTGCGCGGCTACGCGCAGCGCACCGGCGCGACCCCGTTCATGGTCACCCAGGCCGCCGCCGCGCTGCTGCTCGGCAAGCTGGCCGGCACCACCGACGTCGTGCTCGGCACGCCCGTCGCGGGCCGCACCGACGAGGTGCTGGAGTCCGTCGTCGGCTTCTTCGTCAACACCCTGGTGCTGCGCCACGACCTGGCCGGCGACCCGGACTTCGACGAGCTGGTCGCCCGCTCCCGGGAGAGCGTGCTCGGCGCGCTCGCTCACCAGGACCTGCCGTTCGACCGGCTGGTGGAGATCGTCAACCCCGAGCGCTCGCTCGGCCGCCACCCGCTGTTCCAGGTGATGGTCCAGCACCGCCGGGAGGCCGACGGCCTGGACCACCTGCTCGGCGCCGCCACCGCGCTGCTGCCCGACCCCGTCCACGCGGCCCGCTTCGACCTCGCCTTCACCTTCGTGGAGGCCGCCGACGGCAGCCGCACCGACCTGACCGTCATCCACGCCGAGGACCTGTTCGACCGCGCCACCGCGCGGCTGTTCGGCGCCCGGCTGATGCGGGTGCTGGAGCAGGCCTTCGCCGCCCCCGAGCGGCCGGTGAGCCGGATCGAGCCGACCGCCGCCCAGGAGCGCCGCGGCCTCGCGGGGGAGTGGAACGCCACCGCCATCGCGGTCCGCGAGGGCACCCTGGTCAGCCGGATCGCCGAGCGCACCGCCGCCACCCCCGACGCCGTCGCGGTCGTCTTCGAGGGCGCCGAACTGACCTACCGCGAGCTGGACGAGCGGGCCGCCCGGCTCGCCGGGGCGCTGCGCGCCGCCGGCGCCGGCCCCGACCGGATCGTCGCCGTCGCCGTCCCCCGCTCCGCCGAGCTGATGGTCGCCCTGCTCGGCGTCCTCAAGGCCGGCGCGGCCTACCTGCCGCTGGACACCGAGTACCCCGTCGAGCGCCTCACCGGCATGGTCGAGGACGCCGCCCCGGTGTGCGTGCTCACCGTCCCCGGCCTGGAGGCCGGCCTGCCCGCCGTGCCGGGCGTGCCGGTGCTCACCGTCGACGCCCGGGCGGCGGCGCCCGTGCCGCCCGCCGTCCTGGACGCCGACCACGCCGCGTACGTCATCTTCACCTCCGGCTCCACCGGCCGGCCCAAGGGCGTCGTGGTCACCCACCGGGCGATCGTCAACCGGCTCGACTGGATGCGCGAGGTCTACGGCATCACCGCCGAGGACCGCGTCCTGCAGAAGACCCCGGCCAGCTTCGACGTGTCGGTCTGGGAGTTCTTCCTGCCGCTGGTCAGCGGCGCCCGGGTGGTGCTGGCCCGCCCCGGCGGCCACCGCGAGCCGGAGTACCTGGCCGCCCTCGCCGCCCGCGAGTCCGTCACCGCCTGCCACTTCGTGCCGTCCATGCTCACCGCCTTCACCGGCGCCGCCGAGCAGGACGGGAGCGTCCGGCAGGGCTTCGCGGGCGTGTCCCGGGTCTTCTGCTCCGGCGAGGCGCTGCCCGCCGCCGCGGTCGACCGCTTCCTCGCCCTGTGGCCGCAGATCGGGCTGCACAACCTGTACGGCCCCACCGAGGCCGCCGTCGACGTCACCTACCACCGGGCCTGGGCCGGCTCCGGCGTCGTCCCGATCGGCCGTCCGGTCTGGAACACCCGCCTGCACGTGCTGGACGCCCGGCTGCGGCCCGTCCCGGTGGGCGTCCCCGGCGAGCTGTACCTCGCCGGGGTCCAGCTGGCCCGCGGCTACCTCGGCCGCCCCGGCCTGACCGCGGAGCGCTTCGTCGCCGACCCGTTCGCGCCGGCTGGGCCCCTCCTGCCCGATGGCGGGCAAGGAGGGAGGATGTACCGCACGGGTGACCTGGTGCGCCGCCGGATCGACGGCGAGGTCGAGTACCTCGGCCGCACCGACGACCAGGTCAAGGTCCGCGGCTTCCGGATCGAGCTCGGCGAGGTCGAGTCCGCCCTCGCCGCCGTCCCCGGCGTCGGCCAGGCCGCCGTCACCGCCCGCGCCGTCACCGAGGGCGGTGCGCGCCAACTGCTCGGCTACGTCGTCCCGCAGGCCGGGGCGGGCGTGGGCGGCGAGGCCGTCCGCGCGGCCGTCGCCGCCGTGCTCCCCGAGCACATGGTCCCCGCGGTCGTCACCGTCCTGGACGCGCTGCCGCTGAGCGTCAACGGCAAGCTCGACCGCAAGGCGCTGCCCGCCCCCGGCCGCCGCACCGGGCAGGCCGCCCCCGCGGCCGCCGGACCGTCCCCGGCCGCCGCCCTCGCCCGGGTCTTCGCCGAGGTGCTCGGCCTGGCCGAGGTCGGCGAGGACGAGAACTTCTTCGCCCTCGGCGGGGACAGCATCGTCTCGATCCAGCTGATCAGCCGGGCCCGCAAGGCCGGCTACCAGCTCGCCGCCAAGGACGTCTTCCAGTACCCCACCCCGGCCGCCCTGGCCGAGTCCAAGGGCCTGCCGACGGCCCGCCCGGCCGACCACGCTCCGGCCGCGGCCGCGCCGCAGGCACCCGCCGACGGCGAACTGCCCGCCCTGCCGGTGGTGCACTGGCTGCGCGAGCGCGGCGGCCCCGTCGACCGCTTCAACCAGTCGGTGCTGGTCGGCGTCCCCGCCGACCTGCGGGAGGAGCCGCTGCGCGCCGCCCTGGCCGCGCTGGCCGCCCACCACCCGGCGCTGCGGCTGCGCCTCGACCGGACCGACGGCCTGTGGACCCAGGAGATCCTGCCGACCGCCCAGGCACCCGCCACCACCGAGCCGGACACCCTGCGCCGCGTCGACGCCCGCGAGGGCGACCTCACCGCGCTGCTGACCCGGGAGGCCGACGCGAGCGCCGCCGCGCTCGACCCCGCCGCCGGCCGGGTGCTGCGCGCCGTCTGGTTCGACGCGGGCGACACCCGGGACGGCCGCCTGCTGCTGACCGTCCACCACCTGGCGGTGGACGGCGTCTCCTGGCGCACCCTGCTGCCCGGGCTCGCCGCCGCCTACCAGGCCCTCGCCGCAGGCCGCAGGCCCGCCCTCGAACCCGAGGCGTACGGGCTGCGCGCCTGGTCCGAGCACCTGCTGGCGCACGCCCAGGAACGCAGCCGGGTCGCCGAGGCCGCCCACTGGCGCACCGCGCTCGCCGGGCCCGCCGGACCGCTCGCCGCGCTGAGCGCCGACCCCGACCGCGACACCGTCGCCACCGTGCGCACCCTGCGCCGCACGCTGCCGGCCGACCGCACCGCACCGCTGCTCACCGAGGTGCCCAGGGCCTTCGGCGCCGGCGTCGACGACGTGCTGCTCGCCGCCCTGGTGCTCGGCGTGGCCACCGCCCGCCCGGGCGCCGCCCCGGCCCTCCAGGTCGACCTGGAGGGGCACGGCCGCGGCGGCCACGACGGGCTCGCCCCCGACCTGGCCGGCACCGTCGGCTGGTTCACCACCGTCCACCCCGTCCGGCTGGACCTCGCCGGGATCGACCCGGCCGCCGCGCTCACCGGCGGCCCGGCCGCCGGCCAGGTGCTCAAGCAGGTCAAGGAGCAGCTGCGGGCCGCCCCCGACAAGGGGCTCGGCTTCGGCCTGCTGCGCCACCTCAACCCGCAGACCGCGTCGCTGCTGGCCGCCGCGCCGCGCTCGCAGGTGCTGTTCAACTACCGGGGACGCGCCGACGGCGCCACCGGGGCGCCGGGCGGCTGGCCGCTCGCCCCGCAGCCGGAGCGGGACGCCGTCGCGGCCGGCGCCGGCCCCGACCCGCGGATGGCCGCCGGCTACCCGCTGGAGATCGACGCGGTGATCCGCGCCGGCGCCGACGGAAAGCCCGAGCTGGCCGTCGAGTGGAGCTGGCCGCAGGCCCTGCTCACGGAGACCGAGGTCGCGGAGCTCGCCGACGCCTGGTTCACCGCCCTGGACGCACTGGCCCGGCACACCGCCGGCGGCGGGGCCGGCGGGGTCACCCCCTCCGACCTCAGCCTCGTCTCGCTCAAGCAGGCCCAGATCGACCGGCTGGAGTCCCGGCTGCGCGGACGGCGGCGCCGATGACCACCGAGCCCGCCCGTCCGGACCCGACCGACCACCACGCCCCGACCACCCCCAGGACCGAGAAGACCGTGATGAACGACTCCACCGCACCGATCGACGACCCCCAGGCCGAGGGCGCGGCCGCATCGGACCTGGAGGACGTCTACCCGCTGTCCTCGCTCCAGGAGGGCCTGCTCTTCCACGCCCTCTACGACGACGGGGCCCGCGACGTCTACGTGGTCCAGTCCCACCTGGACCTGGCGGGCCCGCTCGCCACGCCCCGCCTCGCCGCCGCCCTGGACGCCCTGCTGACCCGCCACGCCAACCTGCGGGCCGGCTTCTGGTACGAGGACCCGGAGGCCGTCGTCCAGTTCGTCCAGCGCACCGTGGACACCCCGCTGCGCGAGGTCGACCTGACCGCGCTCGACGGGGACGCCCAGGACGCCGCCGTCCGCGCGGCCATGGACGAGGACTGGCACCGCCGCTTCGACCTGGACGCCCCGCCGCTGCTGCGGCTGGCCCTGCTGCGGCTGGACGCCGAGCGCTCCCGGCTCGTCCTGACCTGCCACCACCTGCTGCTCGACGGCTGGTCGATGCCGATCGTGTTCCGCGAGCTGCTGGCCCTGTACGGCTCGGCCGGCGACCCCTCGGTGCTCGCCGCCGCCCGCCCCTACAAGGACCACCTCGCGCTGCTGGCCACCCGGGACACCGCCGCCGCCGAGGCCGCCTGGAGCACCGCCCTGGCCGGCTTCGAGCAGGCCCACCCGGTGGCACCCGGCGCGGGCACCGCGGCCGCCGTCGAGCCGGGCGTGGTCACCCGGTACGCCGACCCGGTGCTGTCCGAGCGGGTCGCGGCCGCCGCCCGGGGCCGCGGCCTGACCCTCGGCAACCTCGCCCACACCCTGTGGGGCGTCCTGGTCGGCTCCCTCACCGGCACCACCGACGTGGTGTTCGGCACCACCGTCTCCGGCCGCCCCGACGACCTGCCGGGCGCCGAGGCCATGGTCGGCCTGTTCATCAACACCGTGCCGGTCCGGGTCCGGCTCGCCCCCGACGCCACCCTGGCCGGTGCCGCCGCCCGGGTGCAGCGCGAGCAGGCCGAGCTGATGGCCCACCAGCACCTCGGCCTCGGCGCGATCCAGCGCCGCAGCGCCGTCGACGGCAGCCTGTTCGACACCCTGCTCGTGGTGGAGAACTACCAGGGCGGCGGCGACGCCCTGCGCGAGGCCCTCGGCGACACCGCCGGCCTCACCGTCACCGCGCTCGGCGCCCGCGACGCCACGCACTTCCCGCTCGGCCTCACCGTGCTGCCCGGCGCCGAGCTGCGGGTCGAGCTGGAGTACCGGCCGGACCTCTTCACCGCGGCCGAGGCCGAGCGGATCGCCGACCGCTTCCTCGCCCTGCTGGCCGCGTTCGCCGACGGCCCGGACACCCCGCTGGCCCGGCTCGACCTGCTCGACCCGGCCGAGCGCGCGGCCCTGCCCGCCACCGTGGCCGGCCCGGCCCACCAGGTGCCGGCCGGCACCGTCGCCGACCTGTTCGCCGCCCAGGCCCGCCGCACGCCCGCCGCCCGCGCGCTGGTCGGCCCGTCGCTGACCGGCACCCCCACCGCCGAGACCTTCGCCGAACTCGACACCGCCGCCGACCGGCTGGCCCGGCTGCTGCTCCGCCGCGGCCTCGGCGCGGACGGCACCGCGGCCATCGCGCTGCCCCGCTCCACCGACACCGTCACCGCGGTCCTCGCCGTGCTGCGGGCCGGCGCCGCCTACCTGCCGCTGGACCTCGACCACCCCGACGAGCGGCTCGCCCTGCTGCTCGACGACGCCCGCCCGGCCGTGCTGCTGACCACCTCGGCGGTCGCCGCGCGGCTCCCGCGGCAGCCCGGCACCACCGTCCTGCTGCTCGACACCGAGGACACCCGGGCCGCCCTCGCGGCCCTCCCGGACGGCCCGCTCACCGACACCGAGCGCGGCGGCCCCGTCCTCCCCGGACAGGCCGCGTACATCATCCACACCTCCGGGTCGACCGGCCGCCCCAAGGGCGTCGTCATCCCGCACGAGGGCCTCGCCAACCTGGCCCACGACCACCTCGCCGGCCCGTTCGCCGCCGCCCTGGAGGCCGCCGGGCTGCGCCGGCTGCGGGCCCTGCACACCGCCTCCTTCTCCTTCGACTCCTCGTGGGAGCAGCTGATCTGGCTGATCGGCGGACACGAGCTGCACATCCTCGGCGAGGAGGACCGGCGCGACGCCGAGGCCGTCGTCGCCTACACCCGCGAGCAGCGGGTGCACGCCCTGGACGTCACCCCCAGCTACGCCCGGCAGCTGCTGGACTCCGGCCTGCTGGCCGGCGCGCACCGCCCGCCCGTCCTGCTGCTCGGCGGCGAGGCGCTCCCCGAACCGCTCTGGACCAGGCTGCGGGCCGAACCCGGCGTCACCGTCCTCAACTACTACGGCCCGACCGAGTTCACCGTCGACGCGCTGCTCGCCGACCTCGCCGACAGCGAGACCCCGAGCGTCGGGCGCCCGCTGGCCGGCGCCCGCGCCTACGTCCTCGACGCGCTGCTGCGGCACGTCCCGGCCGGCTCGCCCGGCGAGCTGTACCTGGCCGGCGTCCAGCTGGCCCGGGGCTACCTGGACCGCCCGGGCCTGACCGCCGAGCGCTTCGTCGCCGACCCGCACGGCGCGGCCGGCACCCGGATGTACCGCACCGGGGACCTGGTGCGCCGCCGCCCCGACGGCACCATCGACTACCTGGGCCGGGTCGACGACCAGATCAAGATCCGCGGCTACCGGATCGAGCTCGGCGAGATCGAGGCCGTGCTCGCCGAGCAGCCCGGGGTGGCGCACAGCGCGGTGCTGGTGCGCTCCGGCGCGGTCGACCGGGTGGTCGCCTACGTCGTCCCCGCCGCCGGTGCCGCCCTGGACACCGCCGCCCTGCACGAGGCCGTCGCGGCCCGGCTGCCCGAGTACATGGTCCCCTCGGCGTTCGCCGTGCTGGACGCGCTGCCGCTGACCGTCAACGGCAAGCTCGACCGTGCCGCGCTGCCCGCGGACGACGCCCTCGACTACACCGGGCCCGGCGCCGGCCGGGCCGCCGAGACCGAGACCGAGCAGCTGCTCTGCGAGCTGTACGCCGAGGTCCTGGGCCTGCCCGGGACGGGCGCCGAGGACGACTTCTTCCGCCTCGGCGGCGACAGCATCTCCTCCATCCGCCTGATCGGCGCGGCCCGCGCCGAGGGCCTCTCGCTCAGCCCGCGGGACGTCTTCGAGGGCCGCACCCCGGCCGCGCTGGCCGCCCTGGCCGACGCCCGCGGCGCCGCCGCCCAGGCCCCCGAGCTGCCCGAGCTGCCCGCCGCGACCGAGGCCGAGCTGGCCGCCGTCCGCGCCGCCGCGCCCAAGCTGGAGATCGAGGAGCTCTGGCCGGTCTCCCCGCTCCAGGAGGGCCTGCTCTTCGAGGCCGGCTACGACGACCAGGCACTGGACGTCTACACCTCCCGCGACCTCGTCACGCTGACCCGCCGGGTGCCGCTGGAGGTGCTGCGCTCCGCGGTCGCCGCCGTGCTGGAGCGCCACCCCAACCTGCGGGCCGGGTTCCTGCAGGACGGCCCCGGGCGCCCGCTGCAGTTCGTGCCGCGCGCCGTCGACGTGCCGCTCACCGAGACCGACCTGTCCGCGCTCACCCCGGCCGGGTTCGAGGCCGAGCTGCGCCGGCTGACCGAGCGCGAGGCCGCCACCCGCTTCGACCTGGCCGCCCCGCCGCTGCTGCGCCTGGTGTCGGTGCTCGCCCCGGACGGCGGGCAGCGGATCCTGATCACCAACCACGCCCTGCTGTGGGACGGCTGGTCGGCCGGGCTGTTCCTGCAGGAGCTGCTGACCGGCTGCGCCGGCCAGGAGGCCCCCGAACCCGGCCTGCCCTACCGGGACTTCCTGCGCTGGCTGGCGGCCCAGGACGCCGAGCAGGGCCGCACGGCCTGGCGCGAGGCGCTGGCCGGCCTGGCCGAGCCGACCCTGCTGGCGCCGCAGGCCCGCGAGCGGGCCGCGCTGCTGCCGCAGGAGGTCACCGCGGGAATCTCCGCCGACCTGACCGCCCGGATCGCCGCCTTCGCCCGCGAGCGCGGCCTGACCCTCAACACCGTGCTCTCCGGCGCCTGGGGCCTGCTGCTGTCCGGCCTGACGGCCCGCGAGGACGTGGTGTTCGGCGCGACCGTCTCCGGCCGCCCGGCCGAGCTGGCCGGGATCGACGCCACCATCGGCATGTTCCTCAACACCGTGCCGGTCCGGGCGAGGCTGGACGGCGCCGAGAGCGTCACCGCCTTCCTCACCCGGCTGCAGGAGGAGCAGACCGCCCTGCTGGCGCACCACCAGGTCGGCCTCGGCGAGATCCAGCGCGGTACCGGCTTCGGTCGGCTGTTCGACACCCTCCAGGTGCTCCGCAACACGCCCGCCGACCAGGGCGTGCGCGACCGCATCCGGGAGAGCCTGGGCGTCCGGGACGTCGTCGACGTCGACGCCACGCACTTCCCGCTGATCTTTATCACCAACCTGGGTGAGGCGCTCTCCTTCGAGTGGAAGTTCCGCCCGGACGTCTTCGAGCGCGCCGTCGTCGAGGCGCACGCCGAGCGCCTGGTCGCCCTGCTCGGACAGCTCGTCGACCACCCCGACCGCCCGGTGCGCGCCCTGGACGTGTTGACGTCGGGTGAGCGCGGGTTGTTGGGGGAGTGGGCGGCGACGGGTCGGGAGCTGCCGGCGGCGTCGGTGGCGGATCTGTTGGCGGAGCGTGCGGTGGCGGTGCCGGACGAGGTGGCGCTGGTGTTCGGTGCGTCGTCGTGGACGTATGCGGAGCTGGATGCGCGGGTGAACCGTCTGGCGCGGTTGTTCACGGCGCGTGGGGCGGGGCCGGAGCGGGTGGTGGCGTTGGGGCTGCCGCGTTCGCTGGAGATGGTGGCGGCGCTGTTCGCGGTGCTGCGGGCGGGTGCGGCGTACCTGCCGCTGGAGCTGGACTACCCGGTGGAGCGCCTGGCGTTCATGGTCGAGGACACCGCCCCGGTCTGCCTGGTCACCGACTCCACCGCGGCCGCGCTGATGCCGGCCCACGCCGCGACCGTGCTGCTCGACGCCGAGGACGTCCGCGCCGAGCTGGCCGGCCTCTCCGCCGAGCCCTACCGGGCCCCCTACGACCCGGAGGCCGCCGCGTACGTGATCTTCACCTCGGGCTCCACCGGGCGTCCCAAGGGTGTGGTGACGCCGTACCGCGGTCTGACCAACATGCAGTTGAACCACCGGCAGGAGATCTTCGACCCGGTGGTGGCCTCGGCCGGGGGCCGGCGGCTGCGGATCGCGCACACGGTGTCGTTCTCCTTCGACATGTCGTGGGAGGAGCTGCTCTGGCTGGTCGAGGGCCATGAGGTGCACGTCCTGGACGAGGCGCTGCGCCGCGACGCCCAGCGGCTGGCCGACTACTGCGACGAGCACGCCGTGGACGTCGTCAACGTGACGCCCTCCTACGCCCAGGCCCTGGTGGAGTGCGGTCTGTTGGACGAGGGGCGGCACCGTCCGGTGCTGGTGCTGCTGGGCGGTGAGGCGGTGGCGGAGACGCTGTGGTCGAAGCTGCGGGACACGCCGGGGGTGATGGGCTACAACCTGTACGGGCCGACCGAGTACACGATCAACACGCTCGGCGGCGGGACGCTGGACTCGGCGACCGCCACGGTCGGGCGGCCGATCTGGAACACCGTGGCGCACGTCCTGGACAGCCACCTGCGGCCCGTCCCGGTCGGCGTCCCGGGCGAGCTGTACGTCTCCGGTGTCGGTCTGGCGCGCGGGTACCTCAACCGTCCGGGTCTGACGGCGGAGCGGTTCGTCGCCGACCCGTTCGGCGAGCCCGGCGGGCGGATGTACCGGACGGGCGACGTGGTGCGCTGGCGGGCTTGGGGGTCCCCCCGGCCGGAGGCTGGGGGAGGCCTGCTGGACTTCCTCGGCCGGGCCGACGACCAGGTGAAGATCCGCGGTTACCGGGTCGAGCCCGGCGAGATCGAGGACGCCATCGCCGCCCACGAGGACGTCGCCCAGGCCGCCGTCGTCGTCCGCGAGGACACCCCCGGCGTCAAGCGCCTGGCCGCCTACCTGGTGTCAGGTGAGGGTACCCTTATCGAGGCCTCCGAGATCCGGCGTATGCTGGCGTCCCGGCTGCCCGAGTACATGGTCCCCTCGGCGTTCGTCGTCCTCGACGCCCTGCCGCTGACCGTGAACGGCAAGCTCGACCGCAAGGCCCTCCCGGAGCCCGGCGCCGAGGACTACACAGCGTCGGGATCGCAGCGCGAGCCCCGCTACCCGAGCGAGAAGGCGGTACACACGGCGTTCGCCCGGGTGCTGGGCCTGCCCTCGCTGGGCATCGACGAGAACTTCTTCGACCTCGGCGGCCACTCGCTGCTCGCGATGTCGCTGCTCCAGCGGCTCCGCGCGGAGTTCGAGGGCGACATCTGCCTGGCCGACCTGCTCGCCAGGCCGACCGTCGCGGCCCTCGCCGACTTCCTGGTGGACCGCCTGGTCCACACCGCCCTCGGGGCGGAGCCGGGCGACGGCACCGCCTGCTCCGGCTGACCGCCCCCGACCACATCCCCACGACCCCAAGGAGAACCAGATGAGCGCCACCAACCCCTTCGAGGACGACGACGCCCGCTACCTCGTGCTCGTCAACGAGGAGAACCAGCACTCCCTGTGGCCCGCCTTCGCGGAGATCCCGGCCGGCTGGACCGCCGTCCACGGCGAGGACAGCCGCCAGGCGTGCACCGAGTACATCGAAGCCAACTGGACCGACCTGCGCCCGGCGAGCCTGATCGCCCGCAGCGCGTGACCGGCCCCAGCGCCTGATCACCCGGGAGGGGGCGGCCGCGCACCGGCCGCCCCCTCCCGTACCGCTTCTCCCGCAGCTACCCGACGGATGGCCATCGCCGTGAGCACCAATCAGCCAGCACCTGCCGCCGGGCCGTCCGACGGCCTGACCGCCGAGCAACTAGCCGACGAGGAACTGGAACCCGGTGCCCTCTCGGCCGAGCGCCGCCGCCGGGCCAAGGCCCTGCTCCGCGGCTCGATCCGCCCCCACCGGGGCACGGTCGCCGCCGCCATGACCGCCGCGGCGATCCGCCAGCTCGCCCTGCTCGCCGTGCCCTGGTGCGTCCAGAAGGCCCTCGACCAGGGCCTCGAGAAGCACGACAACGGCGCCCTGCTCACCTGGGCGGGCGCCACCGCGCTCGCCGCCCTCATCCAGTTCGCCGGGCTCTACGGCTGGCAGTACTGGGCCGGCTACGCCGACGCCAAGGTCGGCGCCGACCTGCGCGCCCGCCTGCTGCACCACCTCTCCGGCCTGGACCGGGCGGCCCTCGCCTCGCGCGGCCACGGCGACCTCGCCATGCGCGCCACCCGGGACACCGACCTCGTCCGCGAGTGGGTGCACGGCCTGGCCATCTGGGTCGTCCTCGGCACGACCTTCCTCACCGTGCTGCCCGCCATCGCCACCCTCGACCTCAGCCTGCTGCTGGTCACCCTCGCCACCCTGCCGTTCCTGGTCTGGGTCAACCTCTACTTCCCGAAGCGCTTCACCGCGGCCAGCGGCGAACTCGCCAAGGCCCACGGCGACCGCGCCGACGCCGTCGCCGACCTGCTCCAGATCGGCACCGGCCTGCGCGGCACCGGCGGCCACCGCCCGCTGGTCGACCGGCACCACGGCGCCAGCGCCGAAGTCACCGAACGGACGGTCATCGCCGCCCGGATCGAGGCCGGCTGGGCCGCCGTCGCACCATTCGTCCCGCGCCTGGCCGTCGCCGCCGGCCTCGGCTTCGGCGGCCTCGCCGTCGTGGACGGCCGCCTGACCCGCGGCGGACTGGTCGCCTTCACCGTCTGGATGGCCATCGTCACCCTCGCCACCCGGGTCCTGGTCGACCGCCTCCTGGAGCGCGGCCAGGCCGATGTCGCCGCCGCCCGGATCGACGAGGCGCTCTCCATCAGCCCGGTCGTCGCCGAACCGCCCGCGGGCCGGGCCAAGGACCTCCCCGACCACGGCACCCTGGAGTTCGCCGGGGCCACCGCCGTCCGGGACGGCCGCACCGTCCTCGGACCGGTCGCCCTCAGCGTCGCCCACGGCGGGTTCGTCGCCGTCAACGGCGCCACCGGCTCCGGCAAGAGCACCCTGCTGCGGCTCGCCGTCCGCCTCGACGACCCCGACGCAGGCACCGTCAGCTACGGCGGCACCGACCTGCGCGAGGCCCGGCTGGACCAGGTCCGCGAGCGGATCTCCTACGTCGCCCAGCGGCCCGTCCTGCTCTCCGGCACCGTCGCCGACAACCTGCGGCTCGGCCGCGACATCCCGCTGGAGACCCTGCACGAGGCCTGCCGCACCGCCGGCATCCACGACCAGCTGACCGCCATGCCCGACGGCTACGACACCGAACTCGGCGAGGGCGGCACCGCGCTGTCCGGCGGCCAGGTGCAGCGCCTGGCCATCGCCCGGGCCCTGCTCGGCGACCCCAGGGTCCTGCTGCTGGACGACTCCACCTCGGCGCTGGACACCACCACCGAGCAGCTCGTCCTCGACCGGCTGCGCACCTGGGCCGGCCCCGACCGCACCGTCCTGTTCGCCACCCACCGCTCGGCCGTCCTGGACGCCGCCGACCGCGTCGTCACCCTGGAGCCGCCGCGCGGCGGCCCGGGCGGGAACGACACCGCCACCGAAGGGCCCGACGCCGTGACCGCCCCGAACACCATGGAGGTGGCCCGTGGCTGAGCAGCCCCTGCTCCAGGACGAGGCCGACGAGCGCGGGGTGCTCCGCCGCGCCATGCCCTACCTGCGCCCGCACCGCGCCCGCCTCGGCCTCGCGCTCGGCGTCGGCCTCGCCGACTCCGCCGCGCTGGTCGCGGTCGCCCCGCTGATCGGCCTGGCCACCAGCTCGGCGGTCAGCCGCGACCGCGGCGGCCTCGGCCTGGCCGTCGCCCTGCTGGTCGTCCTCGGGGCGGCCCAGCTCGTCCTCGCCCGGGTCGGCGAACTGCTGCTCATCAAGAACGGCGAGAACGTCGTGCGCACCCTGCGCGAGCAGGCCGTGGAGAACCTCGCCACCGCCCCGCTGCGCTTCCTGGAGAGCCACCGCAGCGGCGAACTGCTGCGCCGGGCCACCGGCGAGGTCGCCGCGCTCGCGGCGTTCGTCCGGCTGCACCTGCGCAACCTGGTCTCCTCGGTCGCCACGCTGGCCTTCACCCTGATCATGCTGACCGGCTACTCCTGGCTGCTGCTGCTCGTCCAGCTCGCCGTGTTCCTGCCGCTGACCCTGCTCGTCACCCGCTGGTTCCAGCGCGACGCGGCGGCGGCCTTCGGCGGCAAGGCGGCCGCGGAGGCGACCGTCGCCGCCACCTTCTCCGAGACCCTGACCGCCCGTGAGGCCCTGCAGACCTCCCGCGGCCTGGCCGGCTGGAGCGCCCGCTTCGGGCGCGAGAACCGGCACGCGGTGCACGCCGCCCGCCGCGCCCTGCGGGTGGAGAACCGGATCGACCTGGTCAGCCTGATCGAGGGCACCGCGCTGGTCGTGCTGCTGCTGGTCGGCGGCTGGATGATCACCCGCGACACCGTCGAGGTCGGCACCGTGGTGGTCTTCGTCATCGCCAGCCGCAACCTCTTCGACTCCTTCGCCGACCTCTCCCAGCTGGTCGGCGAGGTGCAGACGGCCCGCACCGGCCTCGCCCGGCTGCTGGACCTGCTGGCCGCCACCGCCCCAGGGCGCCGCCCCGCCCGCATCGAGGACCTCCCCGCCCGGGGCGACCTGCGCTGCGTCGCCGTCGACTACGGCTACCGCGCCGACCGGCTCTCCCTGCACGGGCTCACCCTGGACTTCCCCCGGGGCAGCCGCACCGGGGTGGTCGGCGAGACCGGCTCCGGCAAGACCACCCTCTCCAAGCTGCTCTGCGGCCTCTACCACCCCGACGCCGGCTCGGTCAGCTTCGCCGGGACGGACCTCGCGGACATCCCGGAGCAGCAGCTGCGCCGCCGGATCGTCCTGGTGCCGCAGGAGGTCCGGATGGTCTCCGGCACGATCGCCGACAACCTGGCGCTGGTGCAGGGGGCGCCGGACCGGGAGCGGATCGAGCGGACCGTCGAGCAGCTGGGCCTGCGCGAGTGGCTGGACGGCCTGCCCGGCGGCCTGGACGCCGAGGTGGGCCAGCGCGGCGGCAACCTCTCGGCGGGCGAGCGGCAGATCCTGGGCGTGGTGCGCGCCGTCCTGGCCGACCCGGCCGTCCTCGTCCTGGACGAGGCCACCGCGGACATCGACCCGGTGACCGCGGCCCGGCTGGAGCACGCGCTGGACGAACTGCGGGCCGACTGCACGCTGGTGGTCATCGCCCACCGGCCGGCCACCATCGCGCGGCTGCCCCGGGTGGTCCGGCTGGACGGCGGACGCCTGGTCGGTGACGAGTCGGCGGGCGGGGGCTCTGCGAGTGACGAGCCGGCGGGCGTCCTGAAGGTGAGGAACCGGCAGGCCGGGGCGTGAAAGCCGGTACCCCGGCTGGTCTCCGAACCCCAGGTTAGGCTAACCTAATCATGTGATGATCGCCCTGTGCCGCCGCCCGGCTCCCCCCGGGACGGCGGCACGGGTCTGTCCGGGCTCGCAGACACCCCCCACGGATTGGGCTGACCGATGAACACCGACACGGCACCGCCGCGCATGCGGATCGTCCGCCATCCGCTCAAGTACCGCCTGTTGGAGGTCAAGCAGGTCGTCCGGGTCACCCCCGGCACCGTCCGGGTGACCTTCGCCGGCGACGCCCTGGAGGGCTTCTGCGAGCAGGCCCCGACCGACCACGTGAAGCTCTGCTTCGCCTTCCCCGGCGACGAGCTCCCGGTCGAGCCGGTCGTCGAGAACGACACCTGGATGGACGCCCCCGAGGGCATGTCCGAGCCGCTGACCCGCGACTACACCATCCGTCACTACCGGCGCGAGGCCCGCGAGCTGGACATCGACATGGTCCTGCACGGGACGGGCGTCGGCTCCAGCTGGGCCGCGGCCGCTGAGCCCGGCATGAAGCTGGGCGTCTTCGGCCCCCGCGGCTCGGAGGAGATCCCCTTCGTCCACGACTGGTACCTCCTCGGCGCGGACGAGACCGCCCTGCCCGCGCTCGCCCGCTGGCTGGAGCTGCTCCCGGCCGGCGTCAAGGTCCTGGCCTTCGTCGAGGTCCCCGGCCCCGAGCACGAGCAGCCCCTGGCCACCGCCACCGACGCCACCGTCACCTGGGTGCACCGCGGCGACGCCGGGTCCGGCAGCACCGACCTGCTGGAGCAGGCCATCCGGGCCGCCGAACTGCCCGAGGGCATGGGCTTCGCCTGGGTCGCCGGCGAGGCCAACACCCTCAAGCCGATCCGCCGCTACCTGCGCAACGAGTGCGGCCTGACCAAGAACCAGGTCGACGTGGACGGCTACTGGAAGCGCGGGGTGGCCAACCACGACCACCACGAGGACGACCACCAGCCGCACGCATGACCGCCGACACCCTGCGCAGGCCGGCCCCGACCCGGACGGCGCCCGCGCCGCGCCGGCGGGCCGGCGCCGCCCGCCGCACCGCCTGGCTGCTCGGCTCCGTGCTGCTGCTCGCGCTGCTCGCCCTCGCCGGCATCGCCGTCGGCGCCCGCTCGGTGGCCCCCGGCCAGGTCCTGCACGTCCTGCTGAACCACGAACCCGCCTCCGAGGACTGGATCGTGGTCCACCACTCGCGGATCCCGCGCACCCTGCTGGGCATCGCCGTCGGCGCCGCCCTCGGGATCGCCGGGGCCATGATGCAGGCGCTCACCCGCAACCCGCTCGCCGACCCCGGCCTGCTCGGCATCAACGGCGGCGCCGCGGCGGCCGTCGCGGCCGGCACCGCGCTGTTCGACCTGCGCTCCTTCGGCGCCTTCGTCTGGTTCGCCCTCGCGGGCGCCGCGGTGGCCGCCCTGGTCGTCCAGATCCTCGGCGGCGGCGGCCGCGCCTCGGCCACCCCGGCCCGGCTCGCCCTCGCCGGCACCGCCGTCACCGCCGTGCTCACCGCCTTCGTCAACGGGCTGATCCTGCTCGACCCGCTGACCCTCAACCGCTTCCGGTACTGGCAGGTCGGCACCCTCGCCGGCATCGACACCGCCGTCCTCGGCCAGGTGCTGCCCTTCCTCGCGGCGGGCGCCGTCCTCGCGCTGTTCCTCGGCCGGCCGCTGAACGCGCTCGCCCTCGGCGACGACGCCGGGCACGCGCTCGGCGCCAACCCCGGCCGGACCAGGCTGCTCAGCCTGCTCGCGATCACCCTGCTGTGCGGAGCCGCCACCGCCGCGGTCGGCCCGATCGCCTTCATCGGCCTGGCCGTCCCGCACCTCGCCCGCCACATCTGCGGACCGGACCAGCGCTGGATCATGCTGATGTCGGCCGTCCTCGCCCCGGTGCTGCTGCTCGCCTCCGACATCATCGGCCGGATCGCCCTGCACCCCGCCGAACTCCAGGTCGGCGTCGTCACCGCGTTCATCGGGGCCCCGCTCTTCATCGCCCTGGTACGCGGCCGGAGGATCGCCCAACTGTGAACAGCCCCACCACGGTCGAGCGGTCGGCGGCCGCCGCCGCCCCCGCCCCCGCACCGCCCGCTCCCCGTACCGCCGTCCCGCTGCGCGCCGTCCGGCTGCCCGGCGGCCTCTCGCTGCGCTGGCACGCCCGCGCGACCATCGTCGGCCTGCTGATCGCCGCCGCGCTGTGCGCGGCGGTCGTCTGGACCCTGACGGCCGGTGACTACCCCCTGCCCGTCTCCGACGTGGTCGAGGTGCTCACCGGGGGCGGGCGGCGCGCCGACCGCTACATCGTGATGGAGGTGCGGCTCCCCCGGCTGCTCACCGCCCTGCTGGTCGGGGCGGCCCTCGGGCTCGCGGGCGCGCTCTTCCAGACCCTCGCCCGCAACCCGCTGGGCAGCCCCGACGTCATCGGCTTCACCGTCGGCTCGGCGACCGGCGCCCTCGCGGTGATCCTGGTCATCGGCGGCAGCGCCGCCACCGTGGCGGGAGGTGCGGTGGCGGGCGGCATGCTCACCTCCGTCGCGGTGTACCTGCTCGCCCGGCGCGGCGGGACCCAGGGCTACCGCCTGGTGCTGGTCGGCATCGGCGTCAGCTCGCTGCTCTCCTCGCTCAACGCCTACCTGATCGCCCGCGCCTCCTTCAGCGACGCCCAGAGCGCCGCGGTCTGGCTCACCGGCAGCCTCAACGCGCGCGGCTGGGAGCACTGCGTCCCGATGGCCGTGGCCCTCGCGGTGCTGCTGCCCGCCGCCGTCCTGCTCGGCCGCCCGCTGCGGATGCTGGAGATGGGCGACGACGCGGCCTCCTCGCTCGGCGTCCGCACGGAGGGCGCCCGGGTCTGGCTGGTGCTGATCGGCGTCGGCCTGACCGCCGCGGCCACCGCCGCCGCCGGCCCGATCCCGTTCGTCGCCCTGATCGCCCCGCAGGCCGTCCGCCGCCTCACCCGGGCCACCGGCCCCAACCTGCTCGGCTCAACCCTGCTCGGCGCCCTGCTGCTGGCCCTCAGCGACCTCGCCGCCCAGCGCCTGCTGGCCCCCACCCAGCTCCCGGTCGGCGTCCTCACCGGCGTGGTGGGCGGCTGCTACCTGGTCTGGCTCATCCTCGGCCAGTGGCGCACCAAGCGCGGCTGACCGCCCGGGACTTCAGGAGACGCACGAATACGGCGGCGGGGGCGGGGGGGGGGGGCCCCCCGGCCCCCCCCCCGGGGGGGGGGGGGGGGGCCCCCCCCCCCCCCCCCGCCGCCGTGTCCGTGCCGTGTGTCGCCCGTTCAGAGATCCCGGGTGAAGACCTGGGAGTCGCGGGTCGGGTCCAGGCCGGCCGCCCACGCCCGGGGGGCGGCCGAGGCGGGGATCCGCCGGAAGCCGTGCCGCAGGAACAGGGCGCCGCCGCCGGTGGTGGCGGTCACCAGGGCGCGCAGGCCCCGGCGGCGGGCCTCGGCGACCACGGCGGTGACCAGGAGCGAGCCGAGGCCCGCGCCCTGGCGGTCGGTGCGGACGCAGAAGTTGTGCAGCAGGCCGGTGGCGGGGCGGTCGGCCTCGGGGGCCAGGGCGCGCAGCGCGACGCAGGCGTCCAGCCGGGCGGGCCCGGCGTCCTCGGCGCGGACCATCAGGAAGGTGTCGTCGGGGTGCCGGTAGGCGTCCGGGGTCCGCTCGCGCAGCGCGCCGGAGCGCATGAACGGGGCGGACAGCGCGTAGAGCGCCTGCGCGTCCGCCCCGGTGGCGCGGACCGCCCGCAGGGCGGCGGCCGGGCGCAGCGCCGCTGTCACCGCGAGGAGCCGCGGTGTGCGGGGGCCAGCGGGACGACCAGCGGGGTGCCGGTCTGCGGGTCCTCGATGATCTGGCAGGGCAGGTCGAAGACCTGCTCGACCAGTTCGGCGGTGACGATCTCGGAGGGCACGCCCTCGGCGACCACCGCGCCGTCGCGCATGGCGATCAGGTGGGTGGCGTAGCGGGTGGCCTGGTTGAGGTCGTGCAGCACGGCGACCAGGGTGCGGCCCTGGTCCCGGTGCAGGCGGGCGCACAGGTCGAGCACCTCGACCTGGTGGGCGATGTCCAGGAAGGTGGTCGGCTCGTCGAGCAGCAGCAGCGGGGTCTGCTGGGCGATCGCCATGGCGAGCCAGACGCGCTGGCGCTGGCCGCCGGAGAGCTCGTCGACGAACCGGTCGGCGAGGGCGTCCACGTTGGTGGCCGCCATGGACTCGGCGACGATCCGCTCGTCCTCCCGGGACCACTGCCGGAACAGGCCCTGGTGCGGGTAGCGGCCGCGGGCCACCAGGTCGGCGACGGTGATGCCGTCGGGCGCGGTGGAGCTCTGCGGGAGCAGGCCGAGCCGGCGGGCCAGCTCCTTGGCGGGCAGCGCCCCGATCTGTTCGCCGTCCAGCAGCACCCGCCCGGCGGCGGGCTTCAGCAGCCGGGCGAAGGCCCGCAGCAGGGTGGACTTGCCGCAGGCGTTGGGGCCCACGATCACCGTGAACGAGTCGTCCGGCACCGCCACCGACAGCTCGGTGGCGATGGCGCGGTCGCCGTAGCGCAGCGTCACCTTCTCGGTGAGCAGCCGCCCGTCGGTGGTGGTCACTTCCCCTCCAGGAGTTCGTCGGTGGTCAGGACGACGGCGCACTTCTCGGCGGCCCAGCGCAGCGCCTCGGCGTGCTTGTCGGCGGAGAAGTCGGCGACGGCGTCGCCGACCACGAACGCCTGGATGTCGCGTGACCACGCGTCGGACGCGGTCATCATGACGCCGATGTGGGCGTAGACGCCGACGATGACGAGCTGGTCGCGGCCGGCCTTCTCCAGCAGCTCGGCGAGGTCGGTGCGGGCGAACGCACTGTACTTCCACTTGAGCAGCATGACGTCCTGCTCGGCGGGTGCGACGACGTCCGGCACGCCCTGGGCGTGCTCGTCGGCGGGCAGCCCCGGGCCCCAGAAGTCGAGTTGGAGGCCGCGCTCCCGGGGGGTCTGGCCGCCGCGCTGGTGGGAGTAGACCACCGGCATGCCCTGCGCCCGGGCCCGCTCCAGGATCCGCGCGGTGTTGGCCAGGGCGGGGGCCAGCGGGGGGCCCTCGGCCGGGAACGCGCCGAGGAAGTAGTTCTGCAGGTCGTGGACGAGTACCGCGGCCCGCGCCGGGTCGACCTGCCACGGCACCTTGCGCGGCGGGAGGTCCGCGGGGCCGGGCAGTTCGTAGGGGGCGATGGCGGGCAGTGCCATGCGAGGGGGGCCTTTCTGGGCTAGCGGGAGGTGGTGCGGAGGTCCTTCTTGCTGACCTTGCCGACGCCGGTGCTGGGGAACGCGTCGACGAACTCGACGCGGTCCGGGACCTTGTAGTCGGCGAGTCCGGCGGCGCGGACGAAGGCCTTCAGCGCGGCGGGGCGGGGCCGCTCGGCACCGGGCCGCAGGATCACGTAGGCGCAGCTGCGCTCGCCCAGGTAGTCGTCCGGGATCGCGACGACCGACACGTCGTGCACCGCGGGGTGGGCGAGCAGGACGTTCTCGACCTCCTCGGCCGCGACCTTCTCGCCGCCCCGGTTGATCTGGTCCTTGGCGCGGCCCTCGACGACCAGGTGGCCGGTGGGCGTGCGGCGGACGAGGTCCCCGGTGCGGTAGAAGCCGTCGGCGGTGAAGGAGCGCGCGTTGTGCTCGGGCGCCCGCCAGTAGCCGCGGATGGTGTAGGGGCCGCGGGTCAGCAGGTGCCCGGTGGTGCCCTCGGGCACGTCGGCGTCCTCGTCGTCGACGATCCGGATCTCGTCGTCGGCCGAGATCGGGCGGCCCTGGGTGGTGAGGACGGTCTCCTCCGGGTCCTCGGGGCGGGTGTAGTTGACCAGGCCCTCGGCCATCCCGAAGACCTGCTGGAGCCGGCAGCCGAGCGCCGGGCCCAGTCGGCGGGCGGCCTGCTCGCTGAGTTTGGCGCCGCCGACCTGGAGCAGTTCGAGGCTGGACAGGTCGTGGCCGCTGCCGGGGGCGCTCTGCGCCCAGACCAGGGCCAGCGGCGGAACCACGCCGGTGATGGTGACCCGCTCGCGGGCGATCAGCGGCAGTACGGTCGCCGGGCTGGGCTCGCGGGCCAGCACGACCCGCCCGCCGGCGTGGAAGGTGCCGAGCGTGCCCGGCGAGCTGAGCGCGAAGTTGTGGGCGGCGGGCAGTGCGCAGAGGTACACGCTGGCGGGCGACAGCTCGCAGATCACGGCCGACTCGCGGACGCTGTACAGGTAGTCGTCATGGGTGCGGGGGATGAGCTTGGGCAGCCCGGTGCTGCCGCCGGACAGCTGGAGGAAGGCGAGGTCGCCGGCCTGCGGGGGGTCGGCGGGGTCTGCCGGAGCGGCCGGGTCGGTCGGGGCGTCGGCGCGCAGTTCGGCGAGCGGGGTGAAGCGCCCGGGGTCGCCGACCACGAAGACCTCCCCGAGGCCGGGCACCGCCGCGCACACCTCGGCGGCCAGTTCGCGGTGGTCGAAGCCCTCGTGGCGGTCGGCGACGAACAGCGCCCTGGCCTCGGCGAACGCGCAGAAGTAGGAGATCTCGGCCCGGCGGTGCGCCGGGAGGGCCATCACCGGGACGACACCGGCCCGCAGCGCGCCGAAGAACACCTCGAAGAACTCGGCCACGTTGGGCAGTTGCAGCACGACGCGGTCGCCCTTGCGCAGCCCGCGGGCGAGCATCCCGGCGGCGAGCCGGTCGGCGCGTGCGTCCAGCTCGGCGTAGCTCCAGTGGCGGTCGCCGTCGGTGACGGCGATCCGCTCCGGGGTGGCGGCGGCGTGGCGGCGGATCATGGTGTCCAGCGTCTCGCCGGTCCAGTAGCCGGCCGCGCGGTAGCGGTCGGCGACCTCCTGGGGGTAGTGGCTCATTCGGCGTTCTCCAGTCCGACGGCGTGCAGGAAGGTCCGGAACTTCGCGGCCGTCTCGGCCAGTTCGTGTTCCGGGACGGAGGCGGCGACCACGCCGGCGCCGGCGAACAGCCGCAGCCGCTCGCCGTCGGCCTCGGCGCAGCGCAGGGTCACGACCCATTCGCCGTCGCCGTCGGCGTCGCCCCAGCCGACCACGCCGGTGTAGAGGCCGCGGTCGAAGGGCTCCAGGGCGCCGATCAGCGTCCGGGCGCGGTCGGTCGGGGTGCCGCAGACCGCCGGGGTGGGGTGCAGGGCCAGCGCGAGGTCCAGGGCGCTGGTGGCGGGGTCGCGCAGGGTCCCGGTGACGGTGGTGGACAGGTGCCACATGGCGGCCGTGCGGACGAGCGAGGGCTGCGCGGGGGCGACGAGGTCGTCGCAGTGCGGTGCGAGCGCCTGCCGGACGGCGTCGACCACGAAGGCGTGCTCGGCGAGGTCCTTGGGGGAGCGGGCGAGCTCCTCGGCCCGGCGCCGGTCCTCCACCGGGTCGGTGCTGCGGGCGGCGGACCCGGCCAGCGGGTTCGACACCACACGGCGGCCCTGACGGGAGACCAGCAGTTCGGGGCTGGCGCCGATCAGGGTGGCGGTGCCGCCGGCCGGCACGGCGAAGGTGTAGCCGTGCGGGTCGCGGTCCAGCAGCCGGCCGAGCATGGCGGGGAGGTCGGTACCGCCGGGGGAGGTGAGCTCCAGGGTGCGGGCGAGGACGACCTTGGCGAGCTCCCGGTCCGCGTCCATCAGCCGGACCGCCTCGGCGACGGCGTCCCGGTAGCCCTCGGGCGCGGGGACGGGGCGCCTGGTCCACGCCGACTGCGCCGGGCGGGCGGGGGCGGCGGTCCGGGTGCCGCGGATCGGCTCGGCCCGCAGCACCCGCTCGGGGACGAACAGTTCGGCGGGGCGGCCGGGGGAGAAGGGGATCGCGCCGACCACGAGCGGGTCGCGGCCCTCGGCCCGCGCCGCGGCCAGCAGTCGGCCGGCCTCGGCGGGGTCGGGGACGGACCGGTGCACGCCCTCGGCGAGCAGGGTCCGGGTGGGGCCGACGAGGAAGGCCCGGTCGGCGGCCGGGCGGTAGGCGGCCAGCAGCCCGCTGCCGTCCAGCGGGGTCGCGACGGGGGACCGGGCCTCGGAAGCCGTGGTCATGGTGCTCCGTTCTGCCCGGTGCCGGGGGCACCGGGGTGAGGGGACTCGAAGGGGCGCGCTTCCGGGCCGCCCGGGTCGGGGTCAGGCCCGCAGCGTGGCGCCGCCGTCGACGTAGAGGTCGTGCATGGTCACGTGCCGCGCGCGGTCGCCGGCCAGGAAGAGCACGGCCTCGGCGATGTCCTCGGGGGCGGCGATCCGGCCGAGCGGGATCCCCACCCGGTAGGTGGCCGGGTCGCCTTCGAGGACCCGGCGCTCGGCGTCGTCGTCGGTCCACAGCGCGCGCTGCATCGGTGTGTCGGTGGACCCGGGCGAGACCAGGTTGCAGCGCACACCGGAGGCGGCCAGTTCCAGGCCCAGGCAGCGCATGAACATCGTGGTGGCCGCCTTGGAGGCCGCGTAGGCGGCCATGTTCATCCGGGGGACGCCGGCGGCGTTGGACCCGACGGTGACGATGCTGCCCCGGCCGCGCCCGGCCATCCGGCGCCCGACGGAGCGGCAGGTGTGGAAGACCCCGGTGGTGTTGACGGCGAAGGTGCGCTGCCAGTCCTCGTCGCTGGTTTCGATGGCCGGTCCGGCGTGCAGCACGCCCGCGACGTTGACCAGGATGTCGAGCGGTCCGTACTCACGCTCGGCCTGGTCCACCAGCCGATCGACGGCTTCGGCGTCCGTGACGTCGAGGCGGTGGACCGAGGGCCCGGAGGGGGAGAGGTCGCAGGCCACGACGCGGGCCCCGCGATCGGCCAGCAGCCGGGCGACGGCGGCCCCGATGCCCTGGGCGGCGCCGGTGACCAGGGCGGTCCGGCCCTCGAACTCCTCGGTGGATATCGATGCCACGGGTCACCGCGCCTTCGTGGCGGCCGACTTGGCGGCGTCCAGGCCGGTGCGACGCGGTCTGGGGACGCGGCTGAAGGCGGGTGGCATGGACGTTCTCCCTGGGGTCGGAGCGCGGCGGCTGTCGGACAGGCTTGCGAGACAACGAGGTAAGGTTAGCCTAACCGCATCGGGGGGCTCCAGCGCCGCCCGGGACGCGCCCGCGCGGCCGTCGTCGTGCCCGTGCGCCCCGGACCGCGCGGCCGTCCGGAATCCGGACCCGGTCGTGACGGGCGGGGCTCGCGGGCCCTAGGGTGGAGGTGCAGTCGGTTCGCCGTGTCCTCCAGCCACGGCGTCGTAAGAGGGAACCCGGTGGGAATCCGGGACTGCCCCGCAGCGGTGAGTGGGAACGACCGCCGTCACATGCACTGGGCCCCGAGGGGCCTGGGAAGCGACGGCCAGTAGGTGTCCGCCTGACTCAGGCGGACGTGCCGACGAGTCCGAAGACCTGCCACTGCCCGTGTGCACCCCGCACGCGGAGATCTCGGTGACCTCGTGGGCGGGTCGGCGGAGCGGGCGGGCACATCCTGGTGTCGCGCACCCACTGTCGTACCTTCACGTCCTCGTGCTCTCCCGGGATCGCAGCGCGACTCGCGAAGGAGAGTTCCGTGTCATCGAGTTCCACCACCGCTGCCGCCACCCCCTCCACCACCGCCCCGCAGGCCACCGTCCACGGCTACCCGCGGCAGGGCCCCAACCGGGAGCTGAAGAAGGCGATCGAGGGGTACTGGGCCGGCCGGGTCGGCGCCGAGGCCCTGCAGACCACCGCGGCGCGGCTGCGCCGCGACACCTGGCAGCGGCTCGCCGACTCCGGCGTCTCCGAGGTCCCCACCGGGGACTTCTCGCTCTACGACCACGTGCTGGACACCACCGTCGCCGTCGGCGCGATCCCGGCCCGGCACCGCGCGGCCGTCGACGCCGACCCGCTGGACGGCTACTTCGCCATGGCGCGCGGCACCCAGGAGGTGGCGCCGCTGGAGATGACCAAGTGGTTCGACACCAACTACCACTACCTGGTACCCGAGTTGGGGCCGGACACGGTCTTCGCCGCCAACCCGGCCAAGCCGGTCGGCGAACTGCGCGAGGCCCTCGGCCTCGGCCTCACCGCCCGCCCCGTCCTGGTCGGTCCGCTGACCTACCTGCTGCTGGCCAAGCCCGCCCCCGGCGTCGCGGCCGACTTCCAGCCGGTCACCCTGCTGGACCGGCTGCTGCCCGTCTACGCCGAGCTCCTCGGCGAACTGCGCGCGGCCGGCGCCGAATGGGTGCAGCTGGACGAGCCCGCCCTGGTCCAGGACCGCACCCCGGCCGAACTCAACGCCGCCGCCCGCGCCTACCGCGAGCTCGGAGCCCTGACGAGTCGGCCGAAGCTGCTGGTCGCCGGCTACTTCGACCGCCTCGGCGAGGCCCTCCCGGTGCTGGCCAAGGCCCCGATCGAGGGCCTCGCACTGGACTTCACCGGCCCCGCCGCCGCCAACCTCGACGACCTCGCCGCGGTCGGCGGCCTGCCCGGCAAGCGCCTGATCGCCGGCGTGGTCGACGGGCGCAACATCTGGCTCAACGACCTGGAGAAGTCCCTCGCCACCCTCGGCACCCTGCTCGGGCTCGCCGACCGGGTCGACGTCGCCCCGTCCTGCTCCCTGCTGCACGTCCCGCTGGACGCCGAGGCCGAGCGCGACCTCGACCCGCAGGTCGCCCGCTGGCTGGCCTTCGCCCGCCAGAAGACCGCCGAGATCACCACCCTGGCCCGCGGCCTGCGCGAGGGCACCCACACCATCACGGCCCAACTCGCCGTCAACCGGGCCGGACTGGCCTCCCGCGCGGCCTCGGCACTCACCCACGACCCGGCCGTCCGGGCCCGGGTCGGCGCCACCACCGCCCGGGACGCCCGCCGCGACCAGGCCTACGCCGAACGTGCCGCCGCCCAGCGCGCCCGCCTCGACCTGCCGCCGCTGCCGACCACCACCATCGGCTCCTTCCCGCAGACCACCGAACTGCGCACCGCCCGCGCCGACCTGCGGGCCGGCCGGATCGACGCCGGCACCTACCAGGACCGGATGCGGGCCGAGGTCCGCGAGGTGATCGCCTACCAGGAGAAGGCCGGCCTCGACGTCCTGGTCCACGGCGAGCCCGAACGCAACGACATGGTCCAGTACTTCGCCGAGCAGCTGAGCGGCTACCTGGCCACCCAGCACGGCTGGGTGCAGTCCTACGGCACCCGCTACGTCCGCCCGCCGGTGCTGGCCGGCGACATCTCCCGCCCGCACCCGATGACCGTCGACTGGTTCCGCTACGCGCAGGACCAGACGGACCGTCCGGTCAAGGGCATGCTCACCGGCCCGGTCACCATGCTCGCCTGGTCCTTCGTCCGCGACGACCAGCCGCTCGGCGACACCGCCCGCCAGGTCGCGCTCGCCCTGCGCGACGAGGTCGCCGACCTGGAGGCGGCCGGCGCCGCGGTGATCCAGGTGGACGAGCCCGCGCTGCGCGAGACCCTCCCGCTGCGGGCCGCCGACCGGCCCGCCTACCTGGACTGGGCCACCGAGTCGTTCCGGATCTCCACCTCGGGCGTCCGGGCCGACACCCAGATCCACACCCACATGTGCTACGCCGAGTTCGGCGAGATCATGGCCGCGATCGACGAGTTGGACGCCGACGTGATCTCCCTGGAGGCCGCCCGCTCGCACATGCAGGTGGCCCATGAGCTGGCCGGCGCCGGCTACCCGCGCGAGGTCGGCCCGGGCGTGTACGACATCCACTCGCCCCGGGTGCCGAGCACCGCGGAGGCCGCCGCGCTGCTCCGCAGGGGGCTGGCGGCGATCCCCGCCGAGCGGCTCTGGGTCAACCCCGACTGCGGTCTGAAGACCCGCGGTTGGCCCGAGACCCGCGCCTCGCTGGAGAGCCTGGTCGAGGCCGCCCGACTGGTCCGCGCCGAACTGGACGGCTGACCGCCACGCCGGGGCGGGTGCGCGCATCGGCTGCGTGCGCACCCGCCCCGGCACTTCCGCGCGTACCTAGGCCGCACCGGACCGGTCCGGTGCGGGCTCGGCCAGGACCAGATCGAGGAGACCGGGGAACCGCTGGTCGAACTCGGGGCGGCGGAGCCGGTTGAGCCGGCGCGGGCCCTCGTCGCGCTGCTCGACGAGGCCGGCGGCCCGCAGCACAGTGAAGTGGTGGCTGCGTGTCGCCTTGGTCACCGGGAGGTCGAACGTGCCGCAGGCCCGGGTCCAGTCGGGGGCGCCGGCCAACTCCCTGAGGATGGTGCGCCGCACGGGGTCGCCGAGCGCGTCGAGCGCGTCCTGGAGCGACACCTCGGTCGGATGGGCGTGGGTGAGGCTGCGGGTGCGGGCGGACACGGTTGATCCCTCGGCAGGGTGTTCGACGGTCGTCGTACACTGTTATGGTCGATGCTCGTCGAACACTGTAGCCCGGGCCCTCCGGAAAGCGAGCGTTCCCATGCCTCTGGTCCGTATCGACCTGTCCGTCACCCGGCCGCCCGCCCTCCGGCGCGCCATCGCCGACGGCGTGCACCAGGCCCTCGTCGACGCCGTCGGCATCCCGGCCGGCGACCGCTTCCAGATCGTCACCCCGCACGATCCCGAGGAGCTGGTCTTCGACCCGAACTACCTCGACGTGGCCCGCCGGGACGTCGTCTGCGTGCAGATCACCCTGGTCGCGGGTCGGCCCCGGGAGGTCAAGCTCGCCCTGTACCGACAGATCGCGGCCAACCTGGCCGATGTCGGCGTGCGGCCCGAGGACGTGTTCGTCACGCTCGTCGAGAACGCCCTCGACAACTGGTCGGTGGGCAACGGCAGGGCGCAACTGGTCGACCTGGGTGGTGTGGCGGGAGTCCGCGTCGAGCCGTGATGCGTCGCATCACGGCTGTCGTGCGCGCCGGCCGGCCCCCGACATCCCGACGCGAAAGCCCTACTGCCGGGCGACGCCGGGGGTGAGCTGGTAGCGCTCCGGGCGGCTGACGGTACGGCGCTCCTCGGGGGTGAGGAGGTCCCGGCGGGCCAGCCAGGCGAGCAGGCGCAGTCGGGCGTGCTGGTCCCGGCGGTCCGGGAGGCCGCTCCCGGCGGGCTGCGGGGTGGTGGGCAGGCCGTCCTCGCGGAGCAGGACCCTGGTCGGCCGGCCGTCCTCGGCGGGGACGACCTCCAGGACGGAGAACCGCGAGCCGGGCGGGAAGACCACCTCGTGCTCGCCGTCCTCGGCGAACACCGCGGTCCTGCGGCCGGTCACCGACCACACCGCGAACTCGACGGGCGTCCCCAAGTCGATCTCGTGGGAGGGGAGTCCGACGACCGGGGCGGGCTCGGACAGCAGCGCCCCCGGGACGTAGTGCCGCAGCTCCGACTCGCCGGCGTGGGCGCCGAGCAGGACGGCGCCGTGGTGGCTCGGCAGCCTGCGCAGGCCGGAGCCGAGGCAGGCCAGGAAGGAGGCCAGCGGGCCCGGGTCGGGCCGGCGGGCCGCCGCGACCAGCTCCGCGCGGGAGACCGGGACGCCGGTGTCGACATGGTGCAGGTAGACCGCCGCGAGGTCGCTCTTCAGGTCCTCCCGCGCGCTGGAGCGCAGGGCCGGGAGGCGCATGGCCACCTGGTCGGCGTGGCTTGCGCAGCGCTGGAAGTGACTGCCCAACAGGTCCTTGAACGCGGCGCGTTCGGCGGCGATGCCGGGCCGGGGGGAGGCGGTGGCCGGCTCGGGGGCGAGCGGCAGGGCCGCTACGGGGAGCTCGGCGGGGGGCTCGGGCGCGGGCTCGGGCGCGGGTTCGGCCGGGAGTTCGACCACGGGCTCCGCCGGGGGCTCGGCCGCGGGCTCGTCCGGCTGCTTGTGCAGGGGGCTGACGACGGGCGGTTCCAGCACGGCGGCTTCGACGACGGGCGGCTCGGGGACGGCGGCTTCGAGGACGGGGGGTGCGGCGACGGGCGGCGCGGGAGCGGCCGGGTCGACGACGGCCGGTTCGACGACGGGCGGCTCGGAGGAGGTCGTGGCGGTGACGCCCGGTCGGACGGGTTCGTCCGGCACTCCGACGACCCGGCCGAAGGTCACGGCCCCCGAGCTCGGCACGCCGTTGACCATCAGGGCCGGCTCGGCCGCCCCCGGGTGGGCGAGCGCCTCCAGCAGTCGGCCGAGGCCCGCCAGGACCTCCGGCGGCACCGGCTGGCGGCCCGCGCCGACCAGCAGTCGCGGCCGGGTCGGGTCCGGCTCCTGCAGCCGGGGATCCCGGTCCGCGCCGGGGTCGGCCGGGCGCAGCCACAGACCGGCGGGCACGGCCTCCAGCCACCACCCCGGTACGTCGGTCTCGAAGAGCGCCGGTCCGCACGACGCCAGGCCGTTCGGCGCGTCGCGCCAGGCGGAGGCGAACAGGCGGCGCAGCTCGGCGGAGGCGGTCAGCTCGGTCAGCCACGGCTCCCAGGTCGCGTTGCCGTCGGCGTCCAGGAGGCGGGACGAGTACCCGCCGGCGGTGCGCATCGGCAGGCCGACGGCCGCCCGGACGTCGCGCTCCAGGGCGACCGCGAGTTCGGCGGCCAGTCGGCTGAGCGCGCGGACCGTCGACCACGGTGCGCTGAGCAGCAGTTCACCCTGGTCGGAGGGGATCAGCCGGCGGACGGTGGCGGCCAGCCGCGGGGCGGCCGGGAGCGGGCCGCCGGGGTGGCCGACGACCAGGACGAAGGTGCCCTCGGCGGCGTCGGCCCGCTGCAGTGTGCCGGGTCGGCCGGCCTCGCCGGGCCCGGTCCTGATCCAGAAGCCGTGCGGCAGCGTGGTGACCAGCAGGCCTTCGGGGCCGGGGGCGGGCGCCTGGGGGGCGGCCGGCTCGGCCGGTATGGCAGGTACGGCGGGGGACGCGGCCCGGGACACGGGCGCGGGGACCGGCGCCGGGTTGGCCACCGCAGCGGCCACCGCAGCGGGTGCCGCAGCCGCACCAGCCGCACCAGCCGCACCAGCCGCACCAGCCGCGCCCGCCGCGCCCGCCGGGGCGGCCGGCGGCCAGACCGGGCCGAGCGCCTGGACGGCCCCGGCGGGCGGGCACAGCCACCAGGAGGAGCCGGTGCCCTCCTCCGGGCCGCTGGTCAGCAGGGTGCCGTCGGGCCGGAGCGTGACCATCCCGTCCGGGGCCACCACCGTCATCCCGGCCAGCTCGGCGAGCTGTTCGGCCGGCCGCCGTCCGACCGCCGGCGCGGCGGCGAGCCCGGACGCGGCCAGGACCAGGGTGGTGGCACCCCGGGCGGCGGCGGTCCGGGTCAGGTCCGCCAGCCGCCCGAGCAGGACGGCCGCCGCGTCGGGGGCGGCGGCGAGCAGGATCAGCGCGTGCGGGGCGGGCTGCAGCCGCTCCAGCGCCGCCGCCAGCCCGGCCGGCCCGGCGGTCGGGGCGATCACGAAGTGGTCGCCGGCCTGGTGCAGGGCCGAGGAGCCGGCCGGATCGGCGCCGCCGCGGCGGCGGGTCAGCCGACGCCACCCGGGGCCGGCGGCGGAGCCGTGGCCGGTGTCGGTGCCGCCCACGGCTCCGCCGGTCGGTGCTGTTGTGCTCATCGTTCCGCCCTCTCCCTGCCCGGTCCCATCGGCGGGGCTCCAACCGGCTCTACGGGCCCCGGACCGGCGGGGGTTCACCGAGGGCCTATACCCCGTCCCCGTCGCCGACCGGGGTCGCGATCGCGGTCTGCACCTGGACGGTGCGGCGGCGGGTGATGTAGAGGCCGCGGCCGGGCGGCAGGTTCCGGGGCTTGACGTTGCCGAACAGGTAGCCCTCGCTCGGCGGGCAGGACAGCAGCACCGCCGGGGTGTTGACCTCCTCCAGCTTGCGCATCAGGGCGTCGCTGGCGCCGCGGCCGACGCCGTTGGCACTGCGGGCCACGATCAGGTGCAGGCCCAACTCGGTGCCCTGCGCGAGGAAGTCGAACAGCGCCGCGAACGGATGCCCGGACGCCATGCTGCCCGACGATCCCGACACCAGCTCGTAGTCGTCGACCACGATGAACAGTTCGGGCCCCTGCCACCAGTCCCGCAGTTTGAGCCGGGCCGGCGCGATGTCCGCGTCGGGCACCCGGTTGGCCATCGCCCGGGCCGCGCCGTCGACGATCTGCCGCAGCACGTCCACGGCGACCGCGTGGCCCAGCCGGTACTCCTCCGGGACGGCCTCGTGCAGACCGCGCCGGTAGTCGACCAGCATGATCCGCGCCTCCTCGGGCGTGTACGAGGTGGTGACGGCCGCGGTGACCAGCTTCAGCAGGTTGGTCTTGCCCGCCTCGCTGTCGCCGACCACGACCAGGTGCGGCGACTCCTCGAAGTCGTGCCACAGCGGCGCGATGGTGGTGTCCTGGAGGCCGATCGGGATCCGCAGCCGGCCCTCGGGGGCGGGCAGCGAGGCGGCTTCCAACGAGAGCGGCAGCATCCGCACCTCGGGCGCGCGCGGACCGGTCCAGTGGTCGGCCAGCGCGTCGACCAGGTCGGCGACGCCCTCCCCGAGGTCCTCCGTGCCGCTGCCGCCGTCCATCCGGGGCAGCGCGGTGAGGAAGTGCATCTCGTCCGAGGTCAGGCCGCGGCCGGGGATCTTCGGGACCTTCCCCGCCGCCCGCATGTTGATCGCGGAGTCGACCGCGTCACCGAGCCGCAGCTCGAAGCGGGTGCCCAGCAGGTCGCGCAGCGCGCCGGAGACCTCGCCCCAGCGGGTGGTGCCGACGATCAGGTGGATGCCGTAGTTGAGGCCGCGCTGGGCGATCAGGGTCAGCGCGGGGGCGATGTCCGGGAACTCCTGGCGGATGGTGTTCCAGCCGTCGATGACCAGGAAGACGTCACCGTGCTGCTCCTCGGGCAGCTCGCCGGCCGCCCGGCGCCGCCGGAACGACGAGACGGAGTCGATGCCGAGCTCGGCGAAGCGCAGCTCGCGCCGGCCCAGGATCGCGTTGACCTCGGCGATGGTGCGTACCACCCGCTCCGGGTCGTGCCGGCCGGTGACCCCGCCGACGTGCGGCAGCCCGCGCAGCGCGGAGAGCGTGCCGCCGCCGAAGTCCAGGCAGTAGAACTGCACCTCGCTCGGGGTGTGGGTGAGGGCGAGCCCGGTCAGCAGGGTGCGGATCAGGGTGCTCTTGCCGCTCTGCGGGCCGCCGGCGATGCCCACGTGGCCGTCGGCGCCGGAGAGGTCGGCGACCAGCAGGTCGCGCACCTGCTGGAAGGGGCGGTCGACGACGCCGACCGGCACCGTCAGCGAGCCCCGGTCGGCCGCGCTCTCGGTGGTGAGGCCGAACTCGGGGTGCGGGGCCAGCGGCGGCAGCAGCTCGTCCAGGGTCGGCGGGACGCCCAGCGGCGGCAGCCACACCTGGTAGGCGGGCGGCCCGGCGTCGGTCAGCTTGGCCGCCGCGATGTCCAGCAGGGTGCGGGTCTCCTCGGGCGCCTCCGGCTGCTCCGCCTCCACGGGGAGCGCGGCCGGCCGGCGCGGCGCCACGTACTCGGTGCCGTAGGCGGCGACCTGGCCGGCCACCACCTCCTGGCGGGCCGCCCGGCGCCTGGCCCGGTACGGACCCGAGACGTACGCGGCCTTGAACCTGGTCAGGGTGGCGATGTCGCTGCGCAGGAAGCCGTTGCCGGGCTGCGAGGGCAGCTGGTAGGCGTCCGGTACGCCGAGGACGCCCCGGCTCTCCATGGCGGAGAAGGTCCGCAGGCCGATCCGGTAGGACAGGTGGGACTCCAGGGAGTGCATCCGGCCCTCGTCCAGGCGCTGCGAGGCGAGCAGCAGGTGCACGCCCAGCGAGCGGCCCAGTCGGCCGATCATGATGAAGAGGTCCATGAAGTCCCGGTGCGCGGCGAGCAGTTCGCTGAACTCGTCGACCACGACGAACAGCGTCGGCAGCGGCTCCAGGGGGGTCCCGGCGGCGCGGGCCGTCTCGTAGTCCAGCAGCGAGCTGTAGTTGCCGGCCGCCCGGAGCAGCTCCTGGCGGCGGACCAGCTCGCCGTGCAGGGCGTCCCGCATCCGGTCCACCAGCGAGGCCTCGTCGGCCAGGTTGGTGATCACCGCCGAGGTGTGCGGCAGCCGGTCCAGGCCGAGGAAGGTCGCACCGCCCTTGAAGTCCACCAGGACGAAGTTCAGCACCTCGGAGGAGTGCGTGACGGCGAGCGCCAGCACCAGGGTCCGCAGCAGCTCGGACTTGCCGGAGCCGGTGGCGCCGATCAGCATGCCGTGCGGGCCCATGCCGCCCTGCGCCGACTCCTTGATGTCCAGTTCGACGGGCGAGCCGTCGCCCGCGATACCCAGCGGCACCCGCAGCCGGTCCGCGATGCCGCGCCGGGACCAGGTCTCGACCACGTCGTGCTGGTTCAGGTCGCGGATCCCGAGCAGCATCGCGAGGTCGAAGTCGGTCTCCAGCGGCTCGCCGCTCTCGGTGGTGTCCCCGATCCGGAACGGCGCCAGGCCCACCGCCAGCCGGCGGGCGGCGGCGGCCGACAGGGCGTCGGGGCGGCCGAGGGGCGTGATGTCGTCCCGGTGGTTGCGGTCCGCGCCGACCATCGCCAGCGCGCCGTCCTCGATCCGCAGCCGCAGCCGGTACCGCAGCGGCTTCCACTCCAGGGTGTCGCCGAGGTCGAGCAGCGTGGCGTTGCGGTACCCCGCCAGCGCCGCCCGGCTGGTCGCGGCGACCTGCGGACCGTCCAGCACGATCACCGTGTACGGCTCGTCCCGGCCGGGCTGGGCGTCCTGCTCGTACGGCGGCCGGGCGCCGAACTCCTCGCCGAGCAGCTGCTCGATCTCCGCGACCGAGCCCGCCACCAGGCGCACCGGCCCCACCCCGTCGGTGTCCACCGGGTGCAGGGCGTGCGGCAGCCACTTGGTCCACTCCCACTCGGCGCGGTGCTCCGGGTCGGTGACGACGGCGATCCGCAGCTCGTCGGGGGCGTGGAAGACGGCCAGCTGGGCCAGCACCGCCCGGGCCAGTGACCGGGCCGCCGCGCGGTCGTCGGAGCGCAGCAGGATCTGCGCGTAGCCCCGGAGGTAGACCGCGATCGGCTGGTCGGCGACGGTGCCGTAGGCGTTGATGAAGCGGCGCAGCGCGTGCGCGCAGAGCGGCTCCAGGTCCTCCACCGGCTTGGTGGCCAGCGGGGCCAGCCGCACCGCGAGGCGCTGCGGACCCGTCCCGATCCGGACGTCCCCGAAGTCGGGGTGGGCGCTGCGCCGCTCCCACAGCCGGGAGGTGCGGGCCACCGCGGCCAGCACGGACGGCGCGGGGTGGCGCCAGGCCAGCGCCTCCTGCTGACGGGCGATGTGGCCGCGCACCTGGCGGCGGATCTGGGACAGGTAGCGCAGGTAGTCCCGGCGCTCGGCGCGCAGCTCCCGCTTGCGGTCGCTGGAGCCGCGGATCAGCTGGGTGACCAGCATGCCCACGGCGGAGAGCCCCATCATGCCCATCGCGATGTACATCAGGATGCCGCCGCCCTCACCCGGGCGCAGGAAGATGAACACCATCGAGAGCGAGCTCAGCGCCATCGGGGCCATGCTGATCACGCTCGCCATGCCGCTCTGCGCCTCGGGGAGGGCGGGCGGCTCCTGCAACTGGATCTCGCCGTCGGGCATCTCCGGTCCGGGGCGCCTCGGCGGACGGTTGACCAGCACCACGCTCAACGCAGGGCTCCTCGCGATGGGGGGACGGCCGGCCGGTGATCCGCGGCCCGGGACGCGTGTCGTCCGTCCAGGTGCACGGATGGCGCACCCCCGGCGGTTCACGGACCGGCCGCCCCGGCCTGCCGCACGGGCCTGCCGCCCCGGCCTGCCGCGGACGGGCCGCCCCGACCGGTTGCGGCGGCCGGTGAACCTCCCGGCCCCCGCCCGCCGTATCTCCCGGTGCGGGCGGCGCCCCGGCCCGCCAATCCCCCAGGCGGCCGGGGCGCCCACCCCGTCAGGACATCCCGCCGGGGCGCCGCGCTGCGCCGCCGCCGGCCGGGTCGGTGGAGATTGGAGAGTCTTGAACGGGACTGCCGTTGCCGGACTGTGCCGCCTGAGGTTCCGGACACCCGACACGGTGTTCGAGCTCGCGGTGCCCGTGGACGTTCCCCTGGCCGACCTGCTGCCGGCCGTACTCGGCTACGCGGGGCCCGGAGTGGACGAACAGGGCATCGAGCACGACGGCTGGATCCTCCAACGGCTCGGCGGCGCACCGCTGGACGAGGAGCTCGGCGCCGACGCGCTCGGCCTGCACGACGGGGAGGAGCTCCACCTGCGCCCGCGCCGCGAACCGCTGCCCGAGGTGCACTTCGACGACATGGCGGACGGCGTCGCCACCGGGATGCGGGCCCGCCCCGACACCTGGCGGCCCGCCCTGACCCACCACCTGGCGCTGGCCCTGGCCGTCGCCGCCCTGGCCGGCGGGCTCGCCCTGCTGCTGCTCCCCGGCCCGCAGCACACCCGGGACCTCGCCGCCGCCGTCACCGGGGTCCTGCTGCTGCTCGGCGCCCTCAGCGCCTCCCGGGCGGTGGGCGACGCCGGCGCGGGCACCGCGCTGGGGGCCATGGCCGTGCCCTACCTGGCCCTCGCCGGCGGCCTGCTGCCGACCGGCGGCGGGGCCGGGGCGACCGGCGTCCGGCTGCTGGCCGGCGGCTCCGCCGCGGCCGGCGCGGCGGTACTCGCGGTGGCCGCCGTCGGCTGCTCGGCGCCGCTCTTCCTCGGCACCGTCCTGGTGGCCCTGCACGCCGTCCTGGCCGGGGTGCTCCTGCTGAACGGCATGAGCGCCTCCGAGGCGGCCGCGGCCCTCGCCGTGCTGGCCGTCGTCATCGGCGCGTTCGTGCCCGGGATCTGCTTCCGGCTGTCCGGACTGCGGCTGCCCGCGCTGCCCCGCAACGCCGAGGAGCTCCAGGAGGGAATCGCCCCCTTCCCCAGCAGCACCGTGCTGAGCCGCAGCGACGTCGCCGACGGCTACCTGACCTCCTTCCACCTGGCGTTGGGGCTGATCCTCACGCTGTGCACCACCGAGCTGGCCGGCGTCGCCGGCTGGGCCGCACCGTCCCTGACGGCCGCCCTGTCCGTCCTGCTGCTGCTGCACGGCCGGGCCGTCGGCAGCATCCCGCAGCGGCTGGCCGTCCTGCTCCCCGGCGTCTACGGGCTGGCGCTGCTGTTCGGCGGCGCCGTCCTCGACCAGCCGACCGGCGGGCGCCTGCTGCTGCTGGCCGGACTGCTCGCCGTGGCCGCCGCCCTGGCGATCACCGCCTGGACCATCCCCGGCCGCCGGCTGCTGCCCTACTGGGGCCGGGCCGCCGACCTGCTGCACTCGGCCGCGGCGATCGCCGTGCTCCCGCTGGCACTGGCCGTGGCCGGGGTCTACCACGCGCTGCGGGCCATCGCCGGCTGACCCGGCCCTGACGCACCACCACCTTCCGCCGCCCCGAGGAGAACCACGAGATGCAGTCGAAGCGCGACCAGGTGCAGGCCCACCTGTTCGTGATGGGCAGGCTCGCCACCGGCATGCTGCGCGGTGAGCCCGACGCCCCCGACACCCCGTCCGGGCGCACCTCGCGGGGCACCGTGACCGGACTGGTCATCGCCGTCCTGGTCTGCCTCGGAGTCGCCGTGTACGGGGCGCTCGTCCCCGGCGGCGCCACCGGCTGGCGCAAGCCCGGCACCCTGGTGGTGGTCAAGGAGAGCGGCGCCCGCTACCTCTACCTGGACGGCAGCCTGCGCCCCGTCCTGAACGAGGCCAGCGCCCGGCTGCTGGCCGGCGACCAGCTGGTGGTCGACCAGGTCAGCGTGAACTCGCTGGCCGACACCCCGCGCGGCGCCCCGATCGGCATCCTCGGCGCCCCGGACGGCCTGCCCGGCCCCGACCGGCTCGCCGACGCGCCCTGGCTCGCCTGCGCCGTCAGCCGGCCCGGCCCCTCCGGCGGCCGCCGCACCGAACTCGCCCTCGCCATCGGCACCGGCGGCCGGGGCACCAGCCTCACCGAGGCGCAGGGCACCCTGGTGGCCGCCCCCGACGGCGCCGAGTACCTGCTCTGGCACGGCCGCCGGCTGCGCCTGGACAGCCGCAACGGCGCCCGTCAGGCCCTCGGCCAGAGCGCCGTCACCGCCTACCAGGTGACGGCCGCCTTCCTCAACTCGCTGCCCGCGGGCCCGGACCTGGCCGCCCCCGAGGTGGACTCCCGCGGCACCGCGGGCCCGCAGCTCACCGCCGGCCCGACCCGGTTCGGCCAGCTCTTCACCGGCCCCGGCGGCGACCCGTACCTGCTGACCCAGGCCGGACTCACCCCGCTCAGCCGGATGGCCTTCGAGCTGCTCCGCAACGACCTGCGCACCCAGAGCGCCGCCTACGGGGGAGCGGCCGTCACCCCCGCCGCCCTCAGCCCGGCCGACCTCGCCGGGCACACCGCTCCGGCC
This sequence comes from Kitasatospora sp. NPDC052868, assembly GCF_044547105.1. NCBI lineage: Bacteria > Bacillati > Actinomycetota > Actinomycetes > Kitasatosporales > Streptomycetaceae > Kitasatospora > Kitasatospora sp. NPDC052868. Next base: position 14,356 of record NZ_JBITZW010000008.1, on the reverse strand, counting down.
GTCCCGGCGACCCCCGCCGCAGCCGGGCTGCCCACCGCGCCGCCGGAGCTGGTGACCGTCCCCCAGGGCCGGGGCGTCTGCGCCGAGTCGAGGCTCACCGACCAGGCGCCGACCACCTCGGTCACCCTGCTCGACGCCGCCGCCGTCGCGGGCCCGCCGCCGGCCGCCCAGCCGGGCGTGGAGCCGGCCTGCGCGGGCGCCGACAGCATCGCGGTGCGGCCCGGCGGCGGCGCCCTGGTCCGGGCCCTGTCCAGCGCGGGCCTCGGCGGCACCCTCTACCTGGTCACCGACTCCGGGGTGAAGTACCCGCTCGCCTCGGCGGCCGTCGCCAAACAGCTCGGCTACGGCGGGCCCGCCCCCTCGGCCGCCCCCGAGGCCCTGCTGACCCTGCTCCCGACCGGGCCCAGCCTCGACCCGACCGCCCTGACCGCCGCCGCCCCGGCCGCGCGAGCCGCCGCCCCGGCCTGCTCGCGGTGACCCCGGGCCGGACCGGCGGCCGGTTGAACCCGCCTGCGCCGTCGTCCCGTTGAACGGATTAGTCGGGTCCTGCGACCCCTCCCGCGGCAACCGCCGCGGGCGTACCCACCGACGAAGGGAATCCGGTGACCACTCCCAACCCCGGCACTCTCCAGATCGACAACGCGACCATCAAGAACGTGCTCCAGACGGTGGAGACCCACATGGGCACCATGCGGTCCGCCGCCACCGCCGTCGAGGACATCAACAAGGAGATCCACCAGCACTTCCAGGCCGCGTGCAGCAGCGTCTACGTGCAGAAGATGAAGGAGTGGCACGACGAGTACACGCGGCTGACGCAGCAGTACGACACCTTCCACGCCGACCTGGCGGCGGGCAGCAACACGGTCTTCTCCGGCCACGACGCCGCCTACCACGTGGCCGGGGGCATGGGCGGCGGCTACTCCGCCATGGTGGAGTCCGGTCTCAACCCCACCGGCTGACCGTCCCGCCGCCGCCTCCCACCTGATCCGCACCGTCCGGCCCCGCACCGCCCCGCGCCTGCTCGCGCAGGCCTCGCGAGGCCGCACGGCGACCAATCGAAAGGACGTTTGATGACAACCCCTGCGCCCTCGGGCATCATGCTCAACCACGCCAACATCGACGACGCGGCGGACGACCTGCAGGCCGCCGGCGCGAAGATGCAGACGGAGATGGAGAGCTTCCGCGACTCGCTCCGGACGGAGCAGCTGAAGCTCAGCGGTGAACTCGCCGCCGCCGCGAAGTCCTTCGCCGACAAGCTGGACGCGCTCGACACCGTCATGAGCGGACAGATCACCGATGCGGCCAACAAGCTGCGCGAGATGCACGGCCTCCTGCGCGACGCCGACTACCGCGCCGCCGCCGCGACGGGCTGACAGGTGGGGAGCAACGAGCCGATCGGCAGCGGTCCCACCCTCAGCATGAACGAGGAGGACCTCAACACCTTCATCAAGGAGTGCCTCCAGGCCTTCCAGACGGCGTTGTTGGCCGACACCGGGTACCAGGCCGTGATGAAGTTCGAGGGCGGCCAGCTCAAGCTGCTGGCCGGATCCGCGCCCTTCCAGGCCGGGGCGGACATCCAGGCCAGGTTCGCGGCCTTCTCCAAGGCCCTCCACGAGATCCTCAAGAGCTTCGACACCCAGATGCTCGATGCCGAACTGGCGATCCACCGGGCCATCGAGATCATGAAGCGGGCTCACGAGGAGGCGCTGACGGCCGCGCAGATGATGGAAGTCCTGAACAAGGTGATGGCGGGCGGCAAGTAGCCCTCCCCTCCGGCGGCGGTGTGCGGACCCGTCCCGGCGGACCGGCCACCCGCAGGGGCGGCCGACCGGGTGCACCGGCTCCGCACCGAGACCCGCAACTCCTCCGTACACCGCCGTTTCGCACGCCTTGAGAGGGTGTCAGCATTGTCCGACTTGACGTGGGAGCAGATCGCCGCCGCGTTCGCGTCCTCCGCCTCCCAGAAGGGCGGCCTCGCCGACCGGAAGAAGATCATCGGCGCGGGTCTGCCCAGCTGGTACAAGAGCGGCAGCAACCTCAAGGTCGAGCACTACAAGCACTTCACGGGGTCGAAGGCCCCGTACACGAAGAAGGCGACGCTGACCGACAAGGGGCACGACGGAGCGCCCACGGACGTCTGGTGGGCCTGGAACTACCTGGACGCCTGGGGGGACCCGCACAGCTTCGTGGTGGGGATCTCCATCAACTACACCGACTGGGGCAACGACCCGGCCGGCGACCTCTCCAAGTTCATGCACCTCGGCGACGAGGTGTTCTACCCGATGCTGGGCGCGGCCCCGAAGTGGACCGACACGGTCAACGCCGACACCTTCACCACGGCGGCCAAGGCGATCACCGACGTGACGACGTGGCTGGGCACCTGGAAGGACGCCGTCGGGAGGTGGGCCGAGCGGACCGACGCCCCGGACAGCAGCTGGCAGGGGAGCGCGGCCGGTGAGTTCAAGGCCCTGCTGCAGTCCTTCGGCGACGAGCTCGACGCGCTGCAGTACCAGCTGGCCCGGGGCAACTTCGCCGCCGACCTGGAGACCCTGAAGACGGAGCTCACGAAGGCGATCGGGGGTATCTACAGCGCCTACTTCAACTGGTACCACAGCGACGACGCCTGGCCCACCCTGGTCACCTACAACCTCCTCACCACCGTCCTGTCCAAGGCGCGGGTCACCGTCACCATGTCGAACCAGGGGGCCCCGCCCGTGGTGAAGGTGACGAGCTCGTACGGCGACCCGCACAACCAGGACTTCTTCGACAAGATCGAGCAGGAGGCCAAGCGGCTCTGGTCCGCCCACATCGACAACACCGTCCAGTGGGGCGCACGGACCGTACTGGACCTCCTGGACGGCAAGTTCACGGCCGCGAACGCCAAGTACGAGGCCGGCCTCAGGAAGACGCCGCTGCAGCTCCCCCCGGTCGAGCCCCCCGCCGGGCCCGGCGGCGAGGACGGCCCCAAGCCGCCCCCGACCGGTGAGGGCGGCCCCAAGCCGCCGCCCACGGGCGAGAACGGCCCCAAGCCGCCGTCCCTCAGCGCGGGCGGCGGCGGGCCCAAGACCGACATCGGCGGCGGATCCGGCGGCAAGCTCCCGCCGAACCCGAACGGCGGCAGCCTCGGGGGCGGCGGCGGAGGCCTCGGCGGCGGCCCCGGCTCGGGTGCCCAGATCCTGGACAAGAACGGCAAGCCGGTCCTCGGCGCCGACAAGAAGCCGGTGCTGCTCCCGCCGGGCGGGTACATCGGCGCCGGCGGCAAGCTGTTCGACGCCAACGGCAAGCCCGTTCTGGACAAGAACGGCAAGCAGGTCACCGTGCCCGAGGGCTCTACCGTCGCGCCGGGAGCCGGCGGCGGCATCTACGGTCCCAACGCGAAGGTGCCCAAGGGCTCGACCGTCCGGGAGGACGGCACGGTGCTCGGCCCGGACGGCAAGCCCGTCCTCGACGCCTACGGCAACCCCGTGGTGCTGGAGAAGGGCGGCTCGATCGCCGCGGACGGCACCCTGCTGGACGCGGGCGGCAAGCCGATCGCCGACTCCATCCAGCGGTACCGCGACCAGCAGCACGCGCTCGACGCCATCGGCGCGGGCGGCGGCGGGACGGTCATCTCCCGTCCGCCGTCCACCGGGTCGACCTGGACCCTGGACCCCAACATCTTCGGTGGTCTCGGGGGCGGGTCCAGCGGCCTCGGAAGCGGCTCCGGCGGCTACGGGAGCTACGGGAGCTACGGGTCCGGCGATTCGGACGGCTCCGGTGGTTCGAGCACCCTGGTGCCGGGCTCCTACGGGAGCGTCTTCGGCGGCGGTGCCGGGGGCGGTGGCGGCTCCGGCCAACTGCCGCGGCTGGTCAGCTCCGGCGGCGGGATGAGCCCCAAGGGCATCGAGAACAGCAACGGCATCGCACCCACCAACAAGCTCCTCGCCGGCGGGGAGGCGGAGGCCAAGGCGGCGGCCCAGAAGGCCGAGGCCCTCGCCGCCGAGGAGGCCGCGATGCGGGGCCGCTCGGTGGCGACCAGCGGCGGCGGCACCGGCAGCGGAATGATGCCGATGGGCGGCGGCATGGGCGGCGGCATGGGCGCCCAGGGCGAGAAGGACCGTCAGCGCACCACCTGGCTGTCCGAGGACGAGGACGTCTGGGGCACCGACACCGGTGCGGTGCACGGAGTGATCGGCCGCTGAGCCGGTCCCGCGCTTTCCACAGTCGAGAAGGGTACGGACACATGGAGTTCTCGTTCGAGGAGCACCTCGCCAAGGCGATGGCGTCCCTGGAGGAGCAGCAGGCCAGGATGGCCGCGATGACCGGGGAGCTGCAGCGGTCGAGCGCCTCGGTGACCACCAAGGACCGGCTGGTCACGGCGCAGGTCGGCCCGCAGGGCCAGGTCATCGCGCTGACCTTCCACACCACCGCCTACCAGGACATGGCCCCCGCGCACCTCGCCGCGGTCCTGAAGGACGTGCTCAACGAGGCCCAGGCCCGGATGGGGGAGAAGGTCGCTGCGGCGATGCGCTCCTTCGACGGCGTGGGCGAGTCGATGCGGCTGGCCTTCACCGGCGAGCGGGAGGACGAACTGCTCGGCGGATCGGGTGGGTTGGACCTGGACGCGCTGCTCGCCCCGCTGACCGCGATGCGGCCGGGGGCCGACGGGTCCAAGCGCTCCGACAAGCAGGAGGAGTTCAATGGCTAAGCAGCTGAAGAAACTTGAGGACCTCAAGGCGGAGTTCACCAAGTTCCCGGAGATGGCGGCGCTGATCGAGAAGATCGGGCGCGAGCTCAAGGACATCGGGGCGAAGAACCTCAAGGGCGGCGGGAGCGACCAGATCGGCATGCAGTACCACAGCAAGGTCGACAAACCGACCGTGAGCCTGAACGACCTGGTCGACAGCATCAGGCTCAAGCTGCTGAGCGTCGGAGAGCACGGCCAGAACACCGCCGACAGCTTCGACGCGGCCGACGAGCACGCCGCCGACCTGGTCTGACCGCCCACCGGTAGCAGCCTCCCGCGCCTTTCCCCACCCGCACCAGCCAGCTTCGCAGTCGGAGGCTCCCCGCCATGGCCCACTCGTCGATCCAGGTCTCGCCCGGCGTCGCGACGTTCTTCCACATCCTCACCGGTATGCCGTGGCCGACGTCCGACGAGGGCCTGCTGCGGGACGTCCGGGACGAGTACGCCGCGCTCGCCGAGGACCTGCCGACCCTCCGGGGGTACATCTCCGAGCTGGTGACGAGCTGCCGGACCCAGTTCGAGGGGGAGGCCGCCGAGGCGTTCGCCAAGGAGATGGGGCGGTTCATCGGCGAGAAGGAGGAGATCGACTACCTCGCCACGGCGGGCAAACTCGCCGGAGAGCTGGGCGAGTTCGCGGGCAAGGTCGCGAACACCGTCGAGTACACCAAGTGGATGATCATCGGTCAGATCGTCCAGCTGCTGATCGAGATCGCGCTGGCCATCGCCTTCTTCCCGTTCACCTTCGGGGCCTCGATGGCCGCCGCGGAGGGGTTCAAGCAGGTGGTGAAGGTGATCATCATCAACCTGCTGAAGAAGCTCGTCCAGGTGATCCTGACGCACACCTTCTTCGGCGTGCTGGGCGGACTGGTCCTGGACTCGATCCTCCAGGGCATCCAGTTCGGCCAGGGCAACCGGCACGAGTGGGACAAGGACCTCACCAAGCAGGCCGCGATCATGGGCGCGATCAGCGGTGCCATCGCGGGCCCGCTGCACCTGCTGGGCATGGGCCTGGGCAAGCTGCTGGGCGCCGGCCTCGCCAAGATCTTCGTGACCAAGGAACTGACCACCCTGATCAAGGAGCTCGGGGCCGGCGCCGCGGGCGGTGCGGCGGGCGGTGCCGCCAAGGGCGCGGGCAAGGAGGCCGGACGCCTGGTCGCGAACAAGGCGGCGTCCGAGTTCGCCGTCAACATCAGCAAGCTCCTCAAGGAGAACGCCCAGTACCTGGCGAAGGGCTTCGGGGCCGGCGGCAAGGTGGCCGCCGCGGCCGGGGAGCGGTTCACCACGAACCTCGGGAGGATCTTCGAGAAGGGCCTCGGCAAGGAGCTCGGCGCCGCGACCGCCAAGGAGCTCGGGGAGCGGTTCGGCAAGACCTTCGTGGAGAACGGCGCCAGGTCGGCCGCGGGCCGCACGGCGCTCGGCACCGCCCTGCGCGAGATCGCCGAGGGCGGTGCCCACGCGCCGTCCGCGGGCCTGCGGGCGCTGGCCGAGAAGCTGCCCGAACTCGCGGGCCGGATCGACCGGATGAACACCATGTTCGTCCTGGGGCACGTCCTGGGCGAGCAGATCAAGATGGGGACCAACCAGTACCTCACCGAGGGCTTCTTCAACAAGATCTACTACGGCGAGTGGTCGGCCAGCGGGATGAGCTTCCTGGGCGGCTTCATGATGGGCGGCGCCCGCCACATGATCCTGGGGCTGGCCTCGCCGCTGACCACGAAGTACGTGGACTTCGTCCGGGGGCTCGACAGCGCCCAGATCAACGCCACGAACGGCAAGTACTACGGCGCGCTGCACCCGCTGAACCTGCTGTCGGCGATGAGCAACATCGCGGGGCACCCCGCGCCCTTCCCGGTGCCCCGGCCCGGCGGGCACGACCAGATCCCCGGCAGTGTGCACCTCCACAGCGGCGACGCCGCGGGCTCCACCGCCTCGCTCACCCCGCCGCCGGCCTCCCACCGGACCGAGGGCGGGGCGAACGCCTCCGGCTCGGACCACAAGAGCGGTGGCGGCTCCTCGTCCTCCTCCGGCGGCCCGGCGAAGCCGGAGGCCCCGAAGCACGGCGTCGTGACGGAGTCCGGCGGCGACAGGTCCGGTGGCAGCGACCGGTCGGGCGGCGACAAGTCCGGCGGGGGCGACAAGTCCGGCTCCGTCCCGAAGGACGGTTCGGGCGGTCAGAAGACCCCCGAGCCCGCCACCAAGCGCGGCACCGAGTCCTCGGGTGACGGCGGACCCGAGGCCCGGCGGATCACGGGCGGCGACAATCGCCTCGGCAACTCGACCGCGACCTCCGGGGCCACTGTGCCGTCCGGCTCCACCGGCGGGAACGGCGCCGGGCACGGCGGCGGTTCGAAGCCGCACCCGGAGCCCAACGCCGGTCCCGGTCCGGACCAGGGTCCCGGCCCGAAGGGCGGTCAGCAGCCAAGGGACGGTGGTGGTGGTACGCCGCCGCTGACCGAGAGCGGCCCGGGTGGTCCGGGCGGGCGCCGGGACGGGGGCGCGAACGGCTCCGACCTCAGGCCCGACCCCCCTCGGCCGGACCAGGGTCCCGGCCCGAAGGGCGGTCAGCCGCCGAAGGACGGTGGTGGTGGTACGCCGCCGCTGACCGAGGGCGGCCCGGGTGGTCCGGGCGGGCGCCGGGACGGGGGCGCGAACGGCTCCGACCTCAGGCCCGACCTCAGGCCCGACCCCCCTCGGCCGGACCAGGGCCCCGGCCCGAAGGGCGGCGGCGGTGGCGGCGGCCCGTTGCCGCGGACCGAGGGCGGCCCGGGCGCACAGCGGGACGGCGGCCCGAACGGCTCAGACGTCAAGCCCCCCTCCAATCGGCCGGAGCCGAAGCCCGAGCCGAAGCCCGAGCCCGCGCCTGCCCCGAAGCCCGGCCAGAAGTCCGACCCCGCGCCGAACCCGTCCGAGAAGAGCGATTCGGCCGCCTCCGGCAACCTCCGGAACCAGGTCGAGGAAGCCCTGTCGCCGGGAGCGTTGGTCCTGCAGCGGCAGGAGCAGCTGCGGGCCGCAGGCGGCCCGACGGCGGACACGCCTGCCCCGGTGAAGCCCGAGAACGCGGGGAAGGCTCCGAAGGACGGGTCGAACATCGTCACGCTGACGGATGTCGCGCGCAGGGGTGACACGGGTTCCGAGAAGGCTGCTGCGAAGCCGGAGCCGTTCCCGGGTAAGGGTCGTGATCTGGGTGGGTCGGGTGATGCGGCGCGTTCGGATACGGCGAAGCTGGTTCTGGAGCGGCAGGAGCAGAAGCGGGCGGCGGGTGAGCCGACGGCGGATACGCCTGCTCCGGTGAAGCCGGAGAACGCGGGGAAGGCCCCGAAGAAGGATTCGAACATCGTCACGCTGACGGATGTCGAGGGCCGGGGTGATGCGGCTCCGAAGCCGGAGCCGTTCCCGGGTAAGGGTCGTGGCCTGGGTGGGTCGGGTGATGCGGCGCGTTCGGATACGGCGAAGCTGGTTCTGGAGCGGCAGGAGCAGAAGCGGGCGGCGGGTGAGCCGACGGCGGATCG